>NZ_JBSICH010000001.1:0-659334 GCF_053613315.1 Streptomyces sp. JK94 | reverse complement strand
CTTTCAAAGGCGGGGGGGGGTGGGTTTTTTTTTCTGTTTCCCTCTTCCCCCACCCCACTTCGTTCACCGCCGGCCGCGCAGCTCCCGGTAGGCGGTGACCAGTGCCTTGGTGGAGGTGTCCAGCCCGGGGACCTCGGCGCCCTCGGTGAGGGCGGGCTCGACGCGCTTGGCGAGCACCTTGCCCAGTTCGACGCCCCACTGGTCGAAGGAGTCGATCTTCCACACCGCGCCCTGCACGAACACCTTGTGCTCGTAGAGGGCGACGAGCTGACCGAGCACCGAAGGGGTCAGCTCGCGGGCGAGGACGGTGGTCGTCGGGTGGCCGCCCCGGAACGTCTTGTGCGGGACCAGTTCCTCCGGCACGCCCTCGGCCCGTACCTCGTCCGGCGTCCTGCCGAAGGCGAGCGCCTGGGTCTGCGCGAAGAAGTTGGCCATCAGCAGGTCGTGCTGGGCCTTCAGTCCGTCGCTCAGCTCGGCCGCCGGCTCGGCGAAGCCGATGAAGTCCGCCGGGATCAGCTTCGTGCCCTGGTGGATCAACTGGTAGTAGGCGTGCTGCCCGTTGGTGCCCGGCGTGCCCCACACGACCGGACCGGTCTGCCACTCGACCGGCCGCCCCTCGCGGTCGACGGACTTGCCGTTGGACTCCATGTCGAGCTGCTGGAGGTACGCGGTGAACTTCGACAGGTAGTGGCTGTACGGCAGGACCGCGTGCGACTGGGCGCCCAGGAAGTTGCCGTACCAGACGCCCAGCAGGCCCATCAGCAACGGCACGTTGGACTCGGCCGGGGCGGTGCGGAAGTGCTCGTCGACGATACGGAAGCCGTCGAGCATCTCCCGGAAGCGGTCCGGGCCGATGGCGATCATCAGGGAGAGCCCGATCGCGGAGTCGTAGGAGTACCGGCCGCCGACCCAGTCCCAGAACTCGAACATGTTGGCCGTGTCGATGCCGAACTCGGCGACCTTCTCGGCGTTCGTCGACAGCGCGACGAAGTGCCGGGCGACCGCCTTCTCGTCACCGAGCGCCTCCAGCAGCCAGGAGCGGGCCGAGGTCGCGTTCGTGATCGTCTCGATGGTGGTGAAGGTCTTGGAGGCGATGACGAAGAGCGTCTCGGCCGCATCCAGGTCCCGGGTGGCCTCGTGGAGGTCGGCGCCGTCCACGTTCGACACGAAACGGAAGGTCAGCGAGCGGTCGGTGAAGGCCCGCAGCACCTCGTAGGCCATGGCGGGGCCCAGGTCGGAGCCGCCGATGCCGATGTTGACGACGTTCCTGATGCGCCGGCCGGTGTGGCCCTTCCACTCCCCGGAGCGGACCCGGCCGGCGAAGTCCGCCATCCTGTCGAGCACGGCGTGCACCTCGGGTACGACGTTCTCGCCGTCGACCTCGATCACCGCGTCCCGCGGCGCGCGCAGCGCGGTGTGCAGCACCGCCCGGTCCTCGGTGATGTTGATCCGCTCGCCCCGGAACATGGCGTCACGCAGGCCGAAGACGTCGGTGGCGGCGGCCAGCTCCCGCAGCAGCCGCAGGGTCTCGTCGGTGACGAGGTGCTTGGAGTAGTCGACGTACAGGTCTCCCACCCGGAGCGTGCAGCCGGTGCCGCGCCCGGGGTCGGCGGCGAACAGCTCGCGCAGCCGGACCTCGCCGAGCTCTTCGCGGTGCTTGGCCAGCGCGTTCCACTCGGGCGTCCGGTGGAGCCTGGTACGGCCGTCTGCGTTCATGTCGGACTTCAGCCTTCTTCCTCAGGTGTCCCAGCTGTCCCGGCTGTTCCAACCTAATTGATCAACGGTGAAGAAGACTGAATCAGACCGAAGATGACCGCGATGGAAAGTCGCGGAGAATCCGGGCTAGATCTCGCCGCGCAGTTTGGCGAGTGCCTCGGCGAGGATCGCCTCGCCGTCCGCGTCGCTGCGGCGCTCCCGCACATAGGCCAGATGGGTCTTGTAGGGCTCGGTGCGCGGCGGAGCCGGGGGATTGTCCCGGTCCTGTCCGGCGGGGAAGCCGCAGCGCGGGCAGTCCCAGGTCTCGGGGACCTGTGCGTCGCTCGCGAAGCTCGGCTGTGTCTCGTGTCCGTTGGAGCACCAGAAGGAGATGCGCAGACGCGGCGCGGACTCGCCACGCTCGGCCTCGCCCATCGGCCCCGCCCCGACCCGGCTTCCCCGGATCGCGTTGCCACTTGCCACGGTCGTAACTCCCTGCGTGATGGTGCCGCGAAGCGAGTCGGCGTTTCGCTTCGCTGCGAGCGCCTCAGTCTACGTAAGGCCCAACGCGCGTCCAGTGGTTGGAGTTACAAGCCCAAGCGCCCAGACGCAAGCCCCATGATAGGCGGCGCCGTGCGGCGCGTACCGAACATGGGGCTTTACGTGCGGAAGTGCGTGACGGGTCAGTTGTTGGCCTTCATCAGCAGGCCGAGCACCATGATGCACGCGAACCACAGCAGACCGACCACCACGGTGATCCGGTCGAGGTTGCGCTCGGCGACCGAGGAGCCGCCGACGGACGACTGCATGCCGCCGCCGAACATGTCGGAGAGGCCGCCGCCCTTCCCCTTGTGCATCAGCACCAGCAGCATCAGCAGCAGGCTGAAGACGATCAGGGTGATCGAGAACCCCAAAACCACGGCTGGACCAACTTCCTCGGATTCGGATGAACGACGGGGGCACGGTGACAGCAGGCCACCATGCCCCCGCAAGGGTACGACGTATCGTCGCTACGGCATACTCACCGGTCGAACCGCCGGGCGACCGGGCGTCCGTCCTACTGGTCGCGGAAGCGGACGATCCCGACGAACTCGTCCGAGTCCAGCGAGGCGCCGCCGACCAGGGCGCCGTCGATGTCGGCCTGCGCCATGATCTCGGCGACGTTGCCGGACTTGACCGAGCCGCCGTACTGGATGCGGACCTTGTCGGCCAGCTCCTGCGAGTAGAGTTCGGCGACCTTGCCGCGGATCGCCGCGCAGACCTCCTGGGCGTCCTCGGCGCCGCAGACCTTGCCGGTGCCGATGGCCCACACCGGCTCGTAGGCGATCACGATCGTCTCGGCCTGCTCGGCGGTGAGGTCCTTCAGGCCGCCCTCGACCTGGGCGAGGGTGTGGGCGACGTGGTTGCCCGCCTCGCGGACGTCCAGCTCCTCGCCGACGCACAGGATCGGGGTCAGGCCGTGCTTGTAGGCGGCCTTCACCTTGGCGTTGACCAGCTCGTCCGTCTCGGCGTGGTACTGCCGGCGCTCGGAGTGGCCGATCGCGACGTAGGTGCAGCGGAGCTTGGCCAGCATCGAGCCGGAGATCTCGCCGGTGTAGGCGCCGCCCTCGTGGGCGGAGACGTCCTGGGCACCGTACTTGACCTTCAGCTTGTCGTGCTCGACCAGGGTCTGCACCGAGCGCAGGTCGGTGAAGGGGACGAGGACGGCGACCTCGACGGCGTCGTAGTCCTTGTCCGCGAGGGCGAAGGCGAGCTTCTGGACGTGGGCGATGGCCTCCAGGTGGTTGAGGTTCATCTTCCAGTTGCCCGCCATCAGCGGCGTGCGGGTGCTCATCGGGGTCAGTCCTCCAGTGCGGCGAGGCCGGGGAGCGTCTTGCCCTCGAGGTATTCGAGGGAGGCGCCGCCGCCGGTCGAGATGTGGCCGAATGCGTTCTCGTCGAAGCCGAGCGTACGGACGGCCGCGGCGGAGTCGCCGCCGCCGACCACGGTGAAGCCCGGGGCGTCGAGGAGTGCCTGGGCGACCGCTTTGGTGCCCTCGGCGTAGTCGGGGTGCTCGAAGACGCCCATGGGGCCGTTCCAGAAGACGGTGGCGGCGTCGGCGAGCTTCGAGGCGTACAGCTTGCGGGTCTCGGGACCGATGTCCAGGCCCTCCTGGTCGGCCGGGATGGCGTCCGCGGCGACGGTGGAGGGGTGGGCCGGGGCCTTGGTCTTCAGGTCCGGGAACTCGGTCGAGACCAGGACGTCGACGGGGAGGACCAGCTCGACGCCGTTCTTCTCCGCGCGCTCGATGTACTCCTTGACGGCCGGGACCTGGTCCTCCTGGAGGAGGGAGATGCCGACCTCGTGGCCCTGGGCCTTGAGGAAGGTGTACGCCATGCCGCCGCCGATCAGGAGCCGGTCCGCCTTGCCGAGCAGCTGGTCGATGACGGCGAGCTTGTCGGAGACCTTGGCGCCGCCGAGGGCGACGACGTAGGGGCGCCGGACGTCGTCGGTGAGCTTCCTCAGGACGCCGACCTCGGTGGCGATGAGGTGGCCGGCGTAGTGCGGCAGCCGCTTGGGGAGGTCGAAGACCGAGGCGTGCCTGCGGTGCACCGCGCCGAAGCCGTCGCCGACGTAGACGTCCGCGAGGCCGGCCAGTTTGTCGGCGAAGGCGGCGCGCTCGTCGTCGTCCTTGCTGGTCTCGCCGGCGTTGAAGCGCAGGTTCTCGATGACGGCCACCTGGCCGTCGCCGAGACCGGACACCGTCGACTCGGCGGAGGTGCCGACCGTGTCCTCGGCGAAGGCGACGTCGGCGCCGAGCAGCTCACCGAGGCGGGCGGCGGCCGGGGCGAGGGAGAAGACCGGGTCCGGGGCGCCCTTGGGGCGGCCCAGGTGCGAGGCGACGATCACGCGCGCGCCGGCGTCGGCCAGGGCCTTGACGGTGGGCACCACGGCGCGGATGCGGCCGTCGTCGGTGATGGTGGTGCCGTCCAGCGGCACGTTGAGGTCTGCGCGGACGAAGACGCGCTTGCCCGCGACGCCTTCGGAGAGCAGTTCGTCGATCGTCTTCAAGAGGGCTCCTGGGTTCTCGGATCGCTCGTGATCCTACGAGGGCTGGTCGCTGCGGACGCGACGCAGGGCCCGGGCAGCGCGGCCTTGCGCTGCCCGAGCCCTGCCGTCACATGCGAGGTGCCTGCTGAGTCCGGTGCGATCAGAGCTGGTTGCCGACGAAGACCGTGAGGTCGACGAGGCGGTTGGAGTAGCCCCACTCGTTGTCGTACCAGCCGATGACCTTCACGTTCTTGCCGTCCTGGACCATGGTCAGGGACGAGTCGAAGGTGCAGGACGCCGGGGCGTTGACGATGTCCGAGGAGACGATCGGGTCCTCGGTGTACTCCAGGATGCCCTTCAGCTCGCCCTCGGCGGCCTTCTGGAAGGCGGCGTTGACCTCGTCCTTGGTGACCTCGCGGCCGAGCTCCAGGACGAGGTCCGTGACCGAGCCGGTCGGGACCGGGACGCGCATCGCGATGCCGTCCAGCTTGCCCTTGAGCTGCGGGAGGACCAGCGCGGTGGCCTTGGCGGCGCCCGTGGTGGTCGGGATGATGTTCTCCGCGGCGGCACGGGCGCGGCGCAGGTCCTTGTGCGGGAAGTCCAGGATGCGCTGGTCGTTCGTGTACGCGTGCACCGTCGTCATCAGGCCCTTGACGATGCCGAAGTTCTCGTCGAGGACCTTGGCCATCGGCGCCACGCAGTTGGTGGTGCAGGAGGCGTTGGAGATGACGTGGTGGTTCGCCGCGTCGTACTTGTCCTGGTTGACGCCCATCACGATGGTGACGTCCTCATCCTTGGCCGGGGCCGAGATGAGGACCTTCTTCGCGCCGCCCGCGATGTGCTTCTCGGCGTCGGCCTTCTTCGTGAAGATGCCGGTCGACTCGATGACGATGTCGACGCCCAGGTCGCCCCACGGGATGTCGGCGGGGTTGCGCTCGGCGAGGACCTTGACGGTCTTGTCGCCGACGGTGATGGTGTCCTCGGTGTGCGAGACCTCGTACGGGAGGCGCCCGAGGATGGTGTCGTACTTCAGCAGGTGGGCGGTGGTCGCGGTGTCACCCAGGTCGTTGACAGCCACGATCTCGATGTCTGCACCCTGCTCCAGCAGCGCGCGGAAGTAGTTACGACCGATGCGGCCAAAGCCGTTGATGCCTACGCGGATCGTCACGAACCGATCTCCTCGTTGGTACGCCGGCCCGATGTGCCGGCGAGCTGTATTTGGGATGTCCCCGACCACCTCCGACCCTACCTCTCCGGGGCCTCGGGGGTGACATCGAGACGCCCCATACCCGGCAGGGCGGTCCGTACCCGCCGGTAGGGGTACGGACCGCCCTGGGGCGCGGGGACCGGTCACCCGATGTGGCTACCCCGTCCCAGTCCCCCGTGTCCCGGATTTCACTCGTCCAGGGCACGCAGCGCCTGCCGGACCAGGGTGGCCCGGGCGGCCGGTTCGGTGAGGTGCTCCAGGCCGAAGCCCAGCAGTACGGTGT
This sequence comes from Streptomyces sp. JK94, assembly GCF_053613315.1. NCBI lineage: Bacteria > Bacillati > Actinomycetota > Actinomycetes > Kitasatosporales > Streptomycetaceae > Streptomyces > Streptomyces sp. JK94. The sequence continues at coordinate 653,119 of NZ_JBSICH010000001.1, read as the reverse complement.
CGTCCGTGGTGACCGCGCCGTACGTCCGGAAGAGGGCCCCGGTGCGGGTCCAGTCCTTCAGTACGGCGGGACTGCCCGCGGGCGGCCCGGAGACCCGCCAGGCGCCGAGCGAGGTCTCGAAACCCTCGGTCGCGGTCGCCGCGCCGCCGACGACGAGCGAGGTCTCGTCGGCGAGGACACCGCGTCCGCCGCTGCCCGGGTCCGTGACGTAGGCGATCGAGACCTCGACGGTCTTCCCGGCGTAGGCGCTCAGGTCGAACGCGACCTGCCGCCAGCCCCCGGAGGAGCCGGTGAGGCTGTTCCACCGCCCGGTCGTGCCGATCGCGGTGCAGCCGTCGTCGGACAGGGTCAGGTAGCGCTTCAGCCAGGGGTGCCCGCCCACGTAGAACCCGGCCGCGCACTCCGCGGGCACGGCCGTGCCGGTGGCACCGTCCGCCTCGGGGAGCGTGGTCCAGTCGTCGGCGCCGGTGGTGTGTGCCTCGACCAGCGCGTGGTCGTAGCCCCGCTCGGTGTCCCACAGGAGCTGGGTGCGGAGCGTGGGCCGGTCCGAGGCGATGACACCGGTGAGGTCGACGGTGCGGGTGAGGCGCTTGTAGGCGTCGTCGGTGTGGACGGCGGCGGCCATCCAGTCGCCCGTGTGCGGCCCGTACGGGTTGACCGTCCCGGCGAAGCTCCCGGCACCCTCGCCGGCGAACTGCGGGTAGTCGTCGGCGGGCAGCCGGTCCGAGGTCACGCTGTAGGTTCCGGCCGCGTCGAGCGGGTTGCCGGGGGCGCCGCCGAGCGCGCCGGCGGTCCCGTCGAGCTTGCCGGAGCCGGTGAATCCGGTGGCTCCGGGGGTCGAGGTGCGGGTGTAGGCGCCCAGGTAGTACTGGCTGAAGTCGTCGGACAGGGTGCCGCCGCCGAGGTCGACGCTGCCGCCGGCCCGCTCGCCCGCCTCGATCAGCCGGCCGCCCTCGTTGAGGAAGGCCCGCAGCTGGAGCTGGGTGGCGTTGCCGGGCGCCGCGGCGCCGGTGTGGTGGACGACGGTGTCGAAGTGGCCGAGGACGCCGAGCGCGTCGGGCGCGCCCTGCGTGGCGACGTCCCACACGGCCGCCCGCCGGCCGTTCGCCTTCAGCGCGTCCACGTACGTCCGGGCCTGCGTGGCCTGCGCGCCCTCCTCGGAGACGACGAGGACGTCCGCGCGGGGCCGCTCGGCGATCGTGTACGTGAAGTGCTCGCTCTCGGTCCGCTTCCCGCCCTTCGTCTCGCCGGTGAACCAGACCTCGACCTCGTCGCCGCGGTCGCCGTCCTTGACCTTGGCGCGGTACTCGTCGAAGTACAGGTTGTCCTCACCTCCGTAGCGCTCGCCGCCCCGCCAGGGCTTCAGTGCCATGTCGTGGACGCGTCCGCCGTTGACGCGGTACTTCAGCTCCTTGTCGCGCACCGACTTGCGTACGACGACGGAGACCTCCTGGTCGGCGCCGCGCGAGTAGCTGGTGGTGAACTCGGCCGGGGTGAAGTCGGCGGCCTCCAGGCCCACCGCGGAGGACGGCCGGTCGGGGTGCGCGGCGCTCTCGGCGAGGGAGAGCGCGAAGGGGATGTTCTTCGCGAACTCCTGCTGGATCAGTTCCTCGTCGTCGGGGAAGTTGAAGCCCGACTGGCAGTCGCCCGCGTTCCACTCGTCGTCGGGGTCCTGCTCGGAGATGGTCTGGCAGGTCGACATCTCCGGGGTGAACATCGCCATGCCGTTGACGTTGGCCGCGTGGCCGTCCGCCTCGCCGTTGGTGGTGTACAGCTCCGAGGAGACCTGCGGGTGGTAGCCGGGGATCGCGGGGTTGTCCGGTGTGCCGGCGAGCGCCTCGTAGAGGACGTCGTCCGGAGTGTCCGTGGCCACCTGCCAGCCGACCCCGTACAGGAGGAGTTCGGCGGCGGAGTGGTAGTTGATGCCGTAGGTGAAGCCGATCCGCTTCTGGAAGGCGTCCAGGGCCTTGGTCTCGGGCTCGGAGTTGGGCCCGGTGCCGCGGTAGGTCTGGCTGGTGGGGTTGGGGGACGAGCCCTCGTCGTCGTAGCCCCACTTGTAGGCGAAGTTGCGGTTGAGGTCGACGCCGTCGCCGGTGCCGATGGTGCCGTCGCCGTTGTTGTCGCGCAGGTTCTTGCGCCACAGGCGGTTGTCGCCGCTCTCGAACGTGTAGTCGTAGCCGTCGGGGTTGGCCGACAGGAGGAACCACAGTTCGGTGGAGTCGACGAGCTTCTTGATCCGCCGGTCCTCGTCGTACTTGTCCAGGTAGTGGTGCATCAGCCGGCGGGTCATCTCCGGGGTGATCCACTCGCGTGCGTGCTGGTTGGACATGTACAGGACGGAAGGCTTGGAGCCGTCCTTGGACTTCTTCGCGTTCCCGGTGAGCTTGAGCGCCAGGATGTCCTGGCCGTTCACCGTCTTGCCGATGGAGACGACCTTGGTGAGGCCGGGATTCTCCCGCGCGGTCCGCAGGATCTCCTCCTGGAGGCCGCCACTGCCGCTGTACGGGCGGAAGACGCCCTCGGCGGCTCCCTCGACGCGCTTCTCGGCCCGGGTGGAGAGGGTGTGCTCGTCGAGGTCGACGCCCTGTTCCTCCAGCTTCTCGGCCTCCCGGTCGGTGAGGAAGACCTCGACGGTGGCCGTCCCCCTGTCGGGGACCTGCTCGCCGAGCTCGTGGCCGTCCTGGCCGGCGGCCAGCAGCAGGGGTACCTGCTCGCGGGTGACGTCGGCGCGGAAGACCTTCACTTCGTCCGCGTCCGGGGTCACCGGGTCCGCGGGCTGTGCCTGGGCGATGGGTGCGAAGCCCGCTCCGCCGATCAGGAGCGCGCCGACGGCGAGGATCGATCTCGCTCTTCGTCTCATGAACCCCCCTAGCTGAAGCCTGTCCGACAGGCTTGAGTCCGCCACGGCAGCGAACAGATGCCAGGCTCATGACACAACATGATCCAGTCAAGAGCGCGGGAAGGACACGCCGGAGCCGGTGCCGGTCACCCAAGTGGGCGGCGGCACCGGCTCGTTGACGGGCCGTGTGCACGGGCCGTCGGCGCGTGCGGGGCTCGTGAGCGGGGGCTCGCAAGCGGCGGGGGCTCGCGAGCGGGGGCTCGTGGCCGGGGTGGGACTGCCCGGGGCGGGTCAGCCGACGAGGTTGTCGGCCAGCTCCTCGCCGAGGTTGGCGTCCGTGCCGGGGATGCCGAGGTCCGAGGCCCGCTTGTCGGCCATCGCCAGCAGCCGGCGGATGCGGCCGGCCACGGCGTCCTTGGTCAGCGGCGGGTCGGCGAGCGCGCCCAGCTCCTCCAGGGACGCCTGCTTGTGCTCCATGCGGAGCCGGCCCGCGGCGGCGAGGTGCTCGGGCACGTCGTCGGCGAGGATCTCCAGGGCGCGCTGCACGCGGGCACCGGCGGCGACGGCGGCGCGCGCCGAGCGGCGCAGGTTGGCGTCGTCGAAGTTGGCGAGGCGGTTGGCGGTGGCACGGACCTCGCGCCGCAGCCGCCGCTCCTCCCAGGCCAGCACCGAGTCGTGGGCACCGAGCCGGGTGAGCAGGGCGCCGATCGCGTCGCCGTCGCGGACGACGACCCGGTCCACACCGCGCACCTCGCGGGCCTTGGCGGGGATCGACAGCCGACGGGCGGCGCCGACCAGGGCGAGCGCCGCCTCGGGACCCGGGCAGGTCACCTCCAGGGAGGAGGAGCGGCCGGGCTCGGTGAGCGAGCCGTGCGCCAGGAAGGCGCCGCGCCAGGCGGCCTCGGCGTCGCAGGTGGCCCCCGAGACCACCTGCGGCGGCAGACCCCGGATCGGCCGGCCCCGGCCGTCCACCAGTCCGGTCTGGCGGGCCAGCTGGTCACCGCCCGCAACCACCCGAACGACGTAACGCGAGCCGCGGCGCAGCCCGCCCGGCGCCATCACGATCAGCTCCGAGCTGTGCCCGAAGATCTCCAGAATGTCCTGCTTGAGTCGCCGGGCCGCTCTCGCGGTGTCCAGTTCGGCCTCGATCACGATGCGGCCGCTCACCAAGTGAAGGCCGCCGGCGAACCGCAGAACGGCGGAGACCTCCGCCTTTCTGCAGCAGGTCCGGGTGACGGGAAGCCGGGAGATCTCGTCCTTCACCGCTGCCGTCATCGCCATGGGCCGATCCTTCCATGCATCCGAAAAATACGGTCGTACGCGGCGGCCAGCAGCTCCGGGTCGTGCCTCGGGGTCCCGTCGGTCCGGGCAACCGGAGCCAGTTCGACCGCGGCGCCGAACCGTTTCGCGGCGTCGGTGAGCGAGTCACGGTCGGGCACGGCGGCCTCGTCGGCCAGCACCACGTCCAGGGCGAGTTTAGGGGCGTGTCGTCCCAAAACCTCCAAATGACGCTGCGGGGAGAAGCCCTCGGTTTCTCCGGGCTGCGGAGCGAGGTTCAAGGAGAGCACCCGGCGCGCCTTCGTCTCGACGAGCGCGTCCAGCAGATCCGGCACGAGCAGGTGCGGGATGACCGAGGAGAACCAGGAGCCCGGGCCGAGCACCACCCAGTCGGCGTCCAGGACGGCGTCGACCGCCTCGGGGACCGCGGGCGGGTCGTTCGGGACCAGGTGGACGGACTGCACCTCGCCGGGCGTGAGCGCCACGGTCGCCTGTCCGCGTACGGTGTCCACCTCGTCGGGCCGCTCCGGGTCGTGGCCCCGGACCAGTGCCTGGAGCTCCAGCGGCACGGCCGACATGGGCAGCACGCGCCCCTGCGCGCCGAGCAGCTTGCCTACCAGGTCCAGTGCCTGGACGTGGTCGCCGAGCTGCTCCCACAGGGCGACGATCAGCAGATTGCCGACCGCGTGTTCGTGCAGGTCGCCCTGGGACTGGAAGCGGTGCTGGATGACGCGGGCCCAGGTCTGGCCCCAGTCGTCGTCGCCGCACAGCGCGGCCAGCGCCTTGCGCAGGTCACCGGGCGGCAGAACGCCCAGCTCGTCGCGCAATCGCCCGCTGGAGCCGCCGTCGTCGGCCACGGTGACGACGGCGGTGAGGGCGCCGGTGATCCGGCGCAGCGCGGCGAGCGAGGCCGACAGGCCCATGCCGCCGCCGAGGGCGACGACCTTGGGCTGGGCGCCCCGGCGGCGCGGCTTGCCGCCGCGCGCCTGTTCGGGCCGGGCGGCACGGGCCTCGGCGGGCCGGCCGCCGCGTCCCTCGGGCACCACCCGGCGCAGCCTGCTCAGCCGCGGAGTACGTCCTGTCATTCCCGTCCCATGTCCCGGTGGACGACCACCGTCTCCACGCCCTCGGCGGCGAGCCGGGCGGCGAGCTTCTCCGACATGGCCACGGACCGGTGCTTGCCGCCGGTGCAGCCGACAGCGACGGTCACATAGCGCTTGCCCTCCCGACGGTAACCCGCGGCGATCATCTGGAGCAGCTCGGTGTAGCGGTCGAGGAACTCCTTGGCCCCGGGCTGGTTCAGGACGTACGAGGAGACCTCCTCGTTCAGGCCGGTGAACGGGCGCAGCTCGGGGACCCAGTGCGGGTTGGGCAGGAAGCGCATGTCCACGACCAGGTCGGCGTCGACCGGCAGGCCGTACTTGAAGCCGAAGGACATGACGGTGGCCCGCAGCTCGGGCTCCTCGTCGCCGGCGAACTGCGCGTCCATCTTGGCGCGCAGCTCGTGCACGTTGAGGCTGGAGGTGTCGATCACCAGGTCGGCGTCACCACGCAGCTCGCGCAGCAGTTCCCGCTCGGCGGCGATGCCGTCGACGATGCGGCCGTCGCCCTGGAGGGGGTGCGGGCGGCGCACCGACTCGAACCGGCGCACCAGAGCCTCGTCGGAGGACTCCAGGAAGACGATCCTGCGGGTCACGCCGCGGGAGTCCAGGTCCGCCAGGGATTCGCGCAGGTTGTCGAAGAAGCGCCGGCCGCGGACGTCGACGACGACCGCGATCCGTGCCACGTTGCCCTGCGAGCGGGCGCCGAGTTCCACCATGGTGGGGATCAGCGCGGGCGGCAGGTTGTCGACGACGAACCAGCCGAGGTCCTCCAGACACTTGGCGGCCGTCGAGCGGCCGGCCCCGGACATGCCGGAGATGATCACCAGCTCGGGGATGGCCGCCTCGTGCGCTCCTGCTGTGTCCTTGCCCGTACTCACGTGTGCTCCGTCGTCCTGGCGCTGTTCGGCACCGGCTGTGCGCGGATCCGCGTCCTCGCCGGTCGTGCGGTGGGCCTGTTCTCGCCCTGCTGCGGGCTGCGCCTCGTGTTCGGTCATCTCTCCTGCCCCCGTCGTTCGTCCGGGGTGCCCGCGGTCACGGGCTCCCCAGGGGCGCCCGCCGTCGACTCGGGAGCCCCGTCCTCGTCATCAATGATCTCTCCGGTCGCCGTGTTCACGGCGGGCGCGGCCGGGACGGCCCGGGAGAGGGCCACGGCGACGGTCTCGGCCGTCTTGCGGCCTATGCCGGGCACCTCGCAGATCTGGTCGATCGTCGCGGACCGTAGCTTCCGCACCGAACCGAAGTGTTTGATCAGCGCCTGCTTGCGGGTCTCCCCCAGGCCGGGCACGTCGTCCAGCGGGCCGGAGCGGAAGCGCTTTGCGCGCTTGGCGCGCTGGTAGGTGATCGCGAAGCGGTGGGCCTCGTCGCGGACGCGCTGCAGGAGGTACAGGCCCTCGCTGGTGCGGGGCAGGACGACCGGGTCGTCCTCGCGGGGCAGCCACACCTCCTCCAGGCGCTTGGCGAGGCCGCAGACGGCGATGTCGTCGATGCCCAGCTCGTCCAGGGCCCGCTGGGCCGCCGCGACCTGCGGTCGGCCGCCGTCGACGACGACGAGCTGGGGCGGGTAGGCGAAGCGCCTGGGGCGGCCGTCGTCGTCCTTCAGGGCCGGGCCGTCCATGAGAACCTCACCGTCCGAGGCGTCAGGACTCACCGAGACGGCAGGGCCGTCCGCGTCGGATCGGCCGTCCGCGGCCGGCTGCCCGGTCGCGGCGGGTCGGCCGTCCGCCGCGGAGTGTCCGGCCGCCACGGCCCGGGGATTCGTGGGCGGCTCGCCGTCGACGCCTTCCTCCCCGTCCGCCCACTCACCGGTCTTCTCCTTCTCGGCGAGGTAGCGGCGGAAGCGCCGGGTGATGACCTCGTGCATCGACCGGACGTCGTCCTGACCGCTGAAGCCCTTGATCTGGAACCGGCGGTACTCGCTCTTGCGGGCCAGTCCGTCCTCGAAGACGACCATGGAGGCGACGACGTCGTCGCCCTGCAGGTGCGAGATGTCGTAGCACTCGATCCTGAGCGGGGCGCTGTCCAGGCCGAGGGCGTCGGCGATCTCCTCCAGGGCCCGCGAGCGCGTCGTCAGGTCGGAGGCGCGCTTGGTCTTGTGCAGGACGAGTGACTGCTGGGCGTTGCGCTGCACGGTCTCCATCAGCGCCTTCTTGTCCCCGCGCTGCGGGATGCGCAGCGACACACCCGACCCGCGGCGCTCGGTCAGCCACTGCTGGACCGGCTCCACCGGGTCGGGCAGGGCGGGGACCAGGACCTCCTTGGGGACGGCGTCCCCGGTCTCCTCGCCGTACAGCTGCTGGAGAGCGTGTTCGACGAGGGCGCCGGTGGTGATCTCCTCGACCTTGTCCGTGACCCAGCCGCGCTGGCCGCGCACGCGTCCGCCGCGCACGTGGAAGATCTGGACGGCGGCCTCCAGCTCGTCCTCGGCGACCGCGATCAGGTCGGCGTCGGTCGCGTCGGCGAGCACGACCGCGCTCTTCTCCATGGCCTTCTTCAGGGCCCCTATGTCGTCACGCAGGCGCGCCGCGCGCTCGTACTCCATCTCCTCGGCGGCCTCCGCCATCCGCCGCTCCAGGCGGCGCAGGTAGGTGCCGGTGCGGCCGGCCATGAAGTCGCAGAACTCGTCGGCCAGGTCCCAGTGGTCGTCGGCGGAGATCCGGTCGACGCAGGGTGCCGAGCACTTGCCGATGTAGCCGAGCAGGCAGGGCCGGCCGGTGCGGGCGGCGTTCTTGAAGACGCCGGCGGAACAGGTGCGCACCGGGAAGACGCGCAGCAGGAGGTCGACGGTGTCGCGGATCGCCCAGGCGTGCCCGTACGGCCCGAAGTAGCGCACGCCCTTCTTCTTGTGGCCGCGCATCACCTGCACGCGCGGGAACTCCTCGTTCATCGTCACCGCGAGGTACGGGTAGCTCTTGTCGTCCCGGTACTTCACGTTGAACCGGGGGTCGTACTCCTTGATCCAGGAGTACTCCAGCTGCAGCGCCTCGACCTCCGTGGACACCACCGTCCACTCCACGGACGCGGCGGTGGTGACCATCGTGCGGGTGCGGGGGTGGAGGTTCGCCAGGTCCTGGAAGTAGTTCGCCAGGCGCTGGCGCAGGCTCTTCGCCTTTCCGACGTAGATCACCCGGCGGTGCTCGTCACGGAACCTGTACACCCCCGGGCAGTCCGGGATCTCTCCCGGCCTGGGGCGGTAGCTGGAGGGGTCGGCCATGACTCACACCCTACTGGCGAGCACCGACACCTCGACCGGCCTGTGGACGACGGCGCAGGGCCCTGTGGACGACCGGCCGGAGGGTCGGCCGGAGACGGTGCGGGGCCGGTAGGTCACCCTGTGTGCCGACGGGAAGCGAGGGGCGGTGCGTTATCGGCCAGGAGCACGGCGAGGCCGGGCGCCCAGTGTTGTCGGGGCTTGGCCAACACGCTTCAATGCGGGGGGACTCGGGGCCTCGAAGTCAATGCGGGGGACTCGGAGCCCTGAAGCGCGGCGTACGGATGTGTGGACCTCCGCGCCGCGGCCGGGGGCGGCTCCGGCTGGTCCGCCTCGGACGGTCCGACCGGCCGTCGTGAACTTCACAGAAGGGCCCTGCATGCCGCACGCCACCCAGCCCCTGGACGTCGTCCCCGCGGAACTCGACGCGGCACTGCGCGGTGGGCCCTTCCACGTGGCCCTGCGCGCCGCGATCGCCGCTCGCGGACTGCCCCTGCAGCGCGTGCAGCACCACCTGTCGCGTCGCGGGGTGAAGGTGGGCGTCACGAGCCTGAGCTACTGGCAGCAGGGCGCCCGGCGCCCGCAGCGCCCGGAGTCGCTGCGGGCGGTGCGGGCCCTGGAGGAGATACTCCAGCTGCCCGAGGAGTCGCTGATACGCCTGCTCGCCGAGGCGGACGAGGACATCGCGGCCCGGCGGCCCGCCTCCCGCTCCTACCGCGCCCACCTGGAGGCGTCCGGCGTCCTGGACCGGCTGCTGGCCGAGCTGGACCAGCGGCGGTCGGACGGCGGGGTCCACACCCTGGGGCACCATGAGCACATCCGGGTGGGACCACGCCGTGAGCTGGCCGGCCGCGAGTCGCACCACATCGTCCGCGCCCACCGGGACGGCGTCGACCGGTTCGTCGCCGTCCACCACGGCGACCCGGGATGCGCTCCCGCGCGGATGACCGTCCACGCGCTGGAGAACTGCCGTGCGGGACGTGTCCGCACCCACCACGACACCGGTGTCCTCGTGACCGAACTGCTGTTCGACACGCGTCTGCGGGCCGGGGACACCTATCTCTTCCGCTACGGCGTCGAGGACGGCACGGCGGGGGTGTCGCGCGAGTACGTCCGAGGGTTCGGGGCGGCCGGCGGGCAGTACGCGCTCCAGGTACGGTTCGACGCCGAGGCCCTGCCGGTGCGCTGCCACCGGTTCACGCAGCACTCACCGGCGGCACCGCGCGGCGAGCGGCAGGAACTGCTCCTCAGCATGCAGCACCGCTCGGTGCACCTCGTGGAGCCGCGGGTGCGGTCGGGGATGCTGGGGATCGGGTGGGAGTGGGCCTGAGCGGGCGGGAGTGGGGTCGGCCGGTAGGAACGAAGCCGAGCCGGTGAGAACGGGGCTGAACCGGTGGGAGTGGGCTGAGCCGATCGCAGGGGACTGACCGGACGGCTCCGGCGCGGTCGGCCGGGCTCCCGGCGGGCCGGGCCGGTCAGACGCCGGAGCCGGGGCCGGCGATGATGCGGCCCTGCTTCACCTCGACCGGAAGTCCGATGAGCGGAGCCGTCGCCGGGGCGCGCAGCACCTCACCGGTCCGGGCGTCGAACTCGCTCCCGTGGCAGGGGCAGACGAGCCTCGTCCCCTCCAGCTCCCCGATGGGGCACCCCGCGTGCGTGCAGACCGTGCTGAACGCCTTCAGGACGCCGTCCGCGTCCCGGCTGACGACCACGTTCTGATCCCGGTGGAGGCTGGTCTCCCCCTGGGCGAGCGCTCCGTCCGCGCCGAGATCGACGGGTGCGGTCGGCCTGGCGGGCGCCGCACCGTCGTCGCCCGGCGAGCAGGCGGCGAGACCGAGCCCGGCGACGGGCGTGAGAGCCGCCGAGCGCAGGACGGCACGGCGGCTCGGGACGGGACGGCCGGGCATGGGGATCTCCACTGGTCGGGGGGATGTGCAGGCCGACGATATCCGGCGCCTGCCCCCGGCCGGCGGGGTGGGGCACGGGGACACGGGAGGACCGAGCACGCCGCGTAAGCGCTTGCGCAAGCGTTTACGTCCGCTCCTCGATGGGATACGGTCCCCACCAGCGCGCCGGGCGCACGGACGCGCCGGGAGCACACCGGAAAGGAAACCCGTCCATGGCCACCATGGCCGACGTCGCGCGGAGCGCCGGGGTCTCCGTGGCGACCGTCTCGCACGTGCTCAACGACACCCGTCCCGTGTCGCCGCACACACGCCGGGCGGTGCTGGACGCCGTCGAGGAACTCGGCTACACCCCGAACACCCTCGCCCGGTCCCTGGTGACCTCCCGCACCCGGTCCATCGGACTCGCGGTGTCGGCCATCAGCAACCCGTACTTCACGGAGATCCTCCAGGGCGTCGAGGCCGCGGCGCTGGAACACGGCTACAGCCTCCTCATCGCCGACCCCCACGACGATCCGGTGCACGAACGCGAGGTCGTCCGGCTGCTGCACGAACGGCGCGTGGACGGCATGATCGTCGCGCCCTCCGCCGAGCCGCATGGCCTCGTCGCCTACCTGGGCCGCCACCGCGTGCCCTGCGTGTTCCTCGACCGGATCGTCGATGCTCCCGAGGACGGCGGCACCACGCCCTTCGACCAGGTCTGCGCGGAGGGTGCCGAGCCCACGACCCGGCTGGTCACCCATCTCGCCGGGCTCGGCCACCGTCGGATCGGCCTGGTCGCGGGCCGGCCCGGGCTCAGCACGACGCGCGAGCGGATCACCGGGTACCGGCACGGCCTCGCCGCGGCCGGCCTGCCCTACGACGAACGGCTCATGGTCCACGGCGACTCCGAGGCGGCCAGCGGCGAACGGGCCGCGGCGGCCCTGCTGTCCCTGGCCGTGCCGCCCACCGCCCTGGTCACCGCCAACAACGCGATGACCATCGGCGCGCTGCGCGCCCTGCGGGAGCGCGGTCTGTCCGTCCCCGGTGACCTCGCGCTGTGCTGTTTCGACGACTTCGCCTGGGCGGACCTCTTCTCCCCGCGGCTCACCGCCGTCGCCCAGCCCAGCAGGGAACTCGGCGCCCGGGCCGTCCGGCTGCTGCTGGAACGCCTCGCCGCGCCGGACCGGCCCGCGCGGACCGTCCGGCTGCCCTGCGCCCTCGTCCACCGCACCTCGTGCGGCTGCCCCGAACGGTCCGTACGGACCGAGCAGTCCCCCGCCAAGGTCCACGAAAGGAACCTGCCGTGATCGTCGTCGCCGGTGAGGCACTGATCGACCTGGTACCGCAGGGCACGGGTGCCCTCGCCGCGCTGCGCCCGGCGCTCGGCGGCGGACCGTACAACACGGCCGTCGCGCTCGGCCGCCTCGGCTCCCCCACCGCCTTCTGCTCCCGGGTGTCGCACGACGCCTTCGGCGAGGCGCTGCTGGACCGGCTGCGCGAGACCGGCGTGGACGTCTCACCGGTGCAGCGCGGTACAGAGCCGACGACACTCGCCGTGGCCACGGTGGGCGAGGACGGCTCGGCCGCCTACTCCTTCTACGTGGACGGGACGGCGGACCGGCTGTTCTCGGTGCCCGGCGCGCTGCCCGACGGCACCCGGGCGGTGTCGTTCGGCACCTGTTCGCTGGTACTGGAGCCGGGGGCGAGCGCGTACGAGGAGATGCTGCGCGAGACGGCCGGGCGAGGCGTGTTCACCGCACTGGACCCGAACATCCGGCCCGGTCTGATTCCCGACCCGGACGCCTACCGGGCCCGGTTCGAGAGCTGGCTGCCGTCGGTGTCGCTGCTGAAGCTGTCCGCCGAGGACGCCGAGTGGCTCGGTGGCACCCCCCGGGAGTGGCTGGCCGCGGGCCCGGCCGCGGTCGTGGTCACCCGGGGTGGCGCGGGGCTGACGGCGTTCACCCGCGACGGGGGCGCCTACGCGGTGCCGGGTGAACGGGTCGAGGTGGTGGACACGATCGGCGCGGGCGACACGGTGAACGCGGCACTGCTGCACGGCCTCGCGGCACGGGACGCCCTCGACCACGACGCCGTGGCCGCCCTGGGGGCGGACGGCTGGGCCGAGCTGCTGGGTTTCGCCGCCCGTGCGGCGGCGGTGACCTGTTCACGGGCGGGTGCCGAGCCGCCGTACGCCCACGAGGTGACCCTCTGACGGCGGGACCGTGTCCGGAGCGGCTCCGCGTGGACGGGGCGGCCCCGCGTGGACGGAGCGGCTCCGCGTCGTCGGGGCATGTCGCAGGTCGGTACCGCGCCCGGGGTGGTGCGCGCGACCGGTGCGGCCGGGTGCCGGGGGCGGCGCGTGTCCAGGTCGGTCCGGAGCCGGCGCGGCCCCGCGTCTGGTGCGGGTCCGCCCGGCTCGGGCCGACACCCGTGCGGGTCGGCCCCTGACACCTGCACGGCCCGCCTCCGGGTCGGCCCGTCGGCCGTACCGCCCGCAGGCCGCCCGGGCAGCGGCCGTTGAGGCGGTCCGGGGCGGCGGCCGTGGCTTCGTCCGCGGGCAGGTGCACGACGATCCGTTGGCCCTCCTCGGGAAGCGTCAGCGTCTCGTGCGGCAACCGCAGATGACCTGAGCAGGTGGGCCGCGCGACCGACGCGCCGGGCGCCACGGTCGATTTCCGTGGCGCCCGGCGCGTCGGTGTAGCGGCGGGCGCGCCGCACCGGGTGCGCTCCACCCACCCGGTGCGGCGCGGGCTCAGGCCTTGCTCGTCCGCGTCGACTTCTTCGCGGCGGGCTGGGCGGCCTCGGTCTTGGCCGTCTTGGCCGTCTTGGCCGTCTTGGCCGTCTTGGTGACGGTCTTCTTCGCGGCCGTGCCGGTGCTTGCCCGGGCGGTGATCCTCTTGGCGGAGGCCTTGGCCGCCGCCGTTTTCGCCACCGCCTTGCGCGGGGCCGTCACCGGAGCCGCGTCGCTGATCCGGTCGGCGCCGAGGATGTCCCGCAGGAACTTGCCGGTGTGGCTGGCGGGAACGCCGGCGACCTGCTCGGGCGTGCCCTCGGCGACCACCAGACCACCGCCCGCGCCGCCCTCGGGGCCCATGTCGACGACCCAGTCCGCCGTCTTGATCACGTCGAGGTTGTGCTCGATGACGATGACCGTGTTGCCCTTGTCGACCAGGCCGGACAGGACCGTCAGCAGCTTGCTGATGTCCTCGAAGTGCAGACCGGTGGTCGGTTCGTCCAGGACGTAGACCGTGCGTCCGGTGGAGCGGCGCTGCAGCTCGCTGGCGAGCTTGACGCGCTGGGCCTCACCGCCGGACAGGGTGGTCGCGGACTGGCCGAGCCGGACGTAGCCGAGGCCGACGTCCTTGAGCGTCTTCATGTGCCGGGAGATCGCGGGGACCGCCTCGAAGAAGTCGGTCGCCTCCTCGATCGGCATGTTCAGGACGTCGGCGATGGACTTGCCCTTGTAGTGGACCTCCAGGGTCTCCCGGTTGTACCGGGCGCCGTGGCAGACCTCGCACGGGACGTAGACGTCCGGGAGGAAGTTCATCTCGATCTTGATCGTGCCGTCACCCGCGCAGTTCTCGCAGCGGCCGCCCTTGACGTTGAAGGAGAACCGGCCCGGCAGGTAGCCGCGGACCTTCGCCTCGGTGGTCTCGGCGAACAGCTTGCGGATGTGGTCGAAGACGCCGGTGTACGTCGCCGGGTTGGAGCGCGGGGTGCGGCCGATGGGCGACTGGTCGACGTGGACGACCTTGTCGACGAGATCGTCGCCGTCCACGCGCGTGTGCCGGCCGGGCACGTTGCGGGCGCCGTTCAGCTCGCGGGCCAGGTGCGTGTACAGGATGTCGTTGACCAGGGTGGACTTGCCGGAGCCGGAGACACCGGTGACCGCCGTGAACACGCCCAGCGGGAAGGACACGTCGATGTCCTGGAGGTTGTTCTCGCGGGCGCCGTGCACGGTGAGCCGGCGGGCCGGGTCGAGCGGGCGCCGGACGTCGGGCAGCGGGATGGCCTTCCTGCCGGACAGGTACAGGCCGGTCTGCGACTCGGCGTTGTCGAGCAGCTCCTTCACCGAGCCGCTGTGCACCACGTTGCCGCCGTGCTCGCCGGCGCCGGGGCCGATGTCGACGATCCAGTCGGCGACCTTGATGGTGTCCTCGTCGTGCTCGACGACGATGAGCGTGTTGCCCATGTCCCGCAGCCGGACGAGGGTCTCGATCAGCCGGTGGTTGTCGCGCTGGTGCAGGCCGATGGACGGCTCGTCGAGGACGTACAGCACGCCGACGAGTCCCGAGCCGATCTGCGTGGCCAGGCGGATGCGCTGGGCCTCGCCGCCGGAGAGGGTGCCGGCCGCGCGGTTCAGCGAGAGGTAGTCGAGGCCGACGTCGACCAGGAACCGCAGCCGTTCGTTGACCTCCTTCAGCACGCGCTCGGCGATCTTCTTGTCGCGGGCGCTGAGCTTCAGTTCGCCCAGGAAGTCCGCGCAGTCGCTGATGGACATCGCCGAGACCTCGGCGATCGACTTGCCCATGACGGTGACCGCGAGGACGAGCGGCTTCAGGCGCGTGCCCTCACAGGTGGGGCAGGGCACCTCGCGCATGTAGCCCTCGAAGCGCTCGCGGCTGGAGTCGCTCTCGGCCTCGCTGTGCCGGCGCTTGACGAAGGGGATCGCGCCCTCGAAGGCCGTGGTGTACCGGCGCTCGCGCCCGTACCGGTTGCGGTAGCGGACCTCGACCTGGGTCTTGTGGCCGTTCAGCAGGGCCTTGCGGGCGCGCAGCGGCAGGCCCGCGAAGGGGATGTCCGTCCGGAAGCCGAGCGCGTCCGCGAGGGCGCCGATGAGGCGGCCGAAGTAGTCCTTGGTGTGCCCGTGCGACCAGGGGTGGATGGCGCCCTCGTCGAGGGACTTGTCCTCGTCCGGGACGATCAGCTCGGGGTCGACCTCCATGCGCGTACCGATGCCGGAGCAGTCGGGACAGGCACCGAAGGGCGAGTTGAAGGAGAAGGAGCGGGGCTCCAGCTCCTCGAAGGACAGGTCGTCGTACGGGCAGTACAGGTGCTCGGAGTACATGCGCTCGCGCTCGGGGTCGTCCTCGGGGAGGTCGACGAAGTCGAGCACGACCATGCCGCCGGACAGGCCGAGGGCGGTCTCCACGGAGTCGGTGAGCCGGCGCTTGGCGGAGTCCTTCACCGTGAGGCGGTCGACGACCACCTCGATGGTGTGCTTCTCCTGCTTCTTCAGCGTGGGCGGGTTGGAGAGCTGGACGGTCTCGCCGTCCACCCGCGCGCGGGAGTAGCCCTTGGTCTGGAGATCGGCGAAGAGGTCGACGAACTCGCCCTTGCGCTCACGCACCAGCGGCGACAGCACCTGGAAGCGGCTGCCCTCCGGCAGCTCCAGGACCCTGTCGACGATGGCCTGCGGCGACTGGCGCGAGATCGGCCGGCTGCACTGCGGGCAGTGCGGCTTGCCGATGCGGGCGAAGAGCAGGCGCAGGTAGTCGTAGACCTCGGTGATGGTGCCGACCGTGGAGCGCGGGTTGCGCGAGGTCGACTTCTGGTCGATGGAGACCGCCGGGGAGAGGCCCTCGATGAAGTCGACGTCCGGCTTGTCCATCTGGCCGAGGAACTGCCGGGCGTAGGAGGAGAGGGACTCCACGTAGCGCCGCTGGCCCTCGGCGAAGATGGTGTCGAAGGCCAGGGAGGACTTGCCCGACCCGGACAGGCCCGTGAAGACGATGAGCGAGTCGCGAGGCAGGTCGAGCGAGACGTTCTTCAGGTTGTGCTCGCGCGCGCCACGGACGATGAGACGGTCGGCCACGCCGGTCCGCACCTTTCTTGAGGGAAGTGACAGGGGCGGGGCCCCCGTCCTTCTCAGACTAGGGGGAGCCACTGACAACGCCGGTCGGTTCACCAGTCGTCAACAAACCCCGACTGTCCAGCATGCCCGACGCCACGTCCGACCATATAGCACGTGCATTCGATTTACGGGCGTCGTCCGCCACCTTCACCCGAAGGTGTGGCGCGGTCTAAGGTCAGCAGCATGATTGATCACGCGCATGACCTGGCGTCTGTACGTGACGCTACCGAGCGGCTGCTCACCGCGGTCGGGAAACTGGACCACGCGTCCGTGACGGAGTCGTCACGGCTGCCGGGCTGGACGCGCGGCCACGTCCTCGCCCACCTCGCCCGGAACGCGGACGCCATTGTGAACGTCCTCGAAGGACGCCCCATGTACGCCTCCGCCGAGGCCCGGGACGCCGACATCGAGCGCGACGCGGCACGCCCCCTCGACGTGCAGCTCGCCGACGTGCGCGACAGCGGGGCCCGGCTCCAGTCGGTGGGGGCCGCGCCCGCCGACTGGTCGCGCACCGTGCTGCTGCGCAACGGGGTCACCGACTCGGCCTCCCGGGTCCCGTTCCGGCGGTGGGCCGAGGTGGAACTGCACCACGTGGACCTGGGCATCGGGTACGAGCTGGAGGATCTTCCGGCCGAGTTCACCGAGCGGGAGACCGACTTCCTCGCCGCCCGGTTCGCCGGGCACCCGGACGTGCCCCCCACCCGCCTCACGGACGGTACGCGCGCGTGGCGCACGGGCCGGGAGGCGGAGGCTCCCGAGGTGACCGTCACCGGTTCCACGGCCGACTTGCTCGGCTGGCTCGCCGGACGGCGCGAGGGGACCGCCCTGACCGTGGAGGGAGGCCCGCTGCCGGCACTGCCGCCGCTGTAGGCCGCCTCGAAGCGTTCTGCGGGCCGCCTCGAGGCGGCCGGGTCCTCGGTGCGCACGGCGGTCGCCGGGCGGGCAGAAGGGTGACGGCAGGGCCTAGGCTGGCCGTCATGACGTACAGCGGAGAGGTGAGGGTCGGCGGACCCGCCGACGTGCACGAGCTCAAGGACCTGATGGTCACCAAGGTCGCGGTCGGCCCGATGGACAACAACGCCTACCTGCTGCGCTGCCGGGCCACCGACGAGCAGTTGCTGATCGACGCGGCCGGCGACGCGCACACGCTGCTGGGGACGATCGGTGACGACGGCATCGCGTCCGTCGTCACCACGCACCGGCACGGCGACCACTGGCAGGCGCTGGCCGAGGTCGTCGAGGCCACCGGCGCCCGCACCCACGCCGGCCGGCACGACGCCGAGGGCATCCCCGTCCCGACCGACGTCCTGGTCGACGACGGCGACACGATCCGGGTGGGGCGGGTGCAGCTCACCGCGCGCCATCTGGCCGGGCACACGCCGGGCTCCATCGTCCTGGTCTACGACGACCCGCACGGGCACCCCCACGTGTTCACCGGGGACTGCCTCTTCCCGGGCGGTGTGGGCAACACCCGGGGGGACGCGAAGGCGTTCGCCAGTCTGATCCACGACGTCGAGACCAAGGTCTTCGACGTGCTCCCGGACGAGACATGGGTCTACCCCGGGCACGGCAAGGACACCACG
Organism: Streptomyces sp. JK94; assembly: GCF_053613315.1. Lineage (NCBI taxonomy): Bacteria > Bacillati > Actinomycetota > Actinomycetes > Kitasatosporales > Streptomycetaceae > Streptomyces > Streptomyces sp. JK94. The sequence continues at coordinate 635,368 of NZ_JBSICH010000001.1, read as the reverse complement.
CTCGGCGCGGAACGCCCCCACCTCGCGGAGTGGCGCGCACGCGGCTGGTGAACGCCGTGCGCCCTCCGTGACGCGTGGCCCGTGCCGGCGGGCGGTGCGTCCTGCCGCCCGCCGGGCCGGCGCGCGGTCGGCCCGAGATGGTCCCGCGCAGGAGGACGCCGGCTCCTCGGCGGCTCGCCGCTTCGCGCCCCGGGCCTCCGGCACCCGGCGGCTCAGGCCCGGGCCCGCCCCGCCCCGGCCAGCGCCGCGATGCGCTCCACGCCGAACACGTACCCCTGCACACCGCACCCGGCGATGACTCCGTCGGCGCGCTGCGAGACGTAGGAGTGGTGCCGGAACGACTCGCGCTGGTGGATGTTGGAGATGTGGACCTCCACCACCGGCAGGCCGTCACAGGTGTTGAGCGCGTCCAGGATTGCGACGGACGTGTGCGAGTAGGCGGCGGGGTTGATCACGATCCCGCAGTGGTGCAGCCGGGCCTCGTGGATCCAGTCGACCAGTTCGCCCTCGTGGTTGGACTGCCGGACGTCCACCGTGCCGCCGTGCGCCGCCGCCGCCTTCACGCACAGGGCCTCGACGTCGGCGAGGGTGTCGGAGCCGTAGATCTCCGGCTGGCGCTGGCCCAACAGGTTCAGGTTGGGGCCGTTGAGGATCATGATCGGGGCGTTGGCCAAGGTGCGGGGCACGGTTCCTCCGGTCCGTTCGGGCGCGGCAGCCCTTGCGCGACCGCTGCCCGGTCCCCGGTTTATCACGGTGCGCCTGTGGCCAGGGCGGCCGTACCCTCCGCCCATGACGTCGATCACGTACCCTCCCAAGCCCTCGCCCGGTGACCGCGTCGCGGTGATATCCCCCTCCTCCGGCCTGCCGGGACTCTTTCCGCGCCCCTACGAGTTGGGGCTGGAGCGGCTGCGCGAGGAGTACGGGCTGACGCCGGTCGAGTACCCGGCCACCCGGAAGCCGGGCTCGACGCCCGGGGAACGGGCCGCCGACTTCCACGCCGCCTTCGCCGATCCCGGCATCGGGGCGGTGATCGCGTCGATCGGCGGCGACGACCAGATCACCGTACTGCCGCACCTGGACCGGGAACTGATCCGGGCCAGCCCGAAGCCGTTCTTCGGCACCAGCGACAACACGAACCTGCTCGCCTACCTGCGCAACACGGGCATCGTCGGCTATCACGGCGCGAGCGTCATGGTCGAGCTGGGCCGGCCCGGCGCCCTGCACCCGCGGACCGCCGACTCCCTGCGCGCGGCACTGTTCACCTCGGGCCCGTACGAGCTGCGGCCCGCCGAGCGCTGGAACGACATCAACCGTGACTGGGCCGACCCGGCCACCTTCGACGAGGAGCCGGGGTCCCGGCCCGGGGCGGGCTGGTCCTGGGTGAACGCCGAGCGGGTGGTCGAGGGGCGCAGCTGGGGCGGCTGTCTGGAGATCCTCGGCCGGCTGCTGATGGCCGACCGTGAGATCGCGCGCGACCCGGCGGAGTACGAGGGCGGCGTGCTGCTCCTGGAGACCTCCGAGGACATGCCGAGCGCCACCGAGGTCTTCCGCACCCTGCGCAGCATGGGTGAGCGCGGGCTGCTCCGGCGCTTCTCCGCGCTGTTGATGGCCCGCCCCAAAACGTGGTCCTTCGAACGTCCCAACAGCCCCGAGGAGGGTGCCCGGTACGCGGCGGAGCAGCGTGACGCGGTACTGCGGGCGATGCGGGCCTACGCTCCCGGCGCCACGATCGTCTTCGACGTGGATTTCGGCCACACCGATCCGCAGCTCGTCATCCCGTACGGCGGGACCGTACGGGTCGACGGCCCCGCCCGGCGCATCACCGTCACGTACTGACGCCCGGCCTCTCCTACGGGTGGACTGCGAGCTGCGGATACGCCGCGAGCGGCACCAGGTGGACGCCTCCCTGCCGAGGGGACGCCCGGCCCGGCACGACGGTCAGCGAGGCCGCCCCGGCGGTCAGGGCGAGCGGCACGTCGGCGTCGTACGTGGTCAGGTCTCGATGCTGTCCTTCGAGACCTTGTCGCTCCCACCGGCCGACGCTTCGGCCTCGGTCTGCTTCCTGGCGGCCCGGAGACTGGTGATCGTGGTGACGACCAGAACGGAGCAGATCACGCCGAGCGAGACCGGAATGCTGATTTCGGGGACGTGGACCCCGGACTCGTGCAGGGCGTGCAGCACCAGCTTGACGCCGATGAAGCCCAGGATGACCGACAGGCCGTAGGAGAGGTGCACCAGCTTCCTCAGCAGACCGCCGAGGAGGAAGTACAGCTGCCGCAGTCCCATCAGGGCGAACGCGTTGGCCGTGAACACGATGTACGGGTCCTGGGTCAGGCCGAAGATCGCCGGTATGGAGTCGAGTGCGAAGAGCACGTCGGTGGTGCCGATCGCGAGCATCACGACCAGCATCGGGGTCATGACGCGCTTGCCGTTCTCCTCGATCCACAGCTTGGTGCCGTGGTAGCGGTCGGCGACGCCGAAGCGGCGCTCGGCCGCCTTGAGCAGCTTGTTCTCGTCCCACTCCTCGTCGTCCTCGCCGGCACGCGCCTCCTGGATCAGCTTCCAGGCCGTGTAGATGAGGAAGGCGCCGAAGATGTAGAAGACCCAGGAGAAGTTGGCGATGATCGCGGCGCCCGCCGCGATGAAGACGGTCCTGAGGAGCAGGGCTATGAGGACACCGATGAGGAGCACTCGCTGCTGGTACTGCGAGGGCACCGCGAACTTCGCCATGATCAGGATGAAGACGAAGAGGTTGTCCACGCTCAGGGACTTCTCGGTGATGAAACCCGCGAAGAACTCGCCGGCGGGCTGGCCGCCGCCGAAGATGAGCAGGCCGACTCCGAAGAGGCCCGCCAGGGCGATCCAGACGGCCGTCCAGATGCCGGCTTCCTTGATCGATACGTCGTGCGGCTTGCGGCCGATGAAGAAGTCGGCCCCGATCAGGGCGGCGAGGCCCACGACGGTCAGGACCCACAGGGTCACGGAAACTTCCACTACTACGCCTCCGGCAGTACGTCACACGGCAGATGTCAGCGTTTCGCTGCCGGAGGTCTCTTCCACCCGGGTCCGGGACGCGTGCCGCGTTCGGAGCCCACGGGCCGACGCCCCGGGACCTGGCCTGGTCCGTATTGACGGGTACGTCGCACAGACAGGGAGTACTCCCCTCCGTACGGAAGACAGTACCGGATTCCCAAAGGGAAGGTAAAGAGATTCGCAAATAAAGCTCAAAAGACCAGGTCGGGCGCGGTTACCGATTCCACGAACGGCGGGCCGCGGCGACCTTGTCGAGCACCTGCCGAAGCACGTGGCTGCCGGGCGGCACGAGTGAGGGCTCGTACGTCCAGGCGTGGCCGACCCAGGGGTCGGCGAGGTGGTCCTCGGCCACCGGCGTCAGCCGCAGCAGCGAGCGCCACAGCGGGTCGAGCAGCGGCCCGTAGCCGGCGGAGTCCTCACGGTCGGCGACCATCATCAGGTGGACACCGACGGCGGGCCCCTCGTCGGCGAGGTAGCGCAGCTGGTTCACCGCCCGGTCGTCGAAGCCGTGCGGGAAGTCGTTGACGACCAGGAGCTGCTGGGAGGTGTCGAGACCGGGCGGAAGTGCGTCGGGGGCACCTGCGCGCAACGCCATCTGCACCAGGTCGACGCGCTGGGTGAGGCGGGCGAGCACGTCCGCCGTGCCGGCGGCCCCCAGGGCCGGCGGGGCGGCGAGGACCCCAGCCTGCACCAGGGGTGCCAGTGCCCGCGCCCCCGAGCCGGCCGGATCGATGACGTGCACGGTGAACTCGCCCGCCGGGTAGACGGCGAGGAGCCGGGCCGCGTGGGAGACCGCCGTCTCCAGACCGAGGCGCCGTATCTCGTGGGTGTCCGCGGGCGAACCGTCGAGCGAGGCGGAACGCCCGCTGTCGATCCACAGGCCGCGCTCCAGCGGCAGCCGGACCAGCAGGGGTATGCGTATGCGCTCGGCCTCGGGCAGGTGGACGTCGCCCAGCCTCAGGGCCATGGGGATCTCCATGGGGACGCGGTAGGCGTGCCAGACCGGGTTGTCCCAGCTCGCGTAGGCCGTCGGCAGGGCGGGCTCGACGACCGCCGCCTCGGCGGTGAGCTGAGCGACGTCACGGTCGAGTGCCTCCTTGGCCTGGGTCACGAGCCGGCCGTACCGCTCGCGCGCCGCCTCCCGGGCGGCGTCGCCCTGACCGCCGATGCGGCTGCGCGGATCGGAGAGGACCTGGTCGAGTTCCTTCTCCCTCCGGGAGTCGGCGAAGTCCACGGCACTGCGGTACGCGGCCACGGACCGGGCCAGGTCCTCGAACATGCCCCACACCTGGTTGTACAGCCGCTCCTCCATGGACCAGCCGGTGGCGTCGCCCGCGACGGGCGGCGCGGGCTGCCCGGGGGCGGCCGGTGGTGCGGCCGGCGGGGGCGGAGGCGGAGCGGCGTTCCGCCGGCGCGGGTGGCTGTAGTCGATGGAACCCCCGGCGGTGGGCGCGGACGGCCGGCCGGCGAGGGACGAGGAGTCCCCCGGCTCCCCGGGATACGGCTGCCGCGTCCCGTCCTGCCCCGGGGATTCGGAGGTCCGGGGGCCGGAGGCGCCCTGGGGGTCGTACGGGGGCGCCGGTGGTACGGGGCCGGTGGTGCCCTGGGGCGCGGCGGCTGCGTGATCCGCCGCGCCGTGTGCCGGTGCGGCGGTCTGCCGGGAACGGTCGCCGTCGGCCGCACGGGCCGGAGGTGCCGGCACCGAGCGGGCCACGCCGCTCGCCACCGCTTCCTGGATCCTTCCGGCGAGCTGGTGGGCCTGGGGCACATGGTGATCGGCGAGGAGTTCGGCGAGTCCCCCGGCGTATCCCTGGCCCACCGCGCGCACCTTCCAGGCGCCCTGCCGTCGGTAGAGCTCCACCGCGACGACGGCGGACTCCACCTCCAGGCCGGTGATGGTGTAACTGGCGACCTCACTGCCGTCGAGGCCCGTGACGGCTACGAAGGGGGCGGCGACGGCGCCGAAGCGGGCCGGGCCGGGCCCGCCGACGGGCAGGGCCAGCAGCACACTGACGCGGTGCACGGCATCCGGCACGGCGTCCAGGTCCACCGCGAGACGGTGGTCGGCGGCGGCCTGCCGGGAGACCTCCAGACCGGGCAGGACGGGAGTGCCCGGGTGGGCCACCCACTCGACGCCGTAAACCCTGCCGTTCTCGTCGCCGAGGGTGGCCCCGGCCACGACCGGCGTGCCGGCCGAGACCCGGATCTCCAGGCGGGCCCGGGGAAGCGGGTGGTTCTGTCCTCGCGTCAGCTCGGCCGTCATCGCCCGTCCCCCTGTGTCACTCGTGCGTCACTCTCGTGATGGTGTGCCGCCCCAGCACGTCCTGCCTGCCGGGGCGGCCGGTCCGTGCCGGTCTGCTACAGGACCGGCAGGATCGTCGGCATCAGGTCCTGGAAGGTGCGGCCGTTGGCCGGAGAACCGATGGCGGTCATCGACCAGCCCTGGCCCGCGCGGTGCACCTTCGCCATGATCTGGGCCGTGTAGGCACCGCCGCCGGCCAGGGTGTAGCGGGCGAGCTCCTGGCCGTTGGTCTCGTCGACCAGGCGGCAGAAGGCGTTCTGCACTTCCTGGAACGTCTGGCCCGTGAAGGAGTTCACGGTGAAGACGATCTGGTCGATGTGGACCGGAACACGCTGCAGATCGACGAGGATCGCCTCGTCGTCGCCGCCCTGGCCGACGCCGCCGACGAGGTTGTCCCCGGTGTGACGCACCGAGCCGTCGTCGCTCACCAGGTGGCGGAAGAAGACGACGTCGACCGGCTGCTGGTCGGCGAACAGGACGGCGGAGGCGTCCAGGTCGATCTCCCGGGTGCGCGAGCCGAACAGGCCGCGCCGCGGGGCCGCCTGCCACCCGAGACCCATGCGCACCGACGTCAGGCTGCCGCCGTCGCCCTTCTGCAGACTGATGGCCTGACCCTTGGTCATGTTGACGGTCACGCGCTGATCCCCTCTCGAGCTGTCCCCTGTTGCCGCGGCGCCCGCGGTTGACCAGAACCCTACGCAGGGGCACTGACGGCGCCCCACCCAGGAGCGCACTTCGTGTCGGTCTTGCAACACAGTGCGTGCCCGGGCGGTCAGGCCAGACCGGCCTCCTTCATCTGGCGCAGTTCCTTCTTCATCTCGGAGACCTCGTCGCGCAGCCGGGCCGCGATTTCGAACTGGAGGTCCGCGGCGGCCGCCCGCATCCGGGTGGTGAGGTCCTCGATCTGTGCGGCGAGGTCCGCCGCGGGGCGGTCGGTCACCGCCGTCTCCGCGCCCTTGCCCTTGGCCGCCCTGCTGCCGGCCGGCGTCTGACCGCGGAGGGCGGGCACGGGAGCCTTGGCGGCCTTGCCGTCCTTCGTCTGCCGGTAGCCCGAGCCGAGCAGCTGCTCGGTATCGATGTCCTCGCGGGCGATCTGCGCGACGATGTCGTTGATCTTCTTGCGGAGCGGCTGCGGGTCGACGCCGTTCGCCTTGTTGTACGCGATCTGCTTCTCGCGACGGCGGTTGGTCTCGTCGATGGCCTTCTCCATCGCCGGCGTGATCTTGTCGGCGTACATGTGGACCTCGCCGGAGACGTTGCGCGCCGCGCGGCCGATGGTCTGGATCAGGGAGGTTCCGGAGCGCAGGAAGCCCTCCTTGTCGGCGTCGAGGATCGCCACGAGGGAGACCTCGGGCAGGTCGAGGCCCTCCCGCAGCAGGTTGATGCCGACCAGGACGTCGTACTCCCCGGCGCGCAGCTCGCGCAGCAGCTCCACGCGGCGCAGCGTGTCGACGTCGCTGTGCAGATAGCGGACCTGGATGCCGAGCTCCAGGAAGTAGTCGGTGAGGTCCTCGGCCATCTTCTTGGTGAGCGTGGTGACCAGGACGCGCTCGTCCTTCTCGGTCCGCCGGCGGATCTCGTGCACGAGGTCGTCGATCTGCCCCTCGGTGGACTTGACGACGACCTGCGGGTCGACGAGGCCGGTGGGCCGGATGATCTGCTCGACGGCGCCGTCCGAACGGGAGAGCTCGTAGGTGCCCGGGGTCGCCGACAGGTACACGGTCTGCCCGATGCGCTCCCGGAACTCCTCCCACTTCAGCGGGCGGTTGTCGAGGGCGGAGGGCAGCCGGAAGCCGTGGTCGACCAGGGTGCGCTTGCGGGAGGCGTCGCCCTCGTACATGGCGCCGATCTGCGGCACGGTGACGTGCGACTCGTCGATGACGAGCAGGAAGTCGTCCGGGAAGTAGTCCAGCAGCGTGTTCGGCGGGGAGCCGGGCAGGCGGCCGTCGAAGTGCATGGAGTAGTTCTCCACTCCGGAGCAGGAGCCGATCTGGCGGAGCATCTCCAGGTCGTACGTCGTGCGCATCCGCAGTCGCTGGGCCTCCAGGAGCTTGCCCTGCTTCTCCATCTCGGTCAGGCGCTCCGCCAGCTCCTTCTCGATGTCGTTGACGGCCCGCTCCAGTCGCTCCGGGCCCGCCACGTAGTGGGAGGCCGGGAAGACGTACAGCTGCTGGTCGTCGCTGATGATCTCGCCGGTGACCGGGTGGAGCGTGGACAGCGCCTCGATCTCGTCGCCGAACATCTCGATGCGGACGGCGAGCTCCTCGTAGACCGGGAAGATCTCGATGGTGTCGCCGCGCACCCGGAAGGTGCCGCGGGTGAAGGCCATGTCGTTGCGCGTGTACTGGATGTCCACGAAGCGGCGCAGCAGCTCGTCCCGGTCGTGCTCCTCGCCGACCCGGAGCGGAACCATGCGGTCCACGTACTCCTGCGGGGTGCCCAGGCCGTAGATGCAGGACACCGAGGCGACCACGACGACGTCGCGACGGGTGAGCAGTGAGTTGGTCGCGGAGTGGCGCAGTCGCTCCACCTCCTCGTTGATCGAGGAGTCCTTCTCGATGTAGGTGTCCGACTGCGGGACGTAGGCCTCGGGCTGGTAGTAGTCGTAGTACGAGACGAAGTACTCGACGGCGTTGTTCGGCAGGAGCTCGCGGAACTCGTTCGCCAGCTGGGCGGCCAAGGTTTTGTTCGGCGCCATCACGAGGGTGGGGCGCTGGAGCTTCTCGATCATCCACGCGGTGGTGGCGGACTTGCCGGTGCCGGTCGCGCCGAGCAGGACGACGTCCTCCTCGCCTGCTTCGACACGCCGGGCCAGCTCGGCGATGGCCGCCGGCTGGTCGCCGTTCGGCTGGTAGGGGCTGACGACCTCGAAGGGCGCCACCGTGCGTTCGATGTGGGAAACGGGCCGCATGGGTTCCACCGTACGACCCCGCACTGACAACGAGGCCCGATCAGCGGTTCTGCGGGGTGCGGGGGCGCCGGTGGACGAGGGGGCGGCGGGTGCGGTGCGGGGCGTGGTGTGCCGGGTGGTGGGCCCTGCGGGGCGGCTCCGGGCGGGCGGGGACGCCCGGCTTCCGTTCCATGGGGACCCCGGCGGGCTGCCCCGCGACCATCAGCGGGTCGAACATCACCACGACGCCGGCGAGGAGGAGGAAGGCGAGGGGACCGATCAGCATGGGGGCCAGCAGTTCGGCGGGCGATCCGCCGGAGGTCGGGTCGGCCGTGCCGTGGACATGGACCTCGAGGGCGGCCATGCCCGTGTAGTGCATACCGCTGACGGCCAGCCCCATGACCAGGCTGGCACCGACGCTCCACAGGAACCCCCGGATCTGTCCGGCCGCCCACAGGGCGGCCGTGGCGGCGGCCATGGCGATGACGACGGACACGGCCACGGTGAGGGTGTTGTACGTCAGCTGCCCGTCCAGGCGCATGCCGGCCATTCCCAGGTAGTGCATCGAGGCGATGCCCAGGCCGGTGACGGTGCCGCCGGTGAACAGGGCCGTTCCGCGCGCGCCCCGGTACCCGACGATGAAGATCCCGACGCCCACCATGACGATGGCGACGGCGAGGCTGGCGAAGGTCATCAGCCAGTCGTAGCGGATCGGCGTGTGTTCGATCGTGAACCCCATCATGGCGATGAAGTGCATCGTCCAGATGCCGGAGCCGATCGCCGCCGAACCGAGGGCGAGCCATCCGGGACGCCACGAGCGGGTGACCAGCAGGGATCTGGTGGTGCAGCGCAGCCCGAGGGCACCGCCGAGGCAGGCCATGAGGTAGGCCACCAGCGGTGTGACGAGTCCGTAGTTGAAGCCGTCGATCGTGCCTTGCATGTGCGGCTGCCCTTCCGCGTTCCTACGCCCGGGTCGCGTCCCGGAACGTCCTGATGTGCGCCCCTCCCGGGACCGCGCGAACGATCAGGGTCGAGTGCAGAGAGTATGACTCCCACCGGAATGGTCGAACGATTCTCCGGCAAAGAATCACGGGCCTGCTCCACTTGTGCGGTCCCGGTGAGCGGAGTTGAGCGACTCCATTAAGCCCGTGGCCATTCTGCACCCCTCTTCCGTTGACGCTCCGGTGTCACAGTGATGCTGTCCGTGATCGCTCGACGCGAGGAGTACGCATGCACGCGCGCGCAGTTGCCGTCACGACCACCGCGCTCCTGGGGGTCGCCCTGCTCGCCCCCCTCTCCCACGCCCGGGCCACCCACAGCGAGGAAGCCGACGGGCCCTCGGTCATCGCCCACAGGGGCGCTTCCGGGTACGCGCCGGAGAACACCCTGGCCGCCGTCGACAAGGCGGCCGAGCTGGGCATCCGCTGGGTGGAGAACGACGTCCAGCGCACCAAGGACGGGCGGCTCGTCGTCCTCCACGACAACAGCCTGCGGCGTACGACCGACGTGGAGGAGGTCTTCCCCGACCGGGCGCCCTGGAACGTGAAGGACTTCACCGCGGCCGAGATCGCGCGGCTGGACGCGGGGAGCTGGTTCGGCTCCGAGTACGCGGGTGCGCGCGTGCCGACGCTGGAGCAGTTCGTGGACCGCCTGGAGCACCACCACCAGAAGCTGCTGCTGGAGCTCAAGAGCCCGGAACTGTACCCGGGCATCGAGCAGCAGACCCTCAAGGTCCTCGCCAACGAGGGCTGGCTCGACCGGCACCACGTGGCCGGACGCCTGGTCGTCCAGAGCTTCGACGCCGACAGCATCCGGGCCGTCCACGACCTCGAGCCGGCCGTCAAGACCGGGTTCCTCGGCACACCGTCCGTGTCGGACCTGCCGGAGTACGCGGAGTTCACCGACCAGATCAACCCCTCCCACGGCTCGCTGTCCATGAGCTACGTCTCCTCCGTCCACGCGTTCACGGGGCCGCACGGCAGGCCGATGGAGGTCCTGACCTGGACGGTCGACAGCGCGGACACCGCCCGGCTGGTCGCGGGGTACGGCGTCGACGGCATCATCACGAACAAGCCCGACGTGGTGCGGAGCGCCGTGGGCCAGGCGGAGGACACCACCGTCCGGTGAGCCCGCCGGGCCCGGGGCAGCGGCGGCGGCCCCGCGGCCCCGGGCGATGTCAGTGGTCGGCCGTACCGTGGGCGCATGGACAGCCCTGGGCAGTACGAGCAGCAGGTCGTGTGGACCGTCGTCGACACCGGCATCGGTCCGCTGCTGCTGGCCGCCACCCGCGACGGCCTGGTCAACGTCGTGTTCCACGCCCGCGGAGCCGCCCGTGACCGGGCACTCGAAGGGCTCGCGGCCCGGCTGGGCACGGAGCCCGTCGAGGCGCCCGGCTCCCCGCTGCTGGCCGAGGCGATACGCCAGGTGGAGGAGTACTTCGCGGGCACGCGGCGTGCCTTCGACCTGCCGCTGGACTGGTCGCTGATCTCCGGGTTCAACCGGGCGGTGCTGCGCGAGCTGGCCTCGGGTGTCCCGTACGGCTCGGTCCTCGGCTACGGCGATCTGGCCGGCCGGGTGGGACAGCCGGGCGCCGCACAGGCGGTGGGCATGGCCATGGGCGCCAATCCCCTGCCGGTCGTGGTGCCGTGCCACCGGGTGGTGGAGAGCGGCGGCGGCATCGGCGGGTTCGGGGGCGGTGTGGGCACCAAGCGACAGCTCCTCGCGCTGGAGGGCGTGCTGCCCGAGCCGCTGTTCTGAGGGGCCGGCCCGCCGCGGGTGCCGGGCGGGTCATTCGTAGTGGCGTGCCTCGATGATGTTGCCGTCCGGGTCGCCGAAGTAGAAGCTCCGCCGGGCCGGGCCGCGCGCGCCGTAGGAGTCGTACGAGAGTTCCGAGACCGGAACCGCCTGTTCCTCGAGGCGGGCGCGCAGTGCCTCGAAGCCGTCCGGGGACAGGGCCAGGCAGACGTGGTTGACGGGATGGCCCGCGCTGCCGTCGGCGCCCGGGACCATCCTCATGCGTTCCGCGAGGGAGTGCGGCGCGAGGTCGAGGATGGTCTCTTCGTTGAGGCGCACCGAGGGGAAGCTCACGGTCCCCGCCGCGTACTCGGCGACCCGCAGCGGTTCCGTGCCGAGGGTCCTCTCGTAGAAGCCGGCCGCGGCGACCGGATCGCGCACCCAGAGGACGACATGGTCGAGGCGTGTCGTGTTGTCCTTCATGGTTCCCAGGCTGGTGCTCCCGCGTGCGGGCCGCAAGGGTCCGGCCGGGGCCCACGACGGGTTTGGTCCGCTCCCCGGCCCGCCAGAGATGAGGGAGAACCGACGGACAGGAGGCAGGCGCGTGATGCTGGTGGTGTCGGAAGAGGTGCGGGCGGCGATCGAGGCGCGCCATCCGGTGGTGGCCCTGGAGTCCACGATCATCGCGCACGGGCTGCCACGCCCCCGCAATCTGCTCGTGGCGCGGGAGTTGGAGGAGTTGGTACGGAAGGAGGGCGCCGTACCGGCGACGATCGCCGTGCTGGACGGACGTCCTCATGTCGGCCTCGACGAAGAGCGGCTGGAGCGGGTCGCGAACGAGGACGGCATCCGGAAGCTGGGCCACCGTGACCTGCCGCTCGCGGTGGCGGCGGGCGCGAGCGGGGCGACCACCGTCTCGGCGACCGCCCTGCTGGCGGCCCTCGCGGGGGTACGGGTGTTCGCGACCGGTGGGCTCGGCGGCGTGCACCGGGAGTGGACGGTGACGCAGGACGAGTCGGCCGATCTGGGTCTGCTGGCCCGCACCCGGATCACGGTGGTCTGCGCGGGTGTGAAGTCCGTCCTGGACGTGCCGGCGACCCTCCAACGGCTGGAGACCCTGGGAGTCGGTGTGGCCGGTTACGGCACGGACCGCTTCCCCGGCTTCTACCTGTCCGACTCGGGGCATCCGGTGGACTGGACGCTGGACGGTCCGGAGCAGGTGGCGGCGGTCATGCGGGCACAGGACGCGCTGGGAGGGCCGCGGTCCGCGCTCGTGGTCGCCAACCCCGTCCCCGAGGAGGAACAGCTCGATCCCGCGCTGCACGCGCGGGTGCTGGCCGACGCGCTGCACGCGTGCGAGCGGGAGGGGATCACGGGCCAGGCGGTGACCCCCTTCCTGCTCGATCACCTGGTGCGGCACACGGACGGCGCCTCCCTGAACGCCAACCTGGCGGCGGTACGCGGGAACGTACGGCTGGCGGCGCGCATCGCGGCGGCCTGGGCAGGAGCGTGACTGCGGAGCACGGCGGCGCGCTGCTGGTCGTCGGGGACGTCGTCACGGACGTCGTCGCCCGGCACCGGGGGCCGCTGGCCGCCGGCACGGACACCGCCGCCTCGATCCACCGACTGCCCGGTGGCGCGGGCGCCAATGTGGCGTGCTGGGCCGCGTACGGCGGGTGCGGGGACGTACGGCTGCTGGGGCGGGTCGGCACGGACGCGGCGGCCTGGCACGAGCGGGAACTGGTCTCCCGTGGTGTGCGCCCCCTCCTCGTCGTCGACGCGTCGGCCCCTACGGGTACGGTGATCTGCCTGGTCGACACGGGCGCCGCGGCCGAGCGGACCTTCCTGACGGACAGCGGGGCGTCACTGCGGATCGGACCCGGCGACTGGTCGGACACACTCCTCGACGGTGTCGCCCGGCTGCACCTGTCGGGCTACCTCCTGTTCTCGGAGCCGAGCCGCGCTCTGGTGTCGGTCGCCCTGACCGCGGCGCACGCGCGCGCGGTGCCGGTCAGTCTGGACCCCGCGTCGACGGGGTTCCTCCCCGAGCTGGGCGTCGACCGGTTCTGGGAGCTGGTCGAGGGCGTGGACGTCCTGCTGCCCAGCCGTGCCGAGGCGTGTCTGCTCACCGGGCTGCCCGACGCGGCGGACGCGGCGGCGAAGCTGAGCCGGCACGTGCCCTGGGTGGTCGTCAAGCAGGGCGCGGAGGGGGCCTTGGTGGCCCGGTCCGGCACGGTGCGCGCGCGTGTCCCCGCCGTTCCGGCCTCGCCTCGGGACAGTACCGGCGCCGGGGACGCGTTCACCGGAGCGTTTCTCGCGGCCCTGCTCGGGGGCGCGGTACCCGAGCAGGCGGCGGCCACGGGGTGCCGGGCGGGAGCGGAGGCGGTCGAACGGGTGGGCGGCAGACCACCGCGCGCGGCCGGGTGACGACCGCTGCGGACGCGCGGGGGAGGACCGCTGCGGACGCGCGGGGGAGGGTACGCGCGGCCGATGGAGGAGGCGCCGACCGCCGCCCGGAACGCGGGGCGCGGGCGACCGCCGTCCGCGGTGTCGGCACGCCCTCGCTCCGAAGTCCGGACGGCCGGCCGGGTGGCGGCCCGTCCGCGCCTGGACGGCTCGTGGCGTTCCGCTGCCCTTCGTTCGGCCGAGGGCGGACTCGCCCGGGGCGGCCGGGATACGGGGCTCTTACACCTTGCGTCCCCACGCCGAGATCATCGGAGCCGTCGCCAGGTCCATGTCGCCGGACGCGACGTTCGCGAGGTGACGGTCGATGTCCTCGTGGGTGGCCACCCCGGCACCGACCAGTTGGTCACGGACCTGACGGACCGTCGCCGCCTCCAGCACCGCGCACGCGGGCGAGGTGACCGGGAAGTAGGCATCGGCCTCCACACGGCACAGCCCGGCCTTCCGGAGCAGGCGCGGGAGCCGGCGGCCGTAGGAGAGGTCGGCGCCGCGGCGGGACAGCAACTGGCGGAAGCCCTGCCGCAGCCGGTTCGCCAGCTGCTGCTCGGGGCCGTGCTCGTCGGGGCAGATCAGGGGTTGCAGCGCGGGATCGGCGTCCTCGATCAGGAGGCGGCCGCCGGGACGCAGGGCCTTGACCATGGACCGCAACGCCCTCTCCCGGTCCGGGACGTGCACGAGGACGAGCCGGGCGTGCACCAGGTCGAAACCCTCCCCCGGCGGTTCCTCCGCGCCCACGTCGTGCACGCGCACCTCGACCGGAGGACGACCGGCCGGGGCGACCCGTGAGGTGTCGATGTCGGTCGCGAGGACCCTGCCGGTCGGTCCCACCTTCTTGGCCAGCCAGGCCACCACCGACGTGCCTCCGGCACCGGCTTCCCAGCAGCGCCAGCCGGGTCCGACGCCGAGGGCCTGCAGATGCCGGAACGTCGTCGGGTCGAAGAGGGTGGCGAAGGCGTCGAAGCGCTCCGCGGCCTCGGCCTGCCGGTTGTCGAGAAGGTATCCGTCGGTTCGCGTCATGGACCGATCATCCCAGTTGTCCGGCTTGCCCGAAGCGGTCGACGCTCCGGCGTGACGGCCCTGCGAGCGGGCCGGCGCCCGGGCCGGACGGCGGGCGGGGCCGGGCTCGGGGGAGGCGGGGTCCGGGCCCGAAGGGGCCCGTCCACAGCCGGGAACCAAGCGGAACGTCCCCTTTCCACAGGCTCGTCCACCGCTCGCGCCGGCCTGGCAGACTGGCTGGCCAAGGCGCGGGAAGCATGGCGCGAGGGGACCCACGCGAGGAGACACGGATGGTAATGGCAGGGAATCTGCGCAAGGTCACGGGCCTGGGAAGGGGCGGCGGTCTCCGCAAGGTGGCGCGGCTGGCCCGGCGCCGCCCCCGTGTGGACCTGAGCCATCCCGCCCGCTCCCCGCTGGGTTCCTCGGTGGTGAACTGCGTGACCTATCGGGACGGTGTCCGCACTCCCGAGGGCGGCGATCCGGTGCAGGCCGTGACGCGCATGCGCGGGCACGGCGCCGGTTTCGTCTGGCTCGGTCTGCACGAGCCGACGGACCAGGAGTTCGCGGGTGTCGCGGACCTCTTCGAGCTGCATCCGCTGGCGGTCGAGGATGCGATCGAGGCCCACCAGCGTCCCAAGGTCGAGCGGTACGGGGAGACGCTGTTCGCCGTGTTCAAGACGGTCTGTTCCGTGGAGTACGAGGAGTTCACGGCCACGAGCGAGGTGGTGAGCACCGGGGAGATCATGGTGTTCGTCGGCCAGGACTTCGTGATCACGGTGCGGCACGGGATGCACGGCTCACTGGGACCCCTGCGCGAAGGGCTGGAGTCCGACCCCGCGCAGCTCGCCAGGGGGCCGTCCGCGGTGCTGCACGCGATCGCGGACCACGTGGTGGACGACTTCCTGAGCGTCATCGAGGCGGTTCAAACGGTCATCGACCACGTCGAGACGGAGGTGTTCGGGGAGCACGGGGCGCGGGTCGATCCGGGCCGGGTCTACCAGCTCAAGCGTGAACTCCTCGAACTGAGGCGGGCCGTGGTACCGCTCGGCCGGCCGCTGGAGGAGCTGGCCACCCGACCGGCGCGAGTGGTCGAGCCGGAGATACGGGCCTACTTCCGAGACGTCGCCGACCATCTGCTGCGAGCCACGGAGCAGATCGCGGCCTTCGACGAACTGCTCAACTCCATCCTCCAGGCGCACCTCGCCCGCGTGACGGTCGCGCAGAACGAGGACATGCGGAAGATCACCGCCTGGGCCGCGATCGTCGCCGTGCCCACGATGGTCTGCGGGATGTACGGCATGAACTTCGACCACATGCCGGAACTGCGCTGGCAGTACGGCTACGGCCTGGTCATCGGCGTGATAGCCGTCGCCTGCCTGGCGCTGCACCGGGGCTTCAGGCGCAACGGCTGGCTCTGAGGGCGGTCCGGGTCGCTCAGGGCAGTGACGTGTGCGCGTGCCGAAGGGGCTGAAGGGGAGCAGAGCGGCTCTTCACCGGGGCCTCAGCCGTTCCATGCGGGGTGCCGTGGATCGTCGGCGCGCACCAGGACGTCGGCGGTGCCGGAGGGATCGGCCTCCTCGTCGTAGCGCTCGAAGGCGGGCAGGGTCCAGTGCTCGGTTCCGGGGGTGCGGCGGCGCAGGGCGCCGGGGCTCAGGACGAGGTGGACGCTCAGATCGAGGGGGAACCAGTGACGCAGCAGGAAGGGCCCGTGCAGCAGCAGCACGCCACCGGGCGGGAGGTCGACGTAGGGGCTGCGGGTGGCGCGGTCGGTGTCGGGATCCCACAGGTCGGGCAGGGCGCGCCCGTCGCCGCCGGGCCCGAGCGGGTCGAAGACCTCGCGCCAGAGGGCGCCGGTGTCGTACCAGCCGTTGTAGTAGGACTCGACGTCCTGGCGCCCGTACTCCAGACGGAGCGAGGCGGGGCGCAGGAAGCCCTCCGTCCCGACGACGAGGGAGGGTCGGCCGCGGATGCGCAGCGCCTCGCAGACCCTTTCGGCGAGGTCGCCGGGGCGGGCGGCCGGGGCGCCGTCGAAGGCGATGCGCGGCCAGGCGCCGCCGTCGGCGGGCGCGAGGTCGAGCACGCGCTCGGCGAGCAGGTCGCCGAGCCTGTCCCAAGTGATCGCTTCCAGTCGCACCCGCCCATGATGCGTCAGCCGCCGACCCGCCCGCCTGGACGCTCGCGCATGCGCTCGCGCCGCTCGGCCATGGTCAACACGTTTGTGCGGAGGTTGGCTGGGGGTGGTCGACGGCCGGCGGTGCCGGACGGGCCTGGACGCGGGGGATGGGAGCTGACACGACATGATCGACGGACCGTATTTCGTGCTGACGGTGCTGGGCGTGCTCGGGACCGGTATGACGGCCGGCGCCTTCTGCGCGTTCTCGGCCTTCGTGATGCGGGGGCTCGCCGCGCTGCCGTCCGCGCAGGGAGTCGCCGCGATGAACGCGATCAACACGGCGGCGGTGCGCCCGGCCTTCATGTCCCTGTTCCTCGGGACGGCGGTGCTGGCCGCGGCGATCGCCGTGGTGACGTTGGTGCTGTGGCCCGGCGGGGCCGCGGTGGAGCTGCTGCTGGGCAGCGCGCTGTACGTGGTCGGGTCGTTCGGGGTGACGGCGGCCGTCCACGTGCCGCGCAACACCGCGCTGCTCCGGTCGGAGCCGGGCTCCGCGGAGGCGGCCGGCCGGTGGCCCGGCTACGTGCGCGCGTGGACGGCCTGGAACCACGTCCGTACGGGCGCCTCGGCAGCGGCGGCGGTCGCGTACGTGCTGGCGCTCGCCTGAGAGGACTGTGCCCCGCCGGAAACCCCGGGCGAGGGTCAGGGTCCGCCGAGCGGAGTATCGGGGCGGAGTGGGGCGGGCTCCGCCGGGCCTGCGAACGCCGCGGGCAGGGGCGGCCATGACGGCGGCCTGCGCCCGGAGGGGCGCGCTCTGAGGGGCAGGCGGACTCGGAAGGGGGTAGGCGCGGAGGGGGCGGACGCGGCGGTCGTCGGCCGCCATCTGCCGGGCGGCCGTACACGGCTGCCGACGCCGGTCGGTCCGTACGACCGATCGATGACGACCCGAGCCCGTCCACCCGTCACCGTCCGCCCGCCCTCCGGACCGATCAGCGGTTCACGGCCCGCCGGCCGCCGCCCCGTGTCCCGCAAGGGCGGCGGCCGACGCTCCGTGCCTTGCGTTCTCCCTCGTGCTCTCCTGGGGGTCGGGGGATCGGCTCAGTGCCACACAGCTTAAAAAGACAGCGTCAACGGAAGTGCAGGTCTCAGGTCAGCAGGAAGTCCGCCTCTCCCGCCTTCGCTCCCTCGATGAAGGCCGTCATCTCGGCGGACGTGTAGATCAGCGCGGGACCGTCGGGGTCGGTGGACTGACGGACCGCGATCCGGCCGTCGGCGAGCTTCATCGCCTCCAGGCAGTTGCCGCCGTTGCCACCGCTCCACGGTTTGTGCCAGCCCTCGCTGCCCAGTTCACGGGCGGGCATGCCGTTGTAGATCCGCTGACCGCGGGTCCGTGGCAGGCGCTGGGGCTCGATGCGATTCATTCACAACTCCTTGCGGAGATCCCGGAGGATCTCCTTCGTGCGATGTGCCGTGGCGGCCTGCGCCGCCATGCGGTCCATGACCTCGAGGTGGGTCGCCACCTCCGCGCGCGCGTCCAGGTAGACGGCGCCGGTCAGGTACTCGCTGTAGACCATGTCCGGCAGCTCCGGCATGGCGAATCGGAACAGCACGAAGGGCCCGTACGTGCCGGGGTGCGGCCCGCTGGAGAAAGGCGCGATCTGCAGGGTCACGTTGGGGAGCCCCGTGGCGTCGAGCAGCCTGTCGATCTGGGCACGCATCACCTCCGGGCTCCCGACGGGGCGGCGCAGCGCGGTCTCGTCCATCACGACCCACAGCCTGGGCGCGTCGTCGCGGGTGAGCAGCTCCTGGCGCTGCATGCGCAGGTCGACGTGGCGCTCGATGTCGTCGGGCCGGGTCTGCCCGATGGCTCCCGAGCGGAGCACTCCGCGTGCGTAGTCCTCGGTCTGCAGCAGTCCGGGGACGAAGTGGGGCTCGTAGGAGCGGATCAGGACGGCCGCGCCCTCCAGGCTGACGTACATGGAGAACCAGCCCGGCAGGATGTCGTGGAAGCGCTGCCACCACCCGGGCTTGTTGGCGTCCTCGGCCAGCCGGACGAAGGCGTCGGCCTCCTCGTCGCCGATGCCGTAGGCCTTCAGCAGCAGCTGCAGGTACGGGATCTTGAGGGCGACCTCGGCCATCTCCATCCGGCGGACCGTGGCCGGGGCGACCCGCAGGATGCGGGCGGCTTCCTCACGCTTGAGACCGGCACGTTCCCGCAGGTCGAGCAGGCGTCGGCCGAGAACGACCTGGCCGACCGTCGGCGCTGACCGCGGCTCGCTCACCGCCCACCTCCTGAAGAGTCCCGAAGAGTCCTTGTGCGGACAGCCCGGCGGCGCCATTCGAAGATCTATTCGAAAGCCTGTGCAGACCTTCGGCGATCTGAAGTGGCGCCGCGCGACGTGCTGTTGCGAGCAGTGTGCCACGGCCGTCCAGACCGTCACACAGCACTCTGCATTTTTCAGAGTGACACTTGCCAAGTGTCCACGGCGGGGCGATAGTGGCAAGCGTGATTCCGTCCGCGCCTTTAGGAACAGACGCCGCCGCGGGCTCCCCGGGCCTCGGTGCCGCCATGGGAGCCGGCTCCTCGAGGGCCGCCGCCCAGCGTCGGTTCCGTTTCGAGCTGGCCGCCCATCCGGGTTCTCCCGCGCAGGCCAGACGCCTGACGCGTGCTCGGCTGAACGGCTGGTCGGTGTGCGAGGACACCTGTGACACCGCGGCCCTGGTGGTCTCCGAGCTGGTGACCAACGCGATCGTGCACACCGCGAGCAGACACATAGTCTGCGAGCTGCACGACGGCGCCGACCTGGTCCGCATAGCCGTACGGGACGAGGGCTGCGCCCCGGGCCGGCCCCTCCCGTCGGCCGATCAGCAGCCGGAGGACGAGCACGGCAGGGGACTGCTCCTCGTCGACGCCCTGTGCGACGCCTGGGGTGCCCACGAGCACGGCCCCGGACTACTGGTCTGGGCCGAGCTGCCGCGGAAGGCCGACGGGCCGCGCGACCCGTCGGGGCCCTGCAACGACCTGGGCTGGGGCGCCCGGCCGAAGCCCGGCCCCGCCGACGGCACGGGCGACGACGGCGAGGCGGAGGGACGCCACCGGGAGGCGCGCCGCGGAACGGGGACCGAATGGCTATGAGGACTGCGTCCGGCATCCGACCCATCGGCCTGGACACCCTGGTCCGCCTCCAACGCGGACTGCGCGCCCCCGGTACGCCCCGGCGG
Organism: Streptomyces sp. JK94; assembly: GCF_053613315.1. Lineage (NCBI taxonomy): Bacteria > Bacillati > Actinomycetota > Actinomycetes > Kitasatosporales > Streptomycetaceae > Streptomyces > Streptomyces sp. JK94. The sequence continues at coordinate 615,619 of NZ_JBSICH010000001.1, read as the reverse complement.
CTGCCCGTACCGGACGGCATGACGGCCCCGCTGGGCTGCGACGCGGTGGCGGCGCCCGCCCGGCTCGGTCCCCTGGTGCTGCCCCGGCTGCCACGCGTGGGATGCGTGTACGCCGACGAGGCGCACTGGTGGTGGATCGTCCCCTCCGACTCCGACTACGCCCTGGAGTGGCCCGCGCCCGCGCGGTACGCCACCGGAGCGGTCGTCCCCGACGTCCCGGACGTCCCCGGCCTCATCCACCGCCCGGACGGCACGGTCCCCTACACCCCGCCCATCCCGCTCTACCTCGCGCTGTGCCGGCTGACGAACACGACGCCGACGTGGTCGCGGCCGGTGAGCGCGTAGAACACCGCCGTACCCTGACGCGCCGCCGTACCCTGACGCACCCACCGCGCCTTCCCGCACCACTGCGCCTTGCCCGCGCCACCGTGCCTCCGGGCGCCACCCCGCACGCCCTTTTCCGGTCTCCTGCGGCCGGGTGCGCGCCCGCGCGCCCCGCCCTGCCCTGCTCGCGCCCTGCCCGTACGCACCCCGCCCCGCGATAGTGGCCGTTCGTCCACAAACGGGGGAGGCCGACGGTGCGCAGGAAGGGCGGCACGGAATCAGCCGGGGTGTCGGATTCGGAGCGGTTGCTCTTCGGTGGTCCACTGCGCTACGACATGGGCTGGAGCCAGCACGCCGACGCGTTCCTGGAGCTGGGCTTCCGGGCGATGCTGACCCGGCTGCCGTCCCTGCTGGCCTCCAGCCTCAGGCTCGCCCGCCAGGCCGACCCGCAGGCCGCCCGGACGGTACTGGCGGCCGAGGTGGGCCGGGGGGCGGCGCAGGCGGTCAGCCTGCTCGCCGTCAACAGTGTGCTGGCCGGGCTGATGTCCTCCGGGCCGGTCGCGGAACGGCTGCGCGGCACCGTCCCGGCGCTGGTCACCGTGGCCGCGGCGATGGCGGTCGCGGCGCTGCTGCGGGCCGCCTCGACGTATGCGACGGGGCGGCTGGAGCCCAAGGTGGAACGGGTGGCCACCGAGCGGTACCTGGAACGGGCGGCGGCCGTGGAGCTGTCCGCCATCGAGGACCACGCCTTCCACAAGCTCCTGGACACCGCCCAGTACGGCGCCGCCTCCGCGCGGCGCATGATCTCGTTCGGCACGCGTGTGGTGAACGCGATGATCTCGCTCATCGCGGCGGCCGGTGTCCTGACCGTGCTGCATCCGGCGCTGCTGCCGCTGCTGGTGACGATGACCCTGCCGAGCGCCTGGAGCGCGCTGACCCTCGCCCGCCGCCGGTACGAGTCCTTCCACGCCTGGGTGCAGCACGAGCGGGCGGGACGACTCCTGGCCAGACTGCTCATCGAACCGGCCGCGGCTCCCGAGATCAGGGTGCACGGGGTGGGGCCCTTCCTGCTGCGGCACTTCCGTTCGATGTCGGAGACCGCCGAGGCGGAGCAGACCCGGCTGGCCCGGCTGGCGGCCCGTACGGGGCTGTTCGCGGCGACGTGGACGGGGCTGGCGACGGCCGCGACCTACGCGACGCTCGGCGGGCTGCTGCTGGGAGGCGCGATGGCCCTGTCGGTGGCGGGTACGGCCGTGATCGCGGTCCGCACCGGTTCGCAGAGCCTCGGCACCCTGGTCGTGGAGGTGAACGCGCTCCACGAGGAGGCCCTGTTCGTGGGCGATCTGGAACGGCTGCACCGGGAGGCCGCCCACCGGGCCATCCCGGTGGGCGGCGCCGCGCTGCCCGAGGACCCCAAGGAGATCCGCTTCGAGAACGTCACGTTCCGCTACCCGGGCGACGCGACCCGCTCCGCGCTCGACGACGTGACGCTGGCGCTTCCGCTGGGCCGGATCGTGGCCCTCGTCGGCGAGAACGGCTCGGGCAAGACGACGCTGGTCAAACTGCTCGCCGGGCTCTACACGCCGGACCGGGGCCGGATCACCTGGGACGGTGTCGACGCGGCGACGGCCGACCGGCATGCGCTCGCCGAACGCGTCGCCATGGTGGCGCAGGACTTCAAGCGGTGGCCGTTCACCGCGCGGGTGAACGTCGCGGTGGGCCGCTCCTCGGAACCTCTCGGCGACGACCGCGTGGCCGACGCCATCGCCGAGGCGGGGGCCGAGGGGGTGATCGCGGATCTGCCGCGCGGCCTGGACACCCTGCTGGCCCGGGACTTCAGCGGCGGGCACGAGCTGTCCGGGGGCCAGTGGCAGCGGGTCGGGATCGCCCGGGCGGCGTACCGGCGGGGCCGCATCCTCATCGTGGACGAGCCGACGGCGGCCCTGGACGCCCGGGCCGAGCTGGAGGTGTTCGAGAAGATCCGGGCCCTGGCCGGCCGTGGGCAGACGGTCGTACTGATCACCCACCGGCTGGCGTCCGTGCGCCACGCGGACCTGGTGCACGTCCTCGACCAGGGCCGGCTGGTGGAGTCCGGGACGCCGGACGAGCTGCTGGCCGCCGGCGGCGTCTACGCGGAGCTGTACTCGCTGCAGGCCGAGCAGTTCGCCAAGGCGCCGGTGCACGCCCCGGAGGCGGGCTGACGGGCGGGGCCGGCGCGGCGGTCCGGGCCGTTTCGCACCGGCGCGTCAGGCGGCCGCGCACCGGCGGCGTCGCCGCCGCGGACGATGACCAGGAACATGTCCGAGGCGAGGTCCATGACGACTTCGGCGGCCAGTCCCTCCAGTCGCCGCGCGTTCGCGAACTCCTCGGCCGGCCAGGATCCGCGCGGCCCGCCTGCGGGAAAGCGCTCGAGCACCGTTCGCCCGTTCACCCTGCACCTCCATGTAGCGCTGTACTCGTAGAGTTAAACGCCAACCATGGAGGGAACACCTCGTGCAGTGATGGTACTGAGACATAGTTGACACTCGTTCACCGCATGGTGTGAGCGTCGTCTCAGCCGTTCGGCCGTTTTCGACACCGTGCGTGTCAGTCCTCGTACTCCTCGTGGTACCGGACCGCCCCGCTGTCCGCAGGGGCACCGAGAGCCGGCGCACGTCCCTCGGGTTTCTCCACCGTTCCCCCGGCCGAGTGCGGTCAGGCCGAGCAGGCTGGTGGTCGAGCCGAGCCCGTCGAGGCCGCGCTCGTACGTCGAGTAGGTGTGGAAGGCCCGGTCGCGGTCCCGCAGGAAGCAGCTGAGCCCCGGCCGTTCCACGAGTGCGCCCTCCTGCTCGAGGGTCACCTCGAAGTCGGCGTTGAAGTCGCCGGCGTACGACGAGTACCAGGGCACCCTCCAGCCCATCCGCGCCTTGCAGGGGAGGATCTTCGGGTACGGCGCCCGGGAGACGGCCGCGAACGACGTACCGCGCGCCCTCAGGTGCGCGAGGTGCCCGAATTGGTCCAGGAACGCCGAGCAGCCGCGGCAGCCGGCGTCCCACTCGGGGCGAACATGAAGTGGTGGACGACGAGCTGGCCGCGTTCCCCGAAGAGGTCGAGCAGCGTGGCCTTGCCGTCGCCGCCCTCGAACACGTACTCCTTGACCACCTCCACCATCGGCAGCCCGCGCCGCTCGGCGTTGAGCGCGTCACGCGCGCGCGTGACGGCCTTCCTTGGCCGGCAGGACCTCGCGCGCCACGCGCCAGTCCGCGCGGGTGACGATTTCGGGCAGCGACATGGCTCCGGCTCCTCCATCGCGACGGTCCGTCGAAGGGTGGTGACTGCCGTGAGGAGGCGAACTCGTCGCGGCTCGGCAGGATTTCTCCTCCGGGCCGCCCCGCGGCTGCGGATCAGGTGCCGTACTCCTGGATCCGCCGGCCGTGGCCGCGGTCGGTCAGGGCGGGCAGCCGCTCCCCCAGTTCCCGCGCCACCGCCGCCACGTCCAGGGTGAGCAGTTCGCGGTCCCGCATGAGGACCCGCCCGTCGACGATCGTCGTGCGCACGTCGGCGGAGCGCGCGCTGTGCACCAGGGTGGCGGCGAGATCGTGCACGGGCTGGGTGTGCGGGCCGGTGAGGTCGACGAGGACGAGGTCGGCCCGGTGCCCCGGTGCGATCCGCCCGACCGTGTCGCCCAGCCCGACCGCGCGGGCGCTCTGCAGCGTGGCGTGGTGCAGGGCCTGGCGGGAGGAGAGCCAGCGGGGGTCGCCCTCGGCGGACTTCTGGATCAGGGACGTGAGCGCCATCGACTCCCACACGTCGAGGGAGTTGTTGGAGGCCGCGCCGTCGGTGGCGAGCCCGACGGGGACGCCGATGTCCCGCAGGGCGCGTACGGGCGTGGTGTCGGGCCAGGCGAACTTGAGGTAGCCGCGGGGCGCGGTCGCCACGGCCGTACGGCCGCCCGCGCGCGCGAGAAGCGGCAGATCGCGCTCGGTGATGCCGGTGCCGTGTGCGATGAGCACGTCGGTGTCGAGGATGCCGGTGCGCTCCAGAACCTCGATCGGGGTGGCCCCGTGCCGGGCGAGGCTGGTGTCGGTCTGGTCGCGGTTCTCGGCGGCGTGCAGGTGCACGGGCAGGCCGTGGTCGCGGGCGTGCCCGGCGGTGGCGGCGAGATCGGCGTCGGTCACGGTGTAGGGGGCGTGCGGTGCGAGGGCGGTGGTGATGCGGCCGGCGGCCGTGTCCCGGTGCCGCAGCGCGAACTCCAGCGACCGCTCCCGTCCTCCGGGACCCTGCGAGGAGAAGTACGCCTGGCCCAGCAGAGCCCGCAGGCCGCACTCGGCGACCACGGCGGCGACGGTGTCCATGGCGAAGTAGTGGTCCGCGAAACAGGTCACGCCCGCGCGGATCATCTCGGCACAGGCGAGCCGGGCACCCAGCTCCACGTCGCGTGCGGTGAGGTTGGACTCGACGGGCCAGACGACGTCGTTGAACCACTCCCGCGTGGGCAGGTCCTCCGCCAGCCCGCGCAGGGCGACCATCGGCGCGTGGGTGTGGCAGTTGATCAGCCCGGGGAGGGCGACCTGACCGCGCGCGTCGAGGTGTTCGGCGGCGGGGAGGCCCGCCACGGCCGCGGCCGTGGTCACCGAGTCGACGCGGCCGTCCCGTACGACGACGGCCGCGTCCTCCTCGAAGCCGATCCGTTCCCGGTCGTCGTGCACGAGGACGGTGCAGCCGGTGATGACCAGGTCGGCGGGCTCGGGGCGTTCGGTGGGCGTCTCACGGGGGCCGGCGGGCTTCTCACCGGGAGGTGGGGTCATCACGCCAAGGTACGGCGTGGGCGGTGGGGTGGCCGCTGTCCGGCGGGACGCTCACCCGAGGGGCGGCGCGGGACACTCACCCGGCGAGGGGCGGCGCGGGTTCGCGCAGCGCCACGTGCCCGCGCCGCGCGGCGAGTTCGTCCCGCAGCCCGGCGAGCCGTTCGGTGTGGCGGGGCGTGAGCCGACCGGTGTCGTCGAGGTGCACGGCGCACGCCGTGGTGGTGTCGACGAGGCGTTCGAGGAGCGCGGCGACCTCGTCCGCGCCCGCGGAGTGCCGCGCCAGGGCGGGCAGTTCGGCGGCGGCCAGCCCGATCGCGGCGCGGGCTTCGGCGAGTCTCCGGTAGGCGTCGCGGCGCAGTGTCCACCGGGTGGCACGGTCGTCGGACTCGCGCAGCACGTGGGCGAGATAGGCGTGCGCGGCCGCGTCGGCGGCCTCGATGCGGGTGCGGACCCTGCCGCCCCGCTGCCCCGGCATCGGCAGATGCCCGACGACCAGCACGATCGCACAGGCCAGCAGTGTCTCGCCGATGCGGCTGACGGAGGCCTGGGGTTCGCCGCCCACCATGACCAGGGCGAGCACGAGGACGGTGACGACGGCGGTCTGGGCGGCGAAGTGCCGTGCGGCGACCGGCACCAGCGCGCCGCAGACCGCGACGAGGGCCACGAGTCCCTCCGGCCGGGGCACCACGGCGGCGGCTCCGGCGAACAGGAGCGCCCCGAGGACGGTTCCGGCCGCCCGGCACACCACCCGGGACACCAGCGGACCGAGGTCGGGTTTGACGAGGAAGACGGCGGTGGCAGGGAGCCAGTACCAGTGCTGGTGGGTCCCGTACCAGTGACTGTGGTGCAGCACCTGGGCGACGGCGGCACTGGCCCCGAAGCACAGGCCGACGCGCAGCCCGTACTCCCGCCCGCCGGCGCCGAGGACCGTGCGGGCCAGGGAGGCGACGGACCGCTTGCGGGTGTGCAGGTCACGGCTCCCGCCCCGGTCGAAGGCCTCGGCGGCGTGCAGGAGGGCGTCGTCCAGGGCGCGCAGAGCGGGTTCGGTGCGGCTGGGCGCGGGCAGCGGGCCGGCCGGGGTGTTGCCGCGGACGGCGGCGGCCAGACGCCGCGGCCCCTCCCCCGCCCGCGCCGGGAGGGGCCGCTCCGCCCAGGCGAGCGCGGTCGCGGCCTCGCCGAGGGGCAGTGCGGCGGCGTACTGGGCGTGCAGCCGCCGTTCGGCCGCGGACGAGGCACGGCGTCGCAGCCGGGGCCCGGCGAGCGCGTCCTGCGCGTGGTCGAGGGCGGCGGTGAGCGCGGCCCGGCGGGCGACGGCGTGCCCGGTGCCCGTGGCGTCCAGGAGCGCGGCGACGGCGTCGTAGACGGCGGCCACGGCGGCCCGCTCCCCGTCGAAGCGGAAGTCGAAACGGGACCCGGGGCGAGAACCGCCGGGGGAGCCGCAGCGGGACTCCAGGCGTTCAGGGCGGGAGTCGCCGGCGCGGGATCCGGGCGTGGGCAGGAGGAGCCGCAGCGCGAGCAGCCATCCGGCACCGGCGAGGAAGGCGGACGCACTCTGCCACCCGGGGCCGGGCAGCGGCATCCCGGCCCCCACGGCGCCGGTGACCAGCAGCTGCGTCCCCGCGCCGGAGGCCACGGCCCCCACGGCGCTGAAGCCTCCCGCGACCAGTCCCAGCCCGGTCAGCACCAGCGTCAGCGAAACGGCGCCGAGGTGTTCACCGGAGTACGTTCCGACGAGCAGCCCGGCGGCTCCCGCGAGCGCGGGGACACCGATCCGTCGCACCGAGGTACGCCGGCTGCCCGGCCGGTCGTTGATGCCGGCCAGCATGGCGGCGAGGGCGGCGGCCACCCCCAGCGAGGCCCGGTCGACGAGCACCGCGGCGAGCAGCAGCGGCCCACCGGCCAGCGCGCCCCGGGTCACCGCGCTCCAGGGCACGGGACCGCGCTGGGTGCTCAGTGCGTGGGCGAGCCACGGCGGGAGGGAGGAAGCGGCGAGGCGGGCGGTGCGGACACGAGGCACGCGACTCCTGTCGTCCGGTCGAGGGCGGGGACGAGCCTTCGGGCGACGGTGACCGGGCTGCCGGGTGTGCCATCCAGCCTACGGCCGGTTTCCGCGGGACCGGAAACGGGCGGGTTTCGGCGGTGTGACGGTGGGCCTGGACGCGAGGGGCCGGCACGGCGGCTCCGCGCGGTCGGCACGCGGCAGGAACGTCCCCCGATCAGGCAGGACCGGCATCGCGCGTCCCTTCTTCGCCGCTCGTCACTCCCGGTCTCGGACGAGGAGAGTGACGGCCACGACCGCAGCTGGGGCAGGCGCCTGACGCCGGACACCGGACACCGGACACCGGACGAGGATGCTCTGCCGTGCCTGTCGCGCGGCCACACGCCCTTCGACGACCTCGCCGTCCAGCCGCGGACGCCCCCTCGCGCACCACCCGCCCGGGCGCTGATTCCGGCGGACCGTCAGGTGGTGTGGCCGCCGAATGACTGCAGGTCGTTGAAGTGATTGGGTCGCCTGATCACGACTTCCTCCGTGAGCCGATCGTCCTGAACGACGTAGTACCCCTTCTCGCGGTCGCACCCCTGTGCCCCTTCGGTCAGACTGCGCAGGGCCGCCGACCCGTCCGAGTAGCCTCGCCAGGCCATCCGCCCGGCGCCGGAGCCGTAGAGGGCCGCGTGCGCCCCGTCCTCGATCCGGTCCTTGGCGTGGCAGGAGAAGCCCGAGGCGTGCCCGGTCTCGAAGTCGGTGATCCGCGAACTCCTGCGACTCCGCGCCCCAGGCGGCCCGCCTGGTGGACACCGTCCCGCTGGCGATCGGCATGTCGGCCTCCATCGCGGACATCGACGCGATCGCCTACGCGGCCCGTTTCTACGCCGCCGTGGCGGACGGCCAGTCGATCCGGTCGGCGCACGCCCAGGGGCGAGTCGCGGTCGAGATGGCAGGGCTCCTCGACCACGACCTGCCCACCCTGTTCCACGCCGAGGACGTCGACCCCACGACCGCCTTCCTCGTGGCGCCGCCCACCGCTCCCCCGGTCCCGCTCCCGGCGGAGGAGGAGCCCGAACCGCGGCAGACCTGACCGTGGCCGGCTGCGCGCAGGGCAGCCGGCACCGTCCGCGCCGGTCATCGCCCCCGCGGCACGGGCGGGAACCCTCGTGTACGCGGTTCTTGCCGGTGCGGCCGGAGGAGGTCACGGTCGGCGGAGCGACGGAGTACGTGTGCCGTCGACGCCGGTCGAGGCGGACCCGTTCGCCCAGCGGCGTCAGCCCAGCCCCACGGCCTCGCGCAGGAGCGTCTCGGCACGCGTCACCGACCGCGCCAGGGCGTCCGGCCGGGGGGTCAACTCCGCCAGCAGCCCGTCGATCCCGTCGGTCCCCCCCGAGCCCGGCCCGTTGGACGAGCCCCTTCTCGTTGGTGACCCACTCCCCCCGTGCCGCCAGTACGGCGTGCGCGGTCTGCGTCGTGGCGAGGGCGAGCGCGCCGGCGACCTGGGTGAGGGCCCCCTTGGGGGCGTGGCCCGCCTTGGCGTAGGCGAGGGTGGCGGAGGCCAAGCCGTACCAGCGTTCGGGAGCGGTGGTGCGGAGGGCCTCGGGGTAGCCGGGGCTGGGCAGTTCGCCGCGCAGCACCCGGTTGATCGCCAGCTCCGCGACCACGAGGTACGTCGGGATGCCGGCGAGGTGGAACATCAGCGGTTCGACGCCGAACCGTCCCGCCTCCGCCTCCGCCCTCTCGTGCTCGACCACGTCGAGGTCCCGGTAGTGCAGGTCCACCCGGCGCCCGTCGACGGTCAGCCACGCTCCCCCGTTGAAGACACCGCCGCCCCAGGCCCCGATCCCGGAGACCTCCCCGGCCCAGCCGAGGGCTCGGACGTCGTCGGGGTCGAAGGCGCCGCGGTAGTAGACCGCCAGGTCCCAGTCGCTGTCGGGACCGTGCGTGCCCTGGGCCCGTGAGCCGCCGAGGGTGACCGCACGGACGGCGGGCAGGGCGGCGAGCCGGTCGGCGGTGGTGTCGAGGAATTCCTGCTCCGTGAGCGAGGGCACTGCTGAGGACTCCTGTCTCCTGACGGATGGGAGGGTATCGGGAGGGGAGGGGTCGCGCCGTGGACCTTCTTTCCATAGCGGTGGAACAGGGTGTCGTCCACCGCGAGGGTCACCACCGCTCCCCGGGGCACGAAGCGAGCCACGACCGCACGGGTCAGGGCGAGTCCGACCTGGTCCAGGTCCCAAACCGCCCGCGCGAAGAACCGGTGCGCTCGCGACCAGTGCGCCTTCCCGGCCAGTCCGGCGGCCTGCCACATCCCGGTGACGGTGCGCGGACTGTTCCCCGACAGCACCCCGGTGACCAGCACCGCCATCGTCGTGAGCGGGGGCGGTGAAGCACGGCCGCAGGACTTCCAGCACGATCAACAAGGGTGACGGTACGGTCACCGGCACCTGGACCTCCCCGGTACAGCCACGCACGACGCGCGGCCCATCCGCCACCTCCGGCAAGGGCGGACACTGCGTAGGACCCGATCCGCCGCACCGCGTCCGGACCAGCCCACCCGGGGCTCCTGCACCGCGCACCCTTTCCTGCGCCCGCAGGACTCCGGCCTGACACGGAGGTCTTCTTCTGCCACCCCGGACCGTTCCGCCTCTGCGGACGGTCGACTCGTGGTGCCGTCCATTCCCTGCGAAGCTCAAAGCCGCTCAGCCTGCTGTATCGCCAGAGGGCTCCGAGATCTACCCGGCTGACGCGGCTGCTGTGCCGGGGATGTGGACGTGCTGCGTGAGGAACAGGGCTGCGCGGTCCAGTGCCTGGTCGGCCTCGTCGAGAACGCCGGCGAAAGACCGGAACACATGGGGTACGTCGGCGGTGATGTCGAGGATGACGTCCACTCCGGCTGCGCGGGCGCGGGCGGCCAGGCGCGTGGAGTCGTCCAGCAGGATCTCGTTGATGCCCACCTGGATGGGCATCGGGTCGGTCGCCGAGCGTGGTCCGCGTGGTGCGGATGTTGCCGGGCACGATCATCTCAGCCATCAGCGCCTCGAATCCGGCTCGGGCCGCCTCGACAGACCTGGGGCCTTCGGGCCGCGGCTGCCGCAGCATCGCGTCAATCTGCGCCCGCTGTTCCTCGCTCATCGTTCTCCCCCTGCCGTGAGCGACTTCCACGGCACTATATGCCGTGGCATGTATCGTAAACTGTATGCCGTGGCATCCAAAACAAGCAGTGACACGGTCGACCTTCCGGGCTTCTTCGCTGACCTGGTCCGATGCGAGACGCGTCTGTACAACGCCCTCAACGACCGTCTCCGTGAGCGGCACGGGATCGTCACCTCGCACTTCGAGGCCCTGCGCCACCTGCGCGACCACCCCGAGTCCCGCGTGGCGGACCTTGCCGCCGAGTTCGCCATCGGCATCGGGGCGACCAGCAAGACCATCGACCGCCTGGAAAAGCAGGGATGGGCCGTCCGGCAGCCGAATCCATCCGATCGCCGGTCCTCACTGCTGGCCCTCACCGACGACGGCCTGCAGCTGGTCGACGCGGCAGAAGGGACCTTCACCGAGCGGTTGGCCGAGCTGACCGCAGATGCGCTCAAGGCGTCCCCCATGACGGCCGCCGCGCAGGCTCTCTCGGAGCTGCGTTCCGTCCTGGAGCGCGACCGGATCGGCGCGCCCACAGGCTGACGCGTTTTCGCAACCGGGTCGAAACGGCAACAGCCAGGCATGGTCAGCCTCGGCGCACCATCAGGATCTGCCCCGGACCGATGCCTCTTCGCGGTCCGCAATGGGGTGCCGTAGGCCGGGACACGCGCACATGCGTTCAGAGCCTGGCTTCTGGGTCGGCCCACCCGCCAACCTCTGCCGACCAGCCAACCTCACACACCGCCACCCGCAACCCAGTAGCCGATCACGAGAATGGCGGAACTTCAGATTGTCAGTGGCGCGCGTTGTCAATGGAGTCGTGACTGAGCGTAGCGGCGGGGGAGGTCGTGATGGCGTCGTGGGGCGGGGGCGGAGGGGCTCCGGGCTGTGGCTGCGGAGGCGGGAGGGGCGGGCGCTGACCACCGAGGGACGGGCGGCGGGCCGCACGGTGCAGGCCGCAGGACCACTGGCCCGGGCTCCGGGAAATTCGGGTGCAGGGGCGGTCCTGGGAGCGGAGGATCGGGAGGTCGACCGTTCGCCGCCCCAGGAGCCCCTGTGATCCAGCGCGTCACCGTGCCCGGCCTGTTCCCGCCCCCCTCCTACGCTCACGCCTCCGTCGTCGAGGCCGGCACGAAGCTCGCCTTCCTGGCCGGGTCCGTCCCGCTCGACGCGCAGGGGAAGCTGGTCGGCGGGGGCGATCCGGTCCGGCAGGCCGAGCAGGTGATCGCCAACCTCACCGAGCAGGTGCACGCCGTCGGGAGCGAGTTGCAGCACGTCGTGTCGACCGATGTGTACGTGGTCAGCGGTGAGGCCGCCGTGCTGTCGGCCGTCTGGGACGTCGTCGAGGCGTCGGGGCTCAGTACCGGCCCGCACTCCTCGACGCTGCTGGGAGTGAACTGTTTGGGCTACCCGGGCCAGTTGGTGGAGATCACGGCGACGGCGGTCGTCCCGGAGGAGGCGCGCCCGTGAGTCGACGGGAAACCGGGGCGGTCGTCCTGCGGCGGGCGGAGGCCACCGACGCCCGTGCCGCGGCCGACGTCTGGCTGCGTTCCTTCGCGGCCGCGCTGCCGACCGTGGTCCGGCCCCGCACCGACGAGGAGGTAGGGACTACGTCCGCCACGTGCTGGTGCCCCGGCACGAAGCCTGGGTGGCCGAGGCGCCGGGCGGTGCGATCGTCGGCGTGATGGTGCTGGAGGAGGAAGAGCTGTCGCAGCTGTACCTCGCCCCGGGCCGGTGGGGGCAGGGCATCGGAGACCGGTTCGTCGCCCTGGCCAAGGAACGCGGGCCGCAAGGACTTTCGCTGTGGACCTTCCAGGTCAACACACCCGCGCACCGCTTCTACGAGCGGCACGGTTTCACCGCCGTGCAGTGGACGGACGGCGCCGGCAACGAGGAGCGGACGCCGGACATGCGGTACGTGTGACGGCCGTAGGGCGCGGGCGCGGCCACCGGGTGGACCAGGGGCCGGCCGCGGCCCGTCAGGCACCGGCGCGTGCGTACCTGTCCGTCGCCGCCACCAGAGCCCGGTCACCGTCCGCTCCCGCGTCGTGTCCGGCCTCGTCCACGACCACCAGTTCGCTGTCCGGCCAGGCGTGGTGGAGCCGCCAGACGATCCCGAGGAGGTTGCCGAAGTCGAGGCTGCCCTGCACCAGGGTGCCGGGGATGCCCTTGAGCAGGTGCGCGTCCCTGAGGACCACGCCCTCGTCGTTGCCGTCGCCGAGGAAGTGGTCGTTGCCCCAGTAGTGGGTGACGGTACGCGCGAAGCCCAGACGGAACTCGGGATCCGCGAACCGGGCGACCGAGCCCGGCGGCGCGGGGATCGTCGCCGTCTCCCAGTCCGTCCAGGCGCGTGCGGCCCGTTCCCGGACCGCGGCGTCGGGCGACTCCAGCAGCCGGTTGTACGCCGCGGCCGGATTGCCGTCGCGTTCGCCCGCGGGCAGCTCGGCGAGGAACCGCTCGTGGGCTTCGGGGAAGATCTTTCCCAGCCCGCGGGTCAGCAGGGCCGCTTCGGCGTTGGAACCGGTCGCGACTCCGGTCAGCACCAGCTCGGTCACGACGCCCGGGTGCGTCTGCGCGTACCGCAGCCCCAGGACCGATCCCCACGAGACCCCCCACACCAGCCACCGCTCGATCCCGAGGTGGGTGCGCAGCCGTTCCAGGTCCGCCATGACGTGGGCGGTCGTGTTGACGCTCATGTCGGTGCCGTGCTCGCTCGCCCGGGGCAGCGAGCGTCCGGCGCCGCGCTGGTCGAGCAGCACGATCCGGTACGCGGCCGGATCGAAGTACCGCCTGAGGTTGGGACTGGTGCCGGAGCCCGGCCCACCGTGCAGCACCAGCGCGGGCTTGCCCCGCGGGTTCCCGCAGGTCTCCCAGTGGACGCGGTTGCCGTCGCCGACGTCGAGCATGCCCTGGTCGTACGGTTCGATCTCCGGATACAGGCCCATCGGGGCACCCTAATGCCGCGGCGCCGGAACCGCTCACGCCTTTTCCCCGGGGCTCCCGGGGCTCCCGGGGTTCCCGGGGCTCCCGGGGTTCCCGGGGCTCCCGGGGTTCCCGGGGTTCCCGGGGCTCCCGGAACCTCCTGAGGGTCTGCCGGTGCCTCCCGGCTGTCCGCCAGGTCCTTTCGGGGGCCTGCCGGGTCTTCCCGGGGCCTGCCGGGTCTGCCTCGGGTGCCTCACTCCGTGGGCAGTCCCGCCGTATCGGCCGCCGTACGCAGGACGTCCCGGAGCATCTCGGGGGTGAGGCGGCCGGTGAACGTGTTCCGCTGGCTGACGTGGAAGCAGCCGAAGACGTCCAGGCCCGGGCCGTCGGAGGCGTCCAGCGTGACGTGGCCGCCGTGCGCGAAGGCGGGGCGGGGGCGCGGCACGGCCCAGCCCGCCTCGGCGAACGCGGGGAGTGCGGCCTGCCAGCCGAAGGCGCCGAGCACGACCACCGCCCGCAGCGTCGTCCTGAGCAGCTCCAGTTCCTGGACCAGCCAGGGACGGCAGGTGTCCCGTTCGGCGGGGGTGGGCTTGTTGGCGGGCGGGGCGCAGTGCACCGGCGAGGTGACGCGCACGCCGAGCAGTTCCAGACCGTCGTCGGCGGTGACCGCGGTGGGCTGCGAGGCGAGGCCCACGTCGTACATCGCCCGGTACAGCACGTCTCCGGAGCGGTCGCCGGTGAACATCCGGCCGGTGCGGTTGCCTCCGTGGGCCGCGGGGGCGAGCCCGACGATCAGCAGACGTGCGTCCGGCGGACCGAAACCCGGCACCGGCCGGCCCCAGTAGGACCAGTCGGCGAAGGCCGCCCGCTTGGTGCGGGCCACCTCCTCCCGCCAGTCGACCAGTCGCGGGCAGGCCCGGCAGCCCTCGATCCGCCGGTCGAGTACGGAGAGGCCACTGGTGTTCATGCCTCCACCGTAAGACCCGGCGGGATCACGGCCGGAACCCGAGGGGACTCGAGGCCTGCGGGCCCTCGGTGGGCCCAGGCTCCCCGGTGGCGCCGGCCCCGCCGGCACAGGGGCCCTCGCGTCCGGCCGGGCGGTTAGGGTCGAACCATGGCTTCCGAGCATGACGAGGGCAGGAACGGCGGGCCGGCCGGACCACGGGACACCGCCGCGGCGAAGGCCGGAGCGAGGACCGGGGCGCAGGCCGACGACAGGACCGAGGAGAAGGCCGAGGGTACGGCCGGCAGGCAAGCGACCGGGCAGCAGCCGGGTGCGGGCGGCGGAGCCGCTGACGTGTCCCAGCCCCCGGACCCGAAGACCGCCGCCGCGATCGCCGCCGCCGAGGCGGCCGGGCCGCAGAGCGGTGGGAGCGTCCGCGTGGACAGCTGGATCTGGGCCGTCCGCCTCATCAAGACCCGCTCCCTCGGCGCGACCGCCTGCCGGGGCGGCCATGTCCGGGTGAACGGCGAGCGCGTGAAACCCGCGTACGCACTGCGCGTCGGCGACGAGGTACGCCTGCGGCACGAGGGCCGGGAACGCGTCGTCGTCGTGAAGCGGCTGATCCGCAAGCGCGTCGGTGCCCCGGTCGCCGCCCAGTGTTACGTCGACAACTCCCCGCCGCCCCCGCCCCGCGAGGCCGTCGCCCCCGCCGGCATCCGCGACCGGGGCGCCGGCCGCCCGACCAAGCGCGACCGCCGCGAGCTGGAGCGGCTGCGGGGGCTGGAGAGCCTGAGCCGTGCCCGGAGGGACGCCGAGAGTCGGCCCTGAGACGTACCGCCGCTCGCAGGCCCTGCCGCCGGCGTCCACAGCGACGCCGGCGGCAGGGCCCGCGGCCGGTCAGGCGCGCCGGGACCGTACCAGTCGGCGGAGTTCCGCATGGTGCCCACGACGGGCCCAGGCGATGAGCAGGAGCGGCACCAGGAGGATGACCGGCGTCGCGGCGTTGTCTCCGTCGAAGGAGGTGAGTTGGACGACGAACGCGCCGACCATCAGCGCACTGAGGGCCGTCGCCGCCACCGACTGCAGCAGCGGGATCAACAGGGCTGTCGCACCGGCCAGTTCGAGCACGCCGATGGCGTACATGCCCGCGTCGCCCCAGCCCATGTCAGCGAAGGTGTCGGTCGCCGAGGGGTGCGCGATCAGCTTGGGCAGGGCGCTCGCCACGGCGAAGAACACCGCGAGGAGCACCTGCACCGTACGCAGGGCGGACCGTGCGCCCCGCCCGCGAGCCGGTGCGACGGAGGCCGCCGGTGACGTGGAAGCGGTGGAGGCGTCCGAGGCGGTGAGGGTGACGGGGCCGGAGGAGGCAACGGGCTGAGACATGGGGAGTCTCCTGGGGTGAGCGGTCCGTGTGCTGTCGGGAGGTGGACTGCCCGTCGGCCCGGAAGTCGTCGGCCTTCTCCTCAGGACAGGGGAAGCGCCCTCACCCATGTCCCGTCGTCGGTCAGACACCGGTCCACCTCGAGTCCCACCTCCCCCAGTGCCTGCTCGAACTGCTCCTCGGTCATCGGCCGGGCCCGGAAGGTCTGCGTCCAGACCGCGTCGGGGAATGCGTATTCCGCGCGCACCGAGTGGACTCCGTCCCCGACCGGCTCCGAGGACACGATCCGCACGGTGAAGCCGCTGGGGTCCACCCGCTCGCGCGGCAGATCCGTGTGATAGTCCGCCCCCTCCCGTTGGATGAGTACGCAGCCGCCCTCCGCCACGTGCCGGACACAGGTGCGCAGCAGCCCCCGTCTCACCTCGACGTCCCCGGCGTGCACGAGGAACGATGCCAGCAGCACCGCGTCGAAGCGCTCGCCCAGGCCGAGGTCCTCGATCGGGCTGCATATCGCGCGGGTCCCGCGCACGTGCGCCAGCATGTCGGCGGACTCGTCCACCGCGGTCACGTCGAACCCCCGCTCCAGCAGCGGGTGCGTCATGCGTCCCACGCCGCTGCCCAGCTCCAGGATGCGCGCACCGCCGGGCACCGCGGCGGCGATGACGCCGGGCTCCGCTCCTGCGGGCAGCCGCGCGTAGAGTTCGACCGCGCAGCCGTCCGGGGCGATGGCTCCGGGCCCCGTCCCCTGGTGGCCCTCTCGCATGTTCAGCTCCATGCCCGTCCAACGGGCCGTTCCCGCACAATCGTTCCCGTCGCGTGTCGGTTCACCCGACCGAGTGAACGCACTCCGGCCCCGTGCAGAAGCGCTCAGGGCGCGGGTCTCCCGTCGGGCGCGCCGCGAAGCTCAGGAACGGGCCGGGAGGACGCCGGAGGCGCGGACCCGGACGCCGGAGTCGGAGGCCGTCACGGGTCGAACCGCGCCTGCTGCAGGTACTCCGGGTTCGGATCCAGGGCTGCCGCCAGCCGGAAGTGGCGCCGGGCCTGGTCGGGGCACCCCCGGCGCTCGTAGGTGCGGGCGAGTGCGAAGTGCGCGAACGCGTTGTCCGGCTCGCGCTCCAGGACGATGGTGAACTCCAGCTCGGCCGGCCTCAGCTGCGCCGCCGCGAAGAAGGCACGCGCGCGCAACAGCCGCGCGGCCGTGTTCTCGGGGTGCGCGCCGATGACCCCGTCGAGCAGTTTGACCGCACCCTGCGGGTCCCGCGCCGCGAGCAACTGCTCGGCGGCACGGAAGTCGATGACATCCGTCTCCGGAGTACGTCCGGTCGAACCGCTGGTCTCGGGCACGGCACAGTCCTTCCCTCTCTCAGGGGCGTCAACGCCCGTGCGGGGGACGCTATTCCTCCAGTGACGGGGGCGGGTCCGGTGCGGCGGCCGGGGCCTGCTCCGTGCGCGCGCGGACGCTCAGCGCGAGACGTGCGCTCTACGGGTCAGCTCGGCCCACACCTCCTGCACGCGGGCTCGCAGTTCGTCCAGCGGCACGTCGTTGTCGACGACCACGTCCGCGATCTGCCGGCGCTCCTCGCGCGCCGCCTGGGCGGCCATACGCGCGCGTGCGTCCTGCTCGGTCATCCCGCGCAGCCGTACCAGCCGGTCCAGCTGGGTGGCCGGGGCGGCGTCGACGACGACCACGACGTCGTAGAGCGGCGCCAGGCCGTTCTCCGTGAGCAGGGGGACGTCGTGGACGACGACGGCGTCCTCGGCAGCGGCCTCTTCGAGGGCGCGTGAGCGTTCGCCGACCAGGGGGTGCACGATCGAGTTCAGCGCGGCCAGCCGCTGCGGGTCGGCGAACACGATCGAGCCGAGTTTCGGCCGGTCCAGGCTGCCGTCCCCGGTGAGCACGTCCTCGCCGAACTCCTGCACGACCGCGGCCAGCCCCGGGGTTCCCGGCGCCACGACCTCGCGCGCGATCCGGTCCGCGTCGATCAGTACGGCGCCGTGCTCGACGAGCAGCCGCGACACCTCGCTCTTGCCGGCGCCGATCCCGCCGGTCAGGCCCACCTTCAGCATGAGCGGAAGCCTAGGGCCTGCCGGTGGGCGCCGGTCCGACGGGGCGGCCGGGACGGCGCCCGGCGGGTGTCAGCCGTCGCCCTCCCGCTCCGCCAGGAAGCGTTCGAACTCGCGGCCGATCTCGTCCGCCGACGGGATGTCGGCGGCCTCGGCGAGCATGTTGCCGCGGGTCTCGGCACCCGCGACGGCGTCGTACTGGTGCTCCAGGCCCTGGACGAGGGCGGTGAGTTCCTCGTCGCCCTCCTGGACCTGCCGGTCGATCTCCGTCTGCGTGCGGTGCGCCTCCGTGCGCAGGGAGTGCGCGATGCCCGGCAGGACCAGCCCGGTCGCCGCCGTGATGGTCTCCAGGACGGTCAGGGCGGCGTCCGGGTACGGGGAGCGGGCGATGTAGTGCGGGACGTGCGCGGCGACCCCCAGCACCTCGTGGCCGGCCTGCATGAGCCGGTACTCGACGAGCGCCTCGGCGCTGCCGGGGACCTGCGCCTCCTCGAAGGGGCTGCGGTGGCCGGGTACGAGGTCGGTGCGGGTGCCGTGCGGGGTGATGCCGACGGGGCGGGTGTGCGGCACGCCCATGGGGATGCCGTGGAAGTTGACGGAGAGGCGCACGCCGAGGCGCTCGACGATCTGCCCCACGGCCGCGGCGAAGCGCTCCCACTCGACGTCCGGCTCGGGACCCGACAGCAGCAGGAAGGGGGCTCCGGTCGCGTCCTGGACGATCCGCACCTCGATGGTGGGTTCCTCGTAGTCCGTCCAGGTGTCCCGCTTGAAGGTCAGCAGCGGGCGGCGCGCCCGGTAGTCCACGAGCCGGTCGTGGTCGAAGCGGGCGACGACCTGGTGGGGCAGCGAGTCGAGCACCTGGTCGACGATCTGGTCCCCGGCCTCGCCCGCGTCGATGTATCCGTCGAAGTGGTAGAGCATGACCAGTCCGGCCGACTCCTGGGCGAGTGCCATGTCGACGACGGCCAAGCCCTTCGGCTCCCATGCGTACAAACCCTGCGGATCAAGCACAGTGTCCGCTCCCCTCCTCGTGTTCGTACTGGACAACGCGGGCCCCGGCGCGGACATTCCCGTCCGCACACCGGCATCCGCGTGTCCGGCCGGCGACGGGCGGAGGGCGGACCCGGCGGCGCAGCCCGGCGATCACGGCGGCGGGGGCCCGGCGAACACGCCGAGGGCCCGCACCCCGGGTAGGGTGCGGGCCCTCGGTTCACGAGCTGTGACGCCCGATCAGGAGCCGGTGCTCAGCGTGCGCTCAGCTCTGGCCGCCGGCCAGCTTCTCGCGCAGCGCGGCCAGCGCCTCGTCCGACGCCAGGGCGCCGGAGTTGTCGCCGCCCTCGGAGGAGTACGAGCCACCGCCACCGCTGGAGGCGGCCGGAGCCGCACTCGCGGTGTCGACACCCTCGGCAGCGGCCTTCTCGTCCGCCTCGCGGGACTTGATGACCTGCGCCTGGTGCTGCTCGAAGCGCTGCTGCGCCTCGGCGTACTGGGTCTCCCACGCCTCGCGCTGGGTCTCGTAGCCCTCGAGCCAGTCGTTGGTCTCGGGGTCGAAGCCCTCGGGGTAGATGTAGTTGCCCTGGTCGTCGTAGGACGCGGCCATGCCGTACAGGGTCGGGTCGAACTCGACCGCCGACGGGTCGGAACCGAACGACTCGTTGGCCTGCTTCAGCGAGAGGCTGATGCGACGGCGCTCGAGGTCGATGTCGATGACCTTGACGAAGATCTCGTCGTTGACCTGGACGACCTGCTCCGGGATCTCCACGTGGCGCTCGGCCAGCTCGGAGATGTGGACCAGACCCTCGATGCCCTCGTCCACGCGGACGAACGCACCGAACGGCACCAGCTTCGTGACCTTGCCGGGCACGACCTGGCCGATCTGGTGGGTGCGGGCGAACTGCTGCCACGGGTCTTCCTGGGTCGCCTTCAGCGACAGGGAGACGCGCTCGCGGTCCATGTCCACGTCGAGGACCTCGACGGTGACCTCCTGGCCGACCTCGACCACCTCGGAGGGGTGATCGATGTGCTTCCAGGACAGCTCGGAGACGTGGACCAGACCGTCGACGCCACCCAGGTCCACGAAGGCACCGAAGTTGACGATCGAGGAGACGACGCCGGAACGGACCTGGCCCTTCTGGAGGGTGGTGAGGAACGTCTGGCGGACCTCGGACTGGGTCTGCTCCAGCCAGGCACGGCGGGACAGGACCACGTTGTTGCGGTTCTTGTCCAGCTCGATGATCTTGGCCTCGAGCTCCTTGCCCACGTAGGGCTGGAGGTCGCGGACGCGGCGCATCTCGACCAGGGAGGCCGGGAGGAAGCCACGGAGGCCGATGTCGAGGATGAGACCACCCTTGACGACCTCGATGACGGTACCGGTGACGATCCCGTCCTCTTCCTTGATCTTCTCGATGGTGCCCCAGGCACGCTCGTACTGGGCGCGCTTCTTCGAGAGGATCAGGCGGCCTTCCTTGTCCTCCTTCTGGAGAACAAGGGCCTCGATCTCGTCACCGACGGCGACGACCTCGTTCGGGTCGACGTCGTGCTTGATCGAGAGCTCGCGGCTCGGGATCACACCTTCGGTCTTGTAACCGATGTCGAGCAGGACCTCGTCCCGGTCGACCTTCACGATGACGCCGTCGACGATGTCGCCGTCGTTGAAGTACTTGATCGTCTCGTCGATCGCGGCGAGGAAAGCTTCCTCGTTACCGATGTCGTTGACCGCTACCTGCGGGGTGGTGGCGGTGGTCTCGGTGCTGCTCGTCATGTGGGAAAGGGCTCCGGTACGGACATTGAAGTCGTAGGTACTGCTTACGCCGGGAGCCCGTTTCGCTCTGCAGAAGCCGGACAGCCAAGGAAGCGCCACCAAAAAACACCGATGACGCCTCGAGAACCGAGGGGACATACAACAGATGCGAGCGCGACCTGCTACGTCTGAGGTGCGCAGGCCCGCAGCGCAACTTGTAGCATACGGGGGCGGCCGGGCAGGGTCAATGCGCGAAGCCGCACACCCGGGACAAATCACCGCACGCCCGGCAGAAATGCTGCTCCCGGGGCCACGCGTCCCCCTGCGCGTCCTCCGCGTGACACGTGGAACAGGCGGCAGGAGCGGCACGGAAGAGCCCGCAGACTAGTACGAGGGAGACGGTCATCCAAGAGCCCGTAGCGTCCGAGGCCGAAGCGGCGGAGCCCGAGGCCACCCGGCGTGCCGCCGGTGTCACGGAGAGCGCCCGCGCCAACCGCGGCTGGTGGGACCGCAACGCGGACGAGTATCAGATCGATCACGGAACCTTCCTCGGCGACGACCGCTTCGTGTGGTGCCCCGAGGGTCTGGACGAGGTGGAGGCCGAGCTGCTCGGCCCGCCGGAGGACCTGAAGGGCAAGGACGTCCTGGAGATCGGCGCCGGCGCCGCCCAGTGCTCGCGCTGGCTGGCCGCCCAGGGCGCCCGTCCGGTGGCCCTGGACCTCTCCCACCGCCAGCTCCAGCACGCGCTGCGCATCGGCTCCGCCTTCCCCCTGGTCTGCGCCGACGCGTCCGTGCTGCCCTTCGCGGACGGTTCCTTCGACCTCGCGTGCTCGGCGTACGGGGCGCTCCCCTTCGTCGCCGATCCGCGGCTGGTGCTGCGGGAGGTGCGGCGGGTGCTGCGGCCGGGGGGCCGCTTCGTCTTCTCCGTCACGCACCCGCTGCGCTGGGCGTTCCCGGACGAGCCCGGCCCCGAGGGACTGTCGGTGTCCGGCTCCTACTTCGACCGCACGCCGTACGTCGAGCAGGACGACGAGGGCCGCGCGGTGTACGTCGAGCACCACAGGACGCTCGGTGACCGGGTCCGGGACGTGGTGACGTCGGGGCTGCGGCTGGTGGACCTGGTGGAGCCGGAGTGGCCGGAGTGGAACACCTCCGAGTGGGGCGGCTGGTCGCCGCTGCGCGGGCGTCTGATCCCCGGGACGGCGATCTTCGTGTGCGAGCGCGACTGAGTCCGCCCCCACTCGGCGGCCGCGTGCGCGCCCGGCCTTCACGCGTGCGTGGAGGCCGGCTCCGCAGCCGTACGACACTGGGGGCGTGATCCGTTACGACGCCCTGGACGCCCTTCCCGTACGCGGTGCCCTGCCCGCGCTGCACGACGCCCTGGCGGGGCACGGCACCGCGGTGCTGGTCGCGCCGCCCGGCACCGGCAAGACGACGCTGGTGCCGCTCGCGCTGGCCGGGCTGCTGGGCGAGGGTCCCGCGCGGCGCGTGGTGGTGGCCGAGCCGCGGCGGATCGCGGCGCGGGCGGCGGCCCGGCGGATGGCGTGGCTGCTGGGCGAGAAGCCCGGCGCGCGCGTCGGGTTCAGCGTGCGCGGTGAGCGTCTCGTCGGGCGGCACACGCGCGTGGAGGTCGTCACGACCGGTGTGCTGCTGCAGCGGCTGCAGCGCGACCAGGAGCTGACGGGCGTCGACGTGGTGGTGCTCGACGAGTGCCACGAGCGGCACCTGGACGCGGACACGACGGCGGCGTTCCTGTGGGACGTGCGGCAGACGCTGCGCCCGGAGCTGCGCCTGGTGGCCGCGTCGGCGACGACCGACGCGGAGGGCTGGGCCCGGTTGCTGGGCGGGGCGCCGGTCGTCGAGGCGGCGGGCGTGTCCCACCCCGTGGAGGTGGTGTGGGTGCCTCCGGCACGTCCGGTACTGCCGCCGCACGGGATGCGGGTGGACCCGGCGCTGCTCACCCACGTGGCGTCGGTGACGCGGCGGGCGCTGGCCGAGCGGGACGGGGACGTGCTGTGCTTTCTCCCGGGCGTGGGGGAGATATCCCGCGTCGCGGGGCAGCTGGGGGATCTCGGGGGCGTCGACGTGCTCCAGGTGCACGGGCGTGCGCCCGCGGCGGTGCAGGACGCGGTGCTGGCGCCCGGGACACGGCGCCGGCTGGTGCTGGCGACCTCGGTGGCCGAGTCGTCGCTGACGGTTCCGGGCGTGCGGGTGGTCGTGGACGCGGGGCTGGCGCGGGAGCCGCGGGTGGACCACGCGCGCGGACTGAGCGCCCTGACGACCGTGCGCGCCTCCCGCGCGGCGGCGCGGCAGCGGGCCGGCCGGGCCGGGCGTGAGGCACCGGGGGCGGTGTACCGCTGCTGGGCGGAGGCGGAGGACGCCCGTCTGCCGCGGTTCCCGGCGCCGGAGATCAAGGTGGCCGACCTGACGGCGTTCGCGCTGCAGGCGGCCTGCTGGGGCGACCCGGACGCCGCCGGGCTGGCGCTGCTCGATCCGCCGCCGGGCGGGGCGATGGCGGCGGCGCGGGAGGTGCTCGCGGCCGTCGGCGCGGTGGACTCCGCGGGGCGGGCGACCGATCGCGGTGTGCGACTGGCCCGGCTGGGACTGCATCCGCGGCTGGGGCGTGCGCTGCTCGACGCGGGGGGCTCCGGAGCGGTCGGTTCCGGGAGTTCCGGGGCCGCGGCGGAGGTGGTCGCCCTGCTGAGTGAGGAGCCGCCACGGGAGTACGGGACGGACCTCGTGGCCGCGCTGCGGGCCGCCCGGCGCGGGGGCGACGGCTACGGGGCGCGGTGGCGGGCCGAGGTGCGGCGGCTGCGGGCCGCCGTGGAACGGACCGGCGCACGGGCGGGGGACGCCACCGACGACTCGCTCGCCGGGCTGGTGGCCGCGCTGGCCTTTCCCGAGCGGGTGGCCAGGAAGAACGGCTCCTCGTACCTGATGGTCTCCGGGACCCGGGCCGAACTGCCGGAGACGTCGGCGCTGCGCGGGGCGCCGTGGATCGCCATCGCCGTCGCGGACCGGCCCGTGGGGAAGGGGCACGCACGCGTGCAGCTCGGGGCGGCCGTCGACGAGGCGACGGCCCGGCACGCCGCGAGGGCGCTGCTGGAGGAACGGGACGAGGTGCGCTGGGAGGACGGTGACGTCGTGGCCCGGCGTGTCGAGCGGCTCGGAGCCGTGGAACTCGCGGTGCGGCCGCTCGCCGACGCCGACCCCGGCCTCGTACGGGACGCCCTGCTGGAGGGCCTGCGGCGGGAAGGGCTCGGGCTGCTGCGCCGGTCGCCCGACGCGGACGTGCTGCGCAAGCGGCTCGCCTTCCTGCGGCGGCGGCTCGGCGAGCCCTGGCCGGACGTCTCCGACGAGGCGCTGCACGCCCGCGTGGACGAGTGGCTGGAGCCCGAGCTGAGCCGGGCCCGGCGGCGGGCCGACCTGGCCCGCGTCGACGCCGGTCAGGCCTTGGCACGCCTGCTGCCCTGGGCCTCCGGGGAGGCGGCACGGCTGGACGAGCTGGCCCCGGAACGGATCGCCGTCCCCAGTGGGTCCAGGATCCGGATCGACTACACGGACCCCGGGCAGCCGGTCCTCGCGGTGAAGTTGCAGGAGATGTTCGGGCTCCAGCGCTCGCCCGAGGTCGCCGGGGTGCCGCTCCTCGTGCATCTCCTCTCCCCCGCCGGCCGCCCGGCCGCGGTCACCGCGGACCTGGCTTCCTTCTGGAAGGACGGCTACCAGGGCGTACGGGCCGAACTGCGCGGCCGGTATCCGAAGCATCCGTGGCCCGAGGACCCGGCCACGGCCGAGCCGACGCGGTACACGAAGGCCCGGCTCGCGAAGTGAGGGCGGGGGACGGGGCGGGGGGCCGTCGCCGGTCGACGCGGACCGGTGACGTCCGAGGGGCAGGCGGGGCGGGGGAACGCCCGAGGGGCGCCCCACCTCCGCGGTGGGGCGCCCCTCGGGCGTTCGGGCAGAGGCCGCGCCTACGCGTCCGGCTCGGTCGACGGCTCGGTGGAGGGGCTGGGCGAGGCGTCGGGCGAGGCGTCGGGCGAGGCGGTGGACGGGCCCGGTGACGGCTCCGGGTCGGCCGCGGCCACCTCCAGCCGGACGTCGAGCACGGCGCCGCCCGCGGTGGTGAGGCGGAGCGTGAACGTGCCGGCGGTGTCGTCCGCGTACAGCTTCGGCAGCGTCAGCAGGCCCTGGGCGTCCGTCTTCAGACCGGTCAGGGTGCGGACGGCCGTTCCGTCGGTGCCCATGAAGTAGGGGCCCTCGTCGTTCTCGGCCGGGTCGAGCGCCGACTTGACGAGGGTGGCGGTGACGGCGACCCCGTCCGCGGCGGCGCCCTCGTACGTGGCCTTCACCTCGACCCGGTCCGCGAACTCGCCGCCCGGCGTGCACGTCGGAACGGTGCCGCCGGTGCGGGCGAGGGCGTCGGCGACGGGCTCGGTCACGGTGGCCTTGTAGTCGAGGCCGGCGACGGCGCGGCCGACGACGGTGGCGCGGACGGTGAACTCCCCGGTCTTCTCCCCCGCCACCAGCGCGGGCGCGACGGCCACGCCGGAGGCGTCGGTGCTGACCGCGGCGACCTTGTCACCGCCGGTGAAGGTGGCGTCCGTGTCGCCCAGGACGGTGAAGCGGATACGCACCTTGCCGACGGCCTGGCCGGCCTTGGTCTCGGCACGGGTGCTGATCCTCTTGGCGAAGGTGTCGCCCGCGGTCGCGGTGAGCCCCGTGGTGCCGGCGTTCTCCAGGTGGTGCACCGTGTCCGTCGGGGTGGGCGTCGTGGTCGGCGGCTCCGGGTCGGCCGGGGGTTGGGTGGCCGGGGGTTGGGTGGCCGGGGGCTTGGTGGCCGGGGGCTTGGTGGCCGGGGGCTTGGTGGCCGGGGGCTTGGTGGCCGGGGGCTTGGTGGCCGGGGAGCCGGGGGCCGAGGGCTCGGCGGGCGTGTCCGGCTTCGGTTCCCCGGAGCCGGGCGTCTGCGTGCCGGGGGCCGTGGGCGCGGTGGTCGCCCCCGTACCGGCGGGGGACGGACTGCTCCCGTTCCGGCCGGTGTCGTCGTCGCTGCGTCCCACGGGCAGGGTGCCGGTGCCGTCCGGGATCTCGTGGGTGCCCTTGCGGTAGTGCTCCAGCCAGGACAGGACCGTGTGCAGGTAGTCCTGCGAGTTGTTGTAGCTGAGGATCGCGCGGTCGAGGTCGGCCTGGACGGACAGGTCCCAGCCGTTGCGGCACAGGTAGTGGCCGGCGGAGAGCGCGGCGTCGTAGATGTTGTTGGGGTCTTCCTTGCCGTCGGCGTTGCCGTCGCGGCCCGCCCACGCCCACGTGGAGGGGATGAACTGCATGGGGCCGACGGCATTGTCGTACTCGCTGTTGCCGTCGTAGACGCCGTTGTCGGTGTCCTTGATGAGCGCGAAGCCGTTGCCGTCGAGCTGCGGGCCGATGATCCTGCCGAGGGTGTTGCCCTGGGCGTCGACCTTGCCGCCCTGCGCCTGCCCCGACTCCACCTTGCCGATGGCGGCGAGGAGTTGCCACGGCAGGTTGCAGCCCGGCTTGGTCTGGCGCAGCTCCGACTCGGCCCTCTTGTACGCGTCGAGGACGGTGGCGGGGATGCCCGCCTCGGCCGGCCCCTGGGAGACGGGGGTGCCGATGGTCGGTGCGGGGCTGGGGCTGTTGAGCGGCGGCAGGTCCGTGTAGTACGGCGAGTCACCGGTGGCGCTCTCCCCGGAGGGCGTGCCGGACGTGGGGACGTTGTCGGCCGTGGTCTGTCTGCCGTGGGCGTCGGCCGTCACGTCGGGGGCCTGGGACGCGGACAGGGCCGCGACCACGACCGCCGCCACGGTGGTGGTGACCGCCGCCTTGCGGAGCCTCCTGTCGAAATGCGCCACCATGAAGTGAACCCCTCCCCGTGGACGCTCGTGCGTCCCTCTCCGCCGGTCCTCGACCGATGCGCCAGTCCGTTGTACCCGCCCTGCTGTGACGATCGGTACGGGTCGAAGGCTGCACCGCAACCTTCCCCGCGCGGTGCTCGTCTGTTCGACCAGTACGGTGCCGCAGGCGACCCTACGACACCTTGCTTTGCACGGGCACCCGTTCGCGCCCGATATTCACCGGTTGGCCACATGAGGAGTTCTGTTGCCGTTCACCCTCAGTCATGCGGCCGCCGTGCTGCCCGCGGTGCGCGGCGACGGGACCGGCCGGGGGCGCCTGGTGCCGGCCGCGTTGGTGACGGGATCGTTTGCACCGGACATCACCTATTACGCGGCGAGTTTCCTGTCCGGGGCGATGGAGTTCGGAGACGTCACGCACTCCTTCCCGGGCGTCTTCACCGTCGACGTGATCATCGCCTGGGCGCTGGTGGGGCTGTGGCTGCTGCTCCGCGAACCGCTGGTGGCTCTGCTGCCTCGGGCCCGGCAGGGCCGCGCCGCCACCCTGCTGCGCTGCGGGGCGCCACGCGCGCGCGTGCGGACGTCTCTCGTGGTGCGGTGGTACGTGTCGGCCGTGCTGGGGGCGTTGACGCACGTCGTGTGGGACGCGTTCACGCACCTCGACCGCTGGGGGATGCGGGTGTTCCCGGTCCTGGGCCGGGAGATCGCGGGCTCGCCGCTGTACTGGTACCTCCAGTACGGCGGTTCCGCGGTGGCCGCGATCGTGATCGCGGTGTTCCTGACGCGCGCGTTGCGCCGGGCGCCCCGGACCGCACCGGTGGGAGTTCCGGTCCTCTCGGTACGGGACCGCTGGTGGGCCGGGGCGGTACTCGGCGGCTGCGCGGCGGCCGGCGCGGCGCAGCGGGCGGCCCGGTGGTGGGCCTACTGGGGAGACGTCGCGAAGCCCTGGGAGCTGGTCCCGACCGTGTGCTTCGGGGCCGGTGCGGGGCTCGTTCCCGGGCTGTTGCTGTACGCCGTGGGGGTCAGGGTGTGGCGTCCGGTCCCGGCTCGCGGAAACCCGGGAGGGGTCGGTACGGAGCCGGACCGCCGGGTCGCGCGCTGAGGGGGTCGGCACTCGCGACGAACACGGTGACGGTGCGGGCGGGACGGGTCCGGGGCAGCAGCGTGAGGGCGAGCGCCAGGTAGCCGCGTGCCAGGTCGGCCCACAGCCGCCACGCGGGGGTGGCGCGCGGGGTCGCGGTGGCCGCGTCCCGGTCGTTCCGGACGCCTCGCCGGGCGCGTCTGCGGCGGAGGTGCGTCGCGGCGCGTCGCAGCGTCGTCGCGAAGGTGGTGGGGGTGCGGCCGGTACTCGCGCCCGGCGCGGTGACCGGGACCGGCAGGAGTGGCACGCGGGCGGGTCGGTCTGTGCTTGCCCGTGCCGGTGTCGTCCGGTGGTGGAGCATGCGTATACCCATGCCCGCATCCTCAGGGGAGACGGGGGCGGGGGGCGCTTTCGCGGGGGCCACCTGAGTGACGGCCCCGCGGGGCGGGCCGGGTGTGCAGGCGCCGATCGGGCGGGAGGACGAGGGCGCCCCGGCACGGTGCTCCGGCGAGCAGCCCCGCCCGCGGGGACATGGGGTGGACCCGGCACGCGGCGTCCTGGCCTCCCGCACTCCGGAGATCGACGACGGGCGACGACGCCGACGACGCCCCCGGTACGGCGAGCGTTCGCAGGCTGGCGGGGCGGCCAGGGCTGGTCCGGACCGAGAAGAGCCGATCCGGACAGAGCAGGACCGGCCTCAGCCGGACGATCCCGGTCCCGGGCGGGACCGGGATCGTCCGAGAGGGACGAAGCCCGGCCCCTACGCGGCGTCGGCTGTCACGGCAGACCGGACCACGCCCGCCGACCGCCGACCGCCGACCGCCGACCGCCGACCGCCGACCGCCGACCGCCGGAGGCTAGTGCGCGGCCGACTCCCAGTCCGGGCCCACGCCCACCGAGACGCCCAGGGGGACCCTGAGCCGCACCGCGTCCGCCATTTCGCGGCGGACGAGTTCCTCCGCCGTCGCGCGTTCGCCGGGGGCGATCTCCAGGACGATTTCGTCGTGGACCTGGAGCAGCATGCGGGACCTGAGGCCGGCCTCGCGCAGCGCCTTGTCGACGTTGAGCATGGCGATCTTGACGATGTCGGCCGCCGTGCCCTGGATCGGGGCGTTCAGCGCCATGCGCTCGGCCGCCTCGCGGCGCTGGCGGTTGTCGCTGTTGAGGTCGGGCAGGTAGCGGCGGCGGCCGAAGAGGGTCGCCGTGTAGCCCGTCGCCCGTGCCTCGTCGACGGCCTGGCGCAGGTAGTCCCGCACGCCGCCGAACCGCTCGAAGTAGGCGTCCATCAGGCCGCGGGCCTCGGCCGCCTCGATGTTCAGCTGCTGGGAGAGGCCGAAGGCCGACAGGCCGTACGCCAGGCCGTAGGACATGGCCTTGATCTTGCGGCGCATCTCCGCGTCGACCGCGGCCTGCTCGACGGAGAAGACCTGTGCGGCGGCGGTGGTGTGCAGGTCCTCGCCGGACGTGAACGCCTCGATCAGGCCCGCGTCCTCGGAGAGGTGGGCCATCACACGCAGCTCGATCTGGCTGTAGTCGGCCGTCATCAGGGACTCGAAGCCCTCGCCGACGACGAACCCGCGCCGGATCGCGCGGCCCTCGTCGGTGCGGACCGGGATGTTCTGCAGGTTCGGGTCCGTGGACGAGAGGCGGCCGGTCGCGGCAACCGTCTGGTTGAACGTGGTGTGGATGCGGCCGTCGGCGGCGATCGTCTTGATCAGGCCCTCGACCGTGACGCGCAGCTTGGCCTGCTCGCGGTGACGCAGCATGATCACCGGCAGTTCGTTGTCGGTCTGGGCCGCCAGCCAGGCCAGGGCGTCGGCGTCCGTGGTGAAGCCGGTCTTGGTCTTCTTGGTCTTCGGCAGGTTCAGCTCGCCGAAGAGGACTTCCTGGAGCTGCTTGGGCGATCCCAGGTTGAACTCGCGGCCGGCCGCCGCGTGCGCCTCCTTCACCGCCTGCTGCACGGCGCCCGCGAACGTCTGCTCCATCGCCTGCAGGTGCTCCCGGTCGGCCGCGATGCCGTGCCGCTCCATGCGGGCCAGCAGCACGGAGGTGGGCAGCTCCACGTCGCGCAGCAGGTCCGCGGCGCCGACGTCCGCCAGGCGCCCCTCGAAGGCCTCGCCCAGGTCGAGGATCGCGCGGGCCTGCACCATCAGCGCCTCGGCCTCGGCGCCGTCGTCCGCGCCGAAGGCCAGCTGGCCGTCGGCCGCGGCGGCCGGTGCCAGCTCGCGGTGCAGGTACTCCAGGGACAGCGCGTCCAGGTCGAAGGAGCGCCGGCCCGGCTTGACCAGGTAGGCGGCGAGCGCGGTGTCCATGCCGACGCCGGCGACGCTCCAGCCGTGCTCGGCGAAGACGCGCATGGCGCTCTTGGCGTTGTGGAAGACCTTCGGCCGGCCGGCGTCGGACAGCCAAGCCGTGAACGCCGTCTCGTCGGCCTCGTCCAGTTCGGTCGGGTCGAACCAGGCGGCGGGCCCGCCGGACGCGGCGAGTGCGACCTCGGCGACCGAGCCGGTGCCCAGCGCCCAGGTGTCGACCGTGGCGACGCCGAGGGTCCCCGTGCCGTGCTCGGCGAGCCAGCCGGCGATCTCGCCCGTGCCCAGCACCGTGCCGTCCAGCTCCACACCGTCCGCCACGACCGGGGCGGCCTCGGCCTCCTCGGCGCCCGGGTCGACGGCGGCGAGCCGCTCCCGCAGGGACGGGTTGCGGATCTCCAGGGTGTCCAGGATCATCGCGACGCCCTTGCGGTCGTACGCCGTCCGCTCCAGGTCGGTGACCGTCCTCGGCAGCTCGACCCGCCGCTCCAGCTCGGTGAGACGGCGGTTGAGCTTGACGGACTCCAGGTGGTCGCGCAGGTTCTGCCCGGCCTTGCCCTTGACCTCGTCCACGCGCTCGACCAGCTCCGCGAAGGACCCGAACTGGTTGATCCACTTCGCGGCCGTCTTCTCACCGACGCCCGGGATGCCCGGCAGGTTGTCGGACGGGTCGCCGCGCAGCGCCGCGAAGTCGGGGTACTGGGCGGGAGTCAGCCCGTACTTCTCGAAGACCTTCTCCGGCGTGAAGCGGGTCAGCTCGGAGACGCCCTTGGTCGGGTACAGGACCGTGGTGTGCTCGCTGACCAGCTGGAAGGAGTCCCGGTCGCCGGTGACGATCAGCACGTCGAAGCCCTCGGCCTCGGCCTGCGTGGCGAGGGTGGCGATGACGTCGTCGGCCTCGAACCCCTCGACGGCGAACCGCTGCACGTGCATGGCGTCGAGCAGCTCGCCGATCAGCTCGACCTGCCCCTTGAACTCGTCCGGGGTCTTGGAGCGGTTCGCCTTGTACTCGGTGAACTCCTCGGACCGCCAGGTCTTGCGGGAGACGTCGAACGCCACCGCGAAGTGCGTCGGCGTCTCGTCACGCAGCGTGTTGGCCAGCATCGACGCGAAGCCGTAGATCGCGTTGGTCGGCTGGCCCGTCGCGGTCGTGAAGTTCTCCGCGGGCAGCGCGAAGAACGCGCGGTACGCCAATGAGTGCCCGTCCATGAGCATCAGGCGCGGACGGCCGCCGGAGGTGCTGTCGGTCTTCTTCGCTGCTGTCTCTGCCACGTCCCCGATCCTGCCACGGACCACTGACACTCGGTCCCCCGCTCGCCGGGCGCGGACACGACCGTCCTGCGCCGCGAGCGGCACGGCCGGTCGCAACCACGCGGCACAGCCGCATGTCGGCCACCGCCCCGCACCCCTCCGAGGCCCGCCGCCCCGCGTTCCTCAGACACCGCCCCGCGTTCCTCAGACACCGCCCCGGGGCCCCGGCAGAGCAGCGCCCCGGGCTCCCGGCAGGGCGCTGCCCCGTGCCCCTCGGGGGCAGCTCCAGCCCGGCGGCGCAGGAACCGTCTCCGTCGGCCGCCGCAGTCACTGCTTGCAGACCCCGGTCCGCCCGGACCCCGTCCCTGTCACCGGAGCGTGCGAGGATCGGAGACGTACCTCACACGTGTACGCGAAGGAGCGCGCGATGGCCACCAAGCCTCCCAAGGGTGATCCGGTTCAGGACGCGCCGCAGGTCAAGGAGCCGCAGCACGCGGCGGCGGGCATCCCGGCCATCGGCCACACCCTGCGCATCGCCCAGCGGCAGATGGGTGTGAGGCGGACGGCGCTGACGCTGCTGAGCGTCAACCAGAAGGACGGCTTCGACTGCCCGGGCTGCGCCTGGCCGGAGCCGGACCACCGGCACAAGGCGGAGTTCTGCGAGAACGGCGCGAAGGCCGTGGCCGAGGAGGCCACCCTGCGCCGGGTCACTCCGGAGTTCTTCGCCGCGCACTCCGTCGCCGGCCTCGCCACCCGCAGCGGCTACTGGCTGGGCCAGCAGGGACGGCTCACGCACCCGGTGTACCTCCCGGAGGGCGGCGAGCACTACGAGCCGGTCACCTGGGAGCGCGCCTTCGACATCGTCGCGGAGGAGATCACCGCGCTGGACTCGCCCGACGAGGCGGTCTTCTACACCTCTGGCCGCACCAGCAACGAGGCGGCGTTCCTCTACCAGCTCTTCGCCCGCGAGCTGGGCACCAACAACCTGCCCGACTGCTCCAACATGTGCCACGAGTCGTCCGGCTCGGCCCTGTCCGAGACCATCGGCATCGGCAAGGGCAGCGTCCTGCTGGAGGACCTCCACAAGTCCGACCTCATCATCGTGGCCGGCCAGAACCCGGGCACCAACCACCCCCGCATGCTCTCCGCCCTGGAGCGGGCCAAGGCGAACGGCGCGAAGATCATCAGCGTCAACCCGCTGCCCGAGGCCGGCCTGGAGCGCTTCAAGAACCCGCAGACCCCCAAGGGGCTCACCGCGGGCGCCGCGCTCACGGACCTGTTCCTGCAGATCCGGATCGGCGGCGACCAGGCCCTGTTCCGCCTCCTCAACAAGCTGATCCTGGAGACCGAGGGCGCGGTCGACGAGGAGTTCGTCGGGGAGCACACGCACGGCTTCGAGGAGTTCGCCGAGGCCGCCCGCGCCGCCGACTGGGACGGGACACTCGCGGCGACCGGCCTCACCCGCGCGGAGATCGGGGAAGCGCTGCGCATGGTGCTCGCGTCGAAGCGCACCATCGTCTGCTGGGCGATGGGACTCACCCAGCACAAACACTCCGTGCCCACCATCCGCGAGGTCGTGAACTTCCTCCTGCTGCGCGGCAACATCGGCCGCCCGGGCGCGGGCGTGTGCCCGGTGCGCGGCCACTCCAACGTGCAGGGCGACCGCACGATGGGCATCTTCGAGCGCCCCGCGCCCGCGTTCCTGGACGCCCTGGAGAAGGAGTTCGGCTTCGCCCCGCCCCGCGAACACGGCTACGACGTCGTACGGGCCATCCGCGCGTTGCGCGACGGGGAGGCGAAGGTCTTCTTCGCCATGGGCGGCAACTTCGTCTCCGCCTCCCCCGACACGGAGGTCACCGAGGCGGCCATGCGGCGCGCCCGCCTCACCGTGCACGTCTCGACCAAGCTGAACCGCTCACACGTCGTCACGGGCGCGCGCGCACTCGTCCTGCCGACCCTCGGCCGCACCGAACGCGACCTCCAGGGCGGCGGCGAGCAGTTCGTCACCGTCGAGGACTCCATGGGTATGGTGCACGCCTCCCGCGGCCGGCTGGACCCCGCGAGCGCACAACTGCTGTCCGAGCCGGCGATCGTGTGCCGGCTGGCACGCCGCGTGCTGGGCGAGGGCAGCGTCACGCCCTGGGAGGAGTTCGAGCAGGACTACGCGGCGATCCGCGACCGTATCGGGCGCGTGATCCCCGGCTTCGAGGACTTCAACGCGCGCGTGGCCCGTCCCGGAGGCTTCGCCCTCCCGCACGCCCCGCGGGACGAGCGCCGCTTCCCGACGGCCACCGGCAAGGCCAACTTCACCGCCGCACCGGTCGAGTACCCCGAACTGCCCGAGGGACGGCTGCTGCTCCAGACGCTGCGCTCGCACGACCAGTACAACACCACGATCTACGGCCTGGACGACCGCTACCGGGGCATCAGGAACGGCCGCCGGGTCGTCCTGGTCAACCCGGAGGACGCCGGCAGGCTGAACATCCCGGACGGTGCGTACGTCGACCTGGTCGGCGAGTGGAAGGACGGGGTGGAGCGGCGGGCTCCCGGCTTCCGTGTCGTGCACTACCCGACGGCCCGGGGCTGCGCGGCGGCGTACTACCCGGAGACCAACGTCCTGGTGCCGCTGGACGCCACCGCGGACACCAGCAACACCCCGGCCAGCAAGTCCGTCGTCGTCCGTCTGGAACAATCGGCGACCGACTGAGCGTTTGCTCAGTCGAGCCGACGGCCCCACCGGCCGGCCGGCGGACCAGACAGACGGAGCAACGAAACGGAGCCGGTCCATGGGCGAGCAGCAGCAGGTGCAGTTCCCGCAGGAAGTCGTCGACGAGTACGCCGCGCTCGGCGTCGACCTGCCCGCGCTGTTCTCCGCGGGGCACCTCGGGACCCGCATGGGCGTCCAGATCCTCGAGGCGTCGGCCGACCGCGTCGTCGGCACCATGCCGGTGGAGGGCAACACCCAGCCGTACGGGCTGCTGCACGGCGGCGCCTCGGCGGTGCTGGCCGAGACGCTCGGGTCGGTCGGCTCGATGCTGCACGGCGGCAGTTCCAAGATCGCCGTCGGCGTCGACCTGAACTGCACCCACCACCGCGGAGTCCGCTCCGGCCTGGTCACCGGAGTGGCCACGCCGGTGCACCGGGGCCGGTCGACGGCGACGTACGAGATAGTGATCAGCGACGAGCAGGACCGCCGCGTGTGCACCGCCCGGCTGACCTGCCTGCTGCGGGACGTGAACCCGGGCGACGCCGAGCGGGCCGGCGCGACGGGCTGAGCGGCACGCGGGCTGCGGGCCCGGGACTCCGGGACCTCAGGACTCCGGGACTCCGGAACTCCGGGACCAAGGCGCGCACCACTCCCGAGCGCGCACCGCTCCCGTCCACGCGCCGCCGCCGGGCGCGGGGCCGGCGTCCGCCACGGGGGCTGCCCGCGCCCGCAGGGCGGCTCCGCACACGGCGCCGCCCCGCCCGCGGGACGGCGGGCCCGACCGCAACGTCTCCGCCGGTCACGGCATTGTCCCCGGCCACCCGGCGCCCCAACTTCGGTACGTGGAACGGGGAGAGGCCCCCCGGCCGGGGGCGGCGGCTCGACGGTCCCGGCGCGCACCGGGGCTGCCCGGCCTCGCGCTGACACTGACGGCCGCCGCTCCGACGGCCGGCTGCGGCAGTCCCGGCACCGAAGGCCGCGGCCCCGGCACCACCACGGCCGCCACATCCGCCACATCCGCCACGGCACCGGCGCAACCCACCCCGTCCGCCGAGGAGTTGTGCACGACCGCCGTCGGTTACTGGACGCACGAGATGCTGGCCGGAGGCACCCCTACGGCGACCACCAGTCGATGGGCCTGCCCAACCGGCAGTACGCCATCCTGTGGGAGGCCGTGGAGGCCGCGCAGGTCACCAGGCGCGATAAGGGGCTCGGAGCGGCCGAAGAGCTGATCGACCGCCAGGTATCCGACTCCTGCGCCGTCCACCACCGCGACGGCGACCCGAGCGACGGCCCGTGGCAGTGAGCGGCACCAACCCCGCCGAGCCGGGCGAGGACTCCCGCGACCGGCGCGCCCATGACGCGCCCCGGCTCCCCGCCCGCCACCGGGCCCCGGCTCGGCCGGCCCCTGCGACGGCATCCCGTTGCTCTCCCCCCACCACCACGCCATTTCAGACAAAGGCGCATTCCACCCGTAAGATCATCGCCACTCCACGAGCGACGGAATACGCGAAAACACCCCGGAACCTCGCATTCCTTTTTCTGCGCGTAACGCTGCGTAATGCGCGCGCAATACACGCCCGCGGTTTCATCCCGGGAACGCACTATGTGCGACACCCGTCCCACGCCCCCGGGGTCGCCTGCAGCAACAAATCCCGGTCATCACCAAAACGCCCCAGACGCCTGAACTCAGGCGGCCGTTCCTGCGGGTTCTCAGCATGCGGACAGGGCGAATCGGCCGGAATTCCGCCCTTCTTCCCCGCCAGTACCGCTCTGCATTACCCCGTGTCATAACAAGAGCGTCACAGCCTGAGTCAGACTCTCCTCCACGTTCCCCACACACGCTTAGAGTCACGGCCAGTCACCGCGCCGTCCGATTGTCACTTCGGCCCAGCGCTCGACTCGGCCGCTTCCACGGGGAAGCGGCCGTGCCAGGGAAAGGACTGATCGTGCGTCAACGTTCGCTCATCGCCATCACCGCCGCTCTGGCGGCGGGAGCACTCACCCTCACCGCCTGCGGCTCGCGCGACGACGACGGCGGCTCGGACTCCGGCAACGACGGCGGCGGCACCACCGTCGTCATCGGCGTCGACGCCCCGCTGACCGGCGACCTGTCCGCGCTGGGCCTCGGCATCAAGAACTCGGCGGACCTCGCGGCCAAGACCGCCAACAAGGACAAGCACGTCGAGGGCATCACCTTCAAGGTCGAGGCCCTCGACGACCAGGGCCAGCCCTCCGTGGGCCAGCAGAACGCCAGCCAGTTCGTCGCCGACGACGAGGTCCTCGGCGTGGTCGGCCCGCTCAACTCCTCGGTCGGCGAGTCCATGCAGCAGGTCTTCGAGTCCGGCACCATGGCCCTGGTCTCCCCGGCCAACACCGGCCCCTCGCTGACCCAGGGCCCGGACTGGCGCACGGAGAAGAAGCGCCCGTTCAAGACCTACTTCCGCACCGCGACCACCGACGCCATCCAGGGTCCGTTCGCCGCGCAGTACGTCTTCAACGACTTCAAGAAGACGAAGGCCTTCGTCATCGACGACAAGAAGACCTACGGCGCCGGTCTCGCCGGCACCTTCACCGACGAGTTCAAGAAGCTCGGCGGCCAGGTCGTCGGTACCGAGCACATCAACCCGGACACCAAGGACTTCTCCGCGGTCGCCACCAAGGTCAAGAACTCGGGCGCCGACGTCGTCTACTACGGCGGCGAATACCCGCAGGCCGGCCCGCTCAGCAAGCAGATCAAGGGCACCGGCGCCAAGATTCCGCTGGTCGGCGGTGACGGCATCTACAGCGCCGACTTCATCAAGCTCGCCGGCGCCAGCGGCACCGGCGACCTGGCCACCTCCGTGGGCGCCCCCGTGGAGGAACTGCCCTCGGCCAAGGAGTTCGTCGCCAACTACAAGGCCGGCGGCTACAAGGAACCCTTCGAGGCCTACGGCGGCTACTCCTACGACTCCGCCTGGGCCATCATCGAGGCCGTCAAGACCGTCGTCGAGAAGAACGACGGCAAGCTCCCCGACGACGCCCGCGCCCAGGTCGTCGAGGCCATGCAGAACGTCTCCTTCGACGGAGTGACCGGCAAGGTCTCCTTCGACGAGTTCGGTGACGCCACCAACAAGCAGCTGACCGTGTACGCCGTCGAGAACGGCGACTGGAAGGCCGTGAAGTCCGGCACCTACACCGGCTGAGTCGTCCGACGAGACACCCGCACCACCCGAGAGCCGCGCGGGGCGCTGTTGCACAGGCGCCCCGCGCGGACTCACACCCGGCCACATCCGTCGAACATCCGAACCTCTCGGAGGACATGCGGTGAACGAACTGCCGCAGCAGCTGGTCAACGGCCTGCTACTGGGATCCATGTACGGGCTGATCGCCATTGGCTACACGATGGTCTACGGCATCGTCCAGCTCATCAACTTCGCCCACGGCGAGATCTTCATGACCGGCGCCTTCGGCGCGCTCACGGTCTACATGTACGTCCTGCCCGACGGCACCTCCATGCTGATCGCCCTGCCCCTGATGATCCTCGGCGCCGTGATCGTCTCGGTGACCGTCGCCATCGGGGCCGAACGTTTCGCCTACCGCCCCCTGCGCGGTGGCCCCCGCCTCGCCCCGCTCATCACCGCCATCGGCCTCTCGCTCGCCCTCCAGCAGGCGGTCTGGGCCTGGTACCCCGACGCGAAGTCCGCCCGCACCTTCCCGCAGATCGAGGGCGGCCCCTTCCACATCGGCAGCATCACCCTCCAGACCGGCAGCATCTTCCTCCTCGTCGCCGCCCCCGTCAGCATGGCCTTCCTCGGCTACTTCGTCATGAAGACCCGCACCGGACGCGGCATGCAGGCCACCGCCCAGGACTCCGACACCGCCAAGCTGATGGGCGTCAACACCGACCGCATCATCGTGATCGCGTTCGCCCTCGGCGCCGTGTTCGCCGCCATCGGCGGAGTCGCATACGGCCTGGAGTACGGCCACGTCGACTTCAAGATGGGCTTCATCCTCGGGCTGAAGGCCTTCACGGCGGCCGTCCTCGGCGGCATCGGCAACATCTACGGCGCCATGATCGGCGGAGTCGTCCTCGGCGTCGCCGAAACCCTCGCCACCGCCTACATCGGCGACATCCCCGGCCTGGGGCAGTTCGGCAGCCAGTCCTGGGCGGACGTCTGGGCCTTCATCCTCCTCATCCTTGTGCTGTTGTTCAGGCCACAGGGCCTGCTCGGCGAGCGCGTCGCGGACAGGGCGTGACACCGATGACCACACAGACCACCGAAAAGACCCCGAACGCCCCCGCCACCGGCGCGGCAACCGGCCTCATCGGCATCCCCCCGCACCTCGGACGCGCCCTCGCCACCGGCGGCGGCCTCCTCACCGTCGTCTCCACCTTCCTCGCCTGGACCTGGACCGCCGCGTTCCCCGGCGACCTCACCGTCTACGGCTACCCGGGCGGCCTGCAGGTCCTCGTCCTCATCGGCGGCGCCCTGACCACCCTCTTCGGCCTCTCCTCCTACGGCCTCAAAGGCCTGCGCTGGCTCACCCCCGCCGGCGCCGACGCGGCGCTGAGATTCGCCGCGCTCGCCACCTTCGCGACCACCTGGTACACCGTCCTCGCCATCACCCTCCAGCTGGGCGGCCTGGTCAACCTCGAACCCGGCGCCTACACCGCGGCGATCGTCACCCTCGCCGCCCTCCTCGGCGCCCTCGCCCTCCCCTTCGAGCGCCCCGCGCCCGACCCCGTCGACCCCGACGAGAGCGGCTGGGACCTCGCCAGGCACCGCGCGGGTCACGGCTGGCAGACCGTCAAGGCCGCCTTCGCCTCCGGCGAGCCCCGCCCCGTGCCCGCCCTGCCCTCCTACGCCGAGATCCTCATCATCGTCGCGGTCCTCGCCGTCTGCCTCACCGTCTTCACCTACGGCATCGGCACCGAGTACGACGAACTCTTCGTCGGCTTCCTGATCACGGCCGGGTTCGGCTTCGCGGCCGCCCACAAGGCCGGGCTCATCCGCCAGGCCACCCAGATCACCGCACGGCACCAGACCGTCACCATCTGGGGCGCCTTCGTCGCCGCGGCGCTCTTCCCCTTCACCCAGACCGACGACCGGTACGCCACCATCGGCGTCTACATCCTGATCTTCGCCACCGTCGCCCTGGGCCTCAACATCGTCGTCGGCCTCGCCGGCCTCCTCGACCTCGGCTACGTCGCCTTCCTCGGCGTCGGCGCCTACGCCGCGGCCCTGGTCTCCGGCTCGCCCAGTTCACCGTTCGGCGTCCACTTCCCCTTCTGGGCCGCCGTCCTGGTCGGAGCCGCCGCCTCACTGGTCTTCGGCGTCCTGATCGGCGCCCCCACCCTGCGGCTGCGCGGCGACTACCTCGCCATCGTGACCCTCGGCTTCGGTGAGATCTTCCGCATCGCCGTCCTCAACATGGACGGCACCTCCGGACCCGACATCACCAACGGCTCCAACGGCATCTCGGCCGTGCCGGACCTGAAGATCCTCGGATTCGACCTCGGCGCCCGGCACGACATCCTCGGCGTCACCATCGGCCGGTTCGCCAACTACTTCTTCCTGATGCTGATCATCACCGCCGTCGTCGTCCTCGTCTTCCGGCGCAGCAGCGACTCCCGCATTGGCCGGGCCTGGGTCGCCATCCGCGAGGACGAGACCGCCGCCCTCGCCATGGGCATCAACGGCTTCCGCGTCAAACTGATCGCGTTCGCCGTGGGCGCCGCCCTCGCCGGCCTCGCCGGCACCGTCCAGGCACACGTCACCTACACCGTGACCCCCGAGCAGTACCTCTTCGCCGGTACGACACCGCCCAACTCCGCGTTCCTGCTCGCCGCGGTCGTCCTCGGCGGCATGGGCACCATCGGCGGGCCGCTCCTCGGCGCGGCACTCCTCTTCCTCATCCCCAACAAGCTCCAGTTCCTCGGCGACTACCAGCTCCTCGCCTTCGGACTCGCGCTCGTCCTGCTGATGCGGTTCCGCCCCGAAGGCCTCATCCCCAACCGGCGCCGCCAGCTGGAATTCCACGACAAGGCCGAAGCGCCCGCAGTCCTCGGCAAGACAGGGGCCTGACCACCATGACCACGGACACCACCACCAAGGGCACCACCCCGGGCGCCCCTGCCCCCGGCACCACGGTCCTCGACGCACGCGGCGTCACGATGCGCTTCGGCGGACTCACGGCCGTCAACGGCGTGGACCTCACCGTCAACAGCGGCGAGATCGTCGGCCTCATCGGCCCCAACGGCGCCGGCAAAACCACCTTCTTCAACTGCCTGACAGGCCTCTACACGCCCACCGAGGGCGAAGTCCGCTACAAGGACCAGGTGCTGCCGGCCAAGTCCTTCAAGGTGACGGCCGCCGGCATCGCCCGGACTTTCCAGAACATCCGCCTGTTCGCCAACATGACCGTCCTGGAGAACGTCCTCGTCGGCCGCCACACCCGCACCAAGGAGGGCTTCTGGTCAGCCGTCCTGCGCGGCCCCGGCTTCCACAAGGCCGAGGCCTCCTCCCGCCGACGTGCCATGGAACTGCTGGACTTCGTCGGCCTCGCCCCCAAAGCCGGCCACCTCGCCCGGAACCTGCCCTACGGCGAACAGCGCAAGCTGGAGATCGCCCGCGCCCTCGCCAGCGAACCGGGCCTGCTCCTCCTGGACGAGCCGACGGCCGGCATGAACCCCCAGGAGACACGCGCCACCGAGGAACTCGTCTTCGCCATCCGCGACCAGGGCATCGCCGTCCTCGTCATCGAGCACGACATGCGCTTCATCTTCAACCTCTGCGACCGCGTCGCCGTCCTCGTCCAGGGCGAGAAGCTCGTCGAGGGCGACAGCGCCACCGTGCAGGGTGACGAGCGCGTGGTCGCCGCCTACCTCGGCGAGCCCTTCGAGAACGCCCCCGGCGCGGCGGAGGCCGCCGAGGTCGAGGCCGCCGAGGTCGAGGCCACGGGGGCCGCCCAGGCCGACACCACCAAGGACACCGCGGCCGGCAAGGAGAACGACCGATGACCGCACTGCTCGAGGTCGAGGACCTCCGCGTCGCCTACGGCAAGATCGAGGCCGTCAAGGGCATCTCGTTCACGGTGGACGCCGGAGAGGTGGTCACCCTGATCGGCACCAACGGCGCCGGCAAGACCACCACCCTGCGCACCCTGTCCGGGCTCCTCAAGCCGGTCGGCGGCCAGATCAGGTTCGGCGGCAAGTCCCTCAAGAAGGTCCCCGCCCACCAGGTCGTCTCCCTCGGACTCGCCCACTCCCCCGAGGGCCGGCACATCTTCCCGCGCATGACGATCGAGGACAACCTCCGCCTCGGCGCCTTCCTGCGGAGCGACAAGCCGGGCATCGAGAAGGACATCCAGCGCGCCTACGACCTCTTCCCGATCCTCGGCGAACGCCGGAAGCAGGCCGCGGGCACCCTCTCCGGCGGTGAGCAGCAGATGCTCGCCATGGGCCGGGCCCTGATGTCCCAGCCCAAGCTGCTCATGCTGGACGAGCCCTCCATGGGCCTCTCGCCGATCATGATGCAGAAGATCATGGCGACCATCGCCGAGCTGAAGTCCCAGGGCACCACCATCCTGCTCGTCGAGCAGAACGCCCAGGCCGCCCTGTCCCTGGCCGACCACGGCCACGTCATGGAGGTCGGCAACATCGTCCTGTCCGGCAGCGGACAGGACCTCCTCCACGACGAGTCGGTCCGCAAGGCCTATCTCGGCGAGGACTGAGCCGGGAGCACACCGCGCGAGCGGACCGCCCCCTCATGAGGCGGCGGTCCGCTCGTTCCCCGCCGGTCCACGTGGTCCTCGGCTCCGCAGCGCGGCCGGGGGCTACTCCAGCTCCGCCGCGCGCCGCTTGAGGTCCTCCGCCTCCGCGTCCCAGTCGGGACCGAAGCACAGCAGGTCGGCGGCGGCCTCGCGCAGCAGCTCCGGATCGTCCGGGCTCTGGAGGCAGGCCAGCCGGTAGGCGAGGTTGCGGGCCCACGGCGGAAGCGCCATCCAGTCCTCGGCGAGGACCTCGCGCAGCATCCCCCGGATCTCGTCCGCACTCGCGAAAGTGACCTTCTCGACGAACTCCCGGACGGCGTCCCGGACCTCCCGGCTCTCGGCACCGGCCTCGTCCAGGGAACGGCCGAGGCTCCTGGCCACCGACGTCAGCTCGGACATCTCTTCCTTCTCACGACAGCGCTCTCCACAGGGTGGACCGACCCTAGCACCGGCCGGAGGACGGTCAGTTCAGCCAGTACGTGGACAGCTGGTAGGCGCCGTCCGGCCGCTGGATGACGCGGTACCCGACATCGTGCCCGTCGATCTGCACCGTCCGCTCCAACGGCCCGGTGAACCCCGGCCCCGGCTTGGGCACCGTGCCGCCGCCGTCCATGTGCCGGTACACGTCGGAGACGATCGCCTGCTCGATCCGGTCGGGGTCCAGGCCGGTGGTCCGCAGGTCGTTCCGGTCGCCGCCCGGACCGGTGTGGGCGCGGTCGTAGCCGTGACCGGTGTTGAAGTGCCACTCGTCGTCACCGACCCTGGCCGACCGCTTGAGGTCCTGGCCCTCGCCCTTGGAGGTGTACTCGCCGATCGCCGGCCCCTCGCCGTCCTTGTACGGCGACAGACCGAGCGGGTCGCAGACCGTGCTGGGATTGTGCACGTAGGCGACCGGGTTCGGGGCCGGTGCCAGACCCAGCGGGTCGGGAGAGGTGTACCGGCCGGTCTCCGGGTCGTAGTGACGGAACAGGTTGTAGTGGAGACCGGTCTCCGCGTCGTAGTACTGCCCCGGGAAACGAAGCGGCGTGTACGCGGTGCTCGAACGGTTCCAGGCGGTCGTTCCCCACAGGGTGGCGCGGGTGCGCCAGGCGACGTCACCCGATGCGTCGACCAGCTCGGTGGGCGCGCCGATCAGGTCCGTCGCCATGGCGAAGAAGCGCCGGTCGACCTCCTCCTGACGGGCGTCCGCGGTCAGGATGCGCTCCGTCTGGGCGAGCGGCACGAGACCGCGGTGGTCCCAGGTCAGCACCACCGGGTTCGGCGTTTCGGCACCGACCGAGACCTGCTCGCACAGCGTGGTGCCGTCCCAGGTGAACCGGACCTCCTCGACGACCGTCCCGCCGTCACCGGCGAGACGCTCCTTCGCGGTGCGCCGGCCCAGCGGGTCGTAGCGGTACCGCCAGCGGGTGCCGTCCGGAGTGGTCACGCCGACGAGGCGGTCCTCGGCGTCCCACACGTAGCGCCACGTGTCGGGTTTGCGGGAGAGCCGGGTCTTCTGCCGCACGACCACGCGGCCGAGGGCGTCGTACTCGAAGCGCACACCGCCCGCCCGCGTGACGGTGGTACCGGTGTAGGCCCGGGGGCCGGTGGCCTCGTGGCCGGGGTGCGACGCGGGCCAGGCTGCCTCGGTCTGGTTCCCGGAGGCGTCGTACGCGTACCGCTCGGTCCATCCGCCCGCGTGAACGGCCGTGACCCGCCCCACCGGGTCGAGGTCGAGGGTACGGACGCCCGACAGCCCGTCGGACACCTCGCTGAGGTGACCATCGGCACGGTAACCG
This sequence comes from Streptomyces sp. JK94, assembly GCF_053613315.1. Lineage (NCBI taxonomy): Bacteria > Bacillati > Actinomycetota > Actinomycetes > Kitasatosporales > Streptomycetaceae > Streptomyces > Streptomyces sp. JK94. The sequence continues at coordinate 572,588 of NZ_JBSICH010000001.1, read as the reverse complement.
TACGAACGGGAGTTCAGCGTGCGGGACCCGGTCGCCAGACGCTGCTCGGACAGCCGGCCGGCCTCGTCCCAGGCGGAGGTGAGGACGAGGGAGTCACCGAACACGCGCGCCAGCTCCCGGCCCGCCGCGTCGTGGGTGAACGAGACCGTGCGGCCCCCGGCGACCACCCGGGTGGGACGGCCCGCGGCGTCGTACGCGAAGGTGGTCACGTGACCGGTCGGCGTGACCCGGCGGTTCCGGCGGCCCGCGGCGTCGTAGCCGTAGTCGACGGCACGGCCGTCGACCAGCTCGGTCTTCAGCCGGCCCGCCCGGTCGTAGCGGCGCATCAGCTCACCGTCGGGGCCGTGGGCGTGGACGAGACGCCCGGCGCGGTCGTACGCGTACGCGGTGACCCGGCCGGCGGCCTCCTTGCGGACGACCCGGCCGCGTTCGTCGTGTGCGTACGAGACGGTGCCGCCGCCGTGGTCCACACGCGCCGTGAGCTGCCCGGCCGCGTCGAGGCGGTAGGTGACGGTCCGCCCGTCGAAGTCCGTCTCGGCGACCGGCCGGCCCGCCCTGTCGTACGCGTAGCTCCAGGTCAGACCCTGCGGGTCGACGACCCGGGTCAGCCGCAGGCCCGCGTCGTACGCGAAGTCGAGACGCGAACCGTCCGGACGCGTACGGGAGGTGACCAGGTCGAAGTGCGTGTACGTGTAACGCGACACCCCGCCGGCCGCGTCGGTGTGGGTCAGGCAGTTGCCCTCCCCGTCGTACGTCCACGACTCCACGGCACCGTCCGGGCCGACCCGCCGCCCGAGCCGGCCGTCCACGGTCCACGCGAGCCGGGTCACCCCGCCCACCGGATCGGTGATCCGCACCAGACGGCCCAGCGCGTCGCGTTCCAGCCGGGTGATCCCGCCGGCCGGGTCCGTGACCTCGACCGGCAGCCCGGCGGCGTCGCACCGCACCGTGGTGAGGGCACCGAGCGCGTCGGTGACGGACGTCGGGCGGCCGGCACCGTCGAAGGACCACCGCGTGGTGTGCCCCGCCGGGTCGGTGATCGCGGTGCGGTTGCCCCGCTCGTCGAACTCCTGCAGCCAGCGCGCCCCGTCCGGGCCCCGCAGCGAGGTCGGCAGGCCGAGCGGACCACGCTCGGCCCGCAGCTCGCTGCCGTCGGCGTGCGTGACGGTGACGAGCCGGCCGTCCTCGTCGTGTCCGTACGCGGTGGTACGTCCCAACGCGTCCGTGCGGCTGAGCAGACGGCCCCGCGCGTCATGGGTGAACCGCGTGGTGTTCCCGAGCGGATCGGTGGTGGCCAGGACACGGCAGCCGCGACCGAGCAGATGGCGGGTGACGGCACCGTCGGCCGTGGTGAGCGTCGTCGTACGGCGGCCGGTCCCGGGGTCCGGCTCGGTGTACGCGAGGGTGATCTGGACGTGTCCGTCCTCGCCCCCCTCGGCGACGACACGGTCGCGGTCGTCGTACACGTACGCGTACCGGCTCCCGTTGGAGTCGATCCAGGCGGTGACGCGGCGGCGGTCGTCGTAGACGAACGTCGTGGTGGCGCCGGACGGTCTGGTGACGGCGGTGAGGTTGCCGTCCTGGTAGCCGTAGGCCATCAGGGGCAGGTCGGCGCCGTCCTCACCCGCGCCCGCCAGCGACAGCGCGGTCACCCGGCCGTCGGTGGTGGCCAGCTTCACCGCGCGGCCCGCCGAGTGGACGAGGGCCAGGGGCAGGCCGTCGTCGGTGCGGTCGACGGTGAGCGTGTGACCGTTGCGTTCGGTGACGGAGGTCAGCCAGGCGGTTCCGTCACCACCGGGTTCGCTGCCCACCGGGGCGGTGAAGCGGCGGACCAGGCCGGTGTCGGTGTCGGTGACCGTGTAGTCGCCGCCGGCATCCCGCGCGAGCCGGGTCCGTCCCGTGCCCGACTCGGGGCGTGCCGGGGTGCCGGGCAGCGGGTGCGGGTACGTGATCAGCAGGCCGTCGGCGGTGACGTGGACGACGCCCACCGGGTCGACGTGCAGGCGCTCGTCGACCGTGGACGTCCAGGACACGCCGAGGAAGCGGCCGGTCGTGCAGCCCGACTCGGTGCGGCGGGTGAACTCCAGCGGCAGGACGCCCGGAATGCGCACGTCGGTCTGGGGCAGGAACATCCGCCCCGACGCCAGGTCCACCGGATCCGTGCCGTCCGTGGTGCGCTCCGCGTCGGGACGGTCGTGCGTGCCCTGCGGGGCGTCGTCCACCAGTCTGCGCACCCGCGCCGCGTCGGCGGCGTCGGCGGCGATCCGCACACCCTTGACCGCCGCGCCGCCGCCCCCGGTCGCCGCGGTCAGCGCGAGGTCCGGGATCAGCCGGCCGAACCCCTCGGCCGGGTCCTTCATGAAGTCGCCGACCATCTGCCTGCCCGTGCCGACCGGGTCGTTGGCCGCCACCACCAGCCCCGCCGCCAGGCTGTTGAGCGACGTCGCGTACTCCGCGGGGTGCGTGATGTTGTACGGATCCATCGGGTTGACACTGCGGACGAAGTTCAGCAGCCCCGCGGTGCCCTTGATGACGCCACCGCCGACATGGTCGCCGATGATCTGCAGCTCCTGGAGACCGCCACCGGCCTGATCGGCGTACGACGGCTTCTGCGGCGCCTTGTCACGCGCCGCACGCACCGCGCCGCGCGCGGTCTCCGCGGCGGTGTTGCGCTGTTTGCGCGCCTCGGCCAGCAGGTCCTGCGCCTCCTGCATCAGCTTCTTGCCCGGATCGTCGAAGGTCGGCGCCGGACACGGCGGCAGCATCGACGGGTCCCGCTTGTCCGGGGCCTGCGCGTTGTAGCGGTCGACGGCCTTGTTGTAGTCGTCGACCTTCTTGCGGTGGGCGTCCGCCGCCGCCTCCGACGCCTTGACGCCCTCCTTCCACTTGTCGATCGCCGTCTGCGCCTGGCCCTGTGCCCATGTCACGGTCCCCGCGAACGCCTCCAGCGCGGCCGCCGCCGCCTCACAGGCGTCCGCACCCCCGAACCACTTCGGCGGCTGGGTCCGCACCGCCCTGCGCAGGGCCTCGGCGGCCTCCCCCTTCAGCTCGGAGGAGTCCAGGCCCTTGAGGCCCTCTCCGACACCGTCGAACGACGACTGGAAACCCCGCAGCCGCTCGGCGGTCGACCGGATCTTCGACGCGCTGCCGTACACCAGCTTCGTCTTGTCCTCGGTCTGCCCGAGATCCATCTCGTCGACCTCGGCGCCCATCCGGTTCGCCACCGAACGGGACTGCTCCCGTACCCAGTCCGCACCGGACTGCCAGCCCACGTCGTCCAGCCGGTCCGCCGTCCAGTCGCCGGCGTCCTCGACCCGGTTGCCGACCCACTCGACACCGTCCTCGACCGCGTTCTCCACCGAGTCCGGTGTGATGTCGCTGATGAAACCGCCGATACCCACGCTCAGTTCCCCCCGGACTCACCCTGTTGCTGCGCCCGTTCCTGCGGCGACGGGCCGAACGTGTCGTCCAGCGCCTGGTCGAACCGGTCGTCGGAGACCCCGAGCACCTCGTTGAGCAGCTGCGCCCGGCGCCCGCCCTCACCCTCGGTCAGGACGGTGCGGCCGGTGTCCTTCCAGGTCTGCGAGATGTCCTGCCCCGCCTGCTCGAACGACTGCGCGCTCCAGTCCGGGTTGAGATGGTCCGGCGTGAACACGTCGCCCCAGCCCTGCCGGATGATCTCCTCCTCCGAGGCGTGCGGACTACCGCCCATCACCGAGTTCACCCCGACCTTCAGCGTTCCCTCGACGTACTGGTCGTGCTCCCACTGCGTGCCCGCCGCGAGCCCCAGCCGGCCGGCGATCGCGCTCGCGTCGTGGACCAGGGCGCGCACGCCCCACTCCCAGCGCTCGCAGAAGTCCTCGAAGTCGGTCGACAGCCCGTGGTGTCCGGCCTCCATGCCGGTCATCGCCAGCCCGGAGAAGCCCTTGCCCATCACCGAGCCCGTGGCGTCGCCGACCTCGCCGAGCTGGTCGATGGTGTCGCCGAGTCCCTTGGTGAACTTCGCGACCGCCGCCTTGCCGAACTGCACGTCCGGCCCGTCCCCGCTCATGCCCGGCCCTCCTCGCCCGTGTCCACGGCAGCCCCGTCCGGCACGATCCCGGCCACCGGCGGAAAGAACATCGACCCGTCCTGCGTCGCGATGTCCACCGCGAGTCCCGCCGGCTCACCCAACGACGGCACGATCTCGTCGACGATCCGGGCGCCGAGCAGCTCGGCGTACTCCAGCGACCGCCCACCGGGCGCGTGGTGCAGGGCGAACCGGGCCAGTGCCGCCTCGTCGGTGAAGCCGCAGACCCACCGCACCCCGCCCGACCGCGCACTCCACAGACCGCCGTCGGCCAGCGGAACCAGCAGCGTCGATCTGCGCATCTCGCCCACCAGCGCCCGCGGGTCCCCCAGCCCTGCCCGCCGCTCGGCGATCCGCTCGGCGAGCGCCGTCTCCGCCTGCTCCACAGCTCCTCCCCCGTTCCGGTGCTTGGCGGCACCCTAGAACAGGACGCGGCCTCTGAGGGTCACGGTTTCGTGGGACACGGTTTCGTGCGGGGAGGGTGAGGAGGACACGACGAGGCCCGCGCCCCCCGCCACACGGGGGACACGGGCCTCGCGGAGCACCGGACGTCAGCCCTTGGACGCCTTCTTCTCCTCGGCGTCCTGGATGACCGCCTCGGCGACCTGCTGCATCGACATCCGCCGGTCCATCGACGTCTTCTGGATCCACCGGAACGCGGCCGGCTCGGTCAGGCCGTACTCCGTCTGGAGCACCGACTTGGCCCGGTCCACCAGCTTGCGGGTCTCCAGCCGCTGGCTGAGGTCCGCGACCTCCTTCTCCAGCGTCTTCAGCTCCGTGAAGCGCGAGACGGCCATCTCGATCGCCGGGACGACGTCGCTCTTGCTGAACGGCTTCACCAGGTATGCCATGGCTCCGGCGTCCCGGGCCCGCTCCACGAGGTCGCGCTGCGAGAAGGCGGTCAGCATCAGCACCGGCGCGATGCTCTCCCCGGCGATCCGCTCGGCCGCGGAGATGCCGTCCAGCTTGGGCATCTTCACGTCGAGAATGACGAGGTCCGGCCTGTGCTCGCGGGCCAGCTCCACGGCCTGCTCCCCGTCCCCGGCCTCGCCGACGACGGAGTACCCCTCCTCCTCCAGCATCTCTTTGAGGTCCAGCCGGATGAGCGCCTCGTCCTCGGCGATGACGACACGGGTCGTCAGCGGGGGCACGTGCGACTGGTCGTCGTCGTTCGCGTCGGCGGGCTGGGGCGACTCGGGGGCGGTCACGTGGGGCTCCTCGTTCGGGGCAGGGGTACTGCTGACAAGAGCCTACCTAGCTGCGGTAAGGTGGACGCGCGGAGGGTCGGGGGAAACCTTCGATTCCGCGGGCCCCGGTAGCCCAATTGGCAGCAGGCAATGGATTCAAAACCCATACAGTGTCGGTTCGAGTCCGACCCGGGGCACTTTTCCTTGTTTCCCAAGGTTGCCGTCAGCGAGTGGATGTCCACGTTCCCGTGCACATCCACTCTTTGCCGTGTGCCCCCCGCGACCACCGCGGCCCCTTCCCCGTATTCCTCACATTCCTCGTATTCGTCACATTCCTCGTCTCCGTAGCCCGCGAAGCCTCCGCACCCCTCGGGGACGGCCTCCGCGCCGGCCCCGGGTACGGGCTCACTCGGGACTGTCGTCCTCCCCGATGTGGTGCACCCGCACCAGGTTGGTCGTGCCCGACACCCCGGGCGGGGAGCCCGCCGTGATGACCACGACGTCGCCCTTCTCGCAGCGCCCGTACCGGGTGAGCAGTTCGTCCACCTGGTCGACCATCGCGTCGGTGGAGTCCACGTGCGGGCCGAGGAAGGTCTCCACCCCCCAGGTGAGGCTCAGCTGGGAACGCGTCGCCGGCTCGGGGGTGAAGGCGAGCAGCGGAATGGGCGAGCGGTAGCGGGACAGGCGGCGGACGGTGTCGCCGGACTGGGTGAAGGCGACGAGAAACCTGGCGCCCAGGAAGTCGCCGATCTCCGCCGCCGCGCGGGCGACCGCGCCGCCCTGGGTGCGGGGCTTGTTGCGTTCGGTCAGCGGGGGCAGCCCCTTGGCCAGGACGTCCTCCTCCGCCGCCGCGACGATCCGGGCCATCGTGCGCACCGTGTCGATCGGGTGTTTGCCGACGCTGGTCTCGCCGGAGAGCATCACGGCGTCGGTGCCGTCGATCACGGCGTTGGCGACGTCGGAGGCCTCGGCGCGGGTCGGGCGGGCGTTGTCGATCATGGAGTCGAGCATCTGGGTGGCGACGATGACCGGTTTGGCGTTGCGCTTGGCGAGCTTGATGGCACGCTTCTGGACGATCGGCACCTGTTCGAGGGGCATTTCGACGCCGAGGTCGCCGCGGGCGACCATGATGCCGTCGAAGGCCGCGACGATGTCCTCGATGTTCTCGACGGCCTGCGGTTTCTCGACCTTGGCGATGACGGGGAGGCGGCGGCCCTCCTCGTCCATGACGCGGTGGACGTCCAGCACGTCCCGGCCGCTGCGGACGAAGGAGAGGGCGATCACGTCGAACCCGGCGTGCAGGGCCCAGCGCAGGTCGTCCTCGTCCTTCTTGGACAGGGCGGGAACGGAGACGGCGACGCCGGGGAGGTTGAGGCCCTTGTGGTCGGAGACCATGCCGCCCTCGACGACCTCGGTGCGGATCCGGGGGCCGTCGACGCCGGTGACCTCCAGGCAGACCTTGCCGTCGTCGACGAGGACGCGTTCGCCGGGGGTGACGTCGGCGGCGAGGCCGGCGTAGGTGGTGCCGCAGGTGTGGCGGTCGCCTTCGACGCCCTCCTCCACGGTGATGGTGAAGGTGTCGCCGCGTTCGAGGAGTACGGGTCCTTCGGTGAAGCGGCCGAGGCGGATCTTCGGGCCTTGAAGGTCGGCGAGGGCGCCGACGCTGCGGCCGGTTTCGTCGGACGCCTTCCGGACACGGTGATAGCGCTCTTCGTGTTCGGCGTGGGTGCCGTGGCTGAAATTGAAGCGGGCGATGTCCATTCCGGCCTCGACCAGGTCTTTGATCCGGTCGTACGAGTCGGTGGCGGGCCCAAGAGTGCAGACGATTTTCGCTCGGCGCATGAGCCGAGCCTATGACGTACCGACCAGTAGCGAATGGGTCGTACGTGACCACCCAGCCACGGCCGGGTGAAGGGTTGTTGACAAGTGTTGCATGGTGCGCCGGGGTGCTCCGACGAGCATTCCCGGCGCTCATATCGCCTTTTCGGGCGAGTGGGCGGACGCCTGTTGACACGCGGCGTGATCAGGAAGGAATCTACGCGCGTCAGGGAATCTACGCGCGTTGTCGATGACACGTCGCCGCCCGAGGAGAGCCACCCATGCCGTTGAACCGCCGGAAGTTCCTGAGCAGGTCCGCCGTGACGGGGGCGGGGGTATCGCTGACCGGTGCGGCGGCGGCTCCGGCGGCACAGGCGGCCCCCGCGCACCGCACCCGCAGGAAGCCCAAGCGGTACGCGCTGACCGTGCTGGGCACGACCGACCTGCACGGGCACGTCTTCAACTGGGACTACTTCAAGGACGCCGCGTACGCGGACTCGGCGGGCAACGCCCAGGGCCTGGCCCGGGTCTCCACGCTGGTGGATCAGGTGCGCGAGGAGAAGGGCCGCCACCACACGCTCCTGCTGGACGCGGGCGACACCATCCAGGGCACCCCGCTGGCCTACTACTTCGCGAAGGTGGAGCCGATCACCGCGAAGGGCGGCCCGGTGCACCCGATGGCGCAGGCGATGAACGCGATCGGGTACGACGCGGTGGCGCTCGGCAACCACGAGTTCAACTACGGCATCGAGACGCTGCGCAGGTTCGAGGAGCAGTGCGACTTCCCGCTGCTCGGCGCCAACGCGGTCGACGCGAAGACGCTGAAGCCGGCCTTCCCGCCGTACTTCATGAAGACGTTCCGGGTGAAGGGCGCACCGCCGGTGAAGGTGGCGGTGCTGGGGCTGACCAATCCGGGCATCGCGATCTGGGACAAGGCGTACGTGCAGGGGAAGCTGGCCTTCCCCGGTCTGGAGGAGCAGGCGGCCAAGTGGGTGCCGAAGCTGCGCTCGATGGGTGCGGACGTCGTGGTCGTGTCGGCGCACTCCGGGTCGTCGGGCACGTCGTCCTACGGTGACCAGATCCCGTACGTGGAGAACGCGGCGGCCAATGTGGCGAGGCTGGTCCCGGGCATCGACGCCATCCTGGTCGGGCACGCGCACGTGGAGATCCCGGAGCTGAAGGTCGTCAACGAGGAGACCGGCAGGACGGTCGTGCTGTCGGAGCCGCTGTGCTACGCCGAGCGGCTCACGCTGTTCGACTTCGAGCTGGTCTTCGAGCGGGGGCGCTGGCGGGTCGAGTCGGTCAAGGCGTCGCTGCGCAACACCAACACGGTCGCCGACGACCCGCGGATCACCCGGCTGCTGTCGGACGAGCACGCGAAGGTGGTGGCGTACGTCAACCAGGTCGTCGGCACCGCGACCGAGACGCTGACGACGGTCGAGGCGCGGTACACGGACGCCCCGGTCATCGATCTGATCACGAAGGTGCAGGAGGACGTGGTCAGGGAGGCGCTGGCCGGTACGGAGTACGCCTCGCTGCCCGTTCTCGCGCAGGCGTCGCCCTTCTCGCGGACCTCGCAGATCCCGGCGGGCGAGGTGACGATCCGGGATCTGTCGGGCCTGTACGTGTACGACAACACCCTGGTGGCGAAGTTGATGACGGGTGCGCAGCTGCGGGCGTACCTGGAGTACTCGGCGGAGTACTACGTGCAGACGGCGGCCGGTGCGCCGGTGGACGTCGACAAGCTGACCAACGCGAACGGCCGTCCGGACTACAACTACGACTACGTGTCGGGGCTGACGTACGAGATCGACATCGCGCAGGCGCCCGGTTCGCGGGTGCGCGACCTCGCGTACGACGGTGCTCCGCTGGACGACGCCCGGCAGTTCGTGCTGGCGGTGAACAACTACCGGGCCAATGGCGGGGGCGCCTTCCCGCACGTGGCGGCGGCCAAGGAGCTGTGGTCGGAGTCGACGGAGATCCGGACGCGGATCGCCGAGTGGGTGACGGCGAGGGGTGTGCTGGACCCGGCGGACTTCGCGTCGGTGGACTGGTCGTTGACGCGGGACGGTGTGCCGGTGTTCTGAGCCGGAGCGTCCGGGGCGGCCTCAGGCTCCCTCGACCAGCGGGGTCAGTGTCCGGTGGTCGCGTGCGGAGGGGATCTGGGGCCGCCCCCGTTCCAGGCCGAAGGCGGTGAAGGCGGTGCGGGCCGGCAGCGGGTACGGCTCCTGCCCGGTGAGGTCGTTGAGGATGGTGGCGCTGCGCCAGGCGGCGAGGCCGAGGTCGGGGGCGCCGACGCCGTGGGTGTGGGTCTCGGCGTTCTGGACGTAGACGCGGCCCGTGACGCAGGGGTCGAGGACGAGGCGGAAGCGGTCGTCGACGCGGGGGCGTTCGCGGCTGTCGCGGCGCATGTAGGGGTCGAGGCCGGCGAGGACGCGGCCGAGGGGGCGTTCGCGGTAGCCGGTGGCGAGGACGACGGCGTCGGTGGTGAGGCGGGAGCGGGTCCTCTGCTGGGTGTGTTCCAGGTGCAGTTCGAGCTGGGTGGTGGCGAGGCGGCCGGCGGTGCGGACGTGGACGCCGGGGGTGAGGACGGTGTCGGGCCAGCCGCCGTCGAGGGTGCGGCGGTAGAGCTCGTCGTGGATCGCGGCGGTGGTGTCGGCGTCGATGCCCTTGTGCAGCTGCCACTGTCCGGCGACGAGGCGGTCGCGGACCGGTTCGGCGAGGGCGTGGAAGTAACGGGTGTAGTCGGGGGTGAAGTGTTCCAGGCCGAGCTTGGAGTACTCCATGGGCGCGAAGGCCTCGGTGCGGCCGAGCCAGTGCAGCTTCTCGCGGCCGGCGGGCCGGTGGCGCAGGAGGTCGAGGAAGATCTCGGCGCCGGACTGGCCGGTGCCGATGACGGTGACGTGTCCGGCGGCGAGGAGCGCCTCGCGGTGGTCGAGGTAGTCGGCGGCGTGGAGGACGGGGGCGCCGGGGGCGCCGACGAGGGGTTTGAGCGGGTCGGGGACGTACGGTTCGGTGCCGACGCCGAGGACGACGTTGCGGGTGTGGGTGCGACCGAGGGCTTCGGCTTCCCCGTCGGCGCCGAGCTGGGTGTAGTCGACCTCGAAGAGGTCGCGTTCGGGGTTCCAGCGGACGGCGTCGACCTGGTGGTGGAAGCGGAGGGTGGGGAGGCCCTCGGCGACCCAGCGGCAGTAGGCGTCGTACTCGGCGCGCCGGGTGTGGAGGCGTTCGGCGAAGTAGAAGGGGAAGAGGCGTTCGCGGGCTCTGAGGTGGTTGAGGAAGCTCCAGTCGCTGGTGGGATCGGCGAGGGTGACGAGGTCGGCGAGGAAGGGCACCTGAACGCGCGCGCCGTCGAGGAGCAGGCCGGGGTGCCAGTGGAAGGCGGGGCGCTGCTCGTAGAAGACGGTGTGGAGGCCGGTGAGCGGGTCGGCCAGTGCGGCGAGGGAGAGGTTGAAGGGGCCGATGCCGATGCCGACGAGGTCGCGGGGGGTGTCCGGCGGGGGGCAGGGGGCGGGGTTCACCGGGCGGTGTGTCCTTCCAGGGTGGTGTGCACGAGGGCCAGGAGGGCGGCCAGGTCGTCGGGCCGGGTGTGGGGGTTGAGGAGGGTCGCCTTGAGCCAGAGCCGGCCGTCGGCGCGGGCGCGGCCGAGGACGGCGCCGCCGGTGGTCAGGAGGGTGCGACGGGCGGCGGCGACGGCTTCGTCGGTGGCGTGGGCGGGCCGGAACAGGACGGTGCTGATGGTGGGCGGGGCGTGCAGTTCGAAGCCGGGGTGGTCGTGGACGAGGGCGGCGAAGTGTGCGGCGAGTGCGCAGACGTCGTCGACGAGGGCGCCGAGTCCGGTGCGGCCGAGGGTCTTGAGGGTGACGGCGATCTTGAGGATGTCGGGGCGGCGGCTGGTGCGCGGGGAGCGGCCGAGGAGGTCGGGGAGGCCCGCGTCCGTGTCGTCGCCGGCGTTGAGGTAGTCGGCGTGGTGGTGGAGTGCGGCGAGGTCGTCGGGGTCCTTGACGGTGAGGAGGCCGGCGGCGATCGGCTGCCAGCCGAGTTTGTGCAGGTCGAGGGTGACGGTGTGGGCGGCCTCCAGTCCGGCGAGTTGGGGGCGGTGCCGGTCGCTGAAGAGGAGTCCGGCGCCGTAGGCCGCGTCGACGTGGAGGCGGGCGCCGTGGGCGGCGCAGCGGTCGGCGATCTCGGGCAGCGGGTCGACGAGGCCGGCGTCGGTGGTGCCGGCGGTGGCGACGACGAGGTGGGGGCCGGGGACCTGGGTGAGTGCCGTGTCGAGGGCGGCGGGGTCGAGGGTGCCGGCCGGGGCGGGGACGGAGACGGGCTCGGGCAGTCCGAGGAGCCAGGCGGCGCGGGGCACCGAGTGGTGGGCGCCCGCCGCGTGGACCAGCCGCAGGTTCGCGCCGTGTGCTTCGCGGGCGAGCAGGACGGCGAGTTGGTTGGACTCGGTGCCGCCGGTGGTGACGAGCGCGTCGGCGGCGCCGGTTTCCCGGGCGAGGGCGCGGGTGACGAGGGCTTCCAGCGCGGAGGCGGCCGGCGCCTGGTCCCAGGAGTCGAGGGACGGGTTGAGGGCGCTCGCGGCGAGGTCGGCGGCGGTGGCGACGGCGAGGGGGGCGCCGTGCAGGTGGGCGGCGCACAGGGGGTGCGCGGGGTCGGCCGCGCCTTCGGCGAGTGCGGTGACCAGGGCACGCAGTGCGTCGGGGTCGCCCCGGTCGGGCAGGATCTCGCCGGCCGCGTCCGCCACGCGGGCGGCGACGGCGTCGGGGCCGCCGGCCGGCAGGGGGCCGCCGCGTGCGGCCGTGCCGGTGCGCAGGGCCTCCAGCACGGTGTCGAGGAGGGGCCGCAGGGCGTCGGGGCCGTGCGGGCCCGAGGCGAGGGGCGGCAGGCCCATGGGCTGTCCTCCGGGCGTGAGGGGGTTCCAGCCTGCACGGGGTGGCGCGGGTACGCCCGGACAGCCCAACGATGTCAACCCGAAAGGGGGATGCCCGCGGCCGGCCGCCCCGGCGGGAGGGGACCGGCCGCGTGCGGGCTCAGCGGGTGTCCGGCTCCCGTACGCGCAGGGCGCGGGCCAGGTCGTCGAGCTGGTCGGTGAGCTTGCGGCGCAGGGCGGGGAGGGGCTCGGCGTCGCGCAGGCACGCCTGGCCGAGGCGCAGGTTGCCGGCGTCCACGGCGTGGGCGGGGAAGGCCCAGCGGCCGGCGGCATCGGCGATGGCGGGGCCGCGGCGGGCGGCGACGGCGACCGCCTCGGGGTAGTAGCGCGGTACGAAATCCTGTACCAGATCGGCCTGCTCGGGCTGCCAGAAGCCCTGGGCGGTGGCGGTGAACAGGTAGTTGGAGAGGTCGTCGGAGGCGAACATGGCCTCCCAGGCCCGGTTCTTGGCCCCGGGATCGGGGAGGGCGGCGCGGCAGCGGGCGGCGCCTTCCCGGCCGGTGGCGCTCGGGTCGCGTTCGAGTTCGGCGGCGATGGCGGTCTCGTCGGTGGCGCCGAGGACGGCGAGACGGGTGAGGATGCGCCAGCGCAGCTCGGGGTCGAGTTCGGGACCGCCGGGGACGGTACCGTCGGCGAGCCAGGCGGCGATGGTGTCGGGGTGGGCGGCGGTGGCGATGCGGTGGCGTACGGCGATGAGGCGCAGCCCGGGGTGGTCGCCGTCCTCGGTGCGGCGGATGAGGTCGCGGCACAGCTCGGTGAGGGTCGTCAGGGCGGCGGGCCGCTGCTCGGGAGTGAGGTAGCGGTCGGCGACCTGGGCGGTGGCGAAGGTGAGGACGCCGTCGACGAGGGCGAGGTCGGTTTCGCGCGGGAGGTGGGCGCGGGCGATGTCCAGGTAGGCGCCGGCGGGGAGTTCGCCGTCGCGGACGGCGTCCCGGAGGGCGTTCCAGACCACGGCGCGGGTGAGCGGGCCGGGGATGCCGAAGAGGTCGGTGCGCAGGCCGTGGAAGGAGTGGGGGTCGAAGCGGATCTTGGCGTAGCTCAGGTCGCCGTCGTTGAGGACGATCAGCGCGGGGAGCTTGCCGATGGGCCGGGGTTCACCCTGGGGGACGTCGAGGTGGAGGCGTTCGCGCAGGGTGAGCCGGCCCTCGTCGGTGAGGTCCTGGTCGTAGAGGCCGACGGCGATGCGGTGGGGCCGGGTGCCGGTGCGGTCGACCGTGAGGACGCGGCTGCCGTTCTCGCCGGTGACGTGCGGGGTGAGGGTGTCGACGCCGGTGGTGCGCAGCCAGGCGTCGGCCCAGGCGTGGACGTCCCGGTCGGTGGCGGCGGCGAGGGAGTCGATGAAGTCGGCGAGGGTGGAGTTGGCGAACTTGTGCCGGTCGAAGTGGATGTTGATGCCGGCCAGGAAGTCCTTCTCGCCGAGCCAGGTGACGAGTTGCCGCAGGGCGGAGGCGCCCTTGGCGTAGGAGATGCCGTCGAAGTTGAGGAGGGCGGAGGCGGTGTCGCCGACGTTCTCGGGGGCGACGGGGTGGGTGGAGGGGCGCTGGTCGGCGTCGTAGCCCCAGGGCTTGCGGGCGACGCCGAAGTCGGTCCAGGTGCCGGTGAAGCGGGTGGCCTCGGCGACGACCTGGTAGCCCATGTACTCGGCGAAGGACTCGTTGAGCCAGATGTCGTCCCACCACTTGAGGGTGACGAGGTCGCCGAACCACATGTGGGCCATCTCGTGCGCGATGACGACGGCGCGGAGCTGCCGCTCGGCGTCGGTGACGGCGGAGCGGTGGACGTACTCCTCGCGGAAGGTGACCAGCCCGGGGTTCTCCATGGCCCCGGCGTTGAACTCGGGGACGAAGGCCTGGTCGTAGGAGTCGAAGGGGTAGGGCTCGGTGAACTTCTCGTGGTAGCGGTCGAAGCAGGCGCGGGTGACCTCGAGCAGTTCCTCGGCGTCGGCGTCCAGGTGGGGGGCGAGGGAGCGGCGGCAGTGGATGCCGAAGGGCAGGCCGCGGTGCTCGGTGCGCACGGAGTGCCAGGGTCCGGCGGCGACGGCGACCAGGTAGGTGGAGATCGGTGGGGTCGTGGCGGCCTTCCAGTGGCCGTCGCCGGTGTGTTCGGTGGTGCCGTTGGCGAGGACGGTCCAGCCCCGGGGTGCCGTGACGGTCAGGTCGAAGACGGCTTTCAGGTCGGGCTGGTCGAAGGCGGCGAAGACGCGCTGGACGTCGTCCAGGAACAGTTGCGTGTAGACGTATGTCTCGCCGTCGCTGGGGTCGGTGAAGCGGTGCATGCCCTCGCCGGTGCGGGAGTAGTGCATGGCCGCCTCGACGCGCAGTTCGTGCTCGCCGGGGGTGAGGTTCTTCAGCGTGAGCCGGTCGCCGGCCAGGGCGGCCGGGTCGAGGGGGTGTCCGTCCAGGGTGGCGGTGCGCAGCTCGGCGGGCTTGACCTCGACGAAGGTCTCCGTGGTGCCCGTCCCGCCGCGGACGGTGAACCGGACGACGGTGCGGGAGTCGAAGGTGTCCTCGCCCCGCGTCAGGTCGAGGTCGATCGCGTAGTGGTGGACGTCGAGGAGCCGGGCACGGGTCTGCGCTTCGTCGCGCGTCAGTACGGACATGGACGCCATGCTGCCTGATGGGGTCGGCAGGGCACAGAGGCGGTTCCGTACGCGGGGTATGTCCGGTCCGTCGGGGGCCCGGCGCGCTCCCCGGCGTGCGCCCCCCCCCTGGTGGGAGCGGAGGGGTCAGCGGGAGGCGGGGGGTGTGCCGTCGTCGCCGTTGCTCTCCGCGATGCGCTCGTGGTGGTGGATCACCTCGGCGATGATGAAGTTCAGGAACTTCTCGGCGAACGCCGGGTCCAGTTTGGCGCTTTCGGCGAGCGCGCGCAGCCGGGCGATCTGCTTCGCCTCGCGGGCCGGGTCGGCGGGCGGGAGCTGGTGCCGGGCCTTGAGGTGGCCGACCTGCTGGGTGCACTTGAAGCGCTCGGCGAGCATGTGGACGACGGCCGCGTCGATGTTGTCGATGCTGTCCCGCAGTCGGGCCAGTTCCTCGCGGACGGCGGGGTCGGCGGCAGCGGTACCGGTGTTGCTGGTGGTCATGGGCGCCCACCCTACGGGCGGACGCCGGGCGGTCGCAGTCCGTCTCAGGCCCCGAGAACCCGTCCGGCGGCGTCCGGTCCCGTGCCGACGCCCTTGTGGACGTACCCGTCCTCGTGGCCTCCGGGTACGGCTCCGTTTCCGGCGGCCGGGCCGGGCCGGGCTTGGCGAACGGTGCGCGCCGGACGGCGCGGCGCCTCCCGTACGGCCGGTGGCGCGGCGCTTCCCGTACGACCGGTGGAGCGCTCCTCGTACAGTGGGAGGAGGCTTCAGGCGTCCCGGGGGTTCAGGCGTGGCGAACGGCGGACCGGTCGAGCACGGTTACCCGCACCTGGAGACGGTGCGGGCCGCCGTCACGGCGCTGTACCGGCGGTTGTCGTACGACACCGTGCGGATGTTCTCGGCCAGTGTGGCCCCGGCCGACGTGGCGTTCCGCGACACCGACGACCTGTATCCGGGCGCGCAGCGGGTGGCCCACGAACTGGTGCGTCACTACCGGCTGCCCGATGCCCGGATGATCGTCTCCTTCCGGGAGATGACGCACGCGGCGAGTGTCGAGCTGGCGGCGGGGCCCGAGTACTTCATCGAGCTGAACGACCGGTTCCGCACGCATCGCCGGGACATCGGGGCGGCGCTGGCGCACGAGGTGATGCACGTGTACCTGCACCGCCTGGGCCTGTCCTTCCCCGGCACCCGGGACAACGAGATCCTCACCGACACGGCGGCGGCCTACCTGGGCGCCGGCTGGCTGCTGCTGGACGCCTACCGGGAGGACCCGGTGTCGTCGCAGAAGCTGGGGTATCTGACGCCGGAGGAGTTCGGCTACGTGGTGGCCAAGCGGGCGCTGGTCTTCGGTGAGGACCCCTCGGTGTGGTTCACCAGTCCGCAGGCCCACACGGCGTATGTGCGGGGCCTGGCCCGGGCCCGCCGGGACGGGCGGCAGCCGCCGCTGGCGGCGGCCGGCTGGGCGGGCCGCCGCCGCTACGCCCGGGACCGCCGCCACGCCCAGGACCCGCGCGCCGCCGCCCTTCCGGCGGAGGGGCCGTACTCCTTCACGGCGGACGGGCGCGATCCGCTGCGGGTGTCGTTCCCCTGCCCGACCTGTCACCAGCGGATCAGGGTGCCGGTGCGGGGGCGGGTGCGGGCGCGGTGCGGGCTGTGCCGGACGGTCCTGGAATGCGACACCTAGAACGGGTGGACGATGCTTCAATGCCCGCATGACGGAGACGATCGGCGAGCCCTGGGGGCTCAGTGTGTCCGGCGCGGGCAGTGTGCGGGTCGAGCCGCAGCTGGCGCGGGTGAGTCTGGCGGTGGACGTGCTGGAGCCCGCGCCCGACCGGGCCTTCGAGGTGGCCGGCAGAGCCGTGGCCGGGCTGCGCGAGGTGCTGCGCCGGCACGGCCTGCCGGACGCCTCGGTCTCGGGCTCCCGGCTCCGGCTCAGCTCGGAGTACGGCTACGGCGGTGAGCGGACGTTCCTCGGTTACCGCTGCCAGGCCTCGTACACCGTGGAGACGGCGGCGCTGGACGGTCTGCAGCAGTTGATCGTGGACGCGGTGGACGCGGGCGCGCACCGGATCGACGACGTCGTGTTCGACGTGCACGACAAGCCGGCGATGCGCGACGAGGCCCGCCGCAGGGCCGTGGCCGCCGCCCGTCGCAAGGCCGAGGTGTACACGGAGGCGGCGGGCGTGCGGCTGGGCCCGGTGGTGCACATCCAGGACGTGGACGCCGAGTCGTTCCACCAGTACCGGGGCCACGGCGGCGGGGACGGCGGTTCGGCCGGTGACCTGGCGCCGGGGATGGTGGAGGTGTCGGCGGGTGTGGTGCTGGGGTTCTCCCTGGCCCACTGAGACCGTCCCGGGCCGCCTCGGGCCGTGTCCCGGGCCGCCTCGGGTCCTCGGGGTCGCCTCGGACCGTCCTCGGGCCGATTCGAGCCGTCCTCGGAGCATCCTCGGACCGTCTCGGACCGCCTCGGACCATCTCAGGCCGGTCGTACGATGCCCTGCGCGCGAGCGGCCGCCAGCCACTGGGGGAACTCCCCCACCAGGCGGTCGTACAGCTCGTCGTCGGTCACCTTCCGCGGGTCGCGGCCCGCGTGGAAGAACCCGGCGTTGTCGACGACCCGCTTCTCCGGCACCGGCAGTTCGTCGAGTGCGCGCAGGTAGTCGAACTGGCGGCTGCCGGGGTCGCCGAATCCGACGAACTGCCAGAACAGGGGCAGCGGGGCCGCCTTGCACAGGTAGCGCTGCGCGGCGAGCTTGTTGACGGGTCCGCCGTCGGTCTGGAAGACGACCAGGGCGGGGTGGCGGGTGCCGCTGTCGAGGTAGTGGTCGATGACGGCGTCCATGGCCAGGTGGTAGCTGGTCCTGCCCATGTGCCCGAGGCCGGCCACGATCCGCTCGATCCGTCCCCGGTGGTCGGCGAGCGCGATCTCGGTGACGGCGTCGACGTCCGTGGAGAAGAACACCACCGGCACGGTGCCGTCGTCGTCGAGGTGGGCGGACAGCCCCAGCACCCGCTCGGCGAGTCCCTGCACGCTGCCGTCCGCGTAGTACGGCCTCATGGAACCGGAGTAGTCGACGACGAGGTAGACCGCGGCCCTGGTCCCCGCCAGGCCGTGCTTCCGCAGCGACACCCCGGCGCTCTCGTACGGACCGACCAGCGCGGGCGCCGTCTCCCGCACCTTCGTGAGACTGATCGCGGCCATGCGGACTCCCCCTGCCCCGGACGTACGGCACGTGACTGCCGAGGTTACGGCACGGCCCACCCCGCCTCTCAGCTCGTCCACAGGCATTCGCTATTTTGTTCGCCGTCGTCCCCACCGGCGCACCGTCCGTCCCGTCCCGAGGAGCCGGCCGTGGATTCCGACTCCACCGTCACCACCCGCCAGGCCTCGGCCCACCGTTACGCGGCCTTCCTGCCGCGGTGGCCGGCGGTGTCCGCGGAGCCCGCCTCCTGGCAGGGCCGCCTCGGCGCTCCGCCGGCGGGCGGAGCGCCGGCCCTGGCGACCGCGCACGCGCCCCGGGACGGCCGGCGGTCGGCGGTGCGGACCGGTGCGTGCGCGGGGTTGGCGGTGCCGCCAGCGGTGACGGCGGCGGCGATCAAGGTGTCGGTCCTGACAGGCGGAGGTATTCCCCTATGAAACGTGCCGGTGTGCTGCTCCTCGCGGCCGTTCCAGTGATCGCCACGGGGGTGTACTTCGTCATGCCGGCGGACTCGGCGGACGCCCCGGCGACGCCGCCCGTGGCCGGCGCCCCGTCGTCCCGCGAGGACGCCAAGAACCGGGCGGAGCAGGAGCGGGCGGCGGACGACGCGATCGTCGCCGGCCGGCCGCCGGGGCTCGCCGCTCCCGCGAAGAAGGAGCTGGCCCAGCAGCTGGTGTCCAGCGCCGAGGCCTCGACCACGCAGTGGCGCACCTCGTACGGCACCATCGACGACGTCGGCGACGGGTGCGGCTACACGGCGGGCATCATCGGCTTCTGTACCGGCACGCACGACCTGCTGGCGCTGGTCGAGCGCTACACCGAGGCCCACCCGGGCAACGGTCTCGCGGCCTATCTGCCCGCCCTGCGCGAGGTGGACGGCACCGACTCGCACGAGGGGCTGGACCCCGGTTTCACGGCCGCCTGGCGGGCGGAGGCGGAGCTGCCGGCGTTCCGCGAGGCCCAGGAGACGGAGCGCGACCGGGTCTACTTCGAACCGGCGGTGCGCCTCGCGAAGCTGGACGGCCTCGGCACGCTGGGGCAGTTCGTCTACTTCGACGCGATGGTCTTCCACGGGCCGGACACGGACGCCGAGGGCTTCTACGGGTTGCGCGAGCGGACCATGCGCAAGGCGAAGACGCCGGGGCAGGGCGGCGACGAGAAGACCTACCTGAACGCATTCCTGGACGTCCGCCGCGCCGCCATGCGGGCGAAGCGTCCGGGCACCGACACCTCCCGCGTCGACACGGCGCAGCGCCGGTTCCTGGAGGCCGGGAACATGGAGCTGGACACGCCGCTGGTGTGGGAGGTGTACGGGGCCACCTACAAGCTGCCCTGAGCATGCGACGGCGCCTGCCCCTTCGTCCGGTCGGGGACGGGGCAGGCGCCATCAGTGTTCCGCACGCCTTTGTGCGGGACGCTTTTCGGTTGTTCCGACCCTCAGACCGCGAGGGCGCGGTCCGTCGGGCGGATCGGGGCCGGCAGTTCGCTGGCTCCGGTCAGGAAGCGGTCGGCGCCGCGGGCGGCCGAGCGGCCCTCCGCGATCGCCCAGACGATGAGCGACTGGCCGCGGCCGGCGTCACCGGCGACGAACACACCCGGCACGTTGGTCTGGAAGTCGGCGTCCCGGGCGATGTTACCGCGTTCGTCCAGCTCCAGGCCGAACTGGTCGACCAGTCCGTTCTCCCGGTCGGTGCCGGTGAAGCCCATCGCGAGGGTGACCAGCTGGGCCGGGATCTTGCGCTCGGTGCCCGGCTTCGGGGTGAGCCGGCCGTCGATGAACTCGACCTCGCTCATGTGCAGCCACTGGACGTTGCCGTCCTCGTCGCCCTCGAAGTGGGTGGTGGAGACGGCGTAGACGCGCTCGCCGCCCTCCTCGTGGGCGCTCGTGACCTTGTAGAGCATCGGGAACGTCGGCCACGGCTGGCGCACCGCGTCCCGCTCCTCGCCCGGCCGGGGCATGATCTCCAGCTGGGTGACGGAGGCCGCGCCCTGGCGGTGGGCGGTGCCCACGCAGTCGGCGCCGGTGTCGCCGCCGCCGATGACGACGACGTGCTTGCCCTCGGCGGAGAGGGGGGCGGTGACGTAGTCGCCCTCCTGGACCTTGTTGGCCAGGGGCAGGTACTCCATCGCCTGGTGGATGCCCTTGAGCTCGCGGCCGGGGACCGGCAGGTCGCGGGCGGTGGTGGCACCGGCGGCGATGACGACGGCGTCGTAGCGCTTCTTGAGGTCGGTGGCCTTCAGGTCGCGGCCGATCTCGACGCCGGTGCGGAAGCGGGTGCCCTCCGCGCGCATCTGCTCGATGCGGCGGTTGATGTGCCGCTTCTCCATCTTGAACTCGGGGATGCCGTAGCGCAGCAGGCCCCCGATGCGGTCCGCGCGCTCGTAGACGGCGACGGTGTGGCCGGCCCGGGTGAGCTGCTGGGCGGCGGCCAGGCCCGCCGGGCCCGAGCCGATGACCGCGACGGTCTTGCCGGACAGGCGCTCCGGGATCTGCGGGGCGACGTCCCCGGTCTCCCACGCCTTGTCGATGATCGAGACCTCGACGTTCTTGATGGTGACCGCCGGCTGGTTGATGCCGAGGACACACGCCGACTCGCACGGGGCCGGGCACAGGCGGCCGGTGAACTCCGGGAAGTTGTTGGTGGCGTGCAGGCGCTCCTGCGCGGCCGACCAGTCCTCGCGGTAGGCGTAGTCGTTCCACTCGGGGATCAGGTTCCCGAGCGGGCAGCCGTTGTGGCAGAACGGGATGCCGCAGTCCATGCAGCGGCTGGCCTGCTTGCTGATGATCGGCAGCAGGGAGCCGGGGACGTAGACCTCGTTCCAGTCCTTGACGCGCTCCTCGACGGGGCGGGTCTTGGCGACCTCGCGGCCGTGGTTCAGGAAGCCCTTGGGATCAGCCATTGGTCGCCGCCTCCATCATCTTCTCGGTGATCTCGGTCTCGGAGAGACCGGCTCGCTCGGCGGCGTCCTTGGCGGCGAGCACTGCCTTGTACGTGCTGGGGATGATCTTGCCGAAGCGCTCCACGGCGGTGGGCCAGTCGGCGAGCAGCTTCTCGGCGACCGTGGAGCCCGTCTCCTCCCGGTGGCGGCGCACCACGTCGTGCAGCCACTGCTTGTCGGCGTCGTCGAGCGCCTCGATGGCGCCGGCGTTGCCGGCGTTGACGTTGTCGCGGTCGAGGTCGATGACGTACGCGACGCCACCGGACATCCCGGCCGCGAAGTTGCGCCCGGTCTCGCCGAGGACGACCGCGTGGCCGCCGGTCATGTACTCGCAGCCGTGGTCGCCGACGCCCTCGGAGACGACCAGCGCGCCGGAGTTGCGGACGCAGAAGCGCTCGCCGACCTTGCCGCGCAGGAACATCTCGCCGCCGGTGGCGCCGTAGCCGATGGTGTTGCCGGCGATGGTGGAGTACTCGGCGAGGTGGTCGGCACCCCGGTCGGGGCGGACGACGATGCGGCCGCCGGACAGGCCCTTGCCGACGTAGTCGTTGGCGTCGCCCTCCAGGCGCAGCGTGACGCCGCGCGGGACGAAGGCGCCGAAGGACTGGCCGGCGGAGCCGGTGAAGGTGATGTCGACGGTGTCCTCGGGCAGGCCGGCGCCGCCGAACTTCTTCGTCACCTCGTGGCCGAGCATGGTGCCGACCGTGCGGTTGATGTTGCGGATCGCGACCTGGGCGCGCACCGGCGCGGCGTCGGTGGCGCTGGGGGCGGCCAGTGCGTCCGACGCGAGCTTGATCAGCTGGTTGTCGAGCGCCTTCTCCAGACCGTGGTCCTGGGCGACGGTCCGGTGGCGCACCGCGCCCTCGGCCAGCGCGGGCACGTGGAACAGCGGCTCCAGGTCCAGGCCCTGTGCCTTCCAGTGGTCGACCGCGCGGGTGACGTCGAGGGTCTCGGCGTGGCCGACGGCCTCCTCGATGGAGCGGAAGCCCAGCTCGGCGAGGATCTCGCGGACCTCTTCGGCGATGAACGTGAAGAAGTTGACGATGTACTCGGCCTTGCCGGAGAACCGGTCGCGCAGCACCGGGTTCTGGGTGGCGATGCCGACCGGGCAGGTGTCCAGGTGGCAGACGCGCATCATGACGCAGCCGGAGACGACGAGCGGCGCGGTCGCGAAACCGAACTCCTCGGCGCCGAGCAGCGCGGCGATGACGACGTCCCGGCCGGTCTTGAGCTGGCCGTCGGTCTGGACGACGATCCGGTCGCGCAGGCCGTTGAGCAGCAGGGTCTGCTGGGTCTCGGCGAGGCCGAGTTCCCAGGGCCCGCCGGCGTGCTTGAGCGACGTGAGCGGGGAGGCGCCCGTGCCGCCGTCGTGGCCGGAGATGAGGACGACGTCCGCGTGCGCCTTGGACACACCCGCCGCGACCGTGCCGACGCCGACCTCGGAGACCAGCTTGACGTGAATCCGCGCCTGCGGGTTCGCGTTCTTCAGGTCGTGGATCAGCTGGGCCAGGTCCTCGATGGAGTAGATGTCGTGGTGCGGCGGCGGCGAGATCAGGCCGACGCCCGGAGTGCTGTGCCGGGTCCTGGCGACCCAGGGGTACACCTTGTGGCCGGGCAGCTGGCCGCCCTCGCCGGGCTTGGCGCCCTGCGCCATCTTGATCTGGATGTCGTCCGCGTTGACCAGGTACTCGCTGGTGACGCCGAAGCGGCCGGAGGCGACCTGCTTGATCGAGGAGCGGCGCGCCGGGTCGTACAGGCGCTCCGGGTCCTCGCCGCCCTCGCCGGTGTTGGACTTGCCGCCCAGCTGGTTCATGGCGATGGCGAGGGTCTCGTGCGCCTCCTGGGAGATGGAGCCGTACGACATGGCGCCGGTGGAGAAGCGCTTGACGATCTCGGAGACGGGCTCGACCTCGTCGACGGGGATCGGCTGCCGGTCGCTCCGGAAGCCGAACAGGCCGCGCAGCGTCATCAGGCGCTCGGACTGCTCGTTCACGCGCTCGGTGTACTTCTTGAAGATGTCGTACGTGCCGGAGCGCGTGGAGTGCTGGAGG
Organism: Streptomyces sp. JK94; assembly: GCF_053613315.1. NCBI lineage: Bacteria > Bacillati > Actinomycetota > Actinomycetes > Kitasatosporales > Streptomycetaceae > Streptomyces > Streptomyces sp. JK94. The sequence goes on along the minus strand of NZ_JBSICH010000001.1, from coordinate 549,815 downwards.
CGGAAGACCGTCTCCGGGTCGAACAGGTGGGGCTCGCCCTCGCGGCGCCACTGGTACTCGCCGCCGATGTCCAGGGCACGGTGCGCCGGCGCGATGCCGCTGGCCGGGTAGGCCTTGGCGTGCCGGGCGGCGACCTCCTTGGCGATCACGTCGATGCCGACGCCGCCGATCTTGGTGGCCGTGCCGTTGAAGTACGTCGCGACGAACTCCTGGTCGAGGCCGACGGCCTCGAAGACCTGGGCGCCGCGGTAGGAGGCGACGGTGGAGATGCCCATCTTGGACATCACCTTGAGGACGCCCTTGCCGAGGGCGTAGATCAGGTTGCGGATGGCCTGCTCGGGCTCGCCGTCGACCGCCTGCAGGAAGGTGCCCGCGCGGACCAGGTCCTCGACGGACTCCATGGCGAGGTACGGGTTGACGGCCGCGGCGCCGTAGCCGATGAGCAGGGCGACGTGGTGGACCTCGCGGACGTCGCCGGCCTCGATCAGCAGGCCCACCTCGGTGCGCTGCTTGGTGCGGATGAGGTGGTGGTGGACGGCCGAGGTGAGCAGCAGCGACGGGATCGGGGCGTGCTCGGCGTCCGAGTGGCGGTCGGAGAGGACGATCAGCCGGGCGCCGTTCTCGATGGCGGCGTCGGTCTCGGCACAGATCTCCTCTATGCGCGCGGCGAGGGCGTCACCGCCGCCGTGCACCCGGTAGAGGCCGGAGAGGGTCGCGGCCTTGAAGCCGGGCATGTCGCCGTCGGCGTTGATGTGGATGAGCTTGGCCAGCTCGTCGTTGTCGATGACCGGGAAGGGCAGCAGGACGCTGCGGCAGGAGGCGGCCGACGGCTCCAGCAGGTTGCCCTGCGGGCCGAGCGACGAGCGCAGGGAGGTGACCAGTTCCTCGCGGATCGCGTCCAGCGGCGGATTGGTGACCTGGGCGAAGAGCTGGGTGAAGTAGTCGAAGAGCAGCCGCGGGCGGTCGGAGAGCGCCGCGATCGGCGAGTCCGTGCCCATGGAGCCGATCGGCTCGGCGCCGGCCTTGGCCATCGGCGCGAGGATGACGCGCAGCTCCTCCTCGGTGTACCCGAAGGTCTGCTGGCGGCGGGTGACCGAGGCGTGGGTGTGCACGATGTGCTCGCGCTCGGGCAGGTCGGACAGCTCGATCTCGCCGGCCTCGATCCACTCGGCGTACGGCTTCTCCGCCGCGAGCCGGGCCTTGATCTCGTCGTCCTCGATGATGCGGTGCTCGGCGGTGTCCACGAGGAACATCCGGCCGGGCTGGAGGCGGCCCTTGCGGACGACCCTGGCCGGGTCGATGTCGAGCACGCCGACCTCGGAGCCGAGGACGACGAGGCCGTCGTCGGTGACCCAGTAGCGGCCGGGGCGCAGACCGTTGCGGTCGAGCACGGCGCCGACCTGGGTGCCGTCGGTGAAGGTGACGCAGGCGGGGCCGTCCCAGGGCTCCATCATCGTGGAGTGGAACTGGTAGAAGGCGCGCCGGGCCGGGTCCATGGAGTCGTGGTTCTCCCACGCCTCGGGGATCATCATCAGCACCGAGTGCGGCAGCGAACGCCCGCCGAGGTGCAGCAGCTCCAGCACCTCGTCGAAGGAGGCGGAGTCCGAGGCGTCCGGCGTGCAGACCGGGAAGATCCGCTCCAGGTCCGAGGACGAGCCGAACAGGTCCGAGGCGAGCTGGGACTCGCGGGCGCGCATCCAGTTGCGGTTGCCCTTGACCGTGTTGATCTCGCCGTTGTGCGCGACGAAGCGGTACGGGTGGGCCAGCGGCCAGCTCGGGAAGGTGTTCGTGGAGAACCGGGAGTGCACGAGGGCGATCGCGGAGGCGAAGCGCCGGTCGGACAGGTCCGGGAAGAACGGCTCGAGCTGGCCGGTGGTCAGCATGCCCTTGTAGACGATGGTCCGCGCGGACAACGACGGGAAGTAGACGCCGACCTCGCGCTCGGCGCGCTTGCGCAGCGCGAAGGCGCGGCGGTCGAGGGCGATGCCCTGCGAGACGCCGTCGGCCACGAAGACCTGGCGGAAGACCGGCATGGTCGAACGCGCGGTGGCGCCCAGCATCTGCGGGGCGACCGGAACCTCGCGCCAGCCGAGGACGGTCAGGCCCTCCTCGGCCGCGATCGCCTCGATCCGCGAGACGGCGTCCTCGGTGCCGTCCACCGGCAGGAAGGCGATGCCGACGGCGTACGCCCCGGCCTCGGGCAGCTCGAATTCGGCCACCTCGCGGAAGAAGGTGTCGGGCACCTGGGAGAGGATGCCCGCCCCGTCGCCCGAGTCGGGCTCGGAGCCGGTGGCACCGCGGTGCTCCAGGTTGCGCAGCACGGTGAGCGCCTGGTCGACCAGGTTGTGCGACGCCTCGCCGGTGAGAGTGGCGACGAAACCGACGCCGCAGGCGTCGTGCTCGTTGCGGGGGTCGTACATACCCTGCGCAGCAGGGCGAGCATCCATGAAGGACCAGTTCTGGCCATTCGCGGAATGCTGGGACGGCTGGCGCGGCGTACGCATCGGCTCTCCCGTCGTCGTCATCTGGCATGTACATGTGCCGAGGGACGACGTTGGCCCTCTGCGTGAGTGCAAAATTTCGTGCAGGTTACATGATGGAGCGGTTCTCGGGAACCGGGATAATCCGTTCCAGCATGCGGACGCCGAGGGTGGCGGCGTGGGTGCCGCGCCCGGCGGCGGAAGCCACGGGGACCGAGGGGACGGGTCGCCGCCCGTCGGCCCGAAGGGGCGGAGGAAGCCTCGTCGCCCCCTCCGGGGTGCGCCGCAGGCCTCATTGCCCACAGCGCTTACGGCTCATGCCCGGGGATCACGCACTCGAAACCAGCGAGTAACGGCTATTTATGCGGTCCCCTGCATAAGTACGAGCCGGACTATCCTAGGGCCGTTCCGAACAGACTGCCCAGGACGTACGTCACACCGGCCGCCGCGCCACCGAGGACGAGCTGGCGCAGCCCGCTGTACCACCAGCTGCGCGCCGTCACCTTGGCGACCACCGCGCCGCACAGGAACAGCCCGGCCAGCGCGAGCAGCACCGCGGGCCACAGCGCACTCGCCCCGAGCAGGAAGGGCAGCACGGGGAGCAGGGCGCCCAGTGCGAACGACCCGAACGACGACACGGCCGCGACCAGCGGCGAGGGCAGGTCGCCGGGGTCGATGCCCAGTTCCTCGCGGGCGTGTATCTCCAGGGCCTGCTCGGGGTCGCGGGACAACTGCCGGGCCACCTCGCGGGCGAGCCGCGACTCGACACCGCGCGCCTCGTACAGTGCGGCCAGCTCGGCCTCCTCGTCCGCCGGGTGCTTCCTCAGCTCCCCGCGCTCCACGTCCAGCTCGGCCTCGACCAGCTCACGCTGCGAGGCGACGGAGGTGTACTCGCCGGCGGCCATGGAGAAGGCGCCGGCGGCCAGGCCGGCCAGGCCGCTCAGCACGACGGTCTGCTGGCCCGCCGCACCGCCCGCGACACCGGTCATCAGGGCGAGGTTGGAGACCAGGCCGTCCATCGCGCCGAAGACGGCGGGGCGCAGCCAGCCGCCGTTCACGTCGCGGTGCGTGTGGTTGTCGCGGTGCGCCTCGTGCAGCGGCGCCTCGGTTTCGATGATGGCCATACGGGCCCCCCGGACAGCTAGTCTGGATCAGTTCTACTTTTCGACAACAACCAATCTACGCCGGTCATTTCCGCTCCGCCAGCAAGGAAAGCCTGGGCTTACCTGCGGCTTTACCCTTTCCTGCTCCTCCGTGATCTTGGCCGCAAGGAGGCAGGACCGGGCGACGCCGGCGCCTGGTCCTGCCCTGCCCTGACACACGCCGAGGGCGCCCGGAGTGACTCCGGGCGCCCTCGGCGACGTACGGCGGCGGGCCGTCAGCCCTTCTCGGCCGAGTCGGCCCCGCCCTTCGCGACCTTCACGTCCTTCGCGATCTTCACGTCCTGCTCGTCCTTCACGTCCTGCTCGTCCTTCAGGTGCTGCTCGTCCTTCTCGGTGCCGTCCCCGGTGCTGCTCCCGGAGCCGGCGCCGGCGTCCTCGGAGCCGGCGGCCTCCTCGGGCGTTTCCGCGGCCCCGCCGCCGTCGGCTTCCGCGTCCGGCTCGACGACGTCCTCCCGGCCCGGCCGCATCCGCGCCGACAGGACGATGTACACCACGGCGAGCACGAAGACAAAGAGCGCGGTCCAGTTGTTCAGCCGGAGGCCCAGGATGTGGTGGGCGTCGTCGACGCGCATGTACTCGATCCAGAACCGGCCCGCGCAGTACGCGGCGACGTAGAGCGCGAACGCCCGCCCGTGGCCGAGCGTGAAGCGGCGGTCGGCCCAGATCACGAGCAGGGCCACGCCGACGCACCACAGCGACTCGTACAGGAACGTCGGGTGGTAGGTGCCCGGCATCCGGCCGTCGGCCGACGAGGTGATCTCCACCGCCCACGGCAGGTCGGTGGCCTTGCCGTACAGCTCCTGGTTGAACCAGTTGCCCCAGCGGCCGATGGCCTGCGCGAGGGCGATGCCGGGGGCGACGGCGTCGGCGTACGCGGGCATCGGGATGCCCCGGCGCCGGGCGCCGATCCAGGCGCCCAGCGCGCCGAACGCGATCGCGCCCCAGATGCCGAGGCCGCCCTCCCAGATCTTGAAGGCGTCGACCCAGTCACGGCCCTCGCTGAAGTACAGCTGGTAGTCCGTGATCACGTGGTAGAGGCGGCCGCCGATCAGGCCGAACGGAACGGCCCAGACCGCGATGTCGGCCACCGTCCCGGGCCGCCCGCCCCGGGCGATCCAGCGCTTGTTGCCGAGCCAGACGGCAACGAACACGCCGATGATGATGCAGAACGCGTAGCCGCGCAGCGGGATGGGACCGAGGTGCAGCACCCCGCGCGACGGGCTGGGAATGAAGGCAAGTTCCATGGCAGGGTCGACGCTACCGTGTCGGACGGCGCCCGCGTCGGGCGGCCCGGCTACGGGTCCGTAACACCGCCGCTACGCGTTGGCCTCCCGCACCAGTTGCTTCAGTTTCGCCGGCGTCATGGTGCGGTCATGGTAGATGTTCTTGCCGTCCAGCAGGACGGTCGGCGTGCCGCTGAAGCCTCCGGTGCGGAAGGCCTCGTTGGACTTCTCCACCCAGCTGTTGTGCTTGCCGCCCTCGACGCACTCCTGGAACGGGGTGCCGTCGAGGCCGTCGACCTTGCCCGCCAGCTCGATCAGCTTGCTCTCGTCGGCGAAGGCGTCGTCGGTCTCCGGGGGCTGGTTGGTGAACAGCACGTCGTGGTACGGCGTGAACTTCCCGGCGTCCTGGGCGCAGGCCGCGGCGTTGGCCGCCGTGCGGGAGCCGGTGCCGCCCATGTTGCCGTCGATGATGGTCGCCAGGTGGTACTCGACCTTGAGCTGCCCGGCGTCGACGAGCTCGTGGACGGTGTCGCGGTACGCCAGCTCGAACGCCTTGCAGGCCGGGCAGCGGAAGTCCTCCCAGATGACCAGGGTCGACTTGGCGCTCTCCTCGCCGACGGGGATCGCGAGGCCGTCCTTGCCCTGCGCGCCCGAGGGCGCCACGATCGGGCCCGCCGCCTCACTGCCGTCGTCCTTTCCCGCGTTGGCGGCGAGCACGCCGATCACCGCCGCGAGACCCAGGACGCAGACCACGCTCGCGCCGACGATCAGCGCGCGCCGGCGCTTGTCCTTGGACTTCTGCTTCTCGCGCTCCACCGCCAGCTTCTGACGGGCGGTGCGCTTTCCCTCTCGGTTCTTCTCGCTCACACCCGCAGAACGAACCGGGGAGGCGCAGCGCGCCTCCCCGTTCCCAGGTCCACCCGTACGAGGGACCCGCCACGCACGCGTCGTCACGCCCGTCCGCGCACGCCCTCGGCCAGGTCGGCGGCGAGCGCGCGGACGCCCTCCAGTCCGGCCGCGTCGTCGGGGGCGTCCAGCATCCGCTTGACGAACGCCGAGCCGACGATCACCCCGTCGGCGAAACCGGCGACCTCGGCCGCCTGCGCGGCGTTGGAGACGCCGAGTCCGACGCAGACCGGGGTGCCGGTGGTGGCGCGGGTGCGCCGCACCAGGTCCTCGGCCTGCCCGCCGACCGACTCGCGGGTGCCGGTGACGCCCATGAGGGAGGCGGCGTAGACGAAGCCGCTGCCGGCCGCGGTGATCTCGGCGAGCCGCTCGTCCCTGCTGCTGGGCGCGACCACGAAGACGGTGGCGAGCCCGTGCTTGTCCGCGTGCTCCCGCCACAGTGCCGATTCCTGGACCGGCAGGTCGGGCAGGATGCAGCCGGCGCCGCCCGCCTCGGCCAGTTCGGCGGTGAAGCGCTCGACGCCGTAGCGGTCGATGGGGTTCCAGTACGTCATGACGAGGATCGGCTTGCCGGTGGCCGCGTGCGCCTCCCGGACCGTGCGCATCACGTCGGCGATGCGGACGCCTCCGCGCAGGGCGATGTCGTCGGCGGTCTGGATGACCGGGCCGTCGAGGACCGGGTCGCTGTGCGGCAGACCGACCTCGACGACGTCGGCGCCGCCGTCGAGCGCGGCCTTGACCGCCTCGATGCCGCCGTCCACGGTCGGGAACCCGGCCGGGAGGTAGGCGATGAGGGCGGCGCGGCCCTCGGCCCTGGCCGCGGCGAGGGTGTCGTCCAGCAGTCGTACGTTCCCGCTCACTTGGCGTCCCCCTCGATCTCGGCGGTGGTGCCGGCCTCGTCGGCGGCGACCTCGGCGTCGGTGTCGTACAGCCCGAAGTAGCGGGCGGCGGTGTCCATGTCCTTGTCGCCGCGGCCGGACAGGTTGACGACGATCAGCCCGTCCCCGCCCAGTTCCCGGCCGACCTCCAGGGCGCCGGCCAGCGCGTGGGCGCTCTCGATGGCCGGGATGATGCCCTCGGTGCGCGACAGCAGGCGCAGGGCCCGCATGGCGGCGTCGTCGGTGACCGCGCGGTACTCGCCGCGGCCGGAGTCCTTGAGGTAGGAGTGCTCGGGGCCGATGCCCGGGTAGTCCAGACCGGCCGAGATGGAGTACGGCTCGGTGATCTGGCCCTCGTCGTCCTGGAGGACGTAGGAGCGGGAGCCGTGCAGGATGCCGGGCTCGCCCGCGGTCAGGGTGGCCGCGTGCTCGCCGGTCTCGACGCCGTGTCCGGCGGGCTCGCAGCCGATGAGGCGGACGTCCGGGTCGGGGATGAAGGCGTGGAAGAGGCCGATGGCGTTGGAGCCGCCGCCGACGCAGGCGATCGCGGCGTCGGGCAGGCGTCCGGCCTGCTCCAGGAGCTGGCGGCGGGCCTCGACGCCGATGACGCGGTGGAAGTCGCGCACCATCGCCGGGAAGGGGTGCGGGCCGGCGACGGTGCCGAAGAGGTAGTGGGTGCGGTCGACGTTGGCGACCCAGTCGCGGAAGGCCTCGTTGATGGCGTCCTTGAGCGTGCGGCTGCCGGACTTGACGGCGATGACCTGGGCGCCGAGCATGCGCATGCGGGCCACGTTGAGGGCCTGGCGCTGCGTGTCGATCTCGCCCATGTAGATCGTGCAGTCGAGGCCGAAGAGCGCGCAGGCCGTCGCCGTCGCCACGCCGTGCTGGCCGGCGCCGGTCTCCGCGATCACGCGGGTCTTGCCCATGCGCTTGGTGAGCAGGGCCTGGCCGAGCACGTTGTTGATCTTGTGCGAGCCGGTGTGGTTCAGGTCCTCGCGCTTGAGGAAGACGCGGGCGCCGCCGGCGTGCTCGGCGAAACGGGGGACCTCGGTGAGGGACGACGGGCGGCCCGTGTAGTGGACCAGCAGGTCGTCGAGTTCACGGGCGAACTCGGGGTCGGTCTTGGCCTTGTCGTACTCGACGGCGACCTCGTCCACGGCGGCGACGAGGGCCTCCGGGATGAACTTGCCGCCGAACGCGCCGAAGTAGCCCTCGGCGCTGGGGATCCGGCCCTCCGGATCGGGGACGAAGAAGTTGCTGGGCATGCGTGGGCCTCACGGTGAGTGGGTGAACGGACACGGGTCGCCGCGGGGGCGGGGTCTCCGACGGCTGCGGGCCGTCCATGGCGTGTCGCGCAGTACCCCGCGCCCCTAGAGGGCGCGCTGCCATCGACGGCCGTTCACCTGTCCCGGTTCGTCACCGATGACGTACCGCACCCGGCGGCCGTGCACCCGGCGGGCGGGCGCGCGGCACCCCCGGGGCCGGCAGCCGCGCGCGAGGCGGGCGTACGGGTCCCGGGCCGCCAGGGTGAGGGGAAGCGTCATCGGGGTCAGCCTACCGGGATGTCAGCCCCGGCCGTGCCGCAGCGCCGGGTGCTCGCCGGCGGCCACCAGGTCGGAGACGGCCGTCTTCGGGTCGCGGCCGGTGACGAGGGACTCGCCGACCAGGACGGCGTCGGCGCCCTCGTTGGCGTAGGCGATGAGGTCGTGCGGTCCGCGGACGCCGGACTCGGCGACCTTGACGATGTGCGCCGGGATCTCCGGGGCGACCCGCTCGAAGGTGCCGCGGTCGACCTCCAGCGTCTTCAGGTTGCGCGCGTTGACGCCGATGATCCCGGCGCCGGCGTCCACCGCGCGCTCGACCTCGTCCTCGTCGTGCACCTCGACGAGCGGGGTGAGGCCGATGGACCCGGCGCGCTCGATCAGCGACTCCAGCGCCGGCTGGTCGAGGGCCGCGACGATCAGCAGCACGAGGTCGGCGCCGTGCGCACGGGCCTCCCACAGCTGGTACGAGGTGACGATGAAGTCCTTGCGCAGCACGGGGATGTCCACGCGCGCGCGTACCGAGTCCAGGTCGGCGAGCGAACCGCCGAAGCGGCGCTGCTCGGTGAGGACGGAGATGACGGCGGCGCCGCCCGCCTCGTAGTCCGCGGCGAGTCCGGCCGGGTCGGCGATGGCGGCCAGCGCGCCCTTGGACGGGCTGGAGCGCTTGACCTCGCAGATGACCTTGACGCCGTTGCCGCGCAGGGCGGACACGCCGTCCTTGGCGGGGCGGGCCTTGGCCGCGCGCTCCTTGAGCTCGTCGAGGCTGACGCGCGCCTGCCGCTCCGCGAGGTCGGCACGGACTCCGTCGATGATCTCGTCGAGCACACTCACGCGAGCGGCCCCCTTTCAGACGGCGAAACCTGTGGTCACTGTGATGGTATCCGGAGCGGGGCACCTGGCCCGCATCCGGTGGATGCCGGTCCCATCACCTGGACGTTCGCCGGATGATCAAGGGATGAGCCAGCCGCCGAACGGCAGGTTCCGGACGACCGTGAAGGCCAGCAGCAACGACCCCAGCGTCCACAGGTGCGCCGGACCGAGGTCGAGCCGCACCGGGCGGCCGCGCACCACGCGGATCACCCAGGCGGTCCACAGCACGGCGAACCCCAGGTAGCCGAGGACGGCCGGCGCGTTGGCCTGGAGCGCGGTCAGCACGTCGCCGTGGACGAACGCGTGGGCGCTGCGCAGGCCGCCGCAGCCGGGGCAGTGGACGCCCGTGAAACGCAGCAGGGGGCAGACGGGGTAGTGGCCGGCCTCGTTGGGGTCCACGCTCCCCACGTAGGCGAAGGCCCCGGTGACGGCGGCGAGCACCCCGGCCGGGACGGCCAGGCGCGCCGCCACGGAGCGGCGCGCGGTCACGGCCGACGGGGGCGCGGCCCCCCGGGCCGGCACGGGGGCGTCCCGTGGCACGGTCGTGCTCTGCGTCGGCTTCCCGGTCTCGGCGTCCACGCTCCGCATTCTGCACCGGGCGTGCCGTACCCGCACGCGAGGGACGGCCCCGGCACCCTCGTGCCGGTCCGCCCCTCGGGAGTACCGCCCTCGCCGTGCCGGTCAGCCCTTGGCGTCGGCCGGCGCGCGCTCGCCGGTGACCTGGTGCACGGGGTGGTTCTGCTTCGGCTGGCCGAGGCCCATCATGCGCATGATGCCGCCCACGGCACCGCCGAGGAGCACGACCACCATGCCGGCCCAGAAGCCCACCGGCTGGGCCGCCACCATGAACACGCCCGCGATGCAGAAACCGATGAAGGCGATGATGACACCCGTCCAGGCGGCCGGGGTGTGACCGTGGCTGCTGCCCGACATTGCTTGCTCCTCGTTGCTGTGTGCCAAGTCTGAGCAGGACGCTCGCGCCCATTGTCCCGCACGGGCGGGCGCGCCGTCAGCGGGGGTGCTCCTCACACGCGCGTGGCGGGCGACGTGCCGACGAGTGGCACGGGGAGACGCACCGGGCGCTCCTCACGTCACGCGCGCGTGGCGGACACCGGTCGGCCGCGGCGCGGGGCGCGGTGTCCACGGGCGCGCGGGTCAGGAGCCGGTGGGGTCCTCGCCGCGGTCGAGGGCCTTCCACAGGTCCTCGGGCCGGTCCGGATCGACGGTCTGCGGGGTGCGGCGTGGCCGCGGCGTGCCGTCCCGCTCGTAGCGGCCGGACATCGCGGGCCAGAGCCGGCCGTAGCGCAGGGCGAGCAGGCCGGCCAGCAGCAGCAGGGCGCCGCCCACGGCCGCGGCGTACGGCCAGGCGGTGTGGGAGAGGGCGTCCACGGTGGCCGAGGTGTCCCCGGCGGCCTGCGCGGCCTGGTCGTCCAGGGCGGAGCTGTCGGAGGCGCCGGCCAGGGCCGCGGCCGCGGTGCCCGCGCCGCTCAGCGCGAGCAGGGCGGCGACGGCGAACCGGCCCGCGCGGCGTACGGCGAAGACGGCGACGAGCGCGGCGAGGCCCACTATGGCGAGCGCCGCGGGTACGCCCGTGACGTCGCTGCCCTTGGCGGTCAGGGGGAACGCGCCGCCGGCCACCGTCGCGGTGCCCTCCGCCCACTCCTGCCGGGTGGCGAGCAGGGCGACGGCCGCGCCGAGCGCGCCGCACAGGAGGGCGGTCGCGAGGCTCCGGCGGCCGGCCCGGGAGGGGCCTGCGGCTGGGGTACGGGGGTGAGGAACGGCTGTCACGTACTCCACTATCACCCGAACCCCGGGCGAACCGTCACCCGGGGCTCGGATTGGCGGACGTGAGAATCGCCCTACCGCCCCAGCCGGTTGGCCGTGTGCACCGCCCGGAGCACCGCCGCCGCCTTGTTGCGGCACTCGGTGTCCTCGGCGACCGGGTCGGAGTCGGCGACGACGCCGGCGCCCGCCTGCACGTAGGCCGTGCCGTCGCGCAGCAGTGCCGTGCGGATGGCGATGGCGGTGTCGGAGTCGCCCGCGAAGTCGAGGTAGCCGACACAGCCGCCGTACAGGCCGCGCCGGGACGGTTCGAGTTCGTCGATGATCTGCAGGGCCCGTGGCTTGGGCGCCCCGGAGAGGGTGCCGGCCGGGAAGCAGGCGGTGAGGACGTCGAAGGCGGTGCGGTCCGGGGCGACCCGGCCGGTGACCGTCGAGACGATGTGCATGACGTGCGAGTAGCGCTCGACGGACATGAAGTCGACCACCTCGACCGAGCCGGGTTCGCAGACGCGCCCGAGGTCGTTGCGGCCGAGGTCGACGAGCATGAGGTGCTCGGCGCGCTCCTTGGGATCGGCGAGCAGCTCGTCGGCGAGGGCCTGGTCCTCCTGCGGGGTGGCGCCGCGGGGCCGGGTGCCGGCGATGGGGTGGACCATGGCCCGCCCGTCCTCGACCTTCACCAGGGCCTCCGGGGAGGAACCGACGACGTCGAAGCCGTCGAGGCGGAGCAGGTACATGTACGGCGACGGGTTGGTGGCCCGCAGCACCCGGTACACGTCCAGGGCGCTCGCCGTGCACGGCGTCTCGAAGCGCTGCGAGGGGACGACCTGGAAGGCCTCGCCCGCGCGGATGCGCTCCTTGATGTCCTCGACGGCCTCCCGGTAGTCGGGGCCGCCCCACAGCGCGGTGTACTCGGGCAGCTCGGACGGCGGCAGCGCGGCCGGGGGCTGGGCGACCGCGCGGGTGAGGTCGGCCTCCATGGCGTCCAGGCGGGCGATCGCGTCGGCGTAGGCCTCGTCGACGCCCGTCTCCAGGTCGTTGTGGTTGATCGCGTTGGCGATCAACAGGACCGAGCCCTCCCAGTGGTCCATGACGGCGAGGTCGCTGGTGAGCAGCATGGTCAGCTCGGGGAGCTTCAGGTCGTCGCGCTCCCCCGGGCCGACCTTCTCCAGGCGGCGCACGATGTCGTAGCCGAGGTAGCCGACCATGCCGCCGGTGAAGGGCGGCAGGCCCAGGCCCTGGGCGAGGTCGCGCGGGGTGTGCAGGGCTTCGACGGTGGCGCGCAGGGCGGCGAGCGGGTCGCCGCCGGTGGGGACGCCGACGGGCGGGGTGCCCTGCCAGTGGGCCTCGCCGTCCCGCTCGGTGAGGGTGGCGGCGCTGCGGACCCCGACGAAGGAGTACCGGGACCAGGACCGCCCGTTCTCCGCGGACTCCAGCAGGAACGTGCCGGGGCGCTCGGCGGCGAGCTTGCGGTACAGCGCGACCGGGGTGTCGCCGTCGGCGAGGAGCTTGCGGCCGACGGGGATCACCCGGCGGTCGGCGGCCAGCTTGCGGAAGGTCTCGAGGTCCATGTCGTCCATGGCGGCAGACCCTACTGATCCGCGCCGGGCGCGGCGGCACGTGTGCCGTCCGCGAGGAGCACGTCGGCGTCGAAGCAGGTCCGGGCGCCGGTGTGGCAGGCGGCGCCGACCTGGTCGACCTTGACCAGGACGGTGTCGGCGTCGCAGTCCAGGGCGACGGACTTCACCCACTGGAAGTGCCCGGAGGTGTCTCCCTTGACCCAGTACTCCCGGCGGCTGCGGGACCAGTAGGTGCAGCGTCCCGTCGTCAGCGTGCGGTGCAGCGCCTCGTCGTCCATCCAGCCGAGCATCAGCACCTCCCCGGTGTCGTACTGCTGGGCGATGGCGGGCAGGAGGCCGTCGGCGCTGCGCTTGAGGCGCGCCGTGATCGCCGGGGCGAGCGGGCTGGGGGAGCTGCTGGTCATGCGCCCATTGTGCCGCGTGGGACGGACACGCCCCGGCGCTGTCCATTGGGCGGACCCGGCCGACGGCCGTAGGCTGACTGCATGTCGACTTTCGCCAAGCGTGAACGACTTCTGCTCGCCGACCTGTTGGAGACGGCGGGGCCCGAGGCCCCGACCCTGTGCGAGGGCTGGCGGACCCGCGACCTCGCCGCGCACGTGGTGGTGCGCGAGCGACGGCCGGACGCTGCCGGGGGCTCCCTGATCAAACAGCTGGCGTCCCGGCTGGACCGCGTGATGGAGGAGTACGGCGCCAAACCCTACGAGGAACTGCTCCAGCTGATCCGCACCGGCCCTCCCCGGTTCTCGCCGTTCCAGCTCAAGCAGGTCGACGAGGCCGCGAACACGGTGGAGTTCTACATCCACTCCGAGGACGTCCGCCGTGCCCAGCCCGACTGGTCGCCGCGCGAGCTGGACCCGGTCTTCCAGGACGCCCTGTGGTCCCGCCTGGAGCGCACCGCGCGCCTGGTGGGCCGGGGCATCCCGACGGGCCTGGTGCTGCGCCGTCCGAACGGCCAGACGACGGTCGCCCACCGCGGCACGCCCGTGGTGACGGCGACCGGCGAGCCGTCTGAGCTGCTGCTGCTCGCGTACGGGCGGCAGAGCGCCGCGAAGGTGGAGCTGGAGGGCGAGCCGGACGCGATCGCGAAGTTGCACGAGACCAAGCAGCTCGGGCTCTGACACCGGGCGCCCCGGGGCCGCCGCGGGCCGGACGGCGGAGCGGCACCCCGGGCTCCCGGCGCGCGCCGGAGTCCGGGCGCCACGCGTCCGGCGGCCCCACCACGAGGCAGGGCCCGGCGCGGTGTCCGCGACGCGTCCGGCGGACCCACCGCGGGGCGCGGCGGCGCGCCCCGGATCGGAGCGCGCCGCCGCCGCGCCCCGCGGTGGGTACGGCTAGCGCACGGGGTGCCCCGCCCCCCGCAGTGTCTCCTTCACCTGGCCGATCCGCAGGTCCCCGAAGTGGAAGACGGACGCCGCCAGCACCGCGTCCGCGCCCGCCGTGACGGCCGGCGGGAAGTCGGTGAGGCGGCCCGCGCCGCCGGAGGCGATGACCGGGACGGTCACGTGCTTGCGGACCGCCGCGATCATCTCCAGGTCGTAGCCGTCCTTCGTGCCGTCCGCGTCCATGGAGTTCAGCAGGATCTCCCCCGCGCCCAGCTCGGCCGCGCGGTGCGCCCACTCCACCGCGTCGATGCCGGTGCCGCGCCGGCCGCCGTGCGTCGTCACCTCGAAGGAGCCGCCCTCGCCGCGGCGCGCGTCGACCGACAGGACCAGGACCTGGCGGCCGAAGCGCTCGGCGATCTCGCGGATCAGGTCGGGGCGGGCGATGGCGGCCGTGTTCACGCCCACCTTGTCCGCGCCGGCCCGCAGCAGCTTGTCGACGTCGTCGGCGGTGCGCACGCCGCCGCCGACGGTCAGCGGGATGAACACCTGCTCGGCGGTGCGGCGCACCACGTCGTACGTCGTCTCCCGGTTGCCCGACGAGGCGGTGATGTCCAGGAACGTCAGCTCGTCGGCGCCCTCGGTGTCGTACACCTTGGCCATCTCGACGGGGTCGCCCGCGTCGCGCAGGTTCTGGAAGTTGACGCCCTTGACGACCCGGCCGTCGTCCACGTCCAGGCAGGGGATGACTCGGACCGCCAGGGTCATGAATCCACGGCTCCTCTGATGCTTCTCACTGTCCTCTGAATGCTTCGAGCTCCACCGACACCAGGACGCGCGAGTCCATGAAGCCCTGCACGACGAGCAGGGTCGTGACCGGGCGTACGGAGTCGAACAGCTCCTTGTGCGCGCGGCCCACCTCGTCGACGTCACGGGAGTGTGCCAGGTGCACGCGGGTCCGGATGACGGACTCGATGCCCAGACCGAAGGCGCCGATCGCCTCGACCGCGGTGGTGAAGGCCACCTTGGTCTGCTCGTACGGGTCGCCGTCGCCGTACAGCACGTCGCCGTTGAAGGCGGTCGTGCCCGCCACGAGCACGTGGTCGCCCGCCGCCACGGCCCGTGCGAAACCGAAGGACTCCTCCCAGGGACTGCCGCTCTGCACGCGCCGTACGGCTTCGGCTGTCATGACGCTGTGTCCGAGTTCACGACGTGGCCTCCAGGGCTTCTTCCAGGGTGAACGCCTTCGCGTACAGGGCCTTCCCGACGATGGCCCCCTCGACACCGGCCGGGACGAGACCGGCGATCGCGCGCAGGTCGTCGAGGGACGACACGCCGCCGGACGCCACGACCGGGCGGTCGGTGGCGGCGCACACGTTCTTCAGGAGCTCCAGGTTCGGGCCCTGGAGGGTGCCGTCCTTGGCGATGTCGGTGACGACGTACCGGGCGCAGCCCTCCTTGTCGAGACGGTCCAGCGTCTCGTAGAGGTCGCCGCCGTCCCGGGTCCAGCCGCGGCCCCGGAGCGTGGTGCCCCGGACGTCCAGGCCGACCGCGATCTTGTCGCCGTGCTCGGCGATGACCTCGGCGACCCACTGGGGGGTCTCCAGGGCGGCCGTGCCGAGGTTCACCCGGGTGCAGCCGGTGGCGAGCGCGGCGGCGAGGGTGTCGTCGTCGCGGATGCCTCCGGACAGCTCCACCTTGATGTCCATGGCCCTGGCGACCTCGGCGATCAGCTCGCGGTTGTCCCCGGTGCCGAAGGCGGCGTCCAGGTCGACCAGGTGCAGCCACTCGGCTCCGGAGCGCTGCCAGGCGAGGGCGGCCTCCAGCGGGGAGCCGTAGGAGGTCTCGGTGCCGGACTCGCCGTGCACGAGGCGGACGGCCTGGCCGTCGCGGACGTCGACGGCGGGGAGGAGTTCGAGCTTGCTCATCTCTACAGGGTCTCGATCCAGTTGGTGAGGAGCTGGGCTCCGGCGTCGCCGGACTTCTCGGGGTGGAACTGCGTGGCCCACAGGGCGCCGTTCTCCACGGCCGCCACGAAGGGCTTGCCGTGCGTGGACCAGGTGACCCGGGGGGCGGCGATCAGCGGGTTGTGCGACTCCAGCGACCAGTCGTGGACGGCGTAGGAGTGCACGAAGTAGAAGCGGGCGTCCGCGTCCAGGCCGGCGAAGAGCC
Organism: Streptomyces sp. JK94; assembly: GCF_053613315.1. Lineage (NCBI taxonomy): Bacteria > Bacillati > Actinomycetota > Actinomycetes > Kitasatosporales > Streptomycetaceae > Streptomyces > Streptomyces sp. JK94. Next base: position 533,898 of record NZ_JBSICH010000001.1, on the reverse strand, counting down.
GGGAGCCGGCCGGGGCCTCGACCGTGTTCCAGCCCATGTGCGGCACGATGTCGGCCTGGAGCGGTCCGACGGTGCCGGGCCATTCGTCCAGGCCCTCCGCCTCCACGCCGTGCTCGATGCCGCGTGCGAACAGGATCTGCATGCCGACGCAGATGCCCATCACCGGGCGCCCGCCCGACAGCCGGCGTTCGACGACCCAGTCGCCTCGGGCGGCCTTCAGGCCGTCCATGCAGGCGGCGAAGGCGCCGACGCCCGGGACCAGCAGTCCGTCGGCGTTCATGGCCCGGTCGTAGTCACCGGTGATCTCGACGTCGGCTCCCGCGCGCGCGAGGGCGCGCTCGGCGGAGCGGACGTTGCCGAAGCCGTAGTCGAAGACGACGACCCGCTTGGCGGTCAATTCCAGACCTCCAGCCTCAGGACGCCGGCGATCAGGCACATCGCGGCGCCGATGGACAGCAGCACGATCAGGCTCTTGGGCATCTGCTGCTTGGCGAAGGAGATGATGCCGCCGACGAGGAAGAGGCCGACGACGATCAGTGCGGTGGACGTACCGTTCATGGGGTTACAGCGCGCCCTTCGTGGAGGGCAGGATGCCGGCCGCGCGCGGGTCGCGCTCGGACGCGTAGCGCAGGGCGCGGGCCAGCGCCTTGAACTGGCACTCCACGATGTGGTGGGCGTTGCGTCCGTACGGCACGTGCACGTGCAGCGCGATCTGCGCCTGGGCGACGAAGGACTCCAGGATGTGCCGGGTCATCGTGGTGTCGTACTCACCGATCATGGGCGCCATCTTCTCGGGCTCGGTGTGCACGAGGTAGGGGCGGCCGGACAGGTCGACGGTGACCTGGGCGAGGGACTCGTCCAGCGGGACCGTGCAGTTGCCGAATCGGTAGATGCCCACCTTGTCGCCGAGGGCCTGCTTGAAGGCGGCGCCCAGCGCGAGGGCGGTGTCCTCGATGGTGTGGTGGGAGTCGATGTGCAGGTCGCCCTCGGTCTTCACGGTGAGATCGAACAGACCGTGCCGGCCGAGCTGGTCGAGCATGTGGTCGTAGAAGCCGACGCCGGTCCTGATGTCGGTCCTGCCGGTGCCGTCGAGGTCGATCTCGACGAGGACCGAGGTCTCTTTGGTGGTGCGCTCCACGCGCCCTACGCGGCTCATGAATCCTGCTCCTTCTTCAGCTGACGGACCGCGTCGAGGAACGCGTCGTTCTCGGCCGGGGTTCCGGCGGTCACCCGCAGCCACCCCGGTACGCCGTTGTCGCGGACCAGCACGCCCCGGTCGAGGATCCGCCGCCAGACGGCGTGGGCGTCCTCGAACCGGCCGAACTGGACGAAGTTGGCGTCGGACTCCGTCACCTCGTAACCCGCGGCGCGCAGTTCGACGACGAGCCGGTCCCGTTCGGTCTTGAGCTGCTCGACGTAGCCCAGCAGCGTGCCGGTGTGCTCCAGGGCGGCCAGCGCGGTGGCCTGGGTGACGGCGGAGAGGTGGTACGGCAGCCGGACCAGCTGGACGGCGTCGACCACCGCCGGGTCGGCGGCGAGGTAGCCGAGGCGCAGCCCGGCGGCGCCGAACGCCTTGGACATGGTGCGGGAGACCACCAGGTGCGGGCGGCCCGCCAGCAGCGGCAGCAGCGAGTCGCCGTGGCTGAACTCGACGTACGCCTCGTCCACGACGACCATCGACGGCTTGGCCGCCTGCGCGGCGTCGTACAGCGCGCGGACGGTGGCGGGCGGGACCGCGGTACCGGTGGGGTTGTTGGGGGTGGTGATGAAGACGACGTCGGGCCGGTGCTCGGCGACGGCCCGCTCGGCCGCCGCGAGGTCGATGGTGAAGTCCTCGTTGCGCGGGCCGGAGATCCAGCCGGTGCCGGTGCCGCGGGCGATGAGGCCGTGCATCGAGTACGAGGGCTCGAAGCCCATGGCGGTGCGGCCGGGTCCGCCGAAGGTCTGCAGCAGCTGCTGGATGACCTCGTTGGAGCCGTTGGCGGCCCACACCTGGCCGACGCCGACGGGGTGGCCGCCGGTCGTGGTCAGGTACTCGGCGAGCCGGGTGCGCAGCTCGACGGCGTCCCGGTCCGGGTAGCGGTTGAGGTGCCGGGCCGCCTCGCGCACCCGCTCCGCGATCCGCTCGACCAGCGCTTCGGGCAGCGGGTAGGGGTTCTCGTTGGTGTTCAGCCGTACCGGTACGTCGAGCTGGGGGGCGCCGTAGGGGGTCTTGCCGCGCAGCTCGTCCCGTACGGGGAGATCGTCGATGCGGATGTCGCTCACGTGCCCTCGGGGACCTTCCACTCGAACCTCGCCTTGATCGCCGCACCGTGCGCGGGCAGGTCCTCCGCCTCCGCCAGCGTCACCACGTGGTGCGCGACCTCGGCCAGCGCGTCGCGCGTGTAGTCGACGATGTGGATGCCGCGCAGGAAGGACTGCACGGACAGTCCCGAGGAGTGGCAGGCGCAGCCGCCGGTGGGCAGGACGTGGTTGGACCCCGCCGCGTAGTCGCCGAGCGAGACGGGCGCCCAGGGGCCGACGAAGACCGCGCCGGCGTTCTTCACGCGGTCGGCGACCGCCGCCGCGTCGGCCGTCTGGATCTCCAGGTGCTCGGCGCCGTAGGCGTCGACCACGCGCAGGCCCTCGTCCAGACCGTCGACCAGGACGATCGCGGACTGGCGGCCCGCGAGGGCCGGGCGGATGCGGTCCTCGATGTGCTTGGTGGCCTCGACCTGGGGCTGGAGCTCCTTCTCGACCGCGTCCGCGAGTTCCTCGGAGTCGGTGACCAGGACGGCCGCCGCCAGCGGGTCGTGCTCGGCCTGGCTGATCAGGTCGGCGGCCACGTGGGCCGGGTCGGCCGTGGCATCGGCGAGGACGGCGATCTCGGTCGGTCCGGCCTCGGCGTCGATGCCGATCCGGCCGGTGAAATAGCGCTTGGCGGCGGCGACCCAGATGTTGCCGGGGCCGGTGACCATGTTGGCGGGCGGGCAGGACTCGGTGCCGTACGCGAACATCGCGACGGCGGTGGCGCCGCCGGCCGCGTACACCTCGTCGACGCCGAGCAGGGCGCACGCGGCGAGGATCGTCGGGTGCGGCAGGCCGTCGAACTCCGCCTGCGCCGGGGAGGCGAGGGCGACCGACGCGACACCGGCCTCCTGCGCGGGCACGACGTTCATGATCACCGACGACGGGTACACCGACCGTCCGCCGGGCGCGTACAGACCGACCCGCTCGACCGGCACCCACTTCTCGGTGACCGAGCCGCCGGGGACGACCTGCGTGGTACGGGTGGTGCGGCGCTGCTCCCGGTGGACGAGCCGGGCGCGGCGGATGGACTCCTCCAGGGCCGCGCGCACGGCCGGGTCGAGCTCCTCCAGCGCGCGCGTGAGCGCGGCGGCCGGGACCCGCACCCGGTCGAGCCGGACGCCGTCGAACTGCTCGGCGAAGTCGATCAGCGCCGCGTCGCCACGATGATGCACGGCCTCGCAGATCGGACGCACCTTCTCCAGGGCGGCCGAGACGTCGAAGTCGGCTCGGGGCAGCAGGTCACGCAGGGCGGGGCCCTCGGGGAGGGCGTCGCCGCGCAGATCGATTCGGGAGATCACGGAACCAATTCTCTCAGACCCGCGTCGGGAGTCGTTCGCGCGTATCAATGGCTGATACAGAACGCCGCGTCCTTGGCGGGCGGCGGCGGAACTCCGGCATCCCGTCCTCACTTTGAGTGTTCGGAGCATCACGCAGTGGGCATGAACGGTTGTACGAAGGGTGAGCGACCGACGAGTAGCCGGGGAGGGAGTGAAGCACCGTGACCGAAGGGGCGGGCCACCGTGACGGAGAGCTGCCGGACGACCTGACCGCCGCCGAGGCCGGCATGTGGCAGGCCTTCCGCAACGGCAGTGTGTACGACCTGCGCAGTGGCGACGCGCTCCTCGACGACCCGCACGGCGGGCATCCGTGGGGGCCCGAGCGGACCGTGCGGGCGCGCATCGTGTGCTGGCTGCTTCTCGACGGTCCGCCGGCGCTGGCGGGCCGGGTGTCCTCGCTGCAGCTCGTGGGCGTGCGGATCAGCGACACGATGGATCTCGCGGGCGGCACGGTGGTGCCGTACGTCGAGCTGCGGGGCTGCCGCTTCGAGCGGGAGGTGCTGCTGCCGGAGACCCGTTTCACGACCGTCCGGCTGGTGGACTGCTACGTGCCCCGGCTGGAGGCGGCCCGGCTGCAGACCGAGGGCGACCTGCATCTGCCGCGTTCCCGCTTCCCGGGCGGAATCCGCCTCACGGACGCGCAGATAGGCACCGACCTGCTGCTCAACCAGGCGATCGTGCACCGGGACCGCAGCGGGCGCTCCATCGCCGCGGACGGCCTGACCGTCGGGCAGGACCTCCAGGCCGAGATGCTGGAGTCGTACGGCGAGGTGAGTCTGCGCAGCGCCCAGGTCGGCGTCTCGCTGAGCCTGCGCGGGGCCCGGCTCCTCAACCCGTACACCCGGCACGCGCTGAACGCCCCGCAGCTGACGGTGGAACGCACGCTGTACATGACCCCGGCGGGCCTGGGCAGCCCGCTGCTGAGGGGCACGACCCCGGCGCAGGGGACGCGCATCCAGCGGTTCGAGTGCGAGGGCGGGGTGCGGCTGGACGACGGACGGTTCGGCGACGCCGTCGACCTGGAGCACGCCCGGTTCACCTTCACCGACGACCAGGAGCTGTCGCTGCGCCGGGTGCAGACGCCCGAGCTGCGGTTCCTCGGTGAGCGGCCGGCGCGCGGCCGGGTGGTGCTGTCGGGCGCCCGGGTCGTCAACCTGATGGACCGCGCGGCCAGCTGGCCGGGCCCGGGCCGGCTGCACATGGGCGGCTTCGCCTACGAGAACCTGGTGCCCCGGGGGCCGTTCCCGCTGGAGAAGCGGCTGCGGTGGGTGGGCGCGGCGACCGCCGAGTACAACCCGGAGCCGTACGAGCGGCTCGCCGCGGTCCTGCGGGCGGGCGGCGAGGACGAGGACGCCCGCGAGGTGCTGCTCGCCAAGCACCGCAGACGCCGCGAGGGCCTGCCCGTCGCCGCGAAGCTCGTGGGCTACGCCCAGGACTGGACGGTCGCCTACGGCTACCGGCCGGGCCGGGCCGCGGTGTGGATGGCGGTGCTGTGGGCGGCGGGTTCGCTGGCCTTCGCGCGCGCCGCCCCGCCACCGGTGAAGAGCGACGAGCATCCGGACTGGAACCCGGCCCTCTTCGCCCTCGACCTGCTGCTGCCGGTCATCGACCTCGGCCAGGCCGCCTCCTGGCAGCTCCGTGACGGCTGGCAGTGGCTGGCGACGGCCCTGATCCTGCTGGGCTGGGTCCTGGCGACGACGGTGGCGGCGGGCGCGACACGGCTCCTGCGGCGGAACTGACCGCGGGCCGCCGGGCCGCCCCGGGCGGTACGGCCTCCCTCCGGGGCAGCGGGGCCGGTCCGGGGAGGAGGGACGGCACGGCCTCCCCTCCAGGGGCGGCGGACCCGCCCGGACGGGGCGGCACGGCCTCACCGGACGAGGGCGGCACGGCCCCACCGAAGGCGGCAAGGCCGGCCCTGGCCGGAACGGCACGCCCCCGCCGGAGCGGCAAGCACCGCTCGGACGAGGACGACCCGGTCCCCCACCGGGGGCGGCAGACCCGCCCGGACCAGGACGGCACGGCGTCGCACCGGGGGCGGGCAGGCCGGGGAGGGGCCGGGGGTCCGGGAGGGGCCAGGGGTCCGGGAGGGACCAGGGGCCCCGGGAGGGACCGGGAGGGGCCGGGCCGTCGCACAACCATCACGTACCGTCGGCCGTCGTACTGGCCATGCTGCGCGCGTTCCTCCGGACGGCGGCCCGGCGGGCCCGCTCCCGGCCACCACGTCCCGTCCCGGACGACGACGTGTTCCTCGACGCCCCCGACGACCGCCTCGCCCCGGCCCTGGTCGCGGCGGCCCGCGGCGAGCCCGCCCCCGCGGCCGCCCTCCTCGCCGGCACCCGCGCACACGCCGAGTGGGAGCACCGCGACCGCTGGGCGACCCGGCTCGCCGCCTTCGCCCGCGCACGCGCCGAGTGGCTCGAGGACTGGCGCGCCGCCGCCCCGGACGACCCCGACGCCCTGCTGGTCGGCGCCCGGCTGACGGTGGACCGCCACTGGGACTCGCCCGCCCGCACCGAACTGCTGCGCCAGGTGGCCCCCGCGGTCACGGCCGCCGCCGAGGCCGCCGGGGCCGACCCGGTGCCGTGGCGGACCGCGCTCGACACGGCCCGCGGCGCGCAGGCCGGTCACACCGAGTTCGAACGGCTGTGGGCGCAGGCCGTGCGTCGTTCCCCGCACCACTACGGATGCCACGTGGCCGCCCTGGAGTACCTCGCCGCCGTCTCACCCGGCGCGCACCGCGAGTGCCTGGACTTCGCCGAGACGGCGGCGCGGGAGGCACCCGAGGACGCGCTCGTACGGGCACTGCCGCTGCGGGCGGCCTTCGCCTGTCTGACGGCGCGCGGCGACGGCGACACGGCCGGCGTGCACCGGGCCCGCCTGGACGCGGCGGCCGACCGCGCGATCCTCCTCTCGGCCGCCCACCCGGCGGCCGACCCGTGGCCGGCGGAGCTGCGGAACCTCCTGGCGTACGTCCTGGTGCGTCTGGACCGTCGACAGGACGCGGCGGAACAACTGCGTCTGACCGGCCCGTACGTCACGTCCTTCCCCTGGGACCGGGACACGGACGACCCGCTCGGCCGCTTCCTCCAGGTGCGCGCGGACGTCCGCGCGCACCTGGCCTCCGCGCCCGGTACGGCGGGTTCAGGTCATCCACGAAGTGGGCACGGCGCTCACGTCCGCCCCGGCGACCATTAGGCTTCTGCGTCGTGACCACCGTCCGGCTCCCGCTCTTCCCCCTGAACTCGGTCCTGTTCCCGGGGCTGGTGCTTCCGCTCACCGTCTTCGAGGAGCGCTATCGCGCCATGATGCGCGAGCTGCTGAAGACCCCCGAGGACGAACCGCGCCGTTTCGCCGTCGTCGCGATCCGCGACGGCTACGAGGTGGCCCGGAGCGCCCCCGGCCTGCCCGATCCGACGACTCCGCTCGAGCAGGGGCCGTCGGCGGGCTTCGGGCCCGACCCGCTCAAGGCGTTCCACAAGGTCGGCTGCGTCGCGGACGCGGCGACGGTCCGCGAACACGCCGACGGCACCTTCGAGGTGCTGGCCACCGGCACCACCCGGGTGCGGTTGATCTCGGTGGAGGCCTCGGGTCCCTTCCTGACGGCCGAGCTGGAGCCGCTGTCCGAGGATCCCGGCGACGAGGCGGGGGCGCTGGCCAAGGGGGTGCTGCGATCCTTCCGGCAGTACCAGAAGCGGCTGGCGGGGGCCCGCGAGCGGTCGTTGGCGACCGGCGCCGACCTGCCGGACGAGCCGGGCGTGGTCTCCTACCTGGTCGCCGCCGCGTTGATGCACGACACCCCGACGAAGCAGCGGCTGCTCCAGGCCCCGGACACCGCCTCCCGCCTGCGGGACGAGCTGAAACTCCTTCGCGCCGAGACGGCCATCATCCGTACGCTGCCGTCCTTGCCGGCGTCGGACCTGACGCGCGGCCCGACGAGTCTCAACTGAGGAACCGCCCGGATGGCGAAGAAGCCGAAGAAGCAGCAGCACTCCGGCGGCGGCACGCCCGCGACGGTGGCGCTCACCGCGGCAGGAGTGCCGTACACGGTCCACGCCTACGAGCACGACCCCGCCCACCCGTCCTACGGCGAGGAGGCGGCCGAGGCGATGGGCGTCTCACCGGAGCGGGTCTTCAAGACGCTGGTGGCGGACGTCGACGGCGCGCTGACGGTCGCCGTGGTGCCGGTCGCGGGCCAGCTCGACCTGAAGGCGCTGGCGGCCGCGGTGGGCGGCAAGCGCGCGGCGATGGCCGACCCGGCCCTGGCCGAACGCACCACGGGCTACGTGCGGGGCGGCATCTCCCCGCTGGGGCAGCGCAAGAGGCTCACGACGGTGCTGGACGCGTCGGCCGCGGGGCACGCCACGATCTGCGTGTCGGCGGGCCGCCGCGGACTGGAGGTCGAGCTCTCCCCCGACGACCTGGCCAAGCTGACGCACGCGGTCCTCGCCCCCGTCGGCCGCGCGTGACCCCCTGACGGACGCGTCGCCTCCGGCCGGACGGCCGAGCGGACAGCCGAGCGGGCGAACGTACGGACGACCGGACGAGCGAAGGACCGGACGAGCAGGCAGACAGGCAGACAGGCGAGCGAACGGCCGGACGGACCTCGTCGGGAACCCCGTGCTCGCGGGTGCCCGCCGAGGAGGGCAGGGCGCACCGCGGGCGCGCGCCCCCGCGACCGGCCGGCCACGGGCGTTCGTACCGCCCGGCGGGGCGCCGCGGCCCTACGCGGACTTCTCCCCGTACGGCCCCGACGGGTGCTGCCCGGGTGCCGGCCACGGGTCGGGCTCCGGATCACGGGGTCCGAACAGTCCCGTCAGCCCCAGGTGGACCACCAGCGCCGACACCGACCACGCCAGCAGCGCCCCCTTCGCCCCCAGCTTCAGCGGCGCGGAGAACGTCACCCCCTTGCCGACGTCCTTGGCGTGGGCGATCACGTCCTGCGCGGGCCCGAGCCACACCCCGACCCGCCACGCCAGGAGCGAACCGAGCAGCCCGCCGACGCCCAGCGCCACCACCAGGGGCACGCCCCCGCGCCGGCGCAGCAGGAAGACGACCACCGCGCTGAGCGCGCCGAACGCCAGCGCGAGCAGGGTGAAGGCGCCGTCGACCCCGGCCGCCTGCTCGCCCTCGGACTCCTTGAGGTAGACGACCCAGGTGTCGCCGGTCACGTCACCGACCAGCGGCACGGTCGGCGCCAGCTTCCACCACAGCACGCCCAGCAGCGCACCGAAGAGCGCGATCACCACCGCGGTCACGACGGCCTGCCGCACTTCGGCCGGCGTGCCGGGGCCGTCCTGTTCACCGTGCGGGTCGTACGCGGCGCCGGACGCGGTGCCCACCGCGTGCGCTCCGACGGGCGGCGGCACCGGCCCGCCCTGGTACGACGAGCGATCGTTCGGTGGCGGTGGCGGAGTCAGAGGCGCGGTCACCGTGCCATCGTGCCAAACCCGCCTGTGCGGCGCGTCACCGGACGGCGGCCCGGCGGTACGCCCAGGTGGCGACGGCCAGCGAGACCACGCCGACCACGGCGCACACGGCGAGGTCGCCGAGGACGAAGGCCCAGTCGGGCCGTTCCCCGAACGTACGCGCGAAGGCCTCCACGCCGTACGTCGAGGGCAGCAGGTCCCGGACCAGGCGGACCGCCTCGGGCATCCGCTCGGCGGGCAGCACGCCCAGCAGCAGCGCCGCCGACATGCCCAGCTGGCCGAGCAGGGTGGCGAACTCGGGCCGGGGCGCGAGCAGGCCCAGCGCCGCACCCAGCCCGGCGAGCGCGGCGCCCGCCAGCGGGATCACGGCCGCCAGCACCCACAGGTGGGTCATCGGCAGCCCGAACAGCACGCACCCGAACACCGCCGTCACGACGGTCCCCGGCACGGTGAAGGACGCGTACGCGCCCGCCGCGCCCAGCACCACGGCGGCCGGCGGCACCGGCAGCGTCGCGTAGTGGTCGAGGCCGCCGCTGGCGCGGAGCTGGCCGAAGTACTGGGCGAGCAGGTTCAGCGCGACGAAAGCCACGACGAGCACCGCGGACCCGGCGACCACGGCCTGTGCCTCGCCGCCGCCGTCCACGACCCCGCGCATGAGGATCATGATGCCGACCGACTGGAAGGTGGCCACGAACAGCAGCGGGATGCGCGCGACCCGCGCCCGGGACAGCTGCGCCCGGTACACGGCCACCAGGGACGGCCACAGCCGCGCCCTGGGACCGAGCTCGGCGCCTTCGGCGCCCTGCTCCTCGTCCTCGACGGCCAGGGCACCGCCCGGCAGGACATCGGCGGGTACGACAGTCACGTCGAGCTGCTCCCCTTCGTCGGGTCCTTCGAAGCTTCGCCGGCGGTCGTTCCCAGCCGTCGCCCTGTCGGGTACGGACACGGCGGCCGGTGTGCTCACCGTTCGCGTGCTCAAGCCCTCACCAGCCCCTGGCGCGCCGCTCCGCCCAGTGCCAGGTAGACGTCCTCCAGGCTGGGCGTGGCGAGGGTGAAGTCGTCCAGGGCGGCGAAGGCGGCGCCCCCGGTGACGGTGGCGACGACCGCGCGGGCCTCCTCGGGGGCGAGCCGCAGCGTCCAGCGGCGTCCCGCCTCGGTGGCGCGGTCGCGCAGGGCGGCGACCTCGGGCACGTTCAACGGGGCCGTCTCACGCCACACCAGGTCGACCCGGACCTCGCCGGCCACCTTCTCCTTGAGCCCGGAAGGCGTGTCGCAGGCGATCACGCGTCCCCGGTCGAGGACCGCGACGCGGTCCATCACGGTCTCGGCCTCGATCACGTTGTGGGTGACCAGCAGCACGGTCGTGCCGTGCTCGGCGCGCCGTCGGTCGACGGCCGCCCACACCGCGCGGCGGGCCACCGGGTCCATACCGGTGGTGGGCTCGTCCAGGACGAGCAGCGGGCGCTCCCCCACCAGCGCGGCGGCGAAGCAGGCCAGGCGGCGCTGTCCGCCGGAGAGCTTCCTGATCGGGCGGGCGGCGAGCGGGGTCAGACCCAGTTCGTCGAGGACGGCGTCCCGCTCGGCGCGCGCCCGTCGCGCCTCTAGGCCGCGCAACCGTCCGGTGGTCTCGGCGGCGAGCGACACGGTCAGGTCGTCCAGGGCGCTGGACTCCTGCCCCAGGTAGGCGAGGATGCGCGCGGCCCGCTCCGGGTGGCGCACGATGTCGTGTCCGAGGATCTCCACGCTGCCGCGGTCGGGCCGCATCAGGCCGGTGAGCTGGCGCACCAGCGTGGACTTGCCGGCACCGTTCGGGCCCAGCAGTCCGAAGATCTCACCGCGGCGGATCCGCAGGGTCACGTCGTCGGTGGCCCGCACCTCGGGGGTGGCGGGAACGCCGCGCCTGCCGCGTACCGCCGGGTAGGTCTTGGTCAGTGCGCGCACCGCGCACACGGCATCGCCACCGGGTCGAAGTGCCTGTGCCGCGCGCGTACTCACAAGGGACGAGACTACGGGGTCCGTCCCTCCGCCCCGCCCCGGGGTCCGCCCGTAAGTGTCGATTCAGCCGGGGAGGAGGCGGGGGCCTCACTCCGCCGCGGGGGCCCGCTCGGTCGCCGTGCGGACGTCGATCTCCCGCCAGAAGCCGGCCCGGATCGCGTACCGGTCGTGCTCGTCGATCTGGTCGTCCTTGTGGGCCAGCAGCCCGAAGCGGGCCGCGTAGCGCAGCAGCTCCCCGTCGACGCGGTGCGGGATGCGGGGGTACATCCCGGAGAGTTTCTCCAGGTGGCCGTGGGCGCCGAGGCGTTCCAGCCAGCGCCGGGCGAAGACCTGCCCGACCTCGTACGGATCGCCGCCGACCGTGGTGATGTCCTCCTCGCGGTCGGCCCAGCGCTGCTCGGCCGTGGTCAGCTGGGCCAGCGTCGGCATCGAGGCGGCCTCGGCGGGCTCGGCGGCGGGCGGGCGGTCGACCCAGCCCTTGTCGGAGGACCAGCGCAGGGTGGCGGTCGGGGGATGCGGGGCGGGATGGGCGCCGGGGGCGCGCAGGGCGGCGAGGTCCTTGGGGGTGGGGACGCCTTTGGCGGGCGGTACGCGCTCCTCGCCGCCGTTGCGGGGAGCGCGGGTCGTCGTGGGGTGCTCCGGCTCCTCGGCGGGCCGTTCGGCGGCCGCGGAGAGCGCGGACTCGGGCAGCGGCGCGGAGAGGATCGCGGCGATCTCCGGGCGGGGCACGGGCGGCGGCGCGCAGATCCCGCCGAGTTCCTTGGCGCGCACCGCCCTGGTGATCCACACGCGGTCCAGGACGCGCCGCTCGTCGGCCTCGGCGACCAGGTCCTCGGACTGGTTGTAGTCGCCGTCGGCGGCCTGCACGGCCCACAGGTGCACGGCGACACCGTGCTCCTTGGCGGCCATCATGCCCGGCAGCAGGTCGCCGTCGCCGGTCACCAGGACGACGTCGGAACAGGCGCGGTTGCGGGCCAGCTCGGTCAGCTCGGCGTGCATCGCGGCGTCGACGCCCTTCTGCGCCCAGCGGCCGTCACTGCGCGTGAGGGCGCCCAGCCGGACGGTGACCCTGGGCATGACGCGCAGCCGCCGGTGCTCGGGCTGCGGGACGCGGTCGGGGGCGCCGTCGAACCAGTAGATGCGCAGCAGGGGCTGCTGCGTGTCCGCCTCGGCTCGGTCGCGCAGCCCCTGGACGAGGGCGGCGTGGTCGACGGTGATGCGCGAGCGTGAGGGCTCCCCCGCGAGGAGACTCGCGGCGGCCCCCAGCAGATACCCGGCATCCACCAGGACGATGCAGCGGTCCACGCGATCCACCCTCTTTCCGGGAGGTTTGCTTCGGGCTTCCTTCGAGTCTGCCCGACCACGCGGAGGTTAACGGCCCGAACTCGATCTTCGGCGTGGCGTTTCGGCGCCTCGCGCCCCGACAAACCGGGTCACGCACGGTAATTGCCCGATGTGCGTTCTTTGTTGGCCTATGTGAATCTGGAGACGGCCCTGGCCCCCAGATCCCCCTCAGGAGGTAGATCACATGGCCAAGAACAAGAACAACCGTGATCGTAAGCAGCCCCGGACCGAGCGTGCCCCGCAGGGCGCCGAGGCGGCCGTGCTGGACCGCGAGGAGCAGCACCCCCCGCAGCTGACGACGCCCGGCGACGCGGCCTCCCGCAAGCGGCACAAGCGCTTCGGCCACAACTGACATCGCACGACGGGCCGTTGCGGCCCCCGCGCGGCGGCTCAGCCCGCCAGGCAGGACGGGCCGAGCAGCACCTTCAGGTCGCCGAACAGGGCCGGGTCGGGCTTCACCCGGTGCCGGTCCAGGCGCAGCACCGTCGTCTTCGTCGGCCCCTGGAGCTTGATCCGGACCTCGCTGTCGCCCCGGTGGTGCGTGAGGATCTCGCCGAGGCGGCTGACCATCGGCGGAGTGACCCTGGTCGCCGGGATGGTGAGGACCACGGGCGCGTTGGCGCCCGCGTTGGACAGGTCGGGGACCATCAGCTCCATCGCGACCAGCCGCGGCACGTCCTCCCGCTTGTCCAGGCGCCCCTTGACGAACACCACGGCGTCCTCGACGAGTTGGGTGGACACCAGCTGGTACGTCGCCGGGAAGAACATGCACTCGATGGAGCCCGCCAGGTCCTCCACGGTGGCGATGGCCCAGGCGTTGCCCTGCTTGGTCATCTTGCGCTGGAGGCCCGAGATGATGCCGCCGATGGTGACGACGGCGCCGTCACCGAAGTCGCCGCCGGTGAGCTGGGAGATGCCCGCGTCGGCCTTGTCGGACAGCACGTGCTCCAGGCCGAAGAGCGGGTGGTCGGAGACGTAGAGACCGAGCATCTCCCGCTCCTGGGCGAGCAGATAGGTCTTGTCCCACTCGTCCTCGCCGAAGACGACGTCGAGTCCGAAGCCGGGCTCGTCGCTCTGCTCCTCGCCCATGCCGCCGAAGAGGTCGAACTGGCCCTCGGCCTCCTTGCGCTTGACCGCGACCACGTTGTCGATCATCGGCTCGTACTGCGCGGTGAGGCCCTTGCGGGTGTGCCCCATCTCGTCGAAGGCGCCGGCCTTGATCAGCGACTCGGTCGTCCGCTTGTTGCAGACGACCGCCTCCACCTTGTCCAGGTAGTCGGGGAAGGACAGGTACTTCCCCTTGGCCTTGCGGCACCTGATGATCGACTCGACGACGTTGGTGCCGACGTTGCGGACGGCGGAGAGGCCGAAGAGGATCACGTCGTCGCCCTGCGCGGCGAAGTTCGCCATGGACTCGTTGACGTTGGGCGGCAGCACCTTGATGCCCATGCGCCGGCACTCGTTCAGGTAGACGGCCGACTTGTCCTTGTCGTCCTTGACCGAGGTGAGCAGGGCGGCCATGTACTCGGCGGGGTGGTTCGCCTTGAGGTAGGCCGTCCAGTACGAGACCAGTCCGTACGCGGCCGAGTGCGCCTTGTTGAAGGCGTAGCCGGCGAAGGGGACCAGCACGTCCCACAGGGCCTGGATGGCCTCGTCGCTGTAGCCCTTCTTGCGGGCGCCCTCCTGGAAGAGGACGAAGTTCTTGGCCAGTTCGTCGGGCTTCTTCTTGCCCATCACCCGGCGCAGGATGTCGGCCTCGCCGAGCGAGTAGCCCGCGATGATCTGGGCGGCCTTCTGCACCTGCTCCTGGTAGACGATCAGGCCGTGGGTGACCGCCAGGACCTCCTGGAGGGGCTCCTCCAGCTCCTTGTGGATCGGCGTGATCTCCTGGAGGCCGTTCTTGCGCAGCGCGTAGTTGGTGTGCGAGTCCATGCCCATGGGGCCGGGGCGGTAGAGCGCGGAGACGGCGGAGATGTCCTCGAAGTTGTCGGGCTTCATCAGCCGCAGCAGCGAGCGCATCGGTCCGCCGTCGAACTGGAAGACGCCGAGCGTGTCGCCGCGCTGGAGCAGGTCGAAGGTCGTGGGGTCGTCCAGCGGCAGCGACAGCAGGTCGAGGTCGATGCCCTTGTTGGACTTCACCATCTTGACGGCGTCGTCCATGATCGTGAGGTTGCGCAGACCCAGGAAGTCCATCTTCAGCAGGCCGAGCGACTCGCACTGGGGGTAGTCCCACTGCGTGATCGTGACGCCGTCCGTGTGCCGCACCCAGATCGGGGCGTGGTCGACGATGGGTTCGCTGGACATGATCACGCCGGCCGCGTGCACGCCCATCTGCCTCACCAGGCCCTCGACGCCCTTGGCGGTGTCGATGACCTTCTTCACGTCCGGCTCGTTCTCGTACATCGCGCGGATCTCGCCGGCCTCGCTGTAGCGGGGGTGCGCCGGGTCGGTGATGCCGTTGAGGTCGATGCCCTTGCCGAGGACGTCGGCGGGCATCGCCTTGGTGAGGCGGTCGCCCATCGCGTACGGGTAGCCCAGCACGCGCGCGGAGTCCTTGATGGCGTTCTTCGCCTTGATCTTGCCGTACGTGCCGATCATGGCGACCTTGTCGGCGCCGTACTTCTCCGTCACGTACCTGATCACCTCGACGCGCCTGCGCTCGTCGAAGTCGATGTCGACGTCGGGCATGGAGACGCGCTCGGGGTTGAGGAACCGCTCGAAGATCAGGCCGTGCGGGATCGGGTCGAGGTCGGTGATGCCCATGGCGTACGCCACGATCGAACCGGCCGCGGAGCCTCGGCCGGGGCCGACCGCGATGCCCTGGTTCTTGGCCCACATGATGAAGTCGGCGACCACGAGGAAGTAGCCCGGGAACCCCATCTGGATGATGACGTCCATCTCGTACTCGGCCTGCTTCTGGCGGTCCTCGGGGACGCCCCCGGGGAAGCGGCGCGCCATGCCCCGGCGCACCTCCTCCTGGAACCAGGTGACCTCGGTGAAGCCGTCGGGGATGTCGAACTTCGGCATGAGGTCGCGCTTCTCGAACATGCCGGTGGTGTCGATCATCTCGGCGATCAGACGCGTGTTGGCGCAGCCCTCCTGCCAGGCGTCGGAGGAGTCGATGGCGTACATCTCGTCCGTCGACTTCAGGTAGTAGCCGGTGCCGTCGAACCGGAAGCGGTCCGGGTCGGAGAGGTTCTTGCCGGTCTGGATGCACAGCAGGGCGTCGTGGGCGGTCGCCTCGTGCGCGTAGGTGTAGTGCGAGTCGTTCGTCACCAGCGGCGGGATGCCGAGCTTCCTCCCGATCTCCAGCAGGCCGTCACGGACCCGGTGCTCGATCTCGATGCCGTGGTCCATCAGCTCCAGGAAGTAGCGGTCCCGGCCGAAGATGTCCTGGTAGTCGGCGGCCGCCTTGAGGGCCTCGTCGAAGTGGCCGAGCCGCAGGCGGGTCTGCACCTCGCCGGAGGGGCAGCCGGTGGAGGCGACGATCCCCTGGGACCACTGCGAGATGGTCTCCTTGTCCATCCGGGGCCACTTCTGCAGCCAGCCCTCGGCGTACGCGTCGGAGGAGAGCCGGAAGAGGTTGTGCAGGCCCGTCCTGTCGGTCGCCCACATCGTCTTGTGGGTGTAACCGCCCGAGCCGGAGACGTCGTCCCGCTTCTGGTGCGGCTGGCCCCACTGGATCTTGCGCTTGTTGCGGCGCGACTCGGGGGCGACGTACGCCTCGATGCCGATGATCGGGGTCACTCCGGCCTTCTTCGCGGAGTGGAAGAAGTCGTACGCCCCGTGCAGGTTGCCGTGGTCGGACATGGCGATGTGCGTCATGCCCATCTCGTTGCAGGCGTCGAACATGTCCTTCAGCCGCGCGGCACCGTCCAGCAGCGAGTACTGGGTGTGGACGTGCAGGTGCGTGAACGGCGGCTTGGACACGTTCGGCCTCCTGGGGGAGCGGTGGCGACGGGCTGCGGCGAGCTGCGGACAGTCCGGGGGTCGGCGTCGAAGTCTATGCCTCGCCGCCGACACTCCGAGGGCTTCCCCGCGTACCTTCGTGTGCGGGCCCGCGCGCCGGGGCGGCTCCTGGGGGCGCGGGCACTTCCGCACCCCTTCGCACGTTGGTCCGCGTGGAGGATCCGCTCCACCCGCCGCGCACCATCCGCACCAGGAGGCACCAGGCATGTCGGTTCCGCAGCTCAACGAGGAGCGAGGCGAGGAGATCCTCGCCGTCTTCGACACCGCCTTCGGTCAACTGCTGGCCGCAGACCCCGCGGCGTTCCGCGTGAAGTTCCGGAAGATGGCGGCCTCGGCCTTCGCGTTCTACCGCGGCACCGCGAGTCTCTTTTACCACGATTTGACCGTGGACCAGGAGTTCGGGCCGGCGAGCGGCGGCCCGTACCTGGACGAGCGGACCTCCCGGGTGTGGATCCACGGCGATCTGCACGCGGAGAACTTCGGCACGTACATGGACTCCACCGGCCGGCTCATCTTCAACGTCAACGACTTCGACGAGGCCTACGTCGGCCCGTTCACCTGGGATCTCAAGCGTTTCGCCGCCTCCGTGGCACTGATCGGGTATGCGAAGGCGCTCAGCGACGGGCAGATCACCGAACTGGTGGGGGTGTACGCGGGCGCGTACCGCGAGCGCATCCGCGCCCTGGCCACCGGCGCCAAGCGCGACGAGGTGCCCCCGTTCACGCTGGACACCGCCGACGGGCCGCTCCTGGGCGCGCTGCGCGTCGCGCGCTCCCTGACCCGGTTCGGGCTGCTGGAGTCGATGACCGAGATCCGTGACTTCGAGCGCCGCTTCGCTCCGGGGGGCGGCTCCGTCGAGCTGGACGCGGCCACGCGGTACAAGGTGCTCGCGGCCTTCGACGGCTACCTGGAGACGCTCCCGGAGTCGTCCCTGACCCGGCCCGACTCCTACCGCGTGAAGGACGTCGTGGGCCGCCGGGGCATCGGCATCGGGTCGGCCGGCCTGCCCTCGTACAACATCCTCCTGGAGGGCAACAGCGACGCCCTGGAGAACGACGTCGTGATCTACATCAAGCAGGCCCAGACCCCGGCGGTCTCCCGGCACATCGCCGACCGGGCGGTCCGGGACTACTTCCAGCACGAGGGCCACCGCACGGTGATCTCCCAGCGCGCCCTCCAGGCGCACGCCGACCCGTGGCTGGGCTGGACCGAGCTGGACGGCGCGGGCCAGCTGGTCGCCGAGGTCTCGCCGTACGCCGTCGACCTGGACTGGGGCGACATCGACGACCCGGAGGAGATCGGCGAGGTCGTCGCCGACCTGGGCCGGGCCACGGCCGCCATGCACGCGGCGGCGGACGACCAGTCCGGGGAGTCCCTGGTGCCCTTCTCCACCGAGCGGGCCATCGACGCGGCGATCGCGGCCGACGAGGAGGGCTTCGCCCCCTTGCTGGTCGACTTCGCCCACCGGTACGGCGCCCGCGCGCGTGCCGATCACCAGACCTTCGTCGACCTCTTCCGCAACGGCCGGATTCCGGGTCTGTAACCGTCGTCTCTCGCACAGGAACCCTTTAGGGGTCCCTTACCGGGCTCCGTGACACACTCTTCTTTCGCTATGGACATATCCGGAACCCCGCTCAGAGCCGTGCGCGCGGCGCTGTTCACGGCACTCGTCGTGACGCTCAGCACCGCGTCGCACGTCCTGCTGTCCGGGGTTCCGCTGCCGCTGCCCACGGTCGCGGCGGTCGCCGCCGCCGTGTTCCTGATCGCGTACGCCCTGGCCGGGCGGCGCGAGCGCGGCTTCGGGCGGATCGCCGCCCTGCTGATCCCGCTGGAGCTGGCCGCCGACACGGTCTTCACCACCGGCCAGCACGTCTGCTACGGCCGGGCGGGCGGCCCGGTCGCGGGCCCGCTGCGCTCCGTCGGCTTCGACGTGCTGTGCGGCGACGGGACCGGCGTCCACGCGGGCGTGACCGCCCCGCTGAGCCGGGTCACCGGCGCCGAGACCGACCGGCTGGCGGCCGTGCTCGCCGACGCCGACCCCGCGAGCGCCTGGCTGCTGCTCGGCGCGCACGTCGGCGTCGGTCTGCTGGCGGCGGCCTGGCTGCGGCGCGGCGAGCGGGCGCTGGCCCAGCTGCTGAGCGCGGTGGCGGCGACCACCTTCCGGCCGCTGCTGCTCGCCGTGGCGGCCGTGAACGTACGCCGGGCCCCCGCGGTGCGCCGCCCGACCCCTCCGGCCCGCCGCACCGCCGGCGCCCGCGAGCGGATCCTCACCCACTCCCTGGGACGGCGCGGACCGCCTCGCCCGGCCGCCCTCGTGTGACACGGCCCGCGCACGGCCGGGACACGGCCCGCGCCGGAGCACGGCCCGCGCGTGACGCACGGCCCGGGTGCGGCCCGGCACGTGGGCACGGGGCCCGACACGTGGGCACGGCCCGAGCGCGTGACGCGCCCCCGAGCCCGTGACGCGTCACCGAGCACCAGCAGTCCCCATCAGCCTTCCGCACACACCGTGTGCGCGTCCCCGGAGAGATCACCACCATGAGCAAGCGGAACAGTCAGGCGGCGAAGACGGCGGCCCGAGAGCGGCTGCGCCTGGAGCGCGAGCGTCAGGCCAAGCGCGACAAGGTCAAGCGGCAGGCCATCGTGGCCTGCTCCATCGTCGGCGTGCTGGCGATAGCCGGCGGCATCGGCTACGCCGTCGTCCAGAACAACAAGCCCACGGGCTGGGACAAGGCCGCCGAGGCCGAGGTGGTGGCCCCGGCCAACACCTCCGGCGAGAACGGCACCACGGTCATCCTCGGCGACGCCGAGGGCGACGACGTCGTCCACCTCTACGAGGACCCGCGCTGCCCGGGGTGCGCCTCCTTCGAGCAGTCCATCGGCGAGACCGTCAACAAGGGCATGGAGGACGGCACCTACAAGCTCTCCTTCACGCTCGGCACCTTCCTCGACGGGAACCTCGGCGGCGAGGGCTCCAAGAACGCCCTCAGCGCGCTCGGCGCCGCGCTGAACGTCGGTCCCGAGGCGTTCATCGACTACAAGACCGCGCTGTACTCCTCCGAGTACCACCCCTCGGAGTCGACCGACGAGTTCGCCAAGGACGACTACCTGATCAAGGTGGCGAACACGGTCGACGCCCTGAAGGACAACCAGAAGTTCCAGGACGCCGTAGAGAAGGGCACCTACGACGCCTGGGCGATGAAGATGAGCGACTCCTTCCAGAAGGCCGAGGACGTCCAGTCGACCCCGACCGTCAAGATCAACGACAAGGTGATCGAGACCCCGAGCACCGACGAGGAGTGGCAGAAGGCACTCGAGGACGCGGGCGTCACCAAGTAGCGACGAACGGCGAACGAGCGGGCGAACTTTGGTGAGTTCGCCCGCTCGCGCGCTTACCGATCAGTAATCTGATCGCCCGTGACCAGTCGACACAGATCATCCGAGAGCACCGTCCCGTCGCCCGCGCGGCGCACGGCCCCCCGCACGCCGAGCCGCCGTACGGTCGTGAAGGCCGCGGCGGCCGGCGCCGTCCTGGCCGCCCCGCTCGCCGCCGCGCTGCCCGCCGGAGCCGCCGGTGCCGCCCCCGCCTTCCTGCACGGCGTCGCCTCCGGCGATCCCCTGCCCGACGGTGTCCTGCTGTGGACCCGGGTGACCCCCACGCCCGAGTCCATACCGGGCTCGGGCACCGGCCCGGACACCGAGGTGGCCTGGGCCGTCGCCCTGGACAAGGCGTTCACGAACATCGTCGCCAAGGGGTCCGTCACCGCCACGGCGGCCTCCGACCACACCGTCAAGGCCGATGTCCGGGGCCTCGCCCCCGCCACTGACTACTGGTTCCGCTTCTCCGCCGGCCCCACCGACTCCCCCGCCGCCCGCACGCGCACCGCCCCCGCGGCCGACGCCGCCGTGACGGGCCTGCGCTTCGGCGTGGTGTCCTGCGCCAACTGGGAGGCGGGCCACTTCTCGTCGTACCGGCATCTCGCGGCCCGCGGCGACCTCGACGCCTGGCTGCACCTGGGCGACTACCTCTACGAGTACGGCACCGGCGAGTACGGCACCCGCGACACCGTCGTACGGCCGCACGCTCCCGCCCACGAGATCCTCACACTCGCCGACTACCGCGTCCGGCACGGCCGCTACAAGACCGATCCCGACCTCCAGGCGCTGCACGCCGCCGCGCCGGTCGTGGCCATCTGGGACGACCACGAGATCGCCAACGACACCTGGGCGGGCGGAGCCGAGAACCACACCGAGGGCGCCGAGGGCAGCTGGGCGGCGCGTCAGGCCGCCGCCAAGCGGGCCTACTTCGAGTGGATGCCGGTCCGCCCCGCGATCGCCGGCACCACCTACCGCAGGCTGCGCTTCGGCAAGCTGGCCGACCTGTCGCTGCTGGACCTGCGCTCCTTCCGCTCGCAGCAGGTGGCGGTCGGCAGCGGCGAGGTCGACGACCCGGACCGCACCCTCACCGGCCGCGCCCAGCTGGACTGGCTCAAGGCCGGGCTCGCCTCCTCCGACACCGCGTGGCGGCTGGTCGGCAACCCGGTGATGATCTCGCCGTTCGCCGTCGGCTCGATCCCCGCCGAGCTGCTGAAGCCGCTCGCCGAGCTGCTCGGCCTGCCCAAGGAGGGGCTCGCCCTCAACACCGACCAGTGGGACGGGTACACCGACGACCGCCGCGAACTGCTGGGGCACCTGCGCGCGAACGCCGTCCGCAACACGGTGTTCCTGACCGGCGACATCCACATGGCGTGGGCCAACGACGTGCCGTACAACGCGGCCACCTATCCCCTGTCCGCCTCGGCCGCCACGGAGTTCGTCGTCACGTCGGTGACCTCCGACAACCTGGACGACATCGTGAAGGTCCCCGAGGGCACGGTCTCGGCGATCGCGGCACCGGTCATCCGGGCCGCGAACCGGCACGTCCACTGGGTCGACACCGACCGGCACGGCTACGGCGTGCTGGACGTCACCGCGGACCGGGCGCAGATGGACTACTACGTCGTCTCCGACCGCACCGACCCGGACGCCACGTCGGCGTGGGCGCGCTCGTACCGCACACGCAGCGGCACGCAGCGGGTCGAGCGGGTCTACGCGCCCGTCTGAGGGGCGTCCGCCTCCTGGAGCGAGCCGAGGAAGCCGAGCGCCACCCGCCAGGTGGCCTCGGCCGCCTCCTCGTCGTAGTCCGGCAGCTCCGGGTCGGTGTAGAGGTGACCGGCCCCGGCGTACCGGTGCACCTCGACGTCGGCGCCGATCCGGCCCATCCGGAGATACCAGGCGCTGAGCCAGTCGTCCGTCTCGAAGGCGTCCGGCTCGGCGACGTGCAGCTGGACCGGCAGGTCGTCGACCGAGGCGTTGGGCGCGATGTCGGACGTCCCGTGCAGGAGGAGCAGTCCGCGCGCCCGGTGGTCACCGAGAGCGAGGGTCTGGGCGATGGAGGCGCCCAGCGAGAAGCCCGCGTACACCAGCCCCCGCTCGGAGTAGGGCGCGGCGGCCAGCACCGCCCGCTTCAGCAGCTCCTCCCTGCCGATGCCGTCCTGGTGGGCCATGCCCTCCTCGACCGTGTCGAAGGTCCGGCCCTCGAAGAGGTCCGGGGTCCACACCTGGTGCCCGGCGTCGCGCAGCCGGCCGGCGGCCTGGCGCACCGCCGGCCGCGGGCCGAGGGTCGAGTGAAAGAGCACGATGTTCATGAGGCCATGGTGCCAGCCGGGTGTGACAGCGCGGAGCACGGCGATCCCCGGACCGGGACGAAAGTCACAGGTTCACGGCGCACCGCGTCCGGTTACGTTCGAGGGATGGAGACCATACTCCGCCCACTGATCGTGGTCGGCGGTTCCGTCCTGCTGACCCTCGTCATCGGATGGGCCACCGACCTGCTGCTGCGCAAGGCCGACGGACGGCACCCCGAGACACCCCTGTGGGAGCTGCTGCGCCGCGCCCGCATCCCTTACCAGTTCCTGCTGTGCGCGGCGCTGCTGAGAGGGTCGTACATCGAGGCCCGCGTCTTCCCCGACCACCGCGAGGGGGTCGGCCGGACGCTGACGCTGGTGCTGATCGGCTCGGCGGCCTGGATGGTGGTCCGGATCGCCGCGGCGGTCGTCGAGACGTCGTACTCGCGCTACGCACACGCCCACGCCCAGCAGAACCCCGCGAGGGTGCGACGGGTGCGCACCCAGGTGTCGCTGATCATGCGGGTGGTCTCGGCGGTCGTCGGCGTGGTCGCCGTGTCGTCGATGCTGCTGACCTTCCCGGCGATGCGGGCGGCGGGAGCTTCGCTGCTGGCCTCCGCCGGTCTCCTCGGCATCGTGGCCGGCATCGCCGCGCAGTCCACGCTCAGCAACATGTTCGCCGGGTTCCAGATCGCCTTCGGCGACATGGTGCGCATGGGCGACACGGTCGTGGTGGACGGGGAGTGGGGGACCGTCGAGGAGATCACGCTCACGTTCCTGACCGTACGCACCTGGGACGAGCGCCGGATCACCATGCCGGTGTCGTACTTCACGTCCAAGCCGTTCGAGAACTGGTCGCGCGGCACCCCGCAGATGACCGGCACCGTCTTCTGGTACCTCGACCACACGGCGCCGCTGGACCTGATGCGCGAGCGGCTGCGCGACGTCCTGCGCGAGTGCCCGGCCTGGGACGGCCGCGACTACAACCTGACCGTCACGGACACCACCGCGAACACCATGCAGGTGCGGGCCCTGGTGACGGCGAAGGACGCGGACGACATCTGGACGGTACGGGTCACGGTCCGCGAGGGGATGATCCGCTGGCTCGCCGACGAGCACCCGTACGCGCTGCCCCGGGTCAACACCGCGGACGCGTCCCTGCGCCCGTCCCGCGACGGCGTCCACCGCCCCCGGCGCTCCCCCGACGGCGGCCCGCGGCGCTTCCCGGAACAGCCGGCGAAGACCCTGTGACCGCCGGGGGCGCGGGACGCGGCCGGGGTCAGCGCAGGCTGCGCACGTCCAGGTGGCGCAGGACCCGGTCGACGATCTCCGGGTCCGCGCCGGCTTCACTGCGCGCCGCCAGCACCTCGTGGCGGGCGGCGCTCAGCATCTCGCCCTGGATGCGCCGGACGCGCTCGACCCGCCGGGCCCGCTGCTCCTGCGCCTCCCGGCGCTTCTCGTCGCCGAGGTCCGGGCTGATGCGCATGCCGATGTCGTAGGCGCGCCGCAGCATCCGCTCGGACAGCTCGTCCGGCAGCTCCTCGACCGACTCGATCTCCTTCAGCCGCCGCTTCGCGGCCCCGGCCGCGCGCACGGCCAGCTCCTTCTCGTAGGCCTTCTCCCGTTCGGTGTCCGCCCGTACACCGAGCCGGCCCACCAGCCAGGGCAGCGTCAGGCCCTGGAGCAGCAACGTGACCATGATCACCCCGAAGGCGACGAAGACGATCTCGTCCCGTTCGGGGAAGGCCGCCCCGTCGTCCGTGGTCAGCGGGATCGCCAGCGCCAGCGCGACGGAGGCGACGCCCCGCATCCCCGCCCACCACATGACGACGGTCTCCCGCCGGCTCGTCGGGATCTCCTCGTCGTGGCCGCGTCCGGCGTGCAGCCGCCGGGTCAGCCAGGTGGCCGGCAGCAGCCACAGCAGCCGGACCAGGATGACCACGGCGCTGATCGCCGCCGCCCAGCCGAGCAGTTCCGTCCACCGGCCGGAGGCCGTACGGACCGCGTTGCGCAGCTCCAGGCCGATGAGCCCGAAGGCGACCCCGGTGACGAGCGTGTCGACGACGTTCCAGACGGTGTGTCCGGCGAGCCGGCTCATCACGTCGTCGGCGTCGGAGGCGTACTCGGCGAGGAACAGCGCGGTGGTGAGCACCGCGAGCACCCCGGAGCCGTGCAGTTCGTCGGCCAGGACGTAGCTCACGAACGGCACCAGCAGGGTCAGCCCGATCTGCAGCGTGGGATCGCCGAGGACCGTCAGGAGCTTGTTGGAGCCCCAGCCCAGCGCGAGCCCGACGGCCACCGCGACGACGGCGGAGAGCACCAGGTCGAGCCCCGCCTCCCAGGGCGAGAAGGTGCCGCTGACCGCGGCGGCGACGGCCACGTGGTACAGCACGATGGCCGTGACGTCGTTGAACAGCCCTTCGCCCTCCAGGATGGACACCAGACGGCGCGGCAGCCCCAGCTGCCCGGCGACCGCGGTGGCCGCGACCGGATCGGGCGGCGCCACCAGCGCGCCGAGCGCGAAGGCGGCGGCGACCGGCAGCCCGGGCACGATCGCGTGGGCCACCGTGGCCACACAGGCCGTGGTGACGAAGACCAGCGCGACCGCCAGCAGGAAGATGGGGCGCTTGTTGGCCGCGAACTGCCGCCAGGACGTGCGCCGTACCGCCGCGTAGAGCAGCGGCGGCAGCAGCGCGGGCAGGATGAGTTCGGGCGGGATGTCGACGTCGGGCACGAAGTCGACCAGGGCCAGAACGATCCCGAGGACGGTCATCAGCACCGGCGCGGGCAGCCGCAGCCGGTCCCCGAGCGGGACGCTCACCAGGGCCCCGAGCAGCAGCACGAACAACAGGGCCAACTGATCCACGCTCAGCGCTCCGGTGGGGTCTCGGCGTCACACGGCGGACCCGAGCCTGTCACGACACGGGCCCCACCGGCCCGTTCGGCGCCTCCGCCTACAGGGTGCGCCGCATCGCGCGGTGGGGGATCCCGGCGTCGGGGAACTCCGGTCCGTACGCCTCGTACCCCAGCCGCTCGTAGAAACCCAGGGCATGGGTCTGCGCGTGCAGGTCGACCGCGTCGAGTCCACGCGCGCGGGCCGCCTCCTCGACGGCCCGCACCAGCGCGGCCCCGACGCCCAGTCCGCGGGCGTCCCGGGTCACGGCGAGCCGCCCGAGCGAACCGACGGCCGGGTCGCCGTCGCCGTTCTTCGCCGCGGCGGCCTCTCCGTGCAGCAGCCGGCCGGTGCCCAGCGGCACGCCGTCCACCCGGACCGCCAGGACGTGCACGGCGTCGGCGTCGTAGGCGTCGTACTCGATGTCCTCGGGGACCTCCTGCTCGCCGACGAAGACGTCCTTGCGCACCGCGAAGCACGCCTCCCGGTCCCCGGGGTCCTCGGCGACCCGCACCTCGTACGACGGTGCCGCGGCCGGGGCGCTCATCCGTAGGTCTCCTCGCGGACCAGGTCCAGGGCCTGCTGGAGGTCCTCGGGGTAGTCGCTGGCGAACTCGGCCCACTGTCCGTCGCCGGGGTGCTCGAAGCCGAGGCGCACGGCGTGCAGCCACTGCCGGGTCAGGCGCAGCCGCTTGGCGAGCGTCGGGTCGGCGCCGTAGGTCAGGTCGCCGACGCAGGGGTGCCGGTGGGCGGCCATGTGGACGCGGATCTGGTGGGTGCGGCCGGTCTCCAGCTTCACGTCGAGCAGGGACGCGGCGCGGAAGGCCTCGATGAGGTCGTAGTGCGTGACGGAGGGCTTGCCCTCGGCGGTCACGGCCCACTTGTAGTCGTGCTGGGGGTGGCGGCCGACGGGGGCGTCGATGGTGCCGCTGGTCGGGTCGGGGTGGCCCTGCACGAGCGTGTGGTAGCGCTTGTCGACCGTGCGCTCCTTGAACTGGCGCTTGAGCGAGGTGTACGCGCGCTCGGACTTGGCCACCACCATCAGGCCGGACGTGCCCACGTCGAGGCGGTGCACGATCCCCTGCCGCTCGGCGGCACCGGACGTGGAGACGCGGTACCCGGCGGCGGCCAGTCCGCCGATGACCGTCGGCCCGTTCCAGCCGGGCGAGGGGTGTGCGGCGACGCCGACCGGTTTGACGACCACGACGACGTCCTCGTCGTCGTGCACGATCTCCATGCCCTCGACGGGTTCGGCGACCACCTGCACCGGCGCGGGCGCCTGCGGCATCTCCACCTCGAGCCAGGCGCCGCCGTGGACGCGCTCGGACTTGCCGACCACCGATCCGTCGACCTGCACCTTGCCCGCCGCGGCGAGCTCCGCGGCCTTGGTACGGGAGAAGCCGAACATGCGGGAGATGGCGGCGTCGACGCGCTCGCCCTCCAGGCCGTCGGGCACGGGCAGGGTGCGGATCTCGGGAAGCGTGCTCACCCGTCGAGTATGCCGGACGGGGCCGGCGGTCCCGAACGCGCGCTCAGTCCTTGTGGACGGTCCCGTCCGGATCCAGGCCCCGGAAGGAGAGGATCACGATCAGGATGCCACCGCAGACGATCGCCGAATCGGCGAGGTTGAAGACGGCGAAGTGCTTGGGCGCGATGAAGTCCACGACCGCGCCCTCGAAGACGCCCGGCGAGCGGAAGATCCGGTCGGTGAGGTTGCCGAGGGCGCCGCCGAGCAGCATGCCGAGCGCGATCGCCCACGGCAGGCTGTGGAGCTTGCGCGCCAGGCGGGCGATCACGACGATCACGGCCGCCGCGATCACCGTGAAGATCACGGTGAAGGCCTCGCCGAAGCCGAAGGCCGCGCCCGCGTTGCGGATCGCCACGAACCGCAGCCAGTCCCCGACGATCTCGATGGGCTCCTGGTGCTCCAGCCTGGCGACCACGATCATCTTGCTGGCCAGGTCGAGCGCGTACGCGAACGCGGCGACCGCGAACAGCACGGCGATCCGCCGCTTGCCCCGGGGACGCTCCGGGGGCTGCTCCCGCTCGGCATCGGGCCGCTCCGGCCCGTCCCCCGCCGCGTCCGGGGTGTCCGGCGTACCGATGATGCGCTCCGCCTCTGCCACGTGAGTCCCTCAGCCTAGGTACCTGACTGAGGACGAGAGTACGGCACGCTTTCGGCCTCGCACGTGCTCAGGACGCGTACGGGGACGAAGCGGCGGCGGATCAGTAGCGGCGCTCCTGCTTCTGCTTGCACTCGACGCACAGGGTGGCCCTCGGGAAGGCCTGCATGCGCGCCTTGCCGATGGGGTTGCCGCAGTTCTCGCACAGGCCGTAGGTGCCCGCCTCCAGACGTTCCAGGGCGCGCTCGGTCTGGGTGAGCATCTCGCGCGCGTTGGCGGCCAGCGCCAGCTCGTGCTCGCGCGTGATGTTCTTGCTGCCGGTGTCCGCCTCGTCGTCGCCCGCGCCGTCCCCGGAGTCCCGCATCATGCCCTGCAGGGACCGTTCGGAGGAGTCGATCTCGGTGCGCAGCCGGTCGGCCTCGGACTGCAGCTCCCCGCGCGCCTCCTCGGCCTCCTCCGGGGTCCAGGGCTCCTCGCCGGGACGTACCGCGAGGTCGCCGGGGTCCGCAGCGGCGCCGCGTGCCTTGGGAACGGCGGTCTTGGCCGCCGTGGCCGTGCCAGGGGTCTTCTTCGCAACCACCGTCGTGGCTCCCGTCTGCTCCGCGGCCCGCGCCGCGCCCGCCTTCTTGGCCGTGCTCTTCTTGGCCGTGCTCTTCTTCGCCGTGCTCTTCTTCGCCGGAGCCCGCTTCCCCCCGGTCTTCCTGGCCGGGCTCCGCTCCGCGCCGCTCCCGTCCGCCGGGCCCGGCGCCTCGACGCCCTCCCGCGCCGGGTCCTTCACCGAGTCCTCCGCCGCGCCGTCCTCCTCCGCCGCGCCCGTCCCCGCTGTGCTCTCCGCGGCGGCCGTCGTCCCGCCGGCGGCCGCCTTCCCGGCCGTCGGCCTCTTGGCGGCGGTCTTCTCCGCAGCCGCCTCGGACTGCTGTACGGCGGTCTTCTTCGCCACCATGGCCGCGGCCCCTTCACATATTGTGATCTTGCTCGCGCATCGTGCTGGGACGATAAATCGACTCGCCTCCCGCGGCAACGGGGCACGCCGCCCGATGCGCCCGCGCCGCGCGCGTCGCGCACCGGGCATGCATGCGTTGTGCCCAGCTCCCCGCCCGGTAATCCGCCGGACCCGGGGCCCGGCCGGGGCGTTCGGGAGCCGGACGCCCGGTGGCGGCATTCGGGTCACCGCGGACCGCACGGAGCCCGCACACGGCCCGTCCCGCCCGGCGCGAAAACCGGTCGGCCGCCGTCCGCGCGGCGCCGTACACTGGGCGGAGCGAGAAGCGTGGATGGGGACGAGTAGCGGCGTACGCAGCCCAGAGCGACCCGGGGACGGTGGGAGCCCGGGGGCGAGCGCGACGTGAAGATCACCCCGGAGCCGCCGGAAGAAAGCCCAGCAGCACCGTCTGGACGAGTAGACCCGGCCTCGCGCCCCAACGAGGGGGCTCACCGGCGCACAGGAGCACCGGGAGCCAAGGAGGGTGGTACCGCGGGAGCGCAGCTCTCGTCCCTCCGACGGAAGGCAGCACGTCCGCCGGAGGAAGCTCGTTGAATACGCAGCCGCAGTACCGCCAGGTGCCCGCCCAGGTCGACCTGCCCGCGCTCGAACACGCGGTGCTCGACTTCTGGCGCGAGCAGAAGATCTTCGCCAAGAGCCTCGAGCAGTCCGAGGGCCGCCCCGAGTGGGTGTTCTACGAGGGCCCGCCCACCGCCAACGGCATGCCCGGCGCCCACCACATCGAGGCGCGCGTCTTCAAGGACGTCTTCCCCCGCTTCCGCACCATGCGCGGCTACCACGTGGGCCGCAAGGCCGGCTGGGACTGCCACGGCCTGCCCGTGGAGCTGGCGGTGGAGAAGGAGCTCGGCTTCTCCGGCAAGCAGGACATCGAGGCGTACGGCATCGCCGAGTTCAACGCCAAGTGCCGCGAGTCGGTGACCCGCCACACCGACGCCTTCGAAGCGCTCACCACGCGCATGGGCTACTGGGCCGACCTCCAGGACCCGTACCGCACGATGGACCCCGAGTACATCGAGTCCGTCTGGTGGTCCCTGAAGGAGATCTTCGGCAAGGGCCTGCTGGTCCAGGACCACCGCGTCGCCCCCTGGTGCCCCCGCTGCGGCACCGGCCTGTCCGACCACGAGCTGGCGCAGGGCTACGAGTCGGTCGTCGACCCGTCGGTCTACGTCCGCCTCCCGCTGACCTCCGGCCCGCTGGCCGGCCGGGCCGCGCTGCTGATCTGGACGACCACGCCCTGGACGCTGGTCTCGAACACGGCGGTCGCCGCGCACCCCGAGGTGACCTACGTCGTCGCGACGAACGGCGAGGAGAAGCTGGTCGTCGCCGAGCCGCTGGCCGCCAAGGCCCTGGGCGAGGGCTGGGAGACCACCGGCGAGTCCTTCACGGGTGCGGACATGGAGCGCTGGACGTACCAGCGCCCGTTCGAGCTGGTGGAGTTCCCCGAGCCGGCCCACTACGTCGTCAACGCCGACTACGTCACCACCGAGGACGGCACGGGCCTGGTCCACCAGTCCCCCGCCTTCGGTGAGGACGACCTCAAGGTCTGCCGCTCCTACGGCCTGCCCGTGGTCAACCCGGTCCGCCCCGACGGCACCTTCGAGGAGGACCTGCCGCTGGTCGGCGGCGTCTTCTTCAAGAAGGCCGACGAGAAGCTGACCGAGGACCTGGACACCCGGGGCCTGCTCTTCCGGCACGTCCCCTACGAGCACAGCTACCCGCACTGCTGGCGCTGCCACACCGCGCTGCTGTACTACGCGCAGCCCTCCTGGTACATCCGCACCACGGCGATCAAGGACCGCCTCCTCCAGGAGAACGAGGGGACCAACTGGTTCCCGGACTCGGTCAAACACGGCCGGTACGGCGACTGGCTGACCAACAACATCGACTGGGCGCTCTCCCGCAACCGCTACTGGGGCACCCCGCTGCCCGTCTGGCGCTGCGAGGACGACCACCTCACGGTGGCGGGCTCCCGCGCCGAACTCACCGAGCTGACCGGTACCGACCAGTCCGCCCTGGACCCGCACCGCCCGTACATCGACGAGGTCACCTTCGCCTGCCCGCAGGACGGCTGCGGCAGGACGGCCACGCGCGTGCCGGAGGTCATCGACGCCTGGTACGACTCGGGTTCGATGCCGTTCGCGCAGTGGGGCTACCCGCACAAGAACAAGGAGCTGTTCGAGAGCCGGTACCCGGCGCAGTTCATCAGCGAGGCCATCGACCAGACCCGCGGCTGGTTCTACACGCTGATGGCGGTCGGCACCCTGGTCTTCGACAAGTCCTCGTACGAGAACGTCGTGTGCCTCGGCCACATCCTCGCCGAGGACGGCCGCAAGATGTCCAAGCACCTCGGCAACACCCTGGACCCCATCCCGCTGATGGACCGGCACGGTGCCGACGCGGTCCGCTGGTTCATGGCGGCCGGCGGCTCCCCGTGGGCGGCCCGCCGGGTCGGTCACGGCACCATCCAGGAGGTCGTCCGCAAGACGCTCCTCACCTACTGGAACACGGTCGCCTTCCAGGCCCTGTACGCCCGCACCGCGGGCTGGGCACCGAGCGGGGCCGACCCGGCCCCGGCCGACCGCCCCGTCCTGGACCGCTGGCTGCTCTCCGAGCTGCACGCGCTCACCGACCAGGTCACCCAGGCACTGGACGCGTACGACACCCAGCGCGCCGGCAAGCTGCTGTCCGCCTTCGTCGACGACCTGTCCAACTGGTACGTCCGCCGCTCCCGCCGCCGCTTCTGGCAGGGCGACAAGGCGGCGCTGCGCACGCTGCACGAGGTCGTCGGGACGGTCACCAAGCTCATGGCCCCGCTGACCCCGTTCATCACCGAGCGGGTCTGGCAGGACCTGGTCGTGCCGGTCACCCCGGACGCCCCGGAGTCGGTCCACCTGTCCTCCTGGCCGGAGGCCGACCTGTCGGCGATCGACCCCGAGCTGTCGCGGCAGATGGTCCTGGTCCGCCGCCTGGTGGAGCTGGGCCGTGCCACGCGGGCGGAGTCCGGCGTCAAGACCCGTCAGCCGCTCAGCCGCGCGCTGATCGCGGTGGCGGGCTTCGACGCGCTCACCCCCGAGCTGCACGCGCAGATCACGGAGGAGCTGAACGTCGAGTCCCTGGCGTCGCTGAGCGAGGTCGGCGGCTCGCTGGTCGACACGACCGCGAAGGCCAACTTCCGCGCCCTCGGCAAGCGGTTCGGCAAGCGCGTCCAGGACGTGGCGAAGGCCGTCGCCGGCGCGGACGCCGCGGCGCTCTCCCTGGCCCTGCGCGAGGGCACGGCGTCGGTGGAGGTCGACGGCGAGACGATCACCCTCGCTCCCGACGAGGTGATCATCACGGAGACTCCGCGCGAGGGCTGGTCGGTCGCCTCGGACTCCGGCGCGACGGTGGCGCTGGACCTGGAGATCACGGAGGAGCTGCGCCGCGCGGGTCTCGCCCGGGACGCGATCCGGCTGATCCAGGAGGCCCGCAAGAACAGCGGCCTCGACGTCGCCGACCGCATCGCCCTGCGCTGGACGGCCGGGGACCCGGCGACGACCGCCGCCCTGACCGACCACGCGGGCCTGATCGCCGACGAGGTCCTGGCGACGGACTTCGCACAGGGCGAGGCGGACGACGCGTACGGGGAGCCGTTCACGGACGAGGGCCTCTCCCTCACGTTCCGCCTGCGCAAGCAGTAACCGGACGGCACTGGGCCCGGCCTCCCCCTTGGGTTCAGGGGAGGCCGGGCCCATCGCTTTCCGCCCGTACCGGTGCCGGGTCGTTTCCGCCCGTACCGGCGCCGGGGGCGGCGAGAGCACGATCGCCCGCGACAGCGCACGTACGGCACAAGGGCGGGCCCCGGGTCAGAAACCCGGGGCCCGCCCTGAACGTTGCCGGCCGTGCCGCCGTACTACCGTTCGTCAGCGCGTCAGTTGTCGTCCTCGTCGATCAGGAACCCGCGCATCGGCGAGGGCGCCTGCCCCATCGGCGACGGCCCCTGCGGGCGCACCGGCGCCATCGGCTGGGTCATCGCCGGCGACATCTGCTGCTGGCCGCCGTAGGACGGACCGGACTGGCCCGGACCGCTGCCCATCGACTGGTTGCCACCGTAGGACGACGGGGCACTCGCGCCGGCCGGAGCCATCGAGGGCGCCGGGGACGGCGGCAGGGAGGCCGTCGCGGGCGTACGCGGCGGGGCGAGCGAGTCGTCCGCCTGGGTCTCCAGCTGACGCAGCTGCGACTCCAGGTACGACTTCAGCCGCGTCCGGTACTCGCGCTCGAAGCCGCGCAGGTCCTCGACCTTGCGCTCCAGCGTGGCGCGGGCGGACTCCAGGGAGCCCATCGCGACGCGGTGCTTCTCCTGCGCGTCCCGCTCCAGGGCGTCGGCCTTGGCCCGCGCGTCCCGCTCCAGACCCTCGGCACGCGAACGCGCCTCGCCGACGATCTTGTTGGCCTCGGAACGGGCCTCGGCGATCGCCTGGTCGGCGGTCTGCTGGGCCAGCGAGAGGACACGGGCGGCACTGTCGCCACCGGGACCGCCCTGACCGGGCATCCCGGGACCCTGCGGGCCGCCCATGGGGCCGCCCATCGGGCCGGGGCCCATCTGGCCCTGCATCGGACCGTGGCCGCCCTGGCCCATCGGTCCCGGGCCCTGGCCCATCGGGCCGGGTCCCTGCGGACCACCCTGACCGCCGGGGCCGGCGGGCAGCTGCGGGGCACCGCTCGGCAGCTGGGGCGGGCCACCCATGGGGCCACCCATCTGCTGCTGCGGCGGGCCCGATATGCCGGCGGGCACCGGAGCGCCGGGACCTCGCATGCCCTGCTGCGGCATCCCCTGCTGCTGTTGCGGGTGCTGCGGGTGCTGCTGCTGTTGCTGCTGATGCTGTTGCTGTTGCTGCTGGTCCTGTGGCGGTTCCGGGGGCTTGCGCATGTTCTGCTGATTCTGCGCAGCCGCGCGCGTCGCCGCGGCCAGCTTGGCGCGCAGGTCCTCGTTCTCGCGGAGCAGTCGGGTCAGCTCGGCTTCGACCTCGTCGAGGAAGGCATCGACCTCGTCCTCGTCATAGCCTTCTCGGAGGCGGACGGTCGTGAACTGCTTGTTCCGCACGTCCTCGGGGGTCAACGGCATCTCTTCACCTCAACGTTGTCGTCGGCATTCGGCAAGCCCGTATCTCTCTCATCGATCACAGCCGGCTCACGATCGAGATCAGGATGTAGACGATGATCATCAGTACGAAGAAGGACAGGTCGAGCGCCACGCCCCCGAGACGCAGCGGCGGGATGAACCGCCGCAGAAGCTTCAACGGTGGATCGGTGACAGTGTAGGTGGCCTCCAGAACGACCACCATCGCCTTGCCGGGTTGCCACGAGCGGGCGAACTGGAAGACGTAGTCCATGACCAACCGGAAGATGAGCACGATGAGGAAGCACATCAGCGCGATGTAGACGACATCCAGAACCACGCTCATGACCTGCGCTTCCCTCTCCCCTGAACCATCTCTCGGACCCGGTTCTCGGGTCCGTGTTCTTGCTCTGTACCGGTGGTGCGTCTCAGCTCTGGTTGAAGAACCCGCCCTCTGCGATGCGGGCCTTGTCCTCCGCCGTGACATCGACGTTAGCAGGAGACAGCAGGAACACCTTCTGCGTCACCCGCTCGATACTGCCGTGAAGACCAAACACCAAACCGGCAGCAAAGTCGACAAGTCGCTTCGCATCTGTGTCATCCATCTCAGTAAGATTCATGATCACCGGAGTGCCCTCACGGAAGTGTTCCCCGATGGTACGGGCCTCGTTGTAGGTCCGGGGGTGAAGTGTGGTGATCCGGTAGGGCTCTCGTTCGGACACGACCTTGGGCATGATGACCGGTGCGCTCTTTTCCAGGCTTGCGCGTTCTTGTGTGATGGATGCCACGGGCGCGATCCGCGCCGGGCGGCTCGATTCCGCCGCGAGCGAAGTGGAGCGGGGCACCGGCTCGCGCTGCGGAGGCGGCTGTACGACTCGTACCTCTTCGTCCCTTTGTGCCTGATGTGAACCGTGAGGCTGGTGCACCGGCTCGTGCCGCCGGTGGTCCCGCTCGGGCTCCGGGTCCAGTTCGGGTTCGAAGTCGTCGTCGGGGTCGAACCCCCGGCCGTCGTACCCATCGTCCTCCACGAGGCCGAGGTAGACCGCCATCTTGCGCATCGCGCCGGCCATGCTCTGAGTCCTCCGCTCTGTGGTGGATCGGCTGACGCCTGCCAAGTGCCCGCGATCCACGAGGTCGTTGCGTCCGCCTTTCGGCGGCAATGACCATATTTTCTGCTGTGGTCCGACTTCTTGGCGACGTTACCCGAGCCCGGGGCGGACTCCGAGTACCGCGGTGCCGACGCGTACATGTGTCGCTCCGGCGGCCACGGCCTGTTCGAGGTCCGCACTCATTCCTGCGGAGACCATGTTGGCAGCCGGATGGGTCCGGCGCACGCAGGTCGACACATCCATGAGGCGTTCGAACGCCGCCCGTTGCCGTCCCGCGTACTCGCCGGTCAGCGGGGCGACGGTCATCAGTCCGTCGAGCCGCAGCCCTTCCGCCTCCGCGACCAGGTCGGCCAACTCCTCGACTCCCGCGGGAGCGACGCCACCCCGTTCGCCTCGGCCGTTCTCCCCCGCGTCGAGCGCGACCTGGAGGAGACAGCCCACCTCGCGTCCGGCCCGCACGGCTTCCCTCGACAGGGCCGTGACGAGCTTGGGACGGTCCACGGACTGCACGACGTCCGCGTAACCGACCACGGAGCGCACCTTGTTGGTCTGCAGTTGACCGACGAAATGCCACGAAAGCGGCAGGTCCGAGCATGCCGAGGCCTTGGGGGCCGCGTCCTGGTCGCGGTTCTCGGCGACATGGCGCACGCCGAGGCCGGAGAGAAGACGCACATCGTCCGCCGGGTAGGTCTTGGTGACCACGATCAGGGTCACCTCCTCGCGGCGGCGGCCCGCGGCGTCGCAGGCGGCGGCGATCCGCTCCTCCACTGTCGCCAGGTTTCCGGCGAGTTCCCTCTTACGGTCCGTCATGCCCCATCAGTCCAGCCAGACATAGCCCGCGAGCCGCCCGGTGGTGCGGTCGCGTCGGTACGAGAAGTGGTCCTTCGACTCCCGGGTGCACACCGGCGACTGCGCCCGGTCGCGCACCCCGAGGCGTTCGAGCTGCGCGTGCACGCCGGCGCCCACGTCGAGCGCCGGTGTGCCCCAGCTCGTTTCGGCGTGCGCCGCCGGTTCGACGGCGGCCACCTCGGCGCGCATGTCCTCGGGCACCTCGTAGCACCGGCCGCACACGGCGGGTCCGGTGCGGGCGACGATCCGGGCCGGGTCGGCGCCGCGTTCCGTCATGGCACGTACGGCGGCGGGGACGATCCCGGCGACCAGGCCGGGCCGGCCGGCGTGGGCCGCGGCGGCGACGCCGGCGACGGGGTCGGCGAGCAGGACGGGCACGCAGTCGGCGGTGAGGACGGCGAGGGCGAGGCCGCGTTCGGCGGTGACGATCGCGTCGGTCCGCGGAACCGGGCGGTCGCCCCAGGGCCCGTCGACCACGGCGACGTCGGCTCCGTGCACCTGGTTCATCCAGACCACCCGGGCCGGGTCGGCGCCCAGCGACGTGGCAGCCAGCTCCCGGTTGGCCGTCACGGCGCCGGGGTCGTCGCCGACCGCGCCGCCGAGGTTGAGCTCCTCGTACGGAACGGCGCTCACTCCGCCCCACCGGTCGGTGAAGCCGAAGTGCGCGCCGTTCACGGTGTCGCGCTGTCCTATCACTTCAGGAAGTCCGGCACGTCCAGTTCCTCGGCCGCGCTGTCCGAGTAGGTCCTCGACGGCGGGACCGGCGGCGGGGCGACCGGCGGCAGGTCGCTCACCGGCTCCGGCGCGGGGGCCGGCTCCGGCTCCTCCTTCGGCTTGACGCTGCCGAGCGAGCCGAAGGACGGGCGGCTCTCGGTCTGCCGCGCCGGGACGGGCTCCTCGCGCTTGGCCGAGGAGGTGGAACCGAGGACGGTGTCCCGCTGCTTGGACGGCGGCTGGCCCCCGTCGAAGCCGGCCGCGATCACGGTGACCCGGACCTCGTCGCCCAGGGCGTCGTCGATGACCGCGCCGAAGATGATGTTGGCCTCGGGGTGGGCGGCCTCGCTGACCAGCTGGGCGGCCTCGTTGATCTCGAAGAGGCCGAGGTCGGAGCCGCCGGAGATGGAGAGCAGCACGCCCCGGGCGCCGTCGATGGACGCCTCCAGCAGCGGCGAGGAGATCGCCATCTCGGCCGCGGCCACCGCGCGGTCGTCGCCGCGCGCCGAGCCGATGCCCATGAGGGCGGAACCGGCCTCGGACATGACCGACTTCACGTCGGCGAAGTCCAGGTTGATCAGGCCCGGGGTGGTGATGAGGTCAGTGATGCCCTGTACACCGGACAGCAGCACCTGGTCCGCGGACTTGAACGCGTCGAGCACGCTGACCTGGCGGTCCGAGATGGACAGCAGCCGGTCGTTGGGGATCACGATGAGGGTGTCGACCTCTTCGCGCAGCTCGGCGATGCCGTCCTCGGCCTGGTTGGCCCGGCGCCGTCCCTCGAAGGTGAACGGGCGGGTGACCACGCCGATGGTGAGGGCTCCCAGCGAGCGGGCGATGTTGGCCACGACGGGCGCGCCGCCGGTGCCGGTGCCGCCGCCTTCGCCGGCCGTCACGAAGACCATGTCGGCCCCCTTGAGGACCTCCTCGATCTCCTCGCGGTGGTCCTCGGCGGCCTTGCGGCCGACGGCCGGGTTGGCTCCGGCGCCGAGTCCGCGGGTGAGTTCGCGGCCGACGTCGAGCTTGACGTCGGCGTCGCTCATCAACAGAGCTTGCGCGTCGGTGTTGATGGCGATGAACTCGACGCCCTTGAGACCGACCTCGATCATCCGGTTGATGGCATTGACACCACCGCCGCCGACACCGATGACTTTGATGACTGCGAGGTAGTTCTGCGGTGCTGCCACGTCGAAGGCCTCTCGCCTCGAGTTACGTGTCGTCGGATCAGCGAGGCACTGCTGCCCGGCGACCGACGACTGATGCCGATGGGGACGGTCCGTAGCGCCGACCCGAACCCTAACGCTGAAGTTTAGGGTTACCAGTGTGTCTGTTCCTTGAAGTCTTCTGAACAGGACACTAAGTCGACAAGTGGCGCACGTTCAACGAACACGCCGAACCTCCCGTTTTTCTTTTCACCCTATGTGATCAGCCATAGCGCTGCCCAACCAGGGTGCTGGCCTGCGCGTATACCCGTCAACTTCCCGATGACGCGGGGGCGGTGGGAACACTCACGTCGAAGTGCCGCGCCCCGGACGCCGCTTTCATCAGGGCGGTGAGCGCGGTGGCCTTCCGCGCCCCCTGCTCCCCACTCCCCCAGGCCACGGTCCGGTCGCGGCTCAACTCGACCGAGATGTCGTCGTAGGAGCGCACCTTGACGACCCGTGCGTCCCGGGCGACCGCGTCCGGGAGCCGCCCGGCCACCCGCACCGCCTCCACGACCAGACGGTCCTCGTCGAAGCGGCGCAGGCTCGCCGCGGCGGAGCCGGACCGGACGGGCTTCAATTCCAGTTCCGGCACGCCTTTCGGGGCCCGGGTCACCGTGGCGAATCGGACACCTTCGTCGTCCACTTCCACGAACTTTCGGCCCTTTTGGACGATCAGAACCGGAGTGCGCTCCTTCACTTTCAGCTCGATTCCGCGCGGCCAGGAACGCTCCACGCCGATCTCGTCGATGCGGGGCAGTTCCCGGCGCAGCCGCGCCTCGATCACCGCGGTGTCGACGGAGGCCAGCGGGTCCCCGACGGGTACGTCGGCGGCCTCGCGGACCTGCGCGGGCGTCAGCACACGGGTGCCGGAGACCGACACGCGCTCCACACGCGTCCAGTTCGAGCCGTAGAGCAGCCAGACGGTCCCGCCCGCGGCGCACACGAGCGCGACGGCCAGGATGATGATCGTACGAAGTCGGGGCGGGCTGAACCGCCGCGCACGGGGCGGGCCGGACGACTCCTGCTGGCGTTCACCGCGCTCGGCGGTGGTCGGTCCGGCCACGCTCCCTGCCTTCCGTCGAACGTGTCTAGCGGTGCGCTCGGGCGGCGATCGCCTCGTACACCATGCCGACGAGGAGGTCGTCGGCGTCCCTGCGGCCGAACTCGGCGGCGGCACGGGACATCTCGTACAGCCGGTGCGGGTCGGCGAGCACCGGCAGGACGTTGTGCTGCAGCCACTCGGGCGTCAGTTCCGCGTCGTCGACCAGCAGTCCGCCGCCGGCCTTGACCACCGGCTGGGCGTTCAGCCGCTGTTCGCCGTTGCCGATGGGCAGCGGGACGTAGGCGGCCGGAAGTCCGACGGCGGAGAGCTCGGCGACGGTCATCGCACCCGCGCGGCAGAGCATCATGTCGGCCGCGGCGTACGCGAGGTCCATCCGGTCCAGGTAACTTACCGGGATGTACGGGGGCATCCCCGGCATCTGGTGGACCTGCGGCAGTTCGTTCTTGGGGCCGACCGCGTGCAGGATCTGGATGCCCGCCTGCTGGAGCCAGGGCGCGACCTGCTGGACCACCTCGTTGAGACGGCGGGCGCCCTGCGAGCCGCCCGTGACCAGCAGCGTGGGCAGGTTGGGGTCGAGCCCGAACATCGCCCGGGCCTCGGGCCGGGCGGCCGCCCGGTCCAGCGTGGCGATGGAGCGGCGCAGCGGGATGCCGATGTAGCGGGCGTCGCGCAGCTTGCTGTCCGGGGTGGAGACGGCGACCTGCGCGGCGTACCGCGACCCGATCTTGTTGGCCAGGCCCGGGCGGGCGTTGGCCTCGTGGACCACGATCGGCACGCCGAGCCGCTTGGCCGCGAGGTAGCCGGGCAGGGCGACGTAGCCGCCGAAGCCGACCACGGCGTCCGCCTTGGTGCGCTCCAGGATCTGCTCGGTCGCCTTGATGGTGCCGCGCAGCCGGCCCGGGACGGTGATCAGCTCGGGGGTGGGCTTGCGCGGCAGCGGTACGGCCGGGATCAGCGCCAGTTCGTACCCGCGCTCGGGTACGAGGCGGGTCTCGAGGCCGCGTTCCGTGCCCAGGGCCGTGATCCCCACGGTCGGATCCTGCCTGCGCAGGGCGTCCGCGAGGGCGAGCGCGGGCTCGATGTGGCCCGCGGTTCCTCCGCCGGCGAGTACGACATGCACCGAAATTCACCGCTCTCCGGACGAGCGCGCCGCCGAGGCGCGCCGTCGCATCGTGTTCCAACTCCGTGGGCTCCGCTTGGACCCGGTGCCCCCGGTCCCCCGCTTTCTACCAAAGCGAGGTTGCCGCAGCGCAAGCGCCGCCCGCGCACCGGGTTCGTCACGCGCGAAGGCGATCAGCAGACCGACGGCGAACATGGTCGGCAACAGGGCGGAACCCCCGTAGGAGAACAGCGGGAGCGGGACGCCTGCGATCGGCAGCAGCCCGAGGACCGCACCGATGTTGATCACGGCCTGGGCCGTGATCCAGGTGGTCACGCCTCCCGCGGCATACCTCACGAAGGGGTCCTCCGTTCGTCCGGCCACGCGGATACCCGCATAGCCTAGAGCCGCGAAGAGGGCGAGCACCGACAGCGTCCCCGCCAGGCCCAGTTCCTCACCGGTGACGGCGAAGATGAAGTCCGTGTGCGCTTCCGGGAGTTGGCCCCATTTCTCCACACTGGCGCCGAGCCCGGAACCGAACAGTCCGCCCGAGGCGAGAGCGTAGATGCCGTGCACCGCCTGCCAGCAGGAGTCGCCCGGCCCGGGGTCGGTGGCGCCGATGCAGTTCAGCCGGGCCATCCGGTTGGGGCTGGTCTTGATGAGGATGAAGCCGAGCAGCGCGGCGATCGACAGTACTCCGGCGAACAGCCGGGTGGGCGCGCCCGCCAGCCACAGCAGGCCGAACAGGATCGCCGTCAGGATGATCGCCGTACCCATGTCGCCGCCGAGCATGATCAGCCCGAGCAGCATGAAGGCGGCCGGCACCAGCGGCACCAGCATGTGCTTCCACTGCGTCAGCAGCCTCTTGTCCTGCTTGCGGGCCAGCAGGTCCGCGCCCCACAGCACCAGGGCCAGCTTCCCGAACTCGCTGGGCTGGATCTGGAAGGAGCCGCCCAGCGCGATCCAGTTCTGGTTGCCGTTGACCGCGACCCCTATCCCCGGAACCTGCACCAGGATCATCAGGAAGACGGCGCCGGCGAGGATCGGGTAGGCCAGCGCGCGGTGCAGCTTCACCGGCATGCGCATGGCGGCCAACAGCAGCGCTGCGCCGATCAGGGCCGCCAGGAACTGCTTGCGGAAGAAGTACGACCCTGGCAGCGACAGCTGGAGCGCGGTGATCTGGGAGGCCGAGTAGACCATCACCAGGCCGAGCACGGTGATCAGCGCGCTGCCGCCGGAGATCAGGTAGTACGCGGTCAGCGGCCGGTCCCAGGCGCGGCGCAGCCGGTGGTGGAGGCGGAGCACGGGGTTCTCGTGCT
Source organism: Streptomyces sp. JK94 (assembly GCF_053613315.1). Taxonomy (NCBI): domain Bacteria; kingdom Bacillati; phylum Actinomycetota; class Actinomycetes; order Kitasatosporales; family Streptomycetaceae; genus Streptomyces; species Streptomyces sp. JK94. The sequence continues at coordinate 493,398 of NZ_JBSICH010000001.1, read as the reverse complement.
CCGGCCCCGGTGCCGCCGGCCGCTTGACTGCCCGCTGTACGGGCGGACGTCCGGTACGGCTCTGGGGACTACCGGGCATCGCGGCCTCCGCTGTACGTCGGCATGGACCGTCCCACGCGTCCCTCCCGAGGTCGCCCGGCGCAGGAGGCAACCGGGTCAGGCGCCGAGTTCGCGAACGGCCTCCGCGAACGCGTCACCACGCTTGTTGTAGTTGGTGAACATGTCCATGGAGGCACAGGCCGGGGCCAGCAGCACCGTGTCGCCGGGCCGGGCGAGCCGCCGGGCCTCCTGGACGGCCTGGAGCATCGCCCCAGTGTCGGTCCGGTCGAGGTCGACCACGGGTACCTCGGGGGCGTGTCGCGCCAGGGCTTCGCGGATCAGGGCGCGGTCGGCGCCGATGAGGACCGCGCCGCGCAGGCGCTTCGCCGCTCCCGCGACCAGTTCGTCGAAGGTGGCCCCCTTGGCCAGCCCGCCGGCGATCCAGACGATCGACTCGTACGCCGCCAAGGAGGCCTCGGTGGCGTGGGTGTTGGTCGCCTTGGAGTCGTTCACGTAGGCGACCCCGCCGACGTCGGCGACGTGAGCGATCCGGTGGGCGTCCGGGGTGAAGGCCCGCAGCCCGTCGCGCACGGCGGCGGCGGGGACGCCGAAGGCACGGGCGAGGCCCGCGGCGGCCAGGGCGTTGGCGATGTTGTGCGGGGCCGGCGGGTCGACGTCGGAGACCTCGGCGATCTCCTGGGCGTTCTTCTGCCGGTCCTCGACGAAGGCGCGGTCGACCAGGATGCCCTCCACGACACCGAGTTGGCCGGGGGCCGGGGCCCCGAGGGTGAAGCCGACGGCCCGGCAGCCCTCCTCGACGTCGGCCTCGCGGACCAGGTCCTCGGTGGCCTTGTCGGCGACGTTGTAGACGCAGGCGACCTGATTTCCCTCGTAGACGCGGCCCTTGTCGGCGGCGTAGGCCTCCATGGAGCCGTGCCAGTCGAGGTGGTCCGGGGCGAGGTTGAGCACGGCGGCCGAGTGGGCGCGCAGGGAGGGCGCCCAGTGGAGCTGGTAGCTGGACAGCTCGACCGCGAGGACGTCGTACTCCGTGCCGCCGGTGACCGCGTCCAGCAGGGAGACGCCGATGTTGCCGACGGCCGCGGTGCGCAGGCCGGCCGCCTTCAGGATCGACGCCAGCATCCGGACGGTGGTGGTCTTGCCGTTGGTGCCCGTGACCGCGAGCCAGGGCGCTGCTTCTCTGCCGCCCCGGCCGCGCAGGCGCCAGGCCAGTTCGACGTCGCCCCAGACGGGGACGCCGGCCTCGGCCGCCGCGAGGAACAGCGGCTTGTCCGGTTTCCAGCCGGGCGCGGTGACGATCAGCTCGGTGTCCTCGGGCAGGGTCGCCCCGTCACCGAGGCGCACGGTGACGCCGAGCGCCTCCAGCTCGGCCGCCTGCGCCCGGGCGCGCTCGTCGCCGCCGTCGTTGACGACCGTGACGCGGGCCCCGAGGCCCCGCAGGACCTTGGCCGCCGGGACGCCGGAGACGCCGAGTCCGGCGACGGTGACGTGCTTGCCCTGGAAGTCGAAAGGCTCCGAGGAGGTGGTCACTTGTCCGCTGCCCATCCCGCGTAGAAGAGGCCCAGTCCGACGATCACGCAGATGCCCTGGATGATCCAGAAGCGGACCACGACGAGGACCTCGGACCAGCCCTTGAGTTCGAAGTGGTGCTGGAGTGGCGCCATCCGGAAGACGCGTTTGCCGGTGAGGCGGAAGGAGCCGACCTGGATGACCACCGACATGGTGATCAGGACGAACAGACCGCCGAGGATGGCGATCAGCAGTTCGGTGCGCGAGCAGATCGCCAGGCCCGCGAGCACACCGCCGAGCGCGAGCGAACCGGTGTCACCCATGAAGATCTTGGCCGGCGAGGTGTTCCACCACAGGAAGCCGAGGCAGGCACCCATCAGGGCGGAGGAGACCACCGCGAGGTCGAGGGGGTCCCTCACCTCGTAGCAGGCGCCCGGGTTGGTCAGGGTCAGCGCGTTGGCGCAGGACTCCTGGAACTGCCAGACGCCGATGAAGGTGTAGGCGCCGAAGACCAGGACGGAGGCGCCGGTGGCGAGACCGTCCAGGCCGTCGGTCAGGTTCACGCCGTTCGACATGGCGAGGATCATGAACAGGGCCCAGACGACGAACAGCACCGGGCCGATCGACCAGCCGAAGTCCGTGATGAACGACAGCTTCGTGGACGCCGGGGTGTTGCCCCGGTTGTCCGCGAACTGCAGCGAGAGCACCGCGAATCCGATGCCGACGATCAGCTGGCCGGCCATCTTCGCCTTGGCCCGCAGACCCAGCGAACGCCTCTTGACGATCTTGATGTAGTCGTCGAGGAAGCCGACCAGGCCCATGCCCACCATCAGGCCGAGCACCAGCAGGCCCGAGAAGGTCGGCGCCGCGTCCGCCTCGGGGTCCAGGTAGCTGGTGATCACCTTGGCGAGGAAGTAGGCGGCGACCGTGGCGAAGATGAAGGCGATACCGCCCATGGTCGGCGTACCGCGCTTGCTGGCGTGCTCGCGCGGGCCGTCGTCGCGGATGTACTGGCCGTAGCCCTTGCGGGCCAGCAGCTTGATCAGCAGCGGGGTGCCGACCAGCGTCAGGAAGAGGCCAATGACTCCCGCGAACAGGATCTGCTTCATCATCGGGCGGCAACCTCACCCTCGGCGCCGGTCTCGAGCAGCGCCGCGGCGACGCTCTCCAGCCCCACCGAACGGGACGCCTTCACGAGTACGACGTCCCCCGGGCGCAACTCGCTGCGCAACAGGTCGACCGCCGCCTGTGCGTCGGACACGTGCACCGACTCCTCACCCCACGAACCCTCGTTATATGCGCCCAGTTGCAGCCAGCGGGCTTCCCTGCCCCCGACCGCGACGAGCTTGCTGACGTTGAGCCGGACGGCGAGCCGCCCGACCGCGTCGTGCTCGGCGAGCGCCTCGTCCCCGAGCTCGGCCATCTTGCCGAGCACCGCCCACGTACGACGCCCCTTGCCGATGGCGGCCAGCGCACGCAGCGCGGCCTTCATGGACTCGGGGTTCGCGTTGTAGGCGTCGTTGACGACCGTCACGCCGTCCGGGCGCTCGGTGACCTCCATCCGCCAGCGGGAGAGGGAGCCCGCCTCGGAGAGCGCGGTGGCGATCTCGTCTGCGGACATGCCCAACTCGTGGGCGACGGCGGCCGCGGCGAGCGCGTTCGACACGTGGTGCTCACCGTACAGGCGCATGGTCACATCGCTTGCACCGGAGGGTGTGTGAAGCCTGAACGAAGGCTGTCCGCTGTCCGTGAGTCGCACGTTCTCACCGCGAACGTCCGCTTCGTCGGACTCTCCGAAAAGGACCACCTTCGCCTTCGTTCGGGAGGCCATGGCCCGGACGTACGGGTCGTCCGCGTTGAGGATCGCGGCGCCCCCCTCGTCGGCCGGCGGAAGGGACTCCACCAGCTCGCCCTTGGCCTGGGCGATCTGCTCCCGGCCGCCGAACTCGCCGATGTGCGCGGAGCCGACGTTGAGGACGAGGCCGACCTTCGGCGGGGTCAGTTCGGTCAGGTACCGGATGTGGCCGATGCCGCGGGCGCCCATCTCCAGGACGAGGAACCTCGTCTCCTCGGTGGCGGTGAGCGCGGTGAGCGGCAGCCCGATCTCGTTGTTGAGGGAGCCGGGCGTGAACACCGTGGGCGCCCGGCGCTGGAGCACCTGGGCGATGAGGTCCTTGGTGCTGGTCTTGCCCGCGGACCCGGTGAGCGCCACGAGTGTGGTGCCGAGGCGCCGTACGACGTGCCGGGCGAGGGCACCGAGGGCGGCCTGGACGTCGTCCACGACGATCGCGGGCACGCCGACGGGGCGGGAGCCGAGGACGGCCACCGCGCCCGCCCCGACGACCGCCGAGGCGAAGTCGTGGCCGTCCACCCGCTCGCCGACGAAGGCGACGAAGAGGCTGCCGGGCCCCGCTTCCCGGGAGTCCCGGACGACCGGCCCGGTGACCTGCGCGGACGCGTCCGGTATGTCATGCATCCGCCCGCCGACGACTTCTGCGATCTCGGCGAGAGAGAGGGCGATCACAAGTTCATCCCCTGGATCATCTGGATCATTCGGGATTTCATCCCTGGGTCTTCTGGATGGCTTCGCGGAGCACCTGGCGGTCGTCGAAGGGACGGACCACCCCGGCGATGTCCTGGCCCTGCTCGTGGCCCTTGCCCGCCACCACCACGGTGTCGCCGGGCTCGGCCCGGGCGACGGCGGCGGCGATCGCGGCGGCCCGGTCCTCGAAGACCTGGACCTCGCCGCGCTCGTGCGCGGGCACACAGGCCGCGCCCTGGAGCATGGTGGCGAGGATCGCGAGGGGGTCCTCGGAACGGGGGTTGTCGGAGGTCAGTACGGCGGTGTCGGCGAACCGGGCCACGGCGGCGCCCATCGGCTCCCGCTTGGTGGTGTCCCGGTCGCCGCCGCAGCCGAGCACGGCGTGCAGCTTGCCCTCGGTGACCTTGCGCAGGGCGCGCAGGACGGACTCGACGGCGTCGGTCTTGTGGGCGTAGTCGACCACCGCGAGGTACGGCTGGCCCTCGTCCACGCGTTCCAGGCGGCCGGGCACGCCCGGCACCGCGCCGATGCCGTCGGCCGCGGTCTGCGGGTCGAGGCCGGCGGCGGCGAGGGCGACGATCGCGGCGAGGGTGTTCGCCACGTTGAACGGGCCGGCCAGCGGCGACCTGGCGGCGATGCGCTCACCCCGGGGGCCGAACACGGTGAACGTCGAGTCCAGCGGGCCGACCACGACCTCGTCGGCGCGCCAGTCGGCGTCGGGGTGCCCTTCGGCGGAGTAGGTGACGACCGGGACGGTGGCCTCCTTCGCGAGGCGGCGCCCGTACTCGTCGTCGACGTTGACCACGCCGAGCCTGCTGCGTTCCGGCGTGAAGAGCTGCGCCTTCGCCTGGAAGTAGTCCTCCATGCCGGAGTGGAACTCCATGTGCTCCGGGCTGAGGTTGGTGAAGACCGCGACGTCGAAGACGCAGGCGTCGACCCGGCCGAGCACCAGGGCGTGGCTGGAGACCTCCATGGCGACCGCCTCGGTGCCGCGCTCGCGCATCACCGCGAACAGGGCCTGGAGGTCGGTGGCCTCGGGCGTGGTGCGCTCGGACTTGATGCGCTCGTCGCCGATGCGCATCTCGACCGTGCCGATCAGGCCGGTCGACTTCGACGTGCGCAGGCCGCCCTCGACGAGGTAGGCGGTGGTGGTCTTGCCGGAGGTGCCGGTGATGCCGATCTGGAGGAGGTCGCGGCCGGGGTGGCCGTAGATCGTGGCCGCCAGCTCGCCCATCCGCGCGCGCGGGTCGTCGACGACGAGCGCCGGCAGACCGGCGGCGGCGACGCGCTCCGCGCCGGCCGGGTCGGTCAGCACGGCGGCGGCACCGAGGCCGGCGGCCTGGGTGGCGAAGTCGGCGCCGTGGAGACGGGCGCCGGGCAGGGCGGCGTACAGGTCGCCGGGGCGTACGGCGCGCGAGTCATGGGTGATGCCCGTGACGGTGGCGGTGCTGTCCGGCGCGGTGAGACCCAGTTGGCCGGCGAGTTCCACGAGGGGTGTGGCGGGGTTCTGCGCCGGCCGGGGCGGTCCCGGGTAGGTCACGGGGTGGCCCTTCTGGGTGGTTTGGGACTGATCAGCGTGTGGCACGGCGGTGAGCGTACCGGGCGTACCCGCTTCCGGGCGAAGTGAGGGGCGGGGGCTGCTCTGGTTCCCGGGCTCGGGGGTGATCGTTGTCACGGGTGGTTCCTGGTGGCTCGGTACTGAAACGGCGCTGGCTCGGTACTGGCTCGGTCCGGTCAGGGTCGGAAGGTGACCGGGAGCCTCGCGGGGGCGGCTCCGGTCGGCGGGACCTGAAGGGTCTTCAGGGCGAACGCCATGACCTGCTTGTAGATGGGGCCGCAGATCTGGCCGCCGAAGTAACTGCCCACGGTGGCGTTCTGGATGGCGCAGTAGACGGTGACGCGGGGCTTGTCGGCGGGGGCGAACCCGGCGAACGACGAGGTGTATCCCTTGTACTGGCCGGTGGCCGGATCCACCCGGTTGGCCGTCCCCGTCTTGCCCGCGACCCGGTAGCCGGGGATGCGGGCCTTGGTGCCGGTGCCCTCCTCGTCGTCGACGACGGACTCGAGCATCTGCGCGAGGGTCTTGGCGGTCTTCTCGCTGATCACTCGGGTCTTCTTGGGCTCGGGAGCCGGAGTGAAGCGGTCGTCGCCCTCCTTCGTGCCGCGCACGAGCGTGGGCTCGACGCGGACGCCGCCGTTGGCGATGGTCGAGTAGACGGAGGCCGCCTGCAGCGCGTTCACGGAGACGCCCTGGCCGAAAGGGATCGTGTACTGCTGCGAGGTCGACCACTGGTCGGGCGGTGCGAGGATGCCCTTGGTCTCGCCGGGGAAGCCGAGCCCGCTGTAACCGCCGAGGCCGAACCTGCGCAGGTAGTCGTAGAGCACCTTGTTGGCCTCGGCCTGCGTCTTGCCCAGCTCGCCGGTGGCCATGATGGTGCCGATGTTGCTGGACTTGGCGAGTACGCCGTTGAGCGTGAGGTACCAGGTGGGGTGGTCGACGTCGTCCTTGAAGAGCCGGTCGCCGCGCTTGAGCCGGTTGGGGACGGTGAGGTGGGTCGTCGGCGTGGCGGCGTTCTCCTCCAGTACGGCCGCCATCGACATCACCTTGGCGGTGGAGCCGGGCTCGAAGGCGTCCTGGAGGGCTGCGTTGCCGAGCGCGTCCGGGTCGGCGTGGGCGAGGTCGGCCGGGTCGAAGCCGGGTGAGTTGGCCATGGCCAGGATCTCGCCGGTGGCCGTGTCCTGGACGATGACGTAGCCCCCGTCCGCCTGGGACTTCTCCACCTGCTCGCTGATCGCCTCCTGCGCGGCCCACTGGATGTCTCGGTCGATGGTGAGTTCGACGTCGCTTCCGGGCACGGCGGGCGTCTCGGTGGAGCCGGCGGTGGGCACCTGACGGCCGCCGGACTGCACGTACCGGATCTCGCCGTCCTTGCCGGCCAGCGTCTTGTCCAGTTTCCGTTCGAGGCCGCCGCCGCCCTCGCCGTCGGCGTTGACCCAGCCCAGGATGCCGGCGGCGAGGTCGCCCCCGGGGTACACACGCTTGCTGCTGGGGTCGGCGAGGACGCCCGCGAGGACGTTGACCGCCGACTTGTCCGTCTCCGTCTTCTTGGCGAGCGCGGTCTTCAGGTCCTTGATCTGGTTCCAGACCTGCGGTGTCTGCCGACGGGCGAGGACCACGTAGCGCAGCTTCTCGTTCTCGGGGCGGAGCAGGTCGACCAGGTCCTCCTGGTTCACGCCGAGGATCGGCGCGAGGAGTGCCGCCGCCTGCTCGGGACCGTCGTCGACCTTCAGCTGCTCACGGGTGAACAGGGTGGGGTCGGCGGTGATGTCGTAGGCGTCCACGGTGGACGCGAGGGCGACGCCGTTGCGGTCGGTGATCCCGCCGCGCTCGGAGGGCAGTTTGTGGACGACGTAGTGGTTCTGCTCGGCCTTGGCGGTGTAGGTGCCGGCGTCGACGGCCTGCACCTGGAGCAGCCGTACGACGAACGCGCAGAGCACCAGCGTCAGCGCGAGGCCGATCAGGCGCAGCCGGGGCCGGGGGCTGCCCAGCCGGATGGCGCGGGACGCGGCCGGCCGGGGCGGCCCCGGCCGGCGGGCCGGGCGGGCGCCGGGGCCGGGCTGCCGCCGTCCGCCGGGGCGGACGGGCCTCGCGGGTCCGGGCACGCGGCGGCGCGGCGGTTCCCTGTCGGACACTTCCGTCACCTGCCGGGAGTCGGGGTCGGGTCGGTCGCCGCACCGGGGACCGGGCCGGACGGCCCGGTGGTCGGGGGCGCGGCGGCGGGCAACGCGCCGGTGGAGGACGTGTCCGTCGCGGACGTACCGGAGCCGGGCGGTGCGGTCAGTGCCTCGGGGGCGACGACCAGCGGGGTGGCCGCGGAGGGCGCGGGGCTCGGCGAGCCCTTGACGGTGCCGTCGGGGGCGAGGAAGGCGGGGTCGCCGCCGGGTACCATGCCCAGCTCGCGGGCGCGGCGCTGCAGGGCGCGGGGGGCGGAGTAGGCGTCGATGTCCCGCTGGAGCGCCTGCTCCTCGTCGGTGAGTTCCTTCGTCTCCTGCTTCAGGTCGTCCAGCTGGAAGGACCCCTCGCTCAGGGCCGAGTTCAGCAGCAGGAGCCCGATGAGGCCGCCGCCGAGGAGGACGACCACGAGGAGGACGAAGGGCGCGCGGGCCGCCTGGCCGCGCGCGCCGCCGGACGGGAAGAGCTGAGCCAGCCGGGCCGCCCTCCCCTTCAGTTCGGGTTTCCTACCCACGCGCCCTCCCCTCGCTCCGGGCGGGCCGTCCGCGCCCGTGCCTGGCCTGCCTCACTCGCTTCACCCGACGGACTCCCTGATGCGCTGGGCTCCGCGCAGTCTGGCCGGTGCCGCCCGCCGGTTCTCGGCGATCTCTTCCTCGGTGGGAAGTTCGGCACCGCGCGTGAGCAGCTTGAGCCGGGGCGCGTAACGTTCGGGCACGACCGGCAGTCCGGGAGGCGCGGTGTTGGCCGCACCGGCCGCGAGCACCTGCTTGACCAGCCGGTCCTCCAGGGAGTGGTACGACAGGACGGCGATCCGGCCGCCCACGTCGAGGGCCTCGACGGCGGCCGGGATCGCCCGCTCCAGCACGGACAGCTCGCCGTTGACCTCGATGCGCAGGGCCTGGAAGGTGCGCTTGGCCGGGTTGCCGCCGGTGCGCTTGGCGGCCTGCGGGAGGGCGGCGCGGATCAGCTCCACGAGGCGGGCGCTGTTGCTGAACGGCTCCTTCTCGCGCTCCCGCGCGATCGCGGACACGATCCGCTTGGCCTGCTTCTCCTCGCCGTAGGCCCGCAGGATGCGGACGAGTTCGCCCGGCGGGTAGGTGTTGAGGACCTCGGCGGCGCTCAGGCCGGTCGTCTGGTCCATCCGCATGTCGAGCGGGGCGTCCTGGGCGTAGGCGAAACCGCGGTCCGCCTCGTCGAGCTGCATGGAGGAGACGCCGAGGTCGAACAGCACGCCCTGGACGCGCGGGAGGCCGAGCCGGTCGAGCACGTCGGGCAGCTCGTCGTAGACGGCGTGCACGAGGGTGGCGCGCTCGCCGTACGGGGCGAGCCGCTCACCGGACAGGCGCAGGGCCTCCTTGTCCCGGTCGAGGGCGACGAGCCGGGCCTCGGGGAAGCGCCGGAGGAGGGCCTCGCTGTGCCCGCCGAGCCCCAGCGTGCAGTCGACGACCACGGCGCCCGGCTCCGTCAGGGCGGGCGCCAGCAGGTCCAGGCACCGCTGGAGCATCACCGGGACGTGTCGACTCTGGCTCAAGTGGGGCGGCCTCTCGGGTCGGCAGGGCGTCACGCACCGCCGGGTCCCCTCCCGTTCGCTCGTGAGGGGGAGGCCTGCCGGCGCCGGAAGCGTCGGCCGGCCGGGAGCGGGAGGAGGCCGAGCCGTACGTACGCGCCGCGCACGTGGGGAGATCTGGCGGGACGTCGTCCAGGTCTCCGGGGTTTCAGTCCAGCAGGGAGAGCCTCGCCTCCCGCTTCGCGTCACTTTAGTCCACCCTGTCGCCCGGTCAATCAACGGGCCTGCGCGTCGCGGACGGTCGGGGACGAATCGCCGCGGTGCGGTACTTCACTCGTACGGAGGCAGCCGTGCGGGGTGTGTGGAGTGGCTCACACCACACCGTGATGACGTTCTTTGTCCGTCTTCCCGAGGGGTCCGGGGCGCCGGTGAACAGTAACGTCATGGTTATGACGACTTCTGCATCAGTTCCCGCAGGCTCCGAGTCCCCCGTCGGCGGCTCCGTCACCGACCGGCTCGTCGAGGCGAACGGTCGCTACGCCACCGAGTTCGCCGATCCCGGGATGGACGCCCGGCCGGTCCAGCGCGTCGCCATCGTGGCCTGCATGGACGCCCGTCTCGACCTGCACGCCGCGCTCGGACTGAATCTGGGCGACTGCCACACCATCCGCAACGCGGGCGGCGTCGTGACCGACGACGTGATCCGCTCCCTCACCATCAGCCAGCGGGCGCTCGGGACGCGCAGCGTCGTCCTCATCCACCACACCAACTGCGGGATGGAGTCCCTCACCGAGGAGTTCCGGCACGAGCTGGAGCTGGAGGTCGGCCAGCGTCCCGCGTGGGCGGTCGAGTCCTTCCGGGACGTCGAGCAGGACGTGCGGCAGTCGATCGAGCGGGTGCGCACCTCGCCCTTCCTGCTGCACAGCGAGGACGTCCGCGGCTTCGTCTTCGACGTGAAGACGGGACGGCTCCACGAGGTCACCCCCGCCTGATCCGGTCGACCGCCCGACGACTCCCGCCGCACAAGTGCGACAAAGGCCGCAAGGCCGGACATGTCGCGGGCAGTTGTCCACAGGCGAGTGACACGAATCGGTAACGGCAGCGACAATGCGGAAAGTGGTGTCGTGCGGAACTTTTTCGGCGCGGCGTCCGTGATTCGGGGTGGGCCGGTCCGCGGTGCAAGGGGCCGGTCGGCAAGTTGGGGTACCCCCGCTTCCCAGGGAGCGCGGGCAAGGCCGAGGAGGGCCGGGTGACGACCTATGAGGACCAGGCGAGCCATGGGGGCGCCCCCGACCGAGCGTATGCGACGGTGGGGGACGAACTGACCGCCGTCGTCGAGCGCGTGCGCGCTTCGGTGGAGGACGTGATCGAGGGCAAGCCCGAGGTCGTACGGCTCTCCCTGACCGTGCTGCTGGCCGAGGGACACCTGCTGATCGAGGACGTCCCGGGGGTGGGCAAGACCATGCTGGCCAAGGCGCTGGCGCGGTCGATCGACTGCTCCGTGCGCCGGATCCAGTTCACGCCGGACCTGCTGCCGTCGGACATCACCGGGGTGTCCATCTGGGACCAGCAGCGCCGGGACTTCGAGTTCAAGCCGGGCGCGATCTTCGCGCAGGTGGTGATCGGCGACGAGATCAACCGCGCTTCGCCCAAGACCCAGTCCGCGCTGCTGGAGTCCATGGAGGAGCGCCAGGTCACCATCGACGGGCAGACCTACGAGCTGCCCAGCCCCTTCATGGTGGTGGCGACGCAGAACCCGGTCGAGATGGAGGGCACCTACCCGCTGCCGGAGGCCCAGCGCGACCGCTTCATGGCGCGGGTCTCCATCGGCTACCCCAGCCCGGACGCCGAACTGCAGATGCTCGACGTGCACGGCGGGGTGAACCCGTTGGACGACCTGCAGCCGGTGGCGCACGCGCACGAGATCCTCAAGCTGATCGAGGCGGTCAGGGGCGTCCACGTCGCGGAGCCGGTCCGGCGGTACGCCGTGGACCTGGTCGCCGCCACACGGGTCCACCCGGACCTCAGACTCGGCGCCTCGCCGCGCGCCACGCTGCATCTGCTGCGCGCGGCGAAGGCGTCCGCCGCCCTGAGCGGCCGGGAGTACGTGCTGCCGGACGACGTGCAGTCCCTCGCGGTCGCCGTCCTGGCCCACCGCCTGCTGCCCACCGCCCAGGCGCAGCTCAACCGCCGCAACGCCGAGCAGGTCGTCCACGAGATCCTGCGGCGCACCCCGGTGCCCGCGACGCCCCAGCAGCAGACGGGCTTCGGCATGGGCCGCGGCGCACCGGCGTACGGCCAGCAGCCGCCACGGAGGCTGTGATGGACACCGGGGGGGCGGGCGGGGCGGAGGACGACCCGGGCGAGCGCGGCGGCATCCGCACCGCCCTGGCCGGTCTGACCACCCGCGGACGCTCCTTCCTCGCCGCCGGCGTCGCCGCCGCGGTCTGCGCCTACGTCCTCGGACAGAGCGACCTGCTGCGCGTCGGACTGCTGCTGAGCGTGCTGCCCCTGGTCTGCGCGACCGTGCTCTACCGCACCCGCCACCGGGTGGCGGGCAGCCGCCGGCTCTCCCCCGAGCGGGTGCCCGCGGGCAGCGAGGCCCGGGTCCACCTGCGCGTCGACAACGTCTCGCGGCTGCCCACCGGTCTGCTGATGCTCCAGGACAGCGTTCCCTACGTGCTCGGACCGCGCCCCCGCTTCGTCCTCGACCGGGTGGAGCCGGGCGGGCGCCGCGAAGTGTCCTACCGGGTCCGCTCGGACCTGCGCGGCCGCTACCCGCTGGGGCCGCTGCAACTGCGGCTGACCGATCCGTTCGGGCTGTGCGAGCTGACCCGCTCCTTCTCCGCGTACGACACCCTGACCGTCGTCCCGCGCGTGGAGGCGCTGCCGCCGGTGCGGCTGAGCGGCGAGGCGAGGGGGTACGGCGAGGGGCGGCAGCGCTCGCTCGCGCTGGCCGGCGACGACGACGTGATCCCCCGCGGGTACCGCTACGGCGACGACCTGCGCCGCGTGCACTGGCGCTCCACCGCGCGCTACGGCGAGCTGATGGTGCGCCGCGAGGAGCAGCCGCAGCGGGCCCGCTGCACGGTGCTCCTGGACACGCGGGGCCTCGCCTTCGAGGGCGCGGGACCCGACTCCGCCTTCGAGTGGGCGGTGTCGGGCGCGGCGTCCGTGCTGGTGCACATGCTGGAGCGGCAGTTCTCCGTCCGGCTGCTCACCGACACCGGCGACTCGGTGCCCGGCGAGGGCGCCGACGGCTTCGCGGGCGCGAGCCAGGGCACGGCCGACACGGCCGGGCTGATGATGGACACCCTGGCCGTGATCGACCACTCCGACGGTACGGGCCTGTCGCGGGCGTACGACGTGCTGCGCGGCGGGAGCGAGGGGCTGCTGGTGGCGTTCTTCGGCGATCTGGACGAGGAGCAGGCCACGGTGGCCGCCCGGATGCGGCAGCGCAGCGGTGGCGCCGTCGCCTTCGTCCTGGACAGCGGGACCTGGACGCGGGAGGCGGCCGGCGACACCGACGCCTCGGGCGGGCGGGAGGAACGGGTGCGCATGCTGCGCGAGGCGGGCTGGACCGCGGTGGGCGTCCCGCGGGGCGCCCCACTGGAGGAAGTGTGGCGCATGGCGGACCGCGAACGCTCCGGGCTCATGACGGCGAGCGGCGGGGAGGGGACGCGATGAGCGGGCGGGCGCGGTTGACCCTGTGCGCGGGGGCGGACACACCCGGTCGGCACCGGCGACCGGCACACCACCGGCACCCCGGCCCGGCCAGGGCCACCGGCGGGGAGGGGACGCGATGAGCGGGCGGGCGCGGTTGACCCTGTGCGCGTGGGCGGCCACGCTGATGGCGGCGTGCGCGATGCTGCCGCTGGTCGATCCGGCCACCTGGATCCTGCAGGCGGCGTTCCTCCTGGCGGTCCAGTCCGCAGTGGGCGCGGCGGCGCGCCGGGTGCCGTTGGCCCGGCCGCTGACCGTCGCCGTGCAGGCTCTGGCCGCGCTGCTGCTCCTGACCCTGGTCTTCGCCCGGCAGCAGGCGCTCGCCGGCCTGGTCCCCGGCCCACAGGCCTTCCAGCGCTTCGCCGCCCTGCTGCAGCAGGGCGGGGACGACATCGCCCGGTACGCGATCCCGGCGCCGCTGACGTCCGACGGCATCCGGCTGATGCTGGTCGGCGGTGTCCTGGTGATCGGGCTGCTGGTCGACACGCTCGCGGTGACCTTCCGCAGCGCGGCCCCGGCCGGGCTTCCGCTGCTCGCGCTCTACTCGGTGGCCGCGGGGTTGTCGGAGGGGGGCGCCGACTGGCTGTGGTTCCTGGTCGCGGCGGCCGGCTACCTGATGCTGCTCCTGGCCGAAGGGCGCGACCGGCTCGCCCAGTGGGGCCGGGTCTTCGGCGGCGCACCGCGCACCCCCGGCCAGGAGCAGGGCGGCGCGGTCGCCCCGGTCCGCACGGGGCGGCGCATCGGGGCCTTCGCCCTGGGCGTCGCCCTGGTGGTGCCGCTCGCCCTGCCCGCGATGGACGGCGGGCTGCTGGACAGCGCCAGGACGGGCGTCGGCTCCGGCACCGGGGACGGGGGCACGATCTCCGCCGTGAACCCGCTGGTCTCCCTCCGCGACAGTCTCAACGTCGACGAGAACCGGCAGGTCCTCTCCGTCGACACGGACTCGAACGACATATCGAACCTGTACCTGCGCATCGTCTCGCTGGACGACTTCGACGGCACCACCTGGAAGCCGTCCAAGCGGCACATCACCGCCGTGCCGGACGGCGCGTTCCCCACGCCGGTCGGTCTCGGCCCCGGGATCAGGCGGGTCGAGAGCCGGGCCACCATCTCGGCCGCGGACTGGTACGCCCAGGACTGGCTGCCGATGCCGTACCCGCCGAGCGGCGTACGCGTCGCCGGCAACTGGCGCTACGAACCCGTCGGCATGACGCTGGTCGGCGACCACGGACAGAACACGCGCGGGCTGACGTACGAGGTGCGGAGCCTGAACGTGCAGCCCACGGCGGACCAGCTCGCCGCGGCGTCGCAGCCGCCGACGGCGCTGAAGCGGGAGTACACCGAGCTGCCGGACTCCTTGCCGGCCGTGGTCGCCCAGACGGCCCGTGAGGTCACGGCCGGCGCGGCGAACCCCTACGAGCAGGCGGTCAGGCTCCAGGAGTACTTCGCGCTCAACGGCGGTTTCGAGTACGACACCCAGGTCAAGGTCGGCAGCGGTTCGGAGGCGATCGCCCGCTTCCTGCGGGACAAGCAGGGCTTCTGCGTCCACTTCTCCTTCGCCATGGCCGCCATGGCCCGCTCCCTGGACATACCGGCCAGGGTCGCGGTCGGCTTCGCGCCGGGCTCCCCGCAGGCGGACGGCTCGGTGTCGGTGGGGCTGCGGGACGCGCACGCCTGGCCCGAGGTGTACTTCGAGGGCGTGGGCTGGACCCGCTTCGAGCCCACGCCGACCCGTGGCTCGACCCCCTCGTACACCGTGGCGGATACGCCGGACAGCTCGGTGCCGGACCCCGCCCTGCCGTCCCGGAACGCGGAGACGGAGCCGTCGGCGGCGCCCTCGACGAGCGAGACCTGCTCGGCCCAGGACAAGAAGCTGGACGCCTGCGCGAGCGAGTCCGCGGTGGCGGCGCCGGTCACGGGCGGGAACGGCTCGAAGTGGTACGCGGTACTGGCCTGGGCGCTGGGTGGGCTCGCGGTGCTGCTGGTCCCGCTGGCGCCGATGCTGTGGCGGCAGCGCGTCCGGTCGGTGCGGCTGGGAGCGCACGGCCGTACCGAGGCGGACGCGGGGCCGCACGCCCTGACGGTCTGGCAGGAGCTGACCGACACGGCGTGGGACCTCGGGATCCCGCCGGAGGAGTCGCAGACCCCGCGCGGGGCGGCGGCCCGCATCGTCCGGCTCGGACGGCTCGATCCGGCGGCCACGGCGTCGGTGCACCGGGTGGCGGATGCCGTGGAGCAGGCTCTCTACGCGCCCCGCCCGCGCCCGACCGCGGGTCTCACGGAGGACGTGCGCCGGGCGAGCGCCGGTCTGCGGACCGGGGTCAGCCGTGGCACGCGGCTGCGCGCACGATGTGCCCCGCGTTCGTCCGTACGGGTGGCCTGGGCGGCGTCGGACTGGTGGACTGGCCTGAAAAAGCGGGTCGCGGCGGCCCGGCCGACGCTGCGGAAGGCGTCGGGGCAGCAGGGCTGAGCCTGGCACGGCGACACGGAGTCACAGCGGCGCGGAGTCACGGAGTCACAGCGGCGCCGAGTCAGGGCAGCGCGGAGTCACCACGGCGCGGGGTCGCGGGGTCGCGGGGTCGCGGAGTCGCGCGAACGGCGGCGCTCGCCGCCGTGGCGGAAGGGCGGGGCGGGGCCGGAGCCCGCGGAAGCGGGGGTTCCGGCCGACTTCGGTCATCTGGCCGACCGCCGACCGGCTCGCCGGAGGGGGCCCGCTGGACGGCCCGGGACCCCAGAGCGCGCCGCCCACGGGCGGGCTCGCAGGGCACACACGGGTACGCGTGAGGGGGTGACCACCGATCGGTGATCACCCCCTCACGCAGTGATCCTGGTGAGCGGCCTCCGGGGAGCTACTGGCCGCCCTGCTGCTCGTCCCGACGCCGCTGCCAGCGCTCGTCGATGCGATCCATCATGGAGCGTCTTTGCCGCCCCTGACGGCGCCCCTGTGGTCCGGCACCGGCGGCGGCCTGCTCGCCCGGCTTCGGGGCCTTGCGCCAGCCGGTCACGGCGAGGACCGCACAACCCAGCATGACGAGGAAGCCCACCACACTGAGCCAGACCTGCTGGGCGACCATACCGGCCATGAGGAGCGCAATACCTACGAGGAAGCCCGCGACCGCCTGGTAGACCCGTCGCCGGGTGTACGTACGCAGCCCGCTTCCCTCGAGCGCTGTCGCGAACTTGGGATCTTCGGCGTACAGCGCTCGCTCCATCTGCTCGAGCATGCGCTGCTCGTGCTCCGAGAGCGGCACGGAGTCCTCCTCATCGTGCAGTCGCCGGGGCGACCCGGGGGGGGTCCCTTCAGGATAGGCAGGGAATCGCCCCCGTGAAACCCGCCCCTCTACGCCAATTGGCCAACCGGTCTCCGTCATGGCCGTGCCGGCTCGCTGAAGTTCCCATTCCCCAGCGGCCGACCCGTCATGCCGGACGGTCTCCCTCGATCATACGGCGACCGGCTCCCGTTCGGGGGGCCTGTGGCGTACTCCATCTGCAGTCGCGGCCCTGATCAGCGCCGTACCCCGCCTGGCTCTCAGGTCTCCTGGGTCCCTCGGGTCTCACCGAGCACATGGAGCTGTGTGGCCACGGAGTGGAAGGCGGCCAGTTCGGCCGCCGCGGCCTCGAGCCTCAGCAGGGCGTCCATGGCGCCGGGCTCGGTGTCCACCAGCACCCCGGGCACGAGGTCGGCGAAGACCCGCACGCCGTGCACGGCGCCGATGCGAAGCCCCGCGGCCTCGACCAGTCCGGTGAGCTGTTCGGCGGTGAACCGGCGCGGAACGGGATCACCCGTGCCCCAGCGGCCGTCCGGGTCGTCGAGGGCCTGCCGGGCCTCCGTGAAGTGGCCGGCGAGGGCGCGCGCGAGCACGGCACCGCCGAGGCCCGCGGCGAGCAGGCTGAGGACGCCCTCGGCGCGCAGGGCGGCGACCACGTTGCGGATACCCTCCACGGGGTCGTCCACGTACTCCAGGACGCCGTGGCACAGCACCACGTCGTAGCCGCCGCGCTCGACCACGTCGAAGAGGCCGTGGGCGTCTCCCTGGACGCCGCGCACCCGGTCGGCGACGTCGGCCTCGGCGGCGCGGCGCTCCAGGGCGAACAGGGCGTTGGGGCTCGGGTCGACGACGGTGACGCGGTGGCCGAGGCGCGCCACGGGCACCGCGAAGTTGCCGCTGCCGCCGCCGGTGTCCAGGACGTCCAGCGCCTGGCGCCCCGTGGCCTTGACCCGGCGGTCGAGGGCGTCCTGGAGGACGTCCCACACCACGGCGGTACGCAGGGCGGCGCGGGAACGTGAGGGCTCGGAGCGCGGCGACGCCGTGTGGGGGCGGTGGGGGGAGACGGGCGGGCGCATCGGGTCCGACACGGCAGTTGACTCCTCGGCGCGGCACCGCCTCGGCACGGGCGGAGCGAACGGGCTGCCGCCCCGGCCCGGTGCGGGAAGGGGCAGGCTTCAGGCGCTTCCCACCCTATTGCCTCCGGTACGCCGGCCGATCACCCCGTGCCGCCGCTCCCCCGGGCCCTCACCCCGTGTCCGGCAGGTGCCGGCCCGCCCGGCCGCTCCCCGGCGGGTCCGCGCCCGGCACGCCGGGGCCCCGGCGTTCGCTCCCGGGACGACCAGGGAGGACAGCACGGCCGGGGTCGTCGTGGTCCGCGTCCGCGGGGACCACGCCGGGGTGGACGGCGTCGGAGTGGTCCGCGTCGGCGCGGGGCTGGGGAAGAACCGGCTGGAGGACCAGCATCCGCTCCACGAGGCGCAGGAACATCGCCACGTCGCGTATCAGGTCGTCGGCGTCCCGGCTGCCCGCCGCACCCTGGATGCCCGCCTCGGCCCGCGCCCGGCGCCGGGCGCCCGAAGCGAACAGCGCACTCCAGTCGGATAGCTCGGGCGCGATCTCGGGGAGCACCTCCCAGGCGCTGCGGATGCGGGCCCGGGCTCGTGGGGTGGTCTCCGGACGGCCTCGCGCGGCGAGCACCGCGGCGGCCGTGCGCAGTGCGGCGAGATGGGCCGTCGCGTAACGCTCGTTCGGCGTTTCGAGGGTGGTGGCCTCCTCCAGGCCGGCCCTGGCCTGGGCGAGCAGGTCGAGGGCGGCCGGCGGGGCGGTCGTCCGGCGGAGCACGGGGTGTACGTCGCTCGCCGGTCCGGTGAGTGAGGGTGCAGGGCCGGCTGCGCGGCGCCGCCGGGCGGCGGCTGCGGACGAGTGGGCCATGACGATCCTCCTGTCGTCTCCGTGACGGCACGCACGGTGACGTGGTGCCGTATGTGCCCATCGTGAGGTATGCCACTGACAATCCGATCTGACCAGGGCTTTTGCCTCGCTCGTGCGTTCGGGCCGACGGTCCGGGCGTCCTCGGGCAGCACCTCCGCGCCGAGTCGGGCCGCGTCCGACGCCCCGCCGACGCGCAGCCGCGCCCGATCGGCCGCCCCCGGTGGCTCGGTGTCGACGGCACCGAGCCGCGTCGTCGAGGCCCGCAGGAGGCTCGTCACGGGCGGCGGCCCAGAACCCGCGGGGCACGCGCGTGCATGGGGCTCGCCGCGTTCACCGCGAACGGCCCTCGCGCCGACCGCGCCGTCGGCCCGCCGCCGGCCGGTGTGGACGCCCGGCCGGCTCCCTCCCGGAGCCGACGGCCCGGTGAACCCTCCGGTGAAGGCTACGGAGGCGGTGCTGTGACAATCGGGACCATGGAAAGCAGCAGCACCACCTCGCGGGGCAGCAGCCGCCGCGAGGCCACCCGGCAGAAGCTCTACGAGGCGGCCGTGACCCTCATCGCCGAGCAGGGCTTCTCCGCCACCACGGTGGACGAGATCGCCGAACGCGCCGGGGTGGCGAAGGGCACGGTCTACTACAACTTCGCCAGCAAGTCCGTCCTCTTCGAAGAGCTGCTGCGCCATGGGGTCGGGCTCCTCACCGCGTCGCTGCGACAGGCGGCGGAGCAGGCCGCGCGGGAGGGCCTCGGGCGGGTCGACGCGCTGGACGCGATGATCCGCGCGGGGCTCGCCTTCATCGACCGCTACCCGGCCTTCACCCAGCTCTACGTGGCCGAGCTGTGGCGCACCAACCGGGCCTGGCAGTCGACGCTGCTGGTGGTACGGCAGGAGGCCGTCGCGGTGGTGGAGGGGGTGCTGCGCGAGGGCGTGGCCAGCGGTGAGTTCAGCGAGGAGATCGACGTGCCGCTGACCGCCGCCGCACTGGTCGGCATGGTCCTGGTGGCCGCACTGGACTGGAAGTCGTTCCAGCCGGAGCGCTCCCTCGACGACGTGCATTCGGCCCTGTCCCGGCTGCTCCAGGGGCGTGTGAGCGGCCGTCCCTGAGGCGCGGCCGCACCGGGACGCCGGTCGCACACGAAGAACGCCGGTCCGTGGTGGCCGCATCCCCCGCGGGCCACCGTCGGACCGGCGCCTTCTCCCCCGTACGTCCCCCTGTGGAACACCCCTTCCAGGTCGTCCCCCCGGGCTCCCCCGTGCCTCGCTTCCACCGGCCTCGGCCGGCGGAAGGAGCGGATCGCGGGCCCGGCTCCGTTCCGGCGCCCCGTGTCGCCGGGTGGGGAGCCGTGCCCCTCTCCGTGCCTCCACTCTCCCGTCCGCCCGGGCCGGGTCCCATCCGCGCCCGTACTCATATGGCGGGCTGGGTACGGATACTCAGGCGTGCGTACCCCGGCTCATCGCGGCGGGCCGTCGACCGGTCGCGCGTCCGCCCGCCGTGGTGCTCGGCTCCGGTCCGTCGCCGGCCGTCACCGCTGGTGGGCGGCCCGACGGCCCCTGGGACCGGGTGGCCGCAGGCGGCGGATAAAGTCCCTGGCATGGCACGGATTGCGGTGATCGGCGCCGGGATGGGCGCGATGGCGGCCGCCGCCCGGCTGGCCGTCGCGGGCCACCGGGTGACGGTGTACGAGCGGACGGCGACGTACGGCGGGGCGCTGCGCCGCTTCGAGCGGGACGGGTTCCGCTTCGACACCGGCCCCGGTCTGCTGCCGCTGCCGGCGGTCTGGCGCGACCTGTTCGTCAAGACCGGCAGGGAGCCGCTGGAGTCCCGGGTCGACCTGGTCCAGGTCGACCCGTCGTCACGGCACGTGTTCGCGGACGGCACGGAGGTCTCGCTGCCGAACGCGTCGCGGGCCGGCGTCGTCGACGCCCTGGAGGCGGCGCTCGGTTCGGCCGCGGCGCAGCGCTGGGGCGATTTCCTGGTGCGGGCCCGGGAGACCTGGGACCGCACCCGGCGCCCCCTCCTGGAGGAGCCCCTGTGGCCGAACTGGAAGGTGCTGGCCGAGCGCGAGCCCTATCCCGCGGTCGAGCACAGGCGCCTGCTGCGCACCCGCCGGGCCGGGACGCTCGCCGAGGTCGGCGCCTGGGAGCTGCGGGACGCGCGGCTCGCCGCCCTCCTGGAGAGCCACGCGTTCGCCTACGGCCTGGATCCCCGGACGGCCCCGGCGAACGCCGCCGTTCTGCCGTACATGGAGTACGCCTTCGGCATGTGGTACGTGCGCGGCGGCGGTCTGCGGGAGCTGGCGCGGGCGGTGTACGAGCGGTGCCTGGCCCGCCGGGTCGAGTTCCGTTTCGACGCCGAGGTCGCGGGGATCGTCGCGAAGGACGGCCGGGCGGCGGGTGTCGAGCTGGCCGACGGTGCCGTGCACGAGGCCGAGTTCGTGATCGCCGGAGTGGCGCCGGCGGTACTGGAGCGTCTCGGCGGGGGCGCGGCGGTGCGGGGCGGCGGCGAGGTGGCGCCGCAGCGCGGTGCGGCGAGCCGGCTGACGGTGTTCCTGGCGCTGCGGGGCGGCCGTCCCCAGGGCACGGCGCACCGGACGGTGGTGCACGCGCGGGACCGCGACGCCGAGTTGGACGGCGTGTTCGGCGCCGGGCCCGGGCCGGCCGCGGGGCCGACGGTGACGGTGCTCCGGCCCGACGACCCGGCCCTGGTCCCGGACCCGGGGTACGAGGCGGTCACGCTGACGGCGGTGGTGCCCGCCCTGCGCGGCGAGTCGGACCGGGCGGCGAGGGAGGTGTCCGACCTGCACGCCGAGTACCTGGTCGACGTCGCCGAGCGTGCGGTCCCGGACCTGCGCGAGCGTCTCGTGTGGCGCGAGGTGCGCACCCCGGCCGAGGTCGCGGCGGACACCGGTGTGGCGGACGGCGCCGTTCCGGTGCCGGCGCTGGCGGGGGCCGAAGGGCGGCTCCTGCATCCGGCGAACGGCACGCGTACGACGGGACTGTTCACGGTCGGCGGCTGGTCGCACCCCGGCGGGGGCCTCCCGCACGCGGGCATGTCGGGCGCGCTGGTCGCCGGACTCGTCGTGGAGGGCCCGGCGTTCCGGGGCTCCCAGTGAGCGGACGGAGACCGGTCACCGGACCGCACGCGCTCCGTCAGTAGCGGTACTGCTCGTCGTAGCCCTGGTGGTGCGGCTGACCGTCGCCCTGGTACGGATACGTCTGCTCGGGCGGGAGTTCGCCGCCGTAGGGGTCCTCGGAGCTGCGCTGCTGCGGCACCCAGACGCCGCCGGCCGGGGTCTCGCCGCCGTGACCGCCGGGTGTGCCGGTGGCGTACGGGTCCTGCCCGTAGCCCTGCTGGCCGTACTGCTGGCCGCCCGGCGTGTCGTAGCCACCCGTGTCGTACGACCCGCCGCCGTAGGTGTGGGTGCCGATGTACGGGTCGGAGTAGGCGGCGTACTGCTGGCCGCCGGTGTCGTAGCCGTACCCCTGCCGGCCGTAGCCGGAGTAGTCGTAGCCGTAGGACTGGTCGGCGCCCTGCGCGGCCGGTGCCTGCTGGTCGTGGCCGTAACCGGTGTCGGTGTACACGCCGTACGAGTTGGTGTCGTCCGGCATGGGCTGCGGCTCGTAGACGGCGGTGGTCTCCGCGGCCGTGGGGCCGACGGGGCGGGCCGGGGTGAAGACGTCGTCGGGGTCGTAGTCGTCGTGGCCGTACGGGAGGCCGTCCCGGTCGGGTCCGTGGGCCTGCGTGCGACCGTCGTGGTCGTAGGCGTCGCGCTCGTCGGGGGCGCCCTCGGCCGCTTCGAGGCCGGAGACCTCCAGCGTCGGCTCCTGGCGGCCCCGTTCAAGACGGCCGCGCCTGGCCGCGAGACCCGCCGGGGCGTTGACCGCCCAGCCGGCCTCGAAGCCCCGGCGGAACGACAGCGTGACGTAGGTCTGGCCGATCGCGAAGGCGGCCGCACCGAGTCCGATGACGATCACGTTCGACATGAGCACACCGGCCACGACGCCGAGGAAGCCGCTGAAGGCGAGCAGCCGCCAGCGCAGCCGGGCCTTGTACTGCAGCAGCACCTCACCGAGCAGCCACAGTGCGACGACGCCGAACGCGATGTAGAGGACCGCCCAGCCCATGTACGCCCCTCTCCCAGTGGCCGCTACGCAGTGTGTCGCAAGTATGTGCGGCCGGTCTAGGCCCGCGGTGGGTGGTGCAGGCCCAGGTTCTCGTAGATTTCCAGAGTCGCCGTGGAGTTGTTCAGCGTGATGAAGTGCAGTCCGGGCACACCCTCGGCCAGCAGCCGCGCGCAGAACTCCGTGGCGAACTCGATACCGATGGAGCGTACAGCCGCCGGATCGTCCTTGGCTGTGAGGATCCGCTCTTTCAGCTCGGCCGGGAACGAGGCGTTGCTGAGCTTCGGCAACCTCTCCAGCATCTTCACACTGGTCACCGGCATGATCTCGGGGATGACCGGGGTCTCGCAGCCGGCCGCGGCGACCCGGTCGCGCAGACGCAGGTAGGACTCGGGCTGGAAGAACATCTGCGTGATCGCGTAGTCGGCGCCGGCCCGGCACTTGTCGACGAAGCGCGCCACGTCGGTGTCCCGGTCGGCGGAGCGCGGGTGCATCTCCGGGAAGGCCGCGACGCCGACGCAGAAGTCGCCCGACTCCTTGATGAGCCGGACGAGCTCGGCGGCGTAGGTCAGGCCCTGCGGGTGCGGGATCCAGTCGCCCATGGGGTCGCCGGGCGGGTCGCCGCGCACGGCCAGCATGTTGCGGATGCCGGCGTCGGCGTACTGGCCGATGATGTTGCGCAGCTCGGCGATGGAGTGGTTGACCGCGGTGAGGTGGGCGACCGGGGTCAGCGTCGTGTCGGAGACGATCTGCTCGGTCTCCTTGACCGTGCCGGCCCGCGTGGAACCGCCGGCACCGTAGGTCACGGAGACGAAGTCCGGGGCGACCGCCTCCACCCGCCGCAGCGCGCTCCACAGGTTCTTCTCGCCCTTGGGCGTTTTCGGCGCCGAGAACTCGAACGAGTACGTCGTCTTGCCGGTGGCCAGGATGTCGCGCACGGTGCGTGCGCGGTCCGTCCTGGTGGATGCGGTTCCGAGGGCCATACGGGCAGGTTAGCCAGGGGGCGGCGGTCACCCCACCGGATGCGGGATATTTGTCTGCTTTGTCGAGTTGTTGTCCATCCTTTGGACACATGCCCGAGGCATTCCCCGCAACGGCCCCGCAACGGCCCCGGACCGGGTCCGGGGCCGTTGCGGGCCTACGCCTGCCGCAGGCGCCCGGCGAACTCGGCCGCCGCCGCGCCCGGGTCGTCGGCGGCGGTGATCGCGCGGACCACGACGACTCGCCGGGCGCCGGCCTCCAGGACCTCGTCGAGGTTGCCGAGATCGATGCCGCCGATGGCGAACCAGGGGCGTTCGGTGCCGAGGGACGCCGTGTGCCGGACCAGGCCGAGGCCGGGTGCGTGGCGACCGGGCTTGGTCGGGGTCGGCCAGCAGGGGCCGGTGCAGAAGTAGTCCACGCCGTCCTGGACGGCGGCGGCAGCGGCCTCGGACCCGGCGTGCGTGGAGCGGCCGACGAGGACGTCGTCGCCCAGGATGGCGCGGGCCGCGGGCACCGGGAGGTCGCCCTGTCCGAGGTGCAGCACGTCGGCGCGGGCGGCGTGGGCCACGTCGGCCCGGTCGTTGACCGCGAGGAGCTTGCCGTGGCGGGCGCAGGCGTCGGCGAAGACCTGGAGGTGCTCCAGTTCCTCGGCCGCCTCCATGCCCTTGTCGCGCAGCTGCACGATGTCGACGCCGCCGGCCAGCACCGCGTCCAGGAACTCGGGCAGGTCGCCCTGGTCGCGGCGGGCGTCCGTGCACAGGTAGAGCCGCGCGTCGGCGAGCCGGGTGCGGGCGGTGGCGGCGGTGGTCTCGGGCATGCGGGTTCCCTCAGGTCGGTGGCGTGGGCCGTGGTGAGCAGACGGCCTCGGCTTGCGGACCGCACGGCCACCGCGGCCCGCGGTGGGCGCCCGGCCCCGGAGTGCGGACCGTGGCGCTCCACGGCCCGCGGGTGCGGGACGGCGAGCGGAGCGCGGCCCCGGCGTACGGGCTGCGGGCACGCCGCACCCGGCAGGGCGTGGTGGACGGGGGGGCGGTCCCGGCGGCCGGGCGGCGCGCCGTCGGCGCCGGCGACCGTGCGCGCCGCGGACCGCGGACCTGGCGAGTGGCCGGCTCGTACCGCCGCCCGCGTGCAGGGGCGGCGGCAACGGACCGTGGCGCACCCGGGTGGCGTGCGGCGGCGGGGCCGCGGTCCGGGCGGACGGGCCGTGTGTCCCCCTGTGCGGGGGACCGCGCGCGGTTCGTGCGCCGGGCGTGGTGTCAGGTCAGACGGCGAGCGCCTGGGCGCGGCGCTTCACCTCCGTGCCGCGATTCTCGCTCAGCGCCTGCGCGGGGGTGCCGGGCAGCGACGGGTCCGGCGTGAAGAGCCACTCCAGCATCTCCTCGGGCGTGAAGCCGTCGTCCCGCAGCAGCGTCAGGGTCCCGAACAGGCCCTTGACCACCTTGTCCTCGTCGATGAAGGCCGCCGGGATGTGCAGCGCCCGGTTCTCGCCGCGGCGTACGGCGATGAGCTGGCCCTCCTTGATCAGCTGGCGCACGCGGGTCACCTCGACGCCGAGCATCTCGGCGATGTCGGGGACGGTGAGCCAGGCAGGCACGAGAGCATCGATCTTTGCGTCAATCTCGGTCACGCCTCCAGCCTGCCATCTTGCACCGACAGTCGGAAGCCGGACCCGTCCGGCACGGGGCCGCGGCGGGGCGGGAGGACGCGGAGGGACTACGCCGTCGCCGCTTTCAGGGGCCTCGCCGGGTCCGCGAGCAGCCGCGGGTTCATCGTGGCGCCCGCCTGGATCAGGCGTCTGCCCTGCGCCAGGTCCCGGGGGCGGCCCACCGCCAGCAGGGCGACCAGACGGTCCTCGCGCAGCCAGCAGACCGTCCAGGCGGGCCCCGAGGGGTCACCGCGCCACAGGGTGGTGTCGGAGGCCGTGTGGTGACCGGCGTACTGGACGAAGCGGCCGAACTGCTCGGACCAGAAGTACGGCACCGGATCGTAGGCCCCGGGAGCCTCGTCGGCGCGGGCTCCGACGATGTCGGCGGCGACCGTGCGCGGGCCCTGGAGGGCGTTGTCCCAGTGGTGCACCATCAGCCGCTGCCCGTAGCGGCCGGAGGGGAAGGACGCGCAGTCGCCGACCGCGTGGACGCCGGGCACGGAGGTGCGCAGGCGGTCGTCGGCCAGGACGTCGCCGTGCGCGCCGAGGTCGATCCCCGAGCCGGCGAGCCACGCGGTGGCCGGCCGGGCCCCGATGCCGACGACGACCGCGCCGGCGGGCAGCCGCGAACCGTCGTCGAGGACCACGTGGCCGGGCCCTCCCGGTGCGGCGGGCTCGACGCGCTCCACGCGTGCGTGCGTGCGCAGTACCGCGCCCGCGTCGGCGTACCAGGCGCTCATCGGCGCGGCCACCTCGGCGGGCAGCGCGCCGGCGAGGGGCCGGCCGGCGGCCTCCACGACGGTCACCGCGCAGCCCGCCTCGAGCGCGGCGGTGGTGAACTCCGCGCCGATCCAGCCGGCGCCGACGACCACGATGTCGTGCTGCCGGGCGAGCACCGGGCGCAGCCGTCTGGCGTCGTCCAGGGTGCGCAGCAGGTGCACGCCCGGTACGCCCTCGGTGCCGGGGAGCCGGATCGGCTCGGCGCCGGTCGCGAGGACCAGGGCGTCGTACGGCACGGGTCCCGCGGAGGTGTCGAGGGCGTGTGCGCCGGGACGCACGCCCAGGGCTTCGCAGCCCAGGCGCAGGGTGATGCCGAGCGCCTCGAAGTCGACGTCGAAGGCGGAGCCCTCGGCGGTGCCGAGCAGGACGGCCTTGGAGAGCGGGGGGCGGTCGTACGGCTGGTGCGGTTCCGCGCCGATCAGTGTCACGGTGCCGGTGAAGCCCTGCTCCCGCAGGGCGACCGCGGTCTGCACGCCCGCCATGCCCGCGCCCACGACGACCACGCGGCGCGCCGTGTCCGCCGCGCGTGGCCGGGTCTGCTCCTGCGTCTGCTCGCTCACCTGATCACCTTAGACAGCTGACGGCCCGTCAGTCAGTGCCCGTGCGCAGTGACCTGCTCCACAACGCTCGTCCCGCTGCCCCGCTGCGACTCCCACTCCCAGGTCTCGTCCAGGCGCACCCGCCCGTCCGGCAGGTCGACGACGGTCGACACGCAGTGCCCCGAGGACGTGCTGCCGTCCGTTTTGAGCTGCACGTACCGAAAGTCGAGCCGGTCTCCCTCCCGGGTGCCCACCAGACGGCCGCGGACCACGTCACCGCCCTCGTACTCGGCCCACACGGCGCCGTCCCGCTCGTGGTAGGCGAACCGGGTGCGCGTACCCACCTGGCCGGGCGCCTGGTCGGCGACAGGCGAGAGGACGAGACCGTCGAGTGAACGCGCCACGGTGGGAGGCTCCCTTACGAGTGCGATGCGCTGCGGGCTAGGGTGGCCAACGTAAAGCACTCGCGGGAGCCCGGACGCACCGGGCTGAGAGGGAGGCTGGCGGCCTCCGACCGTACGAACCTGATCCGGGTCATGCCGGCGAAGGGAGGGGCTGGACGCCCATGTCGTCACCATCGACTCCTGACACCGCTGCCGCATCGGCCGCACCCACCACGTCGGCGGCCTCCGCCGCATCCACCGCACCCGGCTCGCCGGCGGCGTCGCGCACGCCGGACGTCCTGGTCGTGGGCGGTGGGGTCATCGGCCTGGTCACGGCGTGGCGGGCCGCGCAGCGCGGGCTCGTCACGGCGCTCGTGGACCCCGAGCCGGGCGGTGGGGCCGCCCAGGTGGCGGCCGGCATGCTGGCCGCCGTCACGGAGCTGCACTACGGGGAGCAGACGCTGCTCGCCCTGAACCTCGCCTCGGCGAGCCGTTATCCGGATTTCGCGGCCGAGCTGGCCGACTGCACGGGCCACGACCTCGGTTACCGCCGATGCGGCACCCTCGCCGTGGCACTGGACGCCGACGACCGCGCCCACCTCAGGGACCTGCACGCGCTCCAGCAGCGCTCGGGGCTGGAGTCCGAGTGGCTGTCGGGGCGCGAGTGCCGCCGTCTGGAGCCGATGCTCGCGCCGGGCGTGCGCGGGGGGCTCCGGGTGGACGGCGACCATCAGGTCGACCCCCGGCGCCTCGCCGGCGCGCTCGTGGCCGCCTGCGCACGCGCGGGCGTGGTGTTCCACCGGGTGTGGGCCGAGCGGCTCACCGTCGGGCGCGGTGGGCGGGCCACGGGGGTGGTCGCGGCCGACGGCACGGCGTGGCAGGCCGGGCAGGTGGTACTGGCCGGGGGCAGCCTGAGTGGACGGCTCGCGGGAGTGCCGGACGACGTGCTGCCGCCGGTGCGGCCCGTGAAGGGGCAGGTGCTGCGGCTGGCGATGCCGGTGGCGCACGGGCCCCTGCTGAACCGGACCGTGCGGGCCGTGGTGCGCGGCAACCCGCTCTACCTGGTGCCGCGGGAGAGCGGCGAGCTGGTCGTCGGCGCCACCAGCGAGGAGCTGGGCTGGGACACGACGGTGACCGCGGGCGGCGTCTACGAGCTGCTGCGCGACGCCCACGAGCTGGTCCCCGGCATCACCGAGCTGCCCCTGACGGAGACCCGGGCGGGACTGCGGCCGGGCTCCCCGGACAACGCCCCGCTGCTCGGCCCGACCGAGCTGGAGGGGTTGCTGCTGGCCACCGGGCACTACCGCAACGGCGTGCTGCTCACCCCGGTGACCGGCGACGCCATGGCGCACGTCCTGACCACCGGAGAGCTTCCGGCCGAGGCCCGCCCCTTCACCCCGCGGCGTTTCAGCGCCGCCCCCGCACACTCGGAGCAGCCCGCATGAACGTCCGCGTCAACGGTGAGCCGCGCGAGGTGGCTCCCGGAACCGCCCTGGACACCCTGGTGGGCGCGCTCACCGCGGCGCCGTCCGGGGTCGCCGCCGCCCTGAACGAAACCGTCGTCCCGCGCGCGCGGTGGTCCGCCACCGTGCTGGCCGACGGCGACCGCGTCGAGGTCCTCACCGCTGTCCAAGGAGGCTGACCATGGCCGACGACCCCTTCCTCCTCGGCGGAACGTCGTACGCGTCCCGCCTGATCATGGGCACGGGCGGGGCGCCCAGCCTCGACGTGCTGGAGCGCGCGCTCGTGGCCTCCGGGACGGAGCTGACGACCGTCGCGATGCGGCGGGTGAACGCCTCGGTGCACGGGTCCGTGCTGTCGGTGCTGGAGAAGCTCGGCATCCGGGTGCTGCCCAACACGGCGGGCTGCTTCACCGCCGGGGAGGCCGTCCTCACCGCCCGTCTGGCGCGCGAGGCGCTCGGCACGGACCTGGTCAAGCTGGAGGTCATCGCCGACGAGCGCACCCTGCTGCCGGACCCGATCGAGCTGCTGGACGCGGCGGAGACGCTGGTCGACGACGGGTTCACGGTACTGCCGTACACCAACGACGACCCGGTCCTCGCGCGGAAGCTGGAGGACGTCGGCTGCGCCGCGATCATGCCGCTCGGCTCGCCGATCGGGTCCGGGCTCGGCATCCGCAACCCGCACAACTTCGAGCTGATCGTGGAGCACGCGCGCGTGCCCGTGATCCTGGACGCGGGGGCCGGTACGGCGTCGGACGTGGCGCTGGCGATGGAGCTGGGGTGCGCGGGGGTGATGCTGGCGTCGGCGGTGACGCGGGCGCAGGAGCCGGTGCTGATGGCCGCCGCGATGCGCTCCGCGGTGGAGGCGGGGCGGCTGGCCCGGCTGGCGGGGCGGATTCCGCGGCGGCACTTCGCGTCGGCGTCCTCACCCGCGGAGGGCCTGGCGGCACTCGACCCGGAGCGGCCCGCTTTCCGGTGACCCCGCGCGCGCCCCGCTCCCCGGTGACCCCGCGCCGCCCCACCCCCCGGTGACCCGCGAGCCGTCCCGCTGCTCCGCGCACGGGGTCGCGCGGCGGACGGCCGCCGCGCGTGGGAAGCGTCACAGGTGCGCTGCAGTACCGCCCCCGTTCGCGGACGACGACGCGGGGTGTCCGTGGTGGCTCGTACACTCACCTGCGTGGACACGACCCTTCAGGACCCCCTCGTCGGGCAGGTGCTCGACGGCCGGTACCGCGTCGAGGCGCGGATCGCGGTCGGCGGGATGGCCACGGTCTACCGGGCCGTGGACACCCGCCTGGACCGCGTGCTCGCGCTGAAGGTGATGCACCCGGCGCTCGCGACCGACGCCACCTTCGTGGAGCGGTTCATCCGCGAGGCGAAGTCGGTGGCCCGGCTCGACCACCCCAACGTCGTGCAGGTCTTCGACCAGGGGGCCGAGGGGGCGTACGTCTACCTGGCGATGGAGTACATCGCCGGCTGCACCCTGCGCGACGTGCTGCGCGAGCGCGGGGCGCTCCGGCCGCGGGCCGCGCTGGACATCCTGGAGCCGGTGCTGGCCGCGCTCGGCGCCGCGCACCGGGCCGGGTTCGTGCACCGGGACATGAAGCCGGAGAACGTCCTGATAGGGGACGACGGCCGGGTCAAGGTGGCCGACTTCGGACTGGTCCGGGCCGTGGACACCGTCACCAGCACCACCGGTTCCGTCCTCGGAACCGTATCCTACCTGGCGCCCGAGCAGATCGAGCACGGCACGGCCGATCCCCGGGTCGACGTGTACGCGTGCGGTGTCGTGCTGTACGAGATGCTGACCGGCGGCAAGCCGCACGAGGGCGACTCCCCGGCCCAGGTGCTCTACAAGCACCTCCACGAGGACGTGCCGCCGCCGTCGGCCGCCGTGCCGGAGATGGCGTACGAGCTGGACGAGCTGGTCGCCTCGGCGACCGCGCGCAACCCCGGGATCCGTCCGCACGACGCCGTGGCGCTGCTCGCCCTGGCCCGCCGGGCGCGGGGGACGCTGAGCGCGGACCAGCTGGACGCGGTGCCGCCGCAGGCGCTCGGCACGGAGCACGACAACGCCGAGGACCGCACGAGCGTGATCCCCCGCGCGCTGACCACCCCGGCGCCCGGCTTCGCGCGCGCGGAGGGACACCCGTCCCGGCCGCTGCCCCTCGACGAGGACGGAGACACGGCCAGCCCGCACCCCCCGGACGGAGTCCACCGCACCAGCCGGCTGGCCGCTCCCCCGCCGGTGCCGCCCCGGCGGCGCCGGCCGGAGCTGCGGCGCGGCCCGCTCGCGATCGTCGTGGCCGTCCTGCTGGTGCTCGGTGGCGGCACGGGCTTCTGGTACATCAACTCCGGCCAGTTCACCAAGGTGCCGCCGCTGCTGTCCAGGACCGAGGCACAGGCCCGGGACCGGCTGGCGGACTCCGGCCTGGACGTCGGCACGGTCCGGCACGCCTACAGCGACACCGTGGAGCGCGGCAAGGTCATCAGCACCGACCCCGGCGCGGGCACCCGCATCCGCAAGAACGACTCCGTGTCGTTCACGGTCTCCGACGGTCCCGACACCGTGAAACTGCCGGACCTGCAGGGTTACAAGCTGGACCGGGCGCGGACCCTGCTGAAGGACGAGGGGCTGGAGCCGGGCATGGTGACCCGGGCCTTCAGCGAAGAGGTGCCCAAGGGCTTCGTGATCTCCACGAAGCCGGCGACGGGCACCACGGTGCGCGCGGGTTCGGCGGTCGCCCTGGAGGTCAGCAAGGGCAGCCCCGTCGACGTTCCGGACGTCGCCGGTGACGACCTGGCCGACGCGAGGGCCGAGCTGACGGAAGCCGGTCTGAAGGTGAAGGTCGCCACCGCGCAGGTGAACTCCGAGTACGACAAGGGCCGGGTCGCCCGGCAGACGCCGGACCCGGGCAGTCGGGCGGCCGAGGGCGACACGGTGACGCTCACGGTGTCCAAGGGGCCCGAGATGATCGAGGTGCCGGACGTGGTCGGCGACAGCGTGGACGACGCCAAGCGGAAGCTGAAGGACGCCGGCTTCGACGTGGACGAGGACCGGGGCCTGCTCGGGCTGTTCGGCGACACCGTGAAGGACCAGTCCGTCGACGGTGGGGACACGGCCCCCAAGGGCTCCACCATCAAGATCACCATCAGGTGACGGCTCTCACGGCCCGGGGGCCCGACCTGGCATGACACCCTGGACGGGTGAAGAGTCAACAGTCCGCCCCCTCCCCCGCGCCGCCCCGCAACCCCGTCGGCGGTCACGTCCCCGTGGCCGGCGGCCTGCACTCCGTGGGCCTGTCCTACGCCCGTGAGCTGAAGGCGGAGGCCGTGCAGGTCTTCGTCGCCAATCCGCGCGGCTGGGCCACTCCGGCCGGCAACCCGAAGCAGGACGAGGCGTTCCGGGAGGCCTGCGCGGCGGGGGCGGTCCCCGCGTACGTGCACGCGCCGTACCTGATCAACTTCGGCTCGCACACCGGGGCCACGGTGGAGCGGTCGGTGGAGTCCCTGCGCCACTCGCTGCGGCGCGGGCGGGCGATCGGGGCGCTCGGCGTGGTCGTGCACACCGGCAGCGCGACCGGCGGGCGGGACCGTTCGGTGGCGCTGAGGCAGGTCCGGGAGCACCTGCTGCCGCTGCTCGACGAACTCACCCACGAGGACGACCCGTACCTGCTGCTGGAGTCGACCGCCGGCCAGGGCGCCTCCCTGTGCTCGCGGACCTGGGACTTCGGGCCCTACTTCGCGGCACTGGACGCCCACCCGAAGCTCGGCGTCTGCCTGGACACCTGCCACGTCTTCGCGGCGGGACACGACCTGACCGGACCGTCCGGCATGCACCGGACGCTGGACCTGCTGGTCGACACGGTCGGCGAGGGCAGGCTGAAGCTGATCCACGCCAACGACTCCAAGGACGTGGCCGGCGCCCACAAGGACCGGCACGAGAACATCGGCGCCGGTCACATCGGCGAGGACCCGTTCCGGGCGCTGATGACCCATCCCGCGACCGAGGGCGTGCCACTGGTCATCGAGACGCCGGGCGGCAAGGAGGGGCACGCGGCGGACGTGGAGCGGCTGAAGAAGCTGCGCGACGGCTGATCCCGAAGAGGCGGGGCGGGTCAGAGGCCGGGGCCGTCCCCGGGCTCCTCCTGGTAGGAGTAGCGCTGCTCCCGCCAGGGGTCGCCGACGTTGTGGTAGCCGCGCTCCTCCCAGAAGCCCCGGCGGTCGGCGGTCATGTACTCGACGCCGCGCACCCACTTCGGGCCCTTCCAGGCGTACAGGTGCGGGACGACGAGTCGCAGCGGGAAGCCGTGCTCGGCGGTGAGCAGCTCGCCGTCCTTGTGGGTGGCGAAGAGGGTGTGCTCGGCGGCGAAGTCGGACAGCCGCAGGTTCGAGCTGAATCCGTACTCCGCCCACACCATCACATGGGTGACGGCCGGCGCGGGCGGGACGAGGCCGAGGATCGTGGCGGCCGGCACGCCGCCCCACTCGGAGCCGAGCATGCTGAACTTCGTGACGCAGTGCAGGTCGGCGACGACCGTGGTGTACGGCAGGGCGGTGAACTCCTCGTGGGTCCAGCCGCGCTTGTCACCGTCGGCGGTGGCGCCGAAGACCCGGAACTCCCAGCGCTCGGGACGGAACCTGGGGACCGGCCCGTAGTGGGTGACCGGCCAGCCGCGCTGGAGCCGCTGTCCCGGCGGAAGCTCGAACCGCTGCGCTCCCTGCGACCCGCCTTCTCCCGCTTCGTGTCCCGCCGGCTGACCCATGCCTCCATCCTGACAGACCCGGACCGATACCCCTGACCCGCCCTCTTACATTCGGGCGAACAAGGCAAACCAGGACGTCAAGGACTAAGCATGTACTTACTTACTAAGTAGAGACTTACTGGACGCTCTTCGATACCGGTGCAATCATGCGGCGCAACACGCCAGTTCCCGTTCGAAGGAGCGTCAAGCGATGCAGGGCGACCCCGAGGTCATCGAGTTCCTCAATGAGCAGCTGACCGCCGAGCTCACGGCGATCAACCAGTACTTCCTGCACGCGAAGCTGCAGGACCACAAGGGCTGGACGAAGCTCGCGAAGTACACGCGCGCGGAGTCCTTCGACGAGATGCGCCACGCCGAGGCGCTCACCGACCGCATCCTGCTCCTCGACGGCCTGCCGAACTACCAGCGGCTCTTCCACGTGCGGGTCGGCCAGAGCGTGACCGAGATGTTCCAGGCGGACCGGGAGATCGAGGTCGAGGCGATCGACCGGCTGCGCCGGGGCATCGAGGTGATGCGGGCCAAGCACGACATCACGTCGGCCAACCTCTTCGAGGCCATCCTCGCCGACGAGGAGCACCACATCGACTACCTGGAGACCCAGCTCGACCTGATCGAGAAGCTGGGCGAGTCCCTCTACCTGTCCACGGTCATCGAGCAGTCGCAGCCGGACTCCTCCGGCCCCGGCTCGATCTAGCCAGGCCGCTTGCGGCCGGCTAGGCCGCTTCCGGCAGCTTCGCGAGGACCGGTTCACCCTGGTCGGCCAGTTCCCGGCGCGGGCACGCGCCGCGGCCGAGGAGGGCCTGGATGCGTCGTACGCAGCCGCCGCAGTCCGTTCCCGCCTTGCAGGCGGAGGCGATCTGCCGGGGCGTGCAGGCACCGGCTTCCGCGTGGCCCTTCACCTGTTCCTCGGTGACACCGAAGCAGCTGCAGACGAACACGCGGTTCACCTCCCGAGCGGGATACAAGGTCGTGCCGTACCGACGACCGGGGAGCCCGACTGATCGGTGAGGCAAACCTAACCTTACCCATCGCGCCAGGCCGGCAAAAGTGGAGGGGGCGCGGATCGTATGTGACCCGCGCCCCATTCCCTGTCCTGCCGCCCGGGTGACGGGCGGACCGTCACTGGTCCCGGTACATCTCCGCCACCAGGAACGCCAGGTCGAGCGACTGGCTGCGGTTCAGGCGCGGGTCGCAGGCCGTCTCGTAGCGCTGGTGCAGGTCGTCGACGAAGATCTCGTCGCCGCCGCCCACGCACTCGGTGACGTCGTCACCGGTCAGCTCCACGTGGATGCCGCCCGGGTGGGTGCCGAGCGCCTTGTGGACCTCGAAGAAGCCCTTGACCTCGTCGAGCACGTCGTCGAAGCGGCGCGTCTTGTGGCCGGAGGCGGCCTCGTAGGTGTTGCCGTGCATCGGGTCGGTGATCCAGGCGACGGCGGCACCGGAGGCGGTGACCTTCTCCACCAGCTCGGGGAGCTTGTCGCGGATCTTGTCCGCGCCCATCCGGACGATGAAGGTCAGCCGGCCGGGCTCGCGCTCGGGGTCCAGGCGCTCGATGTACTGGAGCGCCTCCTCGGCCGTGGTGCTCGGGCCGAGCTTGATGCCGATCGGGTTGCGGATCCGCGAGGCGAACTCGATGTGCGCGTGGTCCAGCTGCCGGGTGCGCTCGCCGATCCACACCATGTGCGCGGAGACGTCGTACAGCTGCCCGGTGCGCGAGTCGACGCGGGTGAGCGCCGACTCGTAGTCGAGCAGCAGCGCCTCGTGCGAGGAGAAGAACTCGACGGTCTTGAACTCCTCCGGGTCCGTGCCGCAGGCGTGCATGAAGTTCAGCGCCTGGTCGATCTCCCGGGCGAGCTGCTCGTAGCGCTGGCCGGAGGGCGAGGACTTCACGAAGTCCTGGTTCCAGGCGTGCACCTGGCGCAGGTCGGCGTAGCCGCCGGTGGTGAAGGCGCGCACCAGGTTCAGCGTGGAGGCCGACGCGTGGTACATGCGCTTGAGCCGCTCGGGGTCCGGGACCCGGGCCGCTTCGGTGAAGTCGAAGCCGTTGACGGAGTCGCCGCGGTAGGTCGGCAGCGTCACCCCGTCGCGGGTCTCGGTCGGCTTGGAGCGCGGCTTGGAGTACTGGCCGGCGATCCGGCCCACCTTCACCACGGGCACGGAGGCGGCGTACGTGAGCACGGCGCCCATCTGGAGCAGTGTCTTCAGCTTGTTGCGGATGTGGTCCGCGGACACCGCGTCGAAGGCCTCGGCGCAGTCGCCGCCCTGGAGGAGGAACGCCTCTCCCTTGGCGACGGCCGCCATCCGGGCGCGCAGCTGGTCGCACTCGCCCGCGAAGACGAGCGGCGGATACGACTCGAGGTCCGCGATCACTGCGCGCAGAGCCTCGGTGTCGGGGTACTCGGGCTGCTGCGCCGCGGGCAGGTCTCGCCAGGTGTTGCCAGCGCTCGGGCTGGTCTTAGCGTTCACGGTCACCCCTCAACCCTACGGGGTCGTGTCACGCGGTTTTCGCACGGCTCGACAGGTGAGACGGCACCCCTGTGCGGGCGGCCCGCCGGGACGTGGGCACCTCACCGTGGACGACGCGGTCGTCCGGCGCGCCCGCCCGGCGGGCCGCCGTGCCCCTCGTACCACCCGCGGCGCCGCGGGTGGTACGCGTTCCGCGTTCCGCTTCCCGGGACGTGCTGCGGTGCCGCGGGCGGATGCGTTAGGGTCGGCGCCATGTTCGCGCACTCGATCCAGAACTGGTGGTGGACCGCTCATCCGGCGGCCCACTGACTGCGCGTCACGCACGACGTCGCGAAGGCCGCCCGAGGGGCGGCCTTCGGCGTTTTCGCGACCAGGGACCGTTCCTCTCTCCGACAGACCGAGAAGGAAACGGACCCATGACACCGCTCGACGCCCTCGGGGCCGACCCCCGCCCGTTCGCCCTGCTCCGCCGCCGCACCCCGGGCCGCGATCACGACACCGTGGAGCTGCTGCTCGGCCCGGTGGCGGAGCACGACACACTCGCCGACCTGCCCGACGAGGGGCTGGCGCTGGTCCCCTTCCGGCAGATCCGCGAGCGCGGTTTCGACGTCCGCGACGACGGCACGCCGCTGCTGGTGCTGACCCCCGAGGAGCGGTACGACATCCCGCTCTCCGAGGCCCTCGACCGGCTCCCCGCACACGACGTCCGCGTCGAGGGCGGCGGGTTCGACGTCGGTGACGAGGAGTACGCGCGGATCGTCGGGCGGGTGCTGGACGAGGAGATCGCGGCCGGTGAGGGCGCCAACTTCGTGATCCGCCGGACGTACGAGGGCCGCGTCCCGGGGTTCGGGCGGGCGGACGCGCTGGCGCTGTTCCGGCGGCTGCTGGAGGGCGAGCGGGGCGCGTACTGGACGTTCGTCGTGCACACCGGGGACCGGACACTGGTCGGGGCCAGCCCCGAGGTGCACGTGCGGATGTCCGGCGGGCGGGGCGGATGTCCGGCCGAAGGCGCTGGTGGGCGACGGGCAGGTGGGAGGGGGGAGCGCGACGCTCCGCCGGCCGAGGGCGCTGGTGGGCGACGGGTGGGTGGCACGGTCGTCATGAACCCGATCAGCGGGACCTACCGCTATCCCGCCGAGGGACCGACCCCCGAGCACCTGCTCCGCTTCCTCGCCGACGGCAAGGAGATCGAGGAGCTGTCGATGGTGGTCGACGAGGAGCTCAAGATGATGTGCACCGTCGGCGACATGGGCGGCGTGGTCGTCGGCCCGCGGCTGAAGGAGATGGCACACCTGGCGCACACCGAGTACGAACTGCGCGGCCGTTCCTCGCTGGACGTGCGGGAGGTGCTGAAGGAGACCATGTTCGCGGCGACGGTCACCGGCTCGCCGGTGCAGAACGCCTGCCGGGTCATCGAGCGGCACGAGTCCGGGGGGCGCGGCTACTACGCGGGGGCGCTGGCGCTGCTGGGCCGGGATCCCGGCGGCGCCCAGACCCTCGACTCCCCCATTCTCATCCGCACCGCCGACATCGACGCCGCCGGGCGGCTGCGGGTGCCGGTCGGCGCGACGCTGGTGCGGGGCTCGGTCCCGGCGGGCGAGGTCGCGGAGACCCACGCCAAGGCGGCCGGAATGCTGGCCGCGCTGGGCGTACGTCCGTCCCGGCCGCGTGCGGAGGCCGAGCGGCCGAAGCTGGCCGACGACCCGCGCGTCCGGGCGGCACTGGACGGGCGCCGCGCCTCCCTGGCCCCGTTCTGGCTGCGGATGCAGGAGCCGTCGGACGTACTGGAGGGCCACGCCCTGGTCGTCGACGGGGAGGACACCTTCACGGCGATGCTGGCGCACGTGCTGCGCTCGTCGGGGCTCGCGGTGAGCGTGCGGCGCTACGACGAGCCGGGGCTGCGCGAGGCGGTGCTCGGCCACGAGGGCCCGGTGGTGCTGGGTCCCGGTCCCGGTGACCCGTCCGACCCCGCCGACCCGAAGATGCGCTTCCTGCGCGCCCTGACCGCCGAGGTGCTCCTCCCCCGCACCCGGCTGCGCGCGGTCGGAGGGACCCCCGTGCACCGGCACGGCGTCCTCGGTGTCTGCCTCGGGCACGAGCTGATCGCCGCCGAGCTGGGGCTGGACGTCGTCCGCAAGGAGGTGCCGTACCAGGGGGCGCAGACGGAGATCGACCTGTTCGGACGGCGCGAGACCGTGGGCTTCTACAACAGCTTCACCGCGCGCTGCGACGAGGACGCCCTCCGGCAGCTCACCGCGCGCGGCGTGGAGGTGAGCCGCGCCCCGAACGGCGAGGTGCACGCGCTGCGGGGGCCCGGCTTCGCGGGCGTCCAGTTCCACCCCGAGTCGGTGCTGACGCTGAACGGCGCGGCGATCGTGCGGGAGCTGGCCGGTCAGCTGCGCGGTACGAGCACGTTCTCCGAGCGGCGGCCCTCCCGGTAGTCGAGGACGTTCCGCACCGTGGCGTCGACGATCTGGCCGACGGCGTCCTCGGTGTAGTACGCCTGGTGCGAGGTGACCAGCACGTTCGGGAAGGTGACGAGGCGGGCCAGGGTGTCGTCGGCGATGGCCTCCAGGGACTTGTCGAGGAAGAACAGGCCCGCCTCCGCCTCGTACACGTCCAGGCCCACGCCGGTGAAGCGGCCCGCGCGCAGCTCCGTCACCAGGGCGGCGGTGTCGATCAGGCCGCCGCGGCTGGAGTTGACCAGGATCGCGTCGTCCCGCATCGCCCGCAGGGCGGTCGCGTCGATCAGGTGCTGGGTCCCGGGCATCAGCGGGAGGTGCAGGGAGATCAGGTCGGACCGGGCGAGCAGCTCGTCCTTGGGGACGTAGCGCATGCCGAGGTCCGCGCAGGCGGGGTTCTCGGCGATGTCCCAGCCGAGCAGCCGCATGCCGAAGCCGTGGGCGATCCGGGCGAAGGCCTCACCGATCTTGCCGGTGCCGAGGACACCGGCGGTGCGGCCGTGCATGTCCCGGCCCATCAGGCCGTCCAGACGGAAGTCGAAGTCCCGGGTGCGGGTGGAGGCCCGCACGATCCGGCGGTTGACGGCCATGGCGAGGGCCCAGGCGAACTCGGCCACCGAGTACGGGGAGTAGTACGACACCCGGGCGACGGTCATGCCGAGCCGCTCCGCCGTGACGAGGTCGATGTTGTTGAAGCCGGTGGAGCGCTGGGCCACCATCCGGGTGCCGCCGACCGCGAGGGTCTCGAGGACGTCCGCGCCGAGTTCGGCGTTGACGGACGTCGAGATGATCTCGTGGCCGGCCGCGATGGGGGCCGTGTCCCCGTTGAGGAAGACGTCGAGGCAGCGGACCTCGTCGTGGCCGTGGAAGGCCTGTTCGATCAGGGGCTTCTCGTCCGCCTGGACACCGAAGGCCAGGATTGCCATGACCGCTCCCGTTCTGCTGGGCTCCGGCCGAATATACGGTCCGCGCCCGCCGCCCGCCGCCCGGTCCCGTCGGTCCGCTGAGGGAGCCCCGGCCCCGCGTACGGTACGGCTTCGGGTCCCCGGCCCCGCGTACGGTACGGCTTCGGGTCCCCGGCCCCCGGTCCTCGGCCGGGCCGTGGCCCCGGCGGCCGGGACGCGGACGACGTCCGTGCGGCGCGGGCCGTCCCGCGGGGGTCACGCGTCGTCCAGACCCCGCTCTATCGCGTACCGCACGAGTTCCACCCGGTTGTGCAGCTGGAGCTTGCCCAGGGTGTTCTGCACGTGGTTCTGCACGGTGCGGTGGGAGATGACGAGGCGTTCGGCGATCTGCTTGTAGCTCAGGCCCTTGGCGACCAGACGCAGCACCTCGGTCTCGCGGTCGGTGAGCCGGGGCGCTCCGGGTTCGCCGGTGGCGGCGGCGGGGGCCGGTTCGGAGGCGAGGCGGCGGTACTCGCCGAGGACCAGTCCGGCCAGGCCCGGGGTGAAGACGGGGTCGCCGAGGGCCGTGCGGCGCACCGCGTCCTGCAGCTCCCCGGTGGAGGCCGACTTCAGCAGGTATCCGGTCGCGCCGGACTTCACCGCCTCCAGCACGTCGGCGTGCTCCCCGCTCGCGGAGAGCACCAGGACGCGCAGCGACGGGTCGGCGCCGACGACCTCCTTGCAGACCTGGACGCCGGGTTTGCCGGGCAGGTTGAGGTCGAGGACGAGGACCTGGGGGGCGGCGGCCCGGGCCCGGCGCACCGCCTGGTCCCCGTCGCCGGCGGTGGCGACCACGTCGAAGCCGGACTCGGCCAGGTCCCGGGCGACCGCGTCGCGCCACATCGGGTGGTCGTCGACCACCATGACCTTGATGGGTTCCTGTCGCTCGGTCATCGGTCTGCCGCCTTCCCCCGCGTGGTGAGGGTTTCCGTGTGCGTCCTGGGTGCCTTGAGTTCGACCTCCGTGCCCTGCCCGGGCACCGAGATCAGTTCGGCCGTGCCGCCGAGGTCGCGCAGCCGGCCCCGGATCGACAGGGCCACGCCGAGCCTGCCCTCGCCCTCGGCCTCGACGAGCCGCCCCTCCGGGATGCCGGGTCCCTCGTCGCGGACGGTGACGATCACCTCGTCCGGTTCGTCCTCGACCAGGATCCAGGCGCGCGCGTCCGCGCCGACGTGCTTGCGGACGTTGTCCAGGGCGGCCCCCACGGCCGCCGCGATCTCCCGGGCGGCGTCCGGCGCCAGCAGCACCGGCGCGCCCGGTCCGGCGAGGTTCACCAGGGAGCCGGCGTACGGGGCGAGCAGGGCGCGCAGGTCGACGGGGCCGTCCGGGGCGCCTCCGTCCGGTTCCTCCACCGCCCGTACGAGCGCGCCCTCGGCGGCGTCCTCGGACACCCGGGAGACGGGCAGCAGGCCGCCGGAGACCAGGGTGCGCAGCGCCACCTCCTGCTCACCGGCCATCCGGCCCAGCTCGGCCGCCTCGCCGCCGATGACGGCGCCGCGCCGCTGCACCATCGCGAGCACCTGGAGCACGCTGTCGTGGATGTCCCGGGCGAGCCGCTCCCGCTCCCGGGTCGCCGCCTCGATCTCCAGGGCGCGGGCGAGGGTGCGCTCGGAGGCGCGGGCGACCTCGACGACGTAGCCGATGGCGATGGCGGCCACCCAGACGAGCATCACGTTGTGGACGGTGTCGCGGGCGGGGTGGCCGCGTTCCACCAGGTTGGCGACGGCGACGAGGGTGGAGGCGACGGCCGCCCAGCGCCAGCCGCCCTTGATGGCGAAGGCGAGGACCGAGCCGGCGGTCCATATCGACGGCAGGGTCGGGCCGCCGTTCATGACCCGCTCGTGCGCGTCGGCGAAGGGCGTGAGGAGGATGCCGGTCAGCGCGACGGTGAGGTCGGCGGCGAGGAACCGCTTGGTGCAGCTGGCCGCGCCCGAGACCTTGGGGAGGGTGGCCAGGGTCCAGACGAAGAGGACGGCGTAGTAGGCGACGGCGAGCCAGGGGCGCTGGAAGCCGGAGAAGGCGGTGGCGAAGAAGCCGATCGCGTACAGCATGGTGAGCACGCGGTAGCCGGCCAGCGCGCGCCACAGCGGCTGCTCGACCGACATCCTCATGACTCTCTCGCGCCTGGCCATGTCCCCCCGTTCCCGGCCCGTACGTCCCCGCGTCCGGGCTACCGGTCGCCGGACCGGTCCTGCTCGGCCGCCGCCTTCTCCTTGGCCGTCTGTTCCCTCTCCGCCTGGGCGAGCGCGGCCTTCGCCGCCTTGCCCGCCTCCTTCTCGGCCTTGGCCGCGTCCGCGAGCTGCCGTTTCATGGCGGTCGCGTACATGTCGACGTACTCCTGGCCCGAGAGCTTCATGATCTCGTACATGACCTCGTCGGTCACCGCGCGCAGGACGAAGCGGTCGTGCTCCATGCCCTGGTAGCGGGTGAAGTCCAGGGGCTCGCCGATACGGATGCCGGGGCGCATCAGCTTCGGCATCACCGTCCCGGGCGGCTGGATCTTCTCGGTGTCGATCATGGCGACCGGGATGACGGGCGCGCCGGTGGCGAGTGCCACGCGCGCGAGACCGCCCGGCTTGCCGCGGTAGAGCCGGCCGTCCGGGGAGCGCGTGCCCTCGGGGTAGATGCCGAACAGCTCGCCGCGCTCCAGGACCTCCATGCCGCTCCTGATCGCGGCCTCGCCCGCGCCGCGCGCGCCGGAGCGGTCGACCGGGAGCTGGCCGACGCCCTTGAAGAACGCGGCGGTCAGGCGGCCCTTGACGCCGGGCGTGTTGAAGTACTCGGCCTTGGCGATGAAGGTCACCTTGCGGTCGAGGACGGCCGGCAGGAAGAACGAGTCGGAGAACGAGAGGTGGTTGCTCGCCAGAATGGCGGGGCCGTCGGCCGGGATGTGCTCCAGGCCCTCCACCCAGGGCCGGAAGGCGAGCTTCAGCGAACCCCCGACGGTGACCTTCATCGCGCCGTACAACAACCGAGTGCCTCCTGTGTCTGTGGGTCAGACCTTAACCCGGTGCACCGTCAATGGCTCCGACGGCCCTGGTCGGTGTCAGTGCGGTCGCGTACGGTGAAGTACTCGCAAGTACCGCACCGCAAGTACCGCACCGCGTGGAGCGCACCCGACGTGCCGGCTGTGCCGGCCCCCTGACGACAGGAGACCGAGTCGTGCCGGTCCTGCCCGGAGCCGAGCCGTTCCGCCACGAGGGCGGGGAGGTCGGCGTCCTCCTCTGCCACGGCTTCACCGGCTCCCCGCAGTCGCTGCGCCCCTGGGCCCGGTACCTCGCCGCGCGGGGTCTGACCGTCGCGCTGCCGCTGCTGCCCGGCCACGGCACGCGCTGGGAGGACATGCAGGTCACGGGCTGGCAGGACTGGTACGCGGAGGTGGACCGCGAGCTGCGCGCCCTGCGGGAGCGCTGTGCGCGCGTCTTCGTGGCGGGGCTGTCCATGGGCGGCGCGCTGGCACTGCGGCTCGCCGCCAAGCACGGGGACGCGGTCTCGGGCGTCATGGTCGTCAACCCGGCGAACCGGATGCACGGCGTGGCCCAGCACGCCCTGCCCGTCCTGCGCCACCTGGTGCCCGCGACGAAGGGCATCGCCAGCGACATCGCCAAGCCGCTCGGCACGGAACTCGGGTACGACCGGGTGCCGCTGCACGCGGCGCACTCGCTGCGGGCCTTCTTCCGTCTCGTCGACGGCGACCTGCCGCAGGTGACCCAGCCGCTGCTGTTGCTGCGCAGTCCCCAGGACCACGTGGTGCCGCCGGCCGACTCGGCCCGCATCCTCGGCCGGGTGTCGTCGACGGACGTGACGGAGGTCCTGCTGGAACAGAGCTACCACGTGGCGACGTTGGACCACGACGCGGACCGGGTCTTCGCGCAGAGCGCTGCGTTCATCGGCCGGCTCGCGCCCGGTTCCGTCGGGGAGCCGGAGTCCGGTCTCGGCAATGAAGGGACGGCCGCAGGTGGCTGAGCACGACTCCGACCGCGAGGACCGCGAGGAGCGGGACCTGGAGCGGGAGCACCGCGAGAACCGGGAGCGCGCGCAGGACCGCGCCCCCGGGGAGCAGGGCGTGCCCCTCGACGAGGACGCCGTCTGGGCCGCGATCGTCGCCGGGTACGGGGACGAGCCGCCGGACCCGCCGGGTGCCAAGCCGTTCAAGTCGGTGGAGGACCTGGCGCTCCTGGAGCCGGAGACCAACGACGACAAGCCGGAGCCGGACGCGCCCGCCACGGACCGGCCCACGGCGGACCGGCCGGCCTCGGCCCGGCCGCTGGGCGGCTCCGTGGCGTTCGCGCCCGGTGTCGGCCCGCGCGACCACAGCCTGGCCGAGCCCTCGGAGGACGACCTCGGCGAGGACGACGAGGGCCACTTCGTGCCGCCCGAGCCGCCACCGCTGCCGGAGGGCGACACCACCGCGAAGTTCGCCTGGCTGGGCGTGCTCGGCGGGCCCGTGCTGCTTCTGCTGGCGGTGGTGCTCGGCTGGGACATGACGTGGTGGCTGGCGACCCTGAGCATCGGCGGTTTCCTCGGCGGCTTCGCCACCCTGGTCCTGCGGATGCGGACGGGCGACGAGGACGACGACGATCCGGGGCGGGGCGCGGTGGTCTAGGAGCGCCGGTCGTCCGGATCAGTTCGCGGACGCGGGTACCCGGAGGCCGGTCAGGACCGGGAGGTGGTCCGTGGCCGCCCTCAGGTCGTCCTCGGCCACCCCGGGGAGCCCGAGGGGCACGCCGCAGCCCAGTACCTCGATGCCCTCCGTGACGAAGACCGCGTCGATGCGCCGGTCCGGCCCGGTGGCGGGGAAGGTGTACTCGCGGCCCCAGGGCTCGGCCGTCCAGCAGTCCCGCAGCCCGTCGCCGAGCCGCCGGAAGGTGCGGCCGCCGGGGCGCTCGTTGAGGTCGCCGCCCGCCACGGCGTGCGTCACGCCCAGCGCGGCCAGCCGGTCGAGGAGCAGGCCGGCCTGCTCGTACCGCTCGTCCGCCCGCAACGACAGGTGGCAGCTCAGGACGCCGAGGCGGGCGGCGCCGATCCGGACCACGGCGGTGGCGAGGCCGCGGCGGTGCTGACCGGGGGTGAGCGGGAGCAGTACGTCCTCCGTGCGCTCGACGGTGGCGCGCAGCGAGCACAGCAGCGCGGGACCGGCCGCGGTGGCGCCGCCGGTGAGGAGGACCAGCCCGGACGCGGCGGCGAGCCGGGTGAGCTTCTTGCGCCAGCGGAAGAGGCGGGGGGCTTCCTGGAGGAGGACGAGGTCGGGGGCGCAGCCGGCGATCACGCGGGCGAGGGCGTCGGTGTCGTCGCGCATCGAGCGGATGTTGTAGCTGAGGATCCGGACGACGGCCGAACCGTCGGGCTCGGTGCGGGAGTTGGGGAGCGGCTGGAGGGACGTTGCCATGCGGCCAATTTACGGGACCGGGCGCCGGGGCACGCCGAGGCGCGGGGGCGGGGTGCGGGGTCTGCGGGCGTCCGGCTGACGGTCCGGCTGACACGCCCGCGCGGCGGAGCCGATGCCGGCTCCGCCGCGCGGGCGTTGGGCGTGTGGGCGTTGGGCGTGTGGCTGTCGGAGCGCCCGTACGGTCAGATGATCGGGCCGGGTTCCCTGGCCAGGTCGGCCGCGCCCACGAGGCCGGCCTTGTTGCCGAGCTGGGCGGCGATCACGTCGGCGACGGGGCGCCAGTTGCCGCCGACCAGCCACCGCTTGTAGGACTTGCGGATCGGGTCGAGGACCAGGTCGCCCTCGTCGGAGAGGCCGCCGCCGACGATGAAGGCCGACGGGTCGAAGAGCGAGGCCAGGTCGGCGAGGCCGGCGCCCGCCCAGCGGGCCAGCTCCCGGTAGGAGTCGACGGCGACCGGGCAGCCCTGCCGGGCGGCGACCGAGATGTGCTTGCCCTCGATGCCGTCGGGGGTGCCGTCGCCGAGCGCGAGCAGCACCTCGGCGCGCTCGGGGGTGGCGTTGGCGCGCTGCTTGGCGTACCGCACCAGGGCGCGGCCGGAGGCGTACTGCTCCCAGCAGCCCTGCGAGCCGCAGCCGCACAGCAGGCCGTCCGGAACCATGCGGATGTGGCCGAACTCGGCGGCGACACCGAAGTGGCCGCGGCGCAGCTTGTTGCCGATGATGATGCCGCCGCCGAGGCCGGTGCCGAGCGTGATGCAGATGACGTTGCGGTGGCCCTTG
Source organism: Streptomyces sp. JK94 (assembly GCF_053613315.1). Taxonomy (NCBI): domain Bacteria; kingdom Bacillati; phylum Actinomycetota; class Actinomycetes; order Kitasatosporales; family Streptomycetaceae; genus Streptomyces; species Streptomyces sp. JK94. Next base: position 448,407 of record NZ_JBSICH010000001.1, on the reverse strand, counting down.
CCCGCACCGAACTTGTACTCGCCCCAGGCCGCGGCGTTGGCGTCGTTCTCCACGACGACCGGGAGGCCCACACGGGCCTCGACCTTCTCCTTGAGCGGTTCGTTGCGCCAGTCGATGTTGGGCGCGAAGTAGACCTCGGAGCGCTGGCGGTTGACGTAGCCCGCGGCTCCGATGCCCACGCCGACGATCTCGTGCCCGGCGCGTGCGCCCTCCACCGCGGAGGCGATGGCGTCCACGATGCCCTCGGGTGTGCCCGGGGTCGGCACCTTGTGGGTCGAGAGGATGTTGCCTTCCTCGTCGACCACGCCGGCCGCGATCTTCGTGCCGCCGATGTCGACGCCGATGGTGAGTCCCATGAATCCCTCAGTTCGGTCGAGCCCCGCTAAGGCCAACCGTACCCGAGGGGAGGGTCAGTCCAGGTCGATCCGCCGGCCGGGACCGGTGCCCTCGTCACCGTCGTCGCGGCCGTCGGCGCGGCGTTCGTCCTGGTCACGCGGATCACGGCCATCCGCGGCTCCGGGGTCTCCGGCGTCTCCGGGGTCTCCGGCGGTCCAGCGGCGCTCCTGGTTCTGGACCGCGGAGCGGTAGGCGGCGAGGAGTTCACCGCCGGCGGCCGCGAGGTGGTCGAAGACGTCCGGGTTGCGCTCGATGACCGGTTCGACGGCGGTCTTGGCCTGCTGCACCACCTGCCGGACCACCTGCTGGGCGGCGGGTCCGGCGACCTGGCCGAGCAGGGGGGACTGGAGGCCGGACAGCTTGTCCGCGACGGTGTCGACGAGCCGGCGCAGCTCCTCGGCGGCCGAGCCGGGCGGCGGCCCGTACTCGGCGCGGCGGCGGGTCTTCTCCGCCTCCAGGTCCTCGGCGCACGCCCTCTCCCAGGCGTCGGCGTCGGTCACCCGCACCTCGTCGACCGCGTCGGCCTCGTCGGGGCGAGCGCCCTCGGGCTGGGGGAGGTCTTCGCTCATGACGGACTCCTGACTACGGTTCGTCCCTACGACGTTACCCGAACGGCCCCGGGGACCGCCCCGGGACGCAGCCGGCCCCCCGCCACCCCCGGTCGGCGAGGCGGCGGGACGGTGGGTTCAGCGGCCCTGCGGCCACAGTCGCGGGTCCGGGGCGAAGCGGACGGCGAGTGTGCCCTCCCGCAGGGCGGCGCCGTCGACGGTGCAGCGGCGCAGCGCGGACGGCAGCGGGACGACCCGGCGAAACGGCCCGGCGGTGACGACCAGTTCGTCGCCGCGGCGCACCAGGTCCAGTTCGTCGCGTATGGCACCGGGCAGCGGGATGTGCCAGACCAGCACGCCGTCCGCGGCCAGCCGGTCGGTGACGGGCCACTCGACCGCGGAGGCGTCCGGGGTGGCGCCCGGCGCGGCGAGCGCGGCGAGGTCGTCCGCGCCCCGCGGGTCGTGCCCCAGGTGGGCGAGGGTGTGGACGTCGTACGTGCCCCGCCATTCCTCCAGGGTCTTGCGCTGCTGGGCGACGGGGCCGGCCAGCCAGCAGCCCCCGGGGGCGGCGTCCTCGGGCAGGACGCGGTTGGCGACCAGCAGGTCGGGGCGCAGCCCGCGCAGGGCGAGGCCGAGGGTGGCGGCGCGGACGGCGTCGTCACCGGCCGGGCCGGGCTCCGCGACCAGTCGTACGACGGTGGTCCGGTCGGCGACGACGGCCTCGGCGGCGGCGAGTTCCAGGTCCCAGCGGGCGGCGGCCTCGTACAGCGCCTCGGTGGGCATGGGGACCCCGGCGAGCCGGCCGAGGACCGGGCGCAGGGCGCGGGCCGCCTGCCGCTCGGCCGGGAGCAGGCGGCGCAGGTAGCGGCGGAGTTCCTCGGGCAGGGCGAGCAGGGCGAGGGCGCGCGGCGCGGGCGGGAGGTCGACGACGAGGAGGTCGTGGGCCTCGGCGAGGGCGGCGTCGCGCAGGGCGCGGAGCAGGGCGAGTTCGTCGGCTCCGGGGAGCGGGGTGAGTTCCTCGGGGTCGAGGCGGATGGCGCCGAGGAGGTCGAGGGCGGAGGCGGCGCGGTCCTGGAGGGCGGCGAGACCGTCCCGGAACCCCTGGTCGGCGTCGGGCCGCCAGGCGGTGAGGCGGGGCTCGACACCGACCGGTGCCGGACCCGTGCGCACGCCGAGCACGGCACCGAGGGTGTCGTCGCGGTCGGCGCCGAGGAGCAGGGTGCGGGCGCCCGCCCGGGCGGCGGCGAGCGCGGTGGCGGCCGCGACGGTGGTACGGCCACTGCCGCCGGGCCCCGTGATCAGGAGGGTGCGCATGAGGCTGAACGGTACCTTCGCGCACGGTCCGGACACCGCCCGCGCCCTCGCGGCGGCCGTGGCCGACGGGGTTGGTGGGCGACGCACGGGCCCCGGACGGCGGGGCAGTGGGCGATGTGCGGGCGCCGGGCGGCGGGACGACGGGCGACGTGCGGGCGGGCGGCCGGACGACGTGCGGGCCCCGGACTGCGGGGCAGTGGGCGATGTGCGGGCGCCGGGCGGCGGGACCGGGGCGCGGGAGACTACCGCGCGCCCGACTCCACCCGCTTCTTCAGTCCCGCCAGCGCCCGGTCGGTGATGACCTTCTCGGCCTTGCGCTTGATCATGCCGAGCATCGGGATCTTGACGTCGACCGTGAGCCGGTAGGTGACCTCCGTGCCCGCACCCGCCGGCCTGAGCAGGTAGGACCCGTCCAGGGAACGCAGCATCTGGGACTTGACCAGGGTCCAGGACACCTCGTGCTCGCCGGTCCAGGTGTACCCCAGCGTCTGGTCGTCCTTGATGGCCCCGGCGTCCATGACGAGCCGCACCTGCTCGGCCCGCCCCCGCGCGTCGGTGGCGAGGACCTCGGCCTCCTTCACCTCTCCGGTCCAGTCCGGATAGCGGGCGAAGTCGGCGATCACCGCCATGACGTCGGCCGGTGCCGCCTCGATGGTGATGCTCGAGCTGGTGTGTTCCGCCATCGCCGTGGCTCCTCCGGATGCGGGCCGCTACTGAGGTCGTCGTGCGCCCGTGACGCGCACGTGTGCCGCGTGAAGGCTATCGCGCACGGGACCGGCGATCGTCACCACCTGCCCGCGCGGGTCCGGCCACCCGGGCACCGCCCCGTGCTCACCACTCCAGCGCCCACGGCTTCCCGGTCGACGCGAAGTGCCCGACGTTCACGCACTCGGTCGCCCCGATCCGCATCCGCCGCGCCAGCGGCTGGTGCACGTGCCCGAACAGCGCGTACCGGGGACGGGTGCGGCGGATCACGTCCAGCAGCGCCCGGCTGCCCCGTTCGAAGCGCCGCGCCACCGTGTCGTAGACGAGGTCCGGAACGTCCGGCGGGATGTGCGTGCACAGCACGTCCACCTCGCCGACCGCCTCCAGCTTCGCGGCGTACTCCTCGTCGCCGATCTCGTACGGCGTGCGCATCGGCGTGCGCAGACCGCCGCCGACGAAGCCGAAGACCCGGCCGCCGATCTCCGCCCGCTCCCCGTCGAGCACGGTGGTGCCGGGGCCGGCGTACTCGGGCCACAGGGGCGGCATGTCGACGTTGCCGTAGGTGGCGTACGTCGGCGTGGGGAACGCGGCGAACATCTCGGCGTACTGCTTGCGCACCGCGCGCTCGATCAGCTCCCGCCGGTCCCCGCCGGCGCCCGCCCACAGCCGGGCCCCGAACTCCCGCGCCTCGGTGAAGCGGCGGGCGGTGCGCAGTTCGACGATGCGGTCGGCGTTCTCGACGCCGAACAGGTCGGGGAAGATGCCGCGCGAGTGGTCGGCGTAGTCGAGGAAGAGGACCAGGTCGCCGAGGCAGATCAGGGCGTCCGCGCCCTCACCGGCCCTGGCCAGGTCGCGGGCGTTGCCGTGGACGTCACTGATCACGTGGACGCGGGTCCTCGTACTGCCGGGCGGTGTGGGTGCCATGACGATCAAGCGTAAGCAGCGCGGGCCTCTTGTGAACAGTGGCGGCCGGACCTGCGGTTACTGGCTGGTCGGTTGATCCGTCGACTACTCTGCGCGAAGGAAACCCCGTCCGTGTGACGCAGCGAACATCTCGCGGGGCCCCCTGTCGGAGAAGCCATACCGGCGGGTAACGTCCGGGCAGTCCAGTCGTGCTCTGGATTTCACCCTGTGCGTCGACACGCGCTTCGGCCTGTGGGACCGCGGGTGGACTCCACGAGCACTTGCCCGAGCCTTGGACCGCACCGTCGCATCACACAGTGTCGTGGCGCCGGCGCCCTATGAGGAGCAGCAGTCTTGCGCGAGTTCAGCCTTCCGGCTTTGTACGAGGTCCCTGCGGACGGAAACCTGACCGACATCGTCCGCAGAAACGCCGCGCAGCACCCGGACGTCGCCGTCATCTCGCGCAAGGTGGCCGGCGCGTGGCAGGACGTGACCGCCCGCGCCTTCCTCGCCGAGGTCCAGGCCGCCGCCAAGGGTCTCATCGCCTCCGGGGTCCAGCCTGGCGACCGGGTCGGCCTGATGTCCCGGACCCGCTACGAGTGGACTTTGCTGGACTTCGCGATCTGGAGCGCGGGCGCGATCACCGTGCCGGTGTACGAGACCAGCTCGCCCGAGCAGGTGCAGTGGATCCTCGGCGACTCGGGCGCGACCGCGTGCGTCGTGGAGTCCGCCGCGAACGCCGCCTCCGTCGAGGAGGTGCGCGAGCAGCTGCCCGCCCTCAAGCACGTCTGGCAGATCGACGCCGGGGCCGTGGAGGAACTGGGGCGCCTCGGACAGGACGTCACCGACCGGGCCGTCGAGGAGCGCGGCTCGATCGCCAAGGCCGACGACCCCGCGACCATCGTCTACACCTCCGGCACCACCGGCCGCCCCAAGGGCTGTGTGCTCACCCACCGCAGCTTCTTCGCCGAGTGCGGCAACGTCGTCGAGCGGCTGCGCCCGCTGTTCCGCACGGGCGAGTGCTCCGTCCTCCTCTTCCTCCCGCTCGCGCACGTCTTCGGCCGCCTGGTCCAGGTCGCGCCGATGATCGCGCCGATCAAGCTGGGCTGCGTCCCGGACGTCAAGAACCTCACCGACGAGCTGGCCGCCTTCCGGCCGACGCTGATCCTCGGCGTGCCGCGCGTCTTCGAGAAGGTCTACAACTCGGCGCGTGCCAAGGCGCAGGCCGACGGCAAGGGCGGGATCTTCGACAGGGCCGCCGACACGGCGATCGCGTACAGCAAGGCGCTGGACTCCCCGGCGGGGCCGTCCCTCGGCCTCAGGATCAGGCACAGGGTGTTCGACAAGCTCGTCTACGGCAAGCTCCGCACGGTCCTCGGCGGGCGCGGCGAGTACGCCATCTCGGGCGGCGCCCCCCTCGGCGAGCGCCTCGGTCACTTCTTCCGCGGCATCGGCTTCACGGTGCTGGAGGGCTACGGCCTGACCGAGTCCTGCGCGGCCACCGCCTTCAACCCGTGGGACCGGCAGAAGATCGGCACGGTCGGTCAGCCGCTGCCCGGTTCCGTGGTGCGCATCGCGGACGACGGCGAGGTGCTGCTGCACGGCGAGCACCTGTTCAAGGAGTACTGGAACAACCCGGGCGCGACCGCCGAGGCGCTGGCCGACGGCTGGTTCCACACCGGCGACATCGGCACCCTCGACGAGGACGGGTACCTGCGCATCACCGGCCGCAAGAAGGAGATCATCGTCACCGCCGGCGGCAAGAACGTCGCCCCGGCCGTGATCGAGGACCGCATCCGCGCGCACGCGCTGGTCGCGGAGTGCATGGTGGTCGGCGACGGGCGGCCGTTCGTGGGCGCGCTGGTCACCATCGACGAGGAGTTCCTCGGCCGTTGGTGCGCGGACCACGGCAAGCCCGCCGGTTCGACGGCCGCGTCGCTGCTGGAGGACGCGGACCTGCTCGCCGCCGTCCAGTCGGCCGTCGACGACGGCAACTCGGCGGTGTCCAAGGCGGAGTCGGTGCGGAGGTTCCGGGTCCTCGGCGCGCAGTTCTCCGAGGAGTCGGGGCACCTGACGCCTTCGCTGAAGCTGAAGCGGAACGTGGTGGCGAGGGACTACGCGCAGGAGATCGAGGCGATCTACGCCAAGTAGGGGGCGGGGGGCGCCCCGTGGAGCGCCCCCGGTATCGCCGTGGGCGGGTGCGGGCCCCCCGGTATCGCCGTGGGCGGGTGCGGGCCCGTCGTGGCGGCGCGCCCGCGCGGCGGAGCCGCACAGGTGCCCGCCCCGCGCCCCCGGACGGCGTGCCGTCCCCGGCCTTCCAGCGGCTTCCCGCGTTACAGCAGCGCCTTCAGGCGCTCCGCCAGCAGGTCCCAGCGCCATTTCTCCTCGACCCACGCCCGGCCGCGCTCGCCCATCCTGCGGCGCAGCTCCGGGTCGCCCAGGAGCGTGACGACGCGGTCGGCTGCCTCGTCCTCGGCTCCGCCGCGCACCACCCAGCCGGTCTCCGCGTCCAGTACGGCGTCGGGCGCGCCGCCGGAGTCGCCGGCGACGACGGGCAGGCCGGTCGCGGAGGCCTCCAGGTAGACGATGCCGAGCCCCTCCACGTCGAGCCCGCCCCGCCGGGTCCGGCACGGCATGGCGAAGACGTCCCCGGCGCCGTAGTGCGCGGGCAGCTCGGACCAGGGCACGGCGCCAGTGAAGCGGACGGAGGCGGCCACGCCGGTCTCCCGGGCGAGCCGGCGCAGCTCCTTCTCGTGGGGTCCGCCGCCGACGATCAGCAGGACGGCGTCCGGCTGGGCGGCCAGGACGCGCGGCATCGCCCGGATCAGCGTGTCCTGGCCCTTGCGCGGCACCAGCCGGGAGACGCACACCACGACGGGCCGCTCGGTCAGCCCGAGCCGGGCCCGCACCTCGTCACCGCCGCTGCCCGGGTGGAAGGTCTTCTCGTCGACGCCGGGCGGCAGCTGCACCATCCGGGCGGCGGCTTCGGGGGTGAGCGCGCCCGCGATCCGCGAGCGCGTGTACTCCCCGAGGTAGGTGATCGTGTCGGTCGTCTCCCCGATCCGGCGCAGCAGTTGCCGGGCGGCGGGCAGCTGGGCCCATCCGGCCTCGTGGCCATGGGTGGTGGCGACGAGCCGCTCGGCCCCCGCCCTGCGCAGCGCCGGCGCCATCAGCCCGAGGGGCGCCGCCGCCCCGAACCACACCGACGTGCACCCGTGCTCACGCAGCAGCCCGGCCGCCCGCCGGGTCGCGCCCGGCGTCGGCAGCAGCATCGTCGTACGGTCCCGTACGACGGTGAAGGGCTGCTCGGCGTCGAAGGCGGCGGTGGCCTCGGCGCCCTCGCGGCCCCGCTTCCAGGTGGAGGCGTAGACGACCAGCCGCTCGGGGTCCAGCCGCAGCGCCATGTTGTGCAGGAAGGCCTGGATACCGCCCGGGCGGGGCGGGAAGTCGTTGGTCACGATCAAGGTCTTGCGCACGCCGCCGACCCTACCGAACCCTCCGCGCGGGGCGGGGCCCGGCCGCCTCCTGTGGCAGACGTACAGGTACCCGGGTCATCATGGCCGCACGGCAGGGCACGGGACGCGGACGGGCAGGGAGCACGTGGAGACGACCGACGCGAGGCGGCCCGCGGTGCGGCTGCTGACGGCCTGGGGCGCCAGCCGGCTGGTGCTGCTGCTGTTCGTCCTGAAGGTGCTCGTCCTGCCCGGCCCGGACGTCACCGGCGACGTGTCCGTCATCTACCGGGACTGGTCCGAGATCCTGCGCACCGGGACGTTCCCGCTGAACGACGTCACGTGGCAGTACCCGCCCGCGGCGGCCCTCGCGATGCTCTCCCCGGCGCTGCTGCCTTTTCTGGAGTACGCGACGGCGTTCTTCGTCCTCGCCTGCGTCACCGACCTGGCCGTCCTCGCCCTGCTGTGGCGCGCGGGCCGGGGCCCCGGGCGCTCGCCGCGCGGTGCGTGGGTGTGGGTGGCGGGCGTACCGCTGCTCGGCCCGACGGTGTACGCCCGCTACGACGTGATGGTCACCGCCGTCGCGGTGGCCGCGCTGCTCGCCGCGGGCCGGCATCCGCGCGTCGCGGGTGCCCTGGCGGCGCTCGGGGCGCTGCTGAAGGTGTGGCCGGTCCTGGTGCTGCTCGGGATGCGCGGGCGGGCTCCCCGGGCCGCGGCCGCGCTGACCGGTGCGGCGCTGGCGGCGCTGTTCGCCGTGGTGCCGGGGGCGTTCGCGTTCCTGACGTTCCAGCGCGAACGGGGCACCGAGGTGGAGTCGCTGGGCGCCCTGGTCTTCCACGTCGCCCGGCACTTCGGCTGGGACGGCGAGGTGCTGCTCCACTACGGCTCGGTCGAGTTCCTCGGCCCGTACGTGGGCGCGGTGAGCACGGCCGCCCTCGCGCTGACCGCTCTCTCGTTCGGCTGGCTGCTGCTGTGGCGGCTGGCGGCCTCGCGTTTCACGGCGCACACGGCGGCGGACGCGGCCTTCGCGGCCGTGCTGGTGTTCACGGTCACCAGCCGGGTGATCAGCCCGCAGTACCTGGTGTGGCTGATCGGTCTGGCGGCGGTCTGCCGCTGCTTCAGGGCGAGCCGGATGCGGGTGCCGGCCGTCCTGGTGCTGGCGGCGAGCCCGGTGACGGTGCTGGAGTTCCCGGTCCTCTTCGGGTCCGTCGTCGCCAGTGATCCGCTCGGCATCGCGCTGCTGGCCGTGCGCAACGGCCTGCTGGCCGCCGCGGCGCTCGTCGCGGCCCGCGCCCTGTGGCGCGACACGGTCGTGCGCACCGCGTCCGGGCGGAGCGGAGCGGCCGGCCGGCTCAGCCGAACTCCGTCCGCAGATACTCCCGCCATCGCGCCGTGAACTCCTCCGGCGTGGTGCCGAGCACCTCGCCCGTCGCGTCCTCGACCGCTCCCGCACGCTCGTCGTGGGCGCCCACGGCCCGGTAGAAGGCGTCCAGCCGGTCCTCGCCCCACTGGTCGGCGATCATCCGGCAGGCCAGCCAGCCGCCCTCGTAGGCCCGGGCCAGCTCGTCCGCGTCGGCGGTGAAGCCGAAGTCGTCGTCCGTCGGCAGCCGGTCGGGCACCCGGCCCTCGGACACCGCGCCGGCCAGTTCGGGAGCGGCCTGGGCGGGCGTGCGGCCGGTGCCGCGGTAGCCGACCCAGTCGGCGTAGCCCTCGGACAGCCACAGCGGGGTGGCGGCGGTGGTGTCGGTACGGGTGGCGACGTGGGTGGTCTCGTGGGTGAGCACGACCTGTTTGCCGAGGGAGCCGAGCAGCCCGTACGCGTCGGGGTTGACGATGATCCGGTCCGCGGGCGCCCGCTCCCGGCCGCCCGTCTCGCCGGTGGTGACCGCCGCGATGCCCCGGTAGGAGGAGGCGGGCGAGCCGAGCAGGCCCGCCATGCCCTCCAGCGACTTCGGCACGAGTACGACCACCCGCCGGGCCCAGTCGCCGTCCCAGGCGGCCGACACGGCGGGCACCGCCCGGTCCGCGAGGTCGGCGAAGCCGCGCAGCGCCTCGGTGGACTGCCCGACGCCGAGCACCAGGCTGTGCGTCCCGCGGACGGCCCGGACCACGCCCTGGTCCCACGGCTGCTGGCCGGCGTCCCGGGCGGGCCGGTCGGACTCGACCGACCACGGCCCGTCCGCGCCGTCGCGGCCCAGCCGCACGGTGCGGCCGGCAGTGACCGGGCCCCGGTCGTAGCCCTCGACGCGGTAGCTCAGCCGCACCTCGGCGGTGGCGGTGTCGCCGGTGCGGTCCACGTCCGTCACGCGGTACGCGAACGCCGCCAGCGGCACCGCGCTCAGGTTGCCGAAGCCGGCCTCGCTGCCCGTGCCCGCGTAGGCGGCCCGGTCGTGGCCCAGGACGGCGGCCGCCCGTTGGTCCAGCACCCGCTGCACCTCGGCCCGGACCGGGTCGGCGGTGGTCCGGCCGCCGCAGGCCACGAGGGAGGCGAGCAGCAGGCACAGCGCCACCACCGAGGAACCCGACACCCGCCTTCGCCCAGCCATCCTCCCGATCGTACGGGCGCCGGACCGGGGAGGGCAGCGGGCGGGGGCACCGCGACGGTCACATCCGGCCGGACGGACCGGCACCGTTTGAACCGGGCCGCGCCACCCCGGGGGACACCGTCCGGACCGGGCCGCGTCACCGTCCGGACCGGGCCGCGTCACCGTCCGGACCGGACCGCATCACCGTCCGGACCGGACCGCATCACTCCGGAGGGCACCGTCCGGACCGGACCTCGCCACCCCGCAGGGCACCGTCCGGACCGGACCGCATCGCCCCGGAGGACACCGTCGGGACCGGACCGCGCCATCCGGGGGCGCCGGGCCGCGGGGCCTGGGCCACCCCTCGGCCGGCCACCGGGGTCCCCGCCCGCGTCCGCCCGCGGCCGGGCGGGTCACACGCGGGTGACCGAGGACACCGGCATCATGCCGACCGGGTCGTAGCGCACGGGCGCGCCGGGGTAGGGCGCGTGGATCACCTGGCCGTTGCCGACGTACATGCCGATGTGGCTGGCGTCGTCCCGGTAGGCGACCAGGTCGCCGGGGCGGGCGTCGGCCAGGGAGACCTGCCGGCCCGCTCCCGACTGCGCCTGGGAGGTGCGCGGCAGGCCGACCCCGGCCTGCGCGTAGGACCACTGGGTCAGGCCCGAGCAGTCGAACCCGCCGGGGCCGTTGGCGCCCCAGACGTAGGGCTTGCCGAGGGCGGAGCGGGCGGCGGCGACGGCGGCCGCGGCCCGGCCGGAGGCGGGGGCGGCCTCCCCGGGGGCGGGCAGACCGGCGCGGCCGGAGCGGGAGCCGCGGTCGTAGGCGGCGCGTTCCTCGTCCGGCAGGGAGTTGAGCAGCTCGCGGGCTTTGGCCAGCTTCCGCTCCACGGTCTTCTTGTGGGCGGCGACGGCCTTGCGGCCCTCCTCCAGCTCGGTGAGTTTGCGGCCGGCCTCCGCGCGGTCCTGGGCGAGGTCGCGCAGGGCCTCCTGGAGTTCCCTGAGATCACCGGCCCGACGGGTGGTGATCCGGTCGAGCACGGAGGCCTTGTCCAGGTAGTCGTCCGGGTCGGCGGAGAGCAGCAGCGCCAGCGACGGGTCGATGCCGCCGGAGCGGTACTGGGCGCCGGCCAGCGAACCGAGCGTCTCCCGCATGCCGTTGATCCGCTCCTGCTGCCGGGCGATCGCGTCCTGCGCGGCACCGACCTCCTCGCGCAGGGCGTCGGTGCGCGCGTCGGCCTCGTTGTAGGCCTCGGTCGCCTGCTCCGCCTCCGTCTGGAGCCGGTCCACCTCCGCCCGCCGGTCGTCGTGCGGGGCGGCCGTGGCCGGTACGGCGGCCAGGACCGCGGCGGCGACGGAGAGCAGTCCGACGGCGGCGGTGGCGCCGCGGTCGGACCCGGACGGTGCAAGGCGGCGATGGGACCCCACGGGAAGCCGCACTCCTTCCGCTGGCGGACAGGGAAACGCGGCAGACAGTAACCCCGTGGCGGGGCACCGGCCAACGACCTGCGGGTGGCCCGCAGCACGACGCCCCGCCGCTGACGCAGGTCACCGGCGGGGCAGGGGGTCGCGACGCCTCACCGTATTTCGCCCGAACGGGCGGTACGACGGGGCTGATTCCCGGGCGGGGTGCGCGGGCGGGTCAGACCCGCACGCCGAACATGAAGGGGCCGCCGATGGTGTTCATCGACTCGTAGCGGACGACCGTGCCGGTGCGCGGCGCGTGCAGGACCTGGCCGTTGCCGGCGTAGAGGCCGACGTGGTGCAGGTCGTTGAAGAAGAAGACCAGGTCGCCGACCTGGAGGTCGCTCATCGAGGAGATCCGCGTGCCCGCGCCGGTCTGCGCCTCGGAGGTGCGGGGGATGCCGACTCCGGCCTGCGCGTAGGCCCAGGAGGTCAGGCCCGAGCAGTCGAAGGAGGAGGGGCCGGTGGCGCCGTAGACGTAGGGCGTGCCGATCTTGCTCTGGGCGGCGGCGAAGGCGGCGGCGGCCCGGCCGGAGGCGGGCTTCGCGGTGGTGCCGCCGGAGAGGACCTCGCGCTCGCTGGTGCGGGTGGCGCGCTGCTCCTCGGCGGCGAGGGCGGCCTTCTCCTGCGCGGTGAGGCTGTTGAGCAGCTTCTGCGCGGAGGCCAGCTTGCCCTGGACCTCCTCCTTCTTCTTGCCCAGTTCGGTGCGGGTGGAGGCGAGGTCCTTGAGCTTCTCGGTGGCCTCGGAGCGCTGCTGGGCGAGGTCGCGCTGCTTCACCTGGATCTTCTTCAGCGCCTCGACCTGCTGACCGCTCAGCTGGTCGAGCGTGGAGGCCTTGTCCAGGTAGTCGTCCGGGTCGGCGGAGAGGAACAGCTGGAGGGAGGGGTCGATCCCACCGGAGCGGTACTGGGCGCTGGCCATCGAACCGAGGCCGTCCCGCAGCTCGTTGAGCTCCTCCTGGCCGCGGGCGACGTTGTCCTGGATCGTGGAGATCTCCTTCTGGAGCTTCTCCTGCTTCTCCTTGGCCCCGTTGTACTTCTCGGTGGCCTGCTCCGCCTCGGTGTAGAGCTTGTCGACCTTGGCCTTGACCTCGTCCTTGCTCGGCTTCTCACTCGGTGCGGCGTTGGCGGCCTGCGAGCTGAGAGCGACAGCGGCGGCGGCAGCGGTGGTGAGCACGGTCACGCGCGTGCGGCTCGGCTGCTTGGGACGACGGTGGGACGCCACGGAGACGAGCTCCTTCTTGAGAGGGATCACCCGTTCGAGGGTTCGAGCGCTGACCCTAGTGACCCACTCGTGATCAGTTCAAATCCTCCGTCGAATTATCCCGGTTACGCACCGCATTCTTTGCCGTAACTCACATGCAGTAATCCCTACTTGACACTACGTTGCGTGACGGTTCCGTCAATTCAGGCATAGAGTGCCTACGTTGCGGTTGCCACGAAAGTGAACCAGGGGTCAGGACAGCCTCTTGAGGAGCACCACGGACGCCACCGGGCGTGCGCCCGCGCGGGCCACGCCGTCGGCCACCTCGCGGTCGGTGGAGACCACGATGACCGGCCGGCCCGGCGGCTCGGCCCGCACCAGCTGGCGGATCAGCTCGTCGGCGGTGACGCCGGGCTTGGAGAACAGCACCCGCACCCCGCGCGGCGGCGCGAGCAGCACCGGTGCCGCCAGCTCGGCGCCGTCGAAGACGCAGGTCGTCTCGGCGCCGGTCTGCGCGGCCAGCTGGGAGAGCTGGCCGAGCAGGCGCAGCCGCTGCTTCTCCAGCGGCATCTGCGGATAGCCGGTCTTGGTGACGTTGTAGCCGTCGACGACCAGGTGCGCCTGGGGCAGCGCCAGCAACTGGTCGAGGATGGCGGGGTCGTTCTCGGACAGGGCGCGCGCGGCGATGTCCTTCGGCGTCATCCGGCCGGGCTCCACGGCGTCCACGGTCTCGGCGGGCCGCACGGACACCGGGGGCAGCGCGAGTTCCCGACGGAGCCCCTGGGTGGCGTCCAGCAGCGTGTCCAGCAGCAGCCGTACCCGCATGTCCTCGACGCTGCGTCCCTCGCGGGCCGCCTTGCGGGTGGCCTCCAGGGCGGCCTCCGCCTCCCCGAGCCGGGTCTTGAGCCGCCGGGTCTCGCTCTCGGCGGCGGACACCTGGGCGGCCCCCTCGGCGCGGACGGCGTCGGTCTCGTCCCGCACCTTGCGCAGGGCCGCCTCGCCGCGCTTGACGTCACTGAGGGCGGAGCGCAGCTTGCGGTGCAGCGACTCGGCCTCCTTCTTCGCCGCGTCCAGCTCGGCCCGCAGCCGCTCGGTCTCGGTCCTGGTGTGCTCCCGGGCCCGGGCCAGCTCCTCGTGCAGCCGCTCCAGCTCCGCGCGGCTCTCCTCGTCGGCGCGCTCGGCGTCCGCGCGCTGCGCCTCCTCGCCGGCGGCGGTCACCAGCTTCACCCAGCCGTGCGGGCGCAGTACGTAGGCCGCGGCCGCCACGTCGAGCGGGTCCGCGGCCGGCGGCGGCGCACCGGAGTCCAGGGCGCCCGCCAGTTCCGGATGGGACTCCCTGAACTTCTCGCCGATGCGCTGGCGGAAGAGGGTGTCGGTCTCCACGGCGGCGGCCATGGCGTTGCCGGCGAACTTGGTCCTGCGGTTGGGGGCGAACCGGGCGTACTGTCTCAGCTGTGCCGGCAGTTCGCCGAGCTTGAGTCCGCCGAAGCCGTCGGACACGATCTGCACGACCCTGCGGCGCACACCGTCGGGCAGCGGGCGGTCGAGCACCTCAGCGGCGCCGTCGCCCGGCCCCCCGCCGTGTGTCTCCACCATCCGTCACCCCAATGTCTCAGGGCGACCCCGGTCCGGGATCGCCTCGTGCGGGGCCGCTCCCGTCAGGAGGCGGCACCCGGCCTGTCCACGAGTTCCACCTGGTCCACGGCGTTGCACCAGCGGCACCGCACCGACTCGACGGTCTCGCTGAGCACCTCGCGCTCCTCGACGTTCGGCTCGCCGGCCAGGTCGAGGTGCACGTACTCGACGACCTTCGAGGCCCGGGTCACGTCGAAGCGGGTGAGGTTGCCGCAGAGGGTGCAGCGCCACCGCGTCGTGTCGGTCGGCAGGGGAACCGTCATCGTGGCTGTTCACTCTCTTCCAGTGTCGGTGACGCGCCGGGCTCCCCCGGTGCGTATGGCTCGTAACCCTACGGCCTGGCGGGTACCCGACGCCCGCGTGCCCACGGCGGCGAGGCGCTATGAGCGGTCGCGTCCCGTTACGTCATGCTCTGTGTCCATGATCCGCAACTGGAGCACGGCGGCCCTCAGGACGGTCAGGACACTCGGCACGGCCCGCGCGCCCCGCACCTCCCGGGGCCGGGCGGCACCGGTGACGTACGCGCTGATCACGATGTGCTGCCTGCTGTTCCTGCTCAGCCCGGCGGCGGGGCTCAATCCGGCGTACGGCACCGGCGACGAGCTGCTCGCCGCCCAGCACGCCCACTTCCGGCGCTGGGGCGTGATCCCCGCAGAACTGTTCGAGGACTCCCCCGGATCGGCGCTCACCCCCGCGACGGCGCTCTTCGTCCACGGCAGCTGGGTGCACCTGCTGGGCAACATGCTCTTCCTCCACGTCTTCGGCGCGATGACCGAGGAACGAATGGGACGGCTCCAGTTCGCCCTGTTCTACCTCGGCTGCGGCTACCTGGCCCTGCTCGGCTACGCGGGCGCCAACGCCCACTCCCAGCAGTCCCTGGTCGGCGCCTCGGGGGCGATCTCCGCGATCCTCGGCGCGTTCCTCTTCCTCTTCCCGCGGGCCCGGGTGACGAGCCTGCTGCCCTTCCTCTTCTTCCTGCCGCTGCGCTTCCCGGCCTGGATCGTCCTGCCCTTCTGGGCCGGGCTCCAGTGGATGGCCGCGGGGCGGGCCGGTGACGGTCCGGGGGTGGCGTACCTGGCCCACCTGGTGGGCTTCGGGCTGGGCTTCGTCTTCGCCTGGGTGCGGTTCGGGCGTACGACTAGAGTGAAGAGCGTTCCAGTGGCGGCGCCCGAGGGAGAGAACCAGCCGTGATCAGCGCGATCGTCCTCATCAAGACCAGCGTGGACCGCATCCCCGAGATCGCGGAGCGGATCGCCGCGCTGGAGAACGTCAGCGAGGTCTTCTCCGTCACCGGCACCTACGACCTGATCGCGATGGTGCGGGTGAGCCGGCACGAGGACCTGGCGGAGGTCATCCCCGGCCGGATCAGCAAGATCCCCGGTGTGGAGGGCACGGACACGCACGTGGCGTTCCGGACGTACTCGCAGCACGACCTGGAGGCGGCGTTCGCCATCGGGCTCGACAACTGAGCGCGCGCCCGGTTCCGGCACCCGTCCCCGGCGCCCGCGGGCCCGCGCCCGATGAAGAGTTCCTCATCCCCGGCTCATCCTGAGCACCGGGTGACGGGCGCAGGATCGGGGACATGGTCTTCTCACGCCGGATGGCGGCCCTGGCGGCCGTCGTCCTGATCCCTCTCGGCATCGCCGCGACCAGCTTCGCCCTCACCGACAACCCGCAGCAGCCCAAGGCGCCGTCCAGGGTGGAGCTGGAGAGCGGCTCCCCCACCCCGTCGCCCACCGCCTCCTCGCCCGAGCCGACGCCCAGCGACCAGGTGGTGACCCGGCCACCGGTGACCGACAGCCCTCCGGATGACGACGATGACGACGACCGAGGCCAGGACACCGACGACGGAGCCACCGGCCCGGCCGCCGACGACGGGCCCGGCGACGACGGCTGACCGCGAGCGCCGGCGGATCTCGGCCCGCGTCCGCATCCTGCTCTGGCTGCTGCTCGTGATGGCCGTCGCCCTCGCCTCGGTGGCCGCGACCACCCGCTCGATCCTGCTGCGCGACACCGACCACCGGATCAACGGCCTGCTCGCGCAGGAGGCCGGGGAGTTCGCCAACTTCGAGGAGCAGGGCTTCGACCCGGAGACCGGCCGCCCGTTCGCCGACCCGGAACGGCTGCTCAAGGTCTTCCTGGAGCGGCAGTACGCCGACCTGGACGAGGAGCTGATCGGCCTGGTCGGCGAGGCGGGCAGCCGGCCCGTGCAGATCATCCAGCAGCGCGAGATCCCGGTCGCCCTGCCCCTGCACCGGGACGCCGACGCCCGGCGCACCCTGTTCGCCTCCCCCGACCCCACCGGCACCCTGGAGCGGCCGGAGGGCGAGATCCGCTGGGCCAAGGTCACCGTCGCCCGTTACGGCGGTGAGCCCGCCGCCGCGTTCGTGGTCGCCTTCCACCCGGGACGGGAACAGGCGCGCGCGGACGAGGTGTTCCGCGTGCTGCTCGCCATCTCCGGCGTCGCCCTGCTGATGACGACCGGCATCGCCTGGGTGGTGGCGGGCCGCATCCTCAAACCGGTGCGGCTGGTGCGCACGACGGCCGCCCAGCTCACCGAGCAGGACCTGACCCGGCGCATCCCGGTGCACGGCCACGACGACGTGGCCGCGCTCGCCGAGACGTTCAACGCCATGCTCGACCGGCTGGAACGCGCCTTCGCCGCCCAGCGCCGCTTCGTCGACGACGCGGGCCACGAACTGCGCACCCCCATCACCATCGTGCGCGGGCACCTGGAGCTGATGGGCGACGACCCGGCGGAGCGCGAGGAGACCGTCCGCCTGGTCACCGACGAACTGGACCGGATGAGCCGCATCGTCGAGGACCTGCTGCTGCTCGCCCGGACCGAACGCCCCGACTTCGTCACCCCCGAGCCGGTGCAGCTCGCCGAACTCACCGCCGACGTCTACGTCAAGGCCCGCACCCTCGGCGACCGCGACTGGGTGCTGGCCGAGGTCGCCGACCGCGAGGCCCCGCTGGACCCCCAGCGGATCACGCAGGCCATGGTGCAGCTCGCGCAGAACGCCGTGCAGCACACCACCACCGGCCAGACCATCCGCATCGGCTCCCGCGCCGACGGCACGCGCGTCGAGCTGTACGTCGCCGACTCCGGCCCCGGGGTCCAGCCGCAGGACGCCGAGGTGATCTTCGAGCGGTTCCGGCGCGGCACGGCGCGGCGCGGGGTGCGCGGGTCGGGCGCCGGGCTGGGGCTGTCGATCGTCAAGGCGATCGCGGAGGGCCACGGCGGGCGGGTCGGCCTGCGCACCACCGAGGGTGGCGGCGCCACCTTCGTCCTGACACTGGACTGATTCCGGAAGAGGCACGTGAATGAACCGCATCCTCATCGTCGAGGACGAGGAGCGCATCGCCTCCTTCGTCGAGAAGGGTCTGCGCGCCAACGGCTTCACCACCACCGCCGTCGCCGACGGCGACACCGCCCACGCCTGCGCCCTCACCGGCGGCTTCGACCTGGTCCTCCTGGACATCGGGCTGCCCGGCCGGGACGGCTTCACGGTCCTGCGCGAGCTGCGCGAGTCCCGGGTGACGACCCCGGTGATCGTGCTGACCGCACGCGACTCGGTACGGGACACGGTGGCCGGCCTGGAGGGCGGTGCCGACGACTGGATGACCAAGCCGTTCCGCTTCGAGGAACTCCTCGCCCGGGTCCGGCTCCGGCTGCGTACGGCGGCCAGGGCGCCGGAGGTGACGGTGCTGAGGTCCGGCGACCTCTCCCTGGACCTGCGCACCCGGCGGGCCCGTGCCGCGGAGCGGACGGTGGACCTGACGGCCCGTGAGTTCGTACTGCTGGAGCTGTTCCTGCGGCACCCGGGGCAGGTCCTGTCGCGGGAGCAGATCCTCTCCCACGTGTGGGGCTACGACTTCGACCCCGGCTCCAACATCGTGGACGTGTACGTGCGGGCGCTGCGCAAGAAGCTGGGGGCGCAGCGGGTGGAGACGGTGCGGGGCATGGGATACCGGCTACCGGGCTGACCCGGGCGCCGCCCGGCGGGCCGCGTGACCGGATGTCGTGTGACGTTTCCTTCATGTCCGGCTCATCGAGGGCTCACCGCCCGGGAGAACCCTCGATGGCGTGACGTCGAACCTCCGCCTCGCGGCGGCCCTGTGCGTGGCGCTGTCCCTGTGCGCGCTGCTGGCGGTCCCCGCCAACTTCCCCGCCCTCGGCGGCGACGCGCGCCTCACCCTCGCCGTGTTCGCGCTGGCCACCTGCGCCTGGATCGGCACCCCGGTCGACGACACGTACATCGCGCTGGGGGCCGGCCTGGCGCTGACCGCCACCGGCGTGATCAGCAGCGACACGCTCTTCGGCACCCTCGGTGAGGACACGGTGTGGTTGCTGATCTGCGCGTTCGTGCTGGCGGCGGCGGTGGCCCGGACCGGGCTCGCCGGGCGGGCGGCGGTGTTCCTGGTCGGCGGGGCGCGCAGTGTGCGGCAGCTGGTGCACCTGACCACCGCCGCGCTGGTGGTGACGGCGTTCGCGGTGCCGGCCACGTCGGGCCGGGCGGCGCTCGCGCTGCCGGTGTTCCTCGCTCTCGCCAAGGCGCTCGCCGACCGGAAACGACTGGTCGTGATGCTGGCGTTGCTGTTTCCGACCGTGATCCTGCTGTCTGCGGTGGCGACCCTGATCGGAGCGGGCGCACATCTGATCACGGTGTCGGTGCTGCGGGAGGCGACCGGGGACCGGGTCGGCTTCACCCAGTGGCTGCTGCTCGGACTGCCGCCGGCGGTGGCCTCCTCCCATCTGGCTGCCGAGGCGGTCCTGCTGACGGCCACTCGGCGCGCGGACCGCGCGGGCCCGGTGCACATCACCGCCGAGGAGATGCAGCGGCACAGCGACAGCCCGGTCACCGGCGCCTGGACGCAGGAGGAGAAGCGCTGCGCCCTGCTGCTGGCCACGGTGGTGGCGCTGTGGTGCGGCGAGCCCTTGCACCACGTCTCCCCGGCGGTGGTGGCGCTGATCGGCGCGGTCGTCGCCTCCTCCCCCGCGCTCGGCACCGTCCGGCTCAAAGACGCGCTGGGGACCGTGCCCTGGTCGCTGCTGCTGTTCATGGCGGCGACCATGGCGATGGGCGTCGCGCTCACCGACTCCGGTGCGGCGAGGTGGCTGGTGTCGGGACTGCCCGCGCGCGTCGCGCCGGCCGTCTTCCTCGGGGTCGTGGTCGCGGTGAGCACGGCGGCCCACCTGGTGCTGCAGTCCCGCTCGGCCCGCTCCTCCGTGCTGATCCCGCTGGTGATCGCCGCGGCCGTGGGCGCCGGGGTCAACCCGGTCGCCGCCGCACTCGCGTCCACCGCCGCCGCCGGCTTCTGCCACACGCTGCCCGCCTCCGCCAAGCCGGTCACGCTCTTCTCCGACCTCCCCGGCACCCCCACCTACACCCCGCGCGACCTGCTGCGGCTGTCCGCCGTCCTGGCGCCGCTGACCGCCGCGCTCGTGCTGTTCTTCGCCGCCGCGGTCTGGCCGCTGCTCGGCGTGCCCCTGACCCGTTGAAGGAGCCCTCCATGTCCGCCGTGCCCGCCGTATCCGCCGTATCCGCCGCGCCCGCCGCGCCCGCCGCGCCCTGCCTGCTGCACCGTGTCGTCGTGGCCCCCAGCGGCTTCAAGGAGTCCCTGTCCGCCCAGGCCGCCGCAGACGCCATCGCGGCGGGCGTCCGCCGGGTCCTGCCGAACGCCGAGATCGACCGGATCCCGCTCGTCGACGGCGGTGAGGGCACGGCCGTCGCGCTGGCCGCCGCGACTGGAGGGCGGCTGGTCGCGCTGGCCGCC
Organism: Streptomyces sp. JK94; assembly: GCF_053613315.1. Taxonomy (NCBI): domain Bacteria; kingdom Bacillati; phylum Actinomycetota; class Actinomycetes; order Kitasatosporales; family Streptomycetaceae; genus Streptomyces; species Streptomyces sp. JK94. Next base: position 428,481 of record NZ_JBSICH010000001.1, on the reverse strand, counting down.
ACCGGGCCGGTCGGTGAGCCCGTCGGCACCCACTTCGCGCTGCTCGGCGCCCGGGACACGGCGGTGGTGGAGATGGCGGCCGTCGCGGGCCTGTCCCTGGTCCCCCGGGCCCTGCGCGACCCGGGCGCCACGACGACGTACGGCGTCGGCGAGCTGATCCGCGCCGCGCTCGACACCGGGGTGCGGCGGGTCCTGGTCGGCTGCGGCGACTCGGGGACGTCGGACGGGGGCGCGGGCGCGCTCCAGGCACTCGGGGCCCGGCTGCTGGACGCGGACGGCTTCGAACTTCCGCCCGGCGGACGGGAGCTGACCCGCCTCGCCCGGATCGACCCGTCCGGCCTGGACCCGCGGCTGAAGGCGACCGGACTGCTGGTGGCCTGCAATCCGTTCAACGTGCTGTGCGGCGAGCGGGGCGTGGCCCGCGTGTTCGGACCGCAGAAGGGGGCGACGCCCGCGCAGGTCGAGGAGTTGTCGGCCGGTCTGGAGAACTGGGCGCGCGTCCTCACCCGCGACCTCGGCGTCCTCGGCACCGACCTGCGCGGCGGCCCCGGCACCGGCGCCTCCGGCGGGCTGGGCGCGGGGCTGGCCGCCGTCGGCGCCCGGCTGCTGCCCCGCTTCGACGTGCTGCTGGACCACCTCGACCTGGACGCCCGCCTGGCCCGTGCCGACCTGGTGCTCACCGCCGAGGGGACCCTGGACCGCCAGACGCCGCGCGGCAAGGTGCCGGCCGAGGTGGCCCGCCGCGCCAAGCTCCACGGCCGTCCCGTCCTCGCCCTGGCCGGCACGCTCGGCGAGGGCGCGCACGAGGTGCCGGGAGTCGACGCCTTCCACGGCATCATGCCGGCGCCGATGGCCCTGGCGGACGCGCTGCTGCGTGCCGCCGAACTCCTCACGGACGCCACGGAGCGGGCACTGCGGATGATCCTGCTGGGGTCGCGGCTGCCGGCGGGACGGGCGGCTCAGGCCGCCGGGGTGCCGGCGGCGGAGGTGGTGTCGGGCACGCAGCGCCCGTCCTCGGTCCGGTAGTTCCACCGGGCGCCGTCGCTCACCAGCTCCTTGACGGCGTCCACGAACCGCTCGACGTGCTCGTCCGGGGTGCCCGCGCCGAAGCTCACGCGGACGGCGTTGAGGGACTTCTCGCCGGGCGCCGCCTCGGGGGCCCCGCACTCGCCCTGCGTCCGCGGGTCGCCGCCCAGCAGGGTGCGCACCAGCGGGTGGGCGCAGAACAGGCCGTCACGCACGCCGATGCCGTACTCGGCGGAGAGCGCGGCGGCCAGGTGGGAGCTGTTCCAGCCCTCGACGACGAAGGAGAGGACGCCGACACGGGGCGCGTCGTCGCCGAAGAGGGACAGCACGCGCACCTCGGGCACCTCGGCGAGGCCCTCGCGCACCTTCCCGATCAGGTACTCCTCGCGGGCGACCAGCGTGTCGAACCCGGCCTCCGCGAGGGCCTTGCAGGCGGAGGCGACGGCATGGGCGCCGATGACGTTGGGCGACCCGGCCTCGTGCCGGGCGGCGCCGTCGTGCCACTGGACGTCCACGCCGCCGTCGGCGCGCCGGGAGACGCTGCGGCTGGCGCCGCCACCGGCCAGGTACGGCTCCGCCTCGCGCAGCCAGTCGGCCCGGCCCGCCAGCACGCCGGCGCCGAAGGGGGCGTAGAGCTTGTGCCCGGAGAAGGCGACCCAGTCGACGTCCAGGTCCGCCACCGAGACGGGGTGGTGCGGGGCGAGCTGGGCGGCGTCCAGCACGATCCGGGCACCGTGGGCGTGCGCGGCGGCGGCCAGTTCACGCACCGGCCACAGCTCGCCGGTGACGTTGGAGGCACCGGTGACGCACACCAGGGCGGGCCCGTACGGCTCGCGGGCGGCGAGGGCGCGCTCCAGGGTCTCGACGGCCTGCGCGGGGGTGCGCGGGGCGTCGAGGCAGGTCACGTCCACGTCCCTCCCCCCACGGCCCGCGCGGGGGGACCCCCAGGGCAGCAGCGAGGCGTGGTGCTCGGTCTCGAAGACGAAGACCCGGCAGCCGGCCGGCAGCGCGCCGGCGAGCAGGTTGAGGGAGTCGGTGGTGGACCGGGTGAACACGACCTGGTCGCCGTCCCGGCAGTCGAGGAACCCGGCGACGGTCCTCCGGGCGTTCTCGAACAGGTCGGTCGACAGCTGCGACAGGTACCCCGCCCCGCGGTGCACGCTGCCGTAGTACGGGGCGTAGGCCGCCACGTCGTCCCAGACCCGCTGGAGCGCGGGCGCGCTGGCGGCGTAGTCGAGCGCGGCGTAGGCGACCTCGCCGCCGGTGACGAGCGGGACGGTGACGTCCCGGCCCAGAACGGGCAGCGGGGCACGGACGGACCGGTCGGCGGCAACGGTGGAGACGGACATGGGTGCACTCCCGTGAAGGCAGGTGGATCACCACGCGAACCGCGACGGCTCGAGCGTGGGAGAAGGCGGAGAAGGACGTGCGGAGGCGGGGCTCTGCGGCCCTATCGCATTCGCTGGTTCACGGGAGACTCCCTCGGACGACCCAGGACCCCTGGTTTCGCGAGGGGTCCGCGCTTGCCGTGGACCTTGCTGTCCACCGCCTGGTCTTCACCCGGGGCACCCCGCCACGGACGGAGGGTTGCCGGACAGTCGGCCGGGGCCTCATGACTGTCACTCATGACCTGGAGAGGAAAGTACGTGAAGTGATCGCCGCCCCGCAACCCGGGTCCGGATCGCGGGACGGGCGTCGTCGTCCCGGGCGCGCGGCCCCTACGCGTTGCTCGCGGCCACCCAGCGGTCCAGCGCCCGCCTGGCGGCGCCCGAGTCGATCGCCTCGGCCGCCCGGTCCATGCCGGCCCTGATCCGCTCGGCCAGCGGCCCGTCGCCGGGCTCCAGGGCCACCAGGGCCGCCGCCGAGTTCAGCAGGACCGCGTCCCGCACGGGACCCGTCTCGCCGGCCAGCAGGCGGCGGGCGACGTCGGCGTTGTAGGAGGCGTCGGCGCCGCGCAGGGCCTCGACCGGCACCCGTTCGAGGCCGACGTCGCGCGGGTCGAAGGTCTCCTCGGTCACCCGGCCGTCCCGCACGACCCACACCCGGGAGGTGGCGGTCGTGGTCAGCTCGTCGAGGCCGTCGTCGCCCCGGAAGACCAGGGAGGAGTGGCCGCGCTCGGCGAAGACCCCGGCGATGATCGGCGCCATGCGCGCGTGGGCGACCCCGATCGCCTGGGACTTCACCTGCGCGGGATTGGTCAGCGGGCCGAGGAAGTTGAACACCGTGCGGATGCCCAGCTGACCGCGCGCCGCCGCCACGTGGCGCAGCGCCGGGTGGAACTTCACGGCGAAGCAGAAGGTGATGCCGGCCTCCTCGGCGACCTCCGCCACCCGCTTGGGCGTCAGCTCCAGGTTGACCCCGAGCTTCTCCAGGACGTCGGAGGCCCCGGAGGCCGAGGACGCGGCCCGGTTGCCGTGCTTGACGACCTTCGCTCCCGTGCCGGCCACGACGATCGCCGACATGGTGGAGATGTTGACCGTCTTGGCGCCGTCGCCGCCGGTGCCGACGATGTCGACCGTCTCGCCCGGCACCTCGATCACGTTGGCGTGGGCGTACATGGTGCGGACGAGACCGGAGATCTCCTCGACGGTCTCCCCCTTGGACCGGAGCGCCACCGCGAAGCCGGCGATCTGCGCGTCGGTGGCCTCGCCGCGCATGATCACGTCGAGGGCCCATGCGGTGTCGTCCGCGGACAGGTCCCGGCCGTCCAGCAGTCCGTTCAGCAGGGCGGGCCAGGAGCGGCCCGCCGCGTCGTCGCCTCCAGCGGGGGTCACAGCGCTCATGAGCCGCTCCTGTGTCGTGTGTGTCGTGTGTGTCGCGGGAAGAAGGTGCGGTCCCACCCTATCCAGCCCCGGGCACGGCGAAGGGCCCCGTCCGCGGAACGGACGGGGCCCTTCGACCGTGGTGTGGCGACGCTGGAGGGTCAGTGGTGGCCGTGGCCGCTCGTGATCTCCTTGTACTCCTCGACGGTGGGCTTCGGGATCTGCGACTCCTCGCCGTAGTACGACTTGCTGAGCTTGGCGCGCAGCTTCTCGGAGCCCTTGGCCTTGCGCTCGACGCCGTTCTCGTCGACCGTCGGGCCGATCTCGGCCGGCTTGTACTGCTCGTGCGCCGTGAGGGTGTGCAGCTGCTCCTGGCTGAGGGGCTCGTGCACCTCGATGAACTCACCGTGCGGCAGGCGCTTGATGATGCCCGACTCCCGGCCGTGCAGCACCTTCTCCTTGTCCCGGCGCTGGAGGCCGAGGCAGATCCGCTTGGTGACGATGAACGCGATGACCGGGCCGACGAAGAACGCGATGCGGACGAACCAGGTGATCGCGTTGATCGACAGGTGGAAGTGCGTGGCCCAGATGTCGTTGCCGCCGCCGACGAGCAGGATGAAGTACTCGGTGATCCAGGCGACACCGAACGCGGTCCGCGTCGGGGCGTTGCGCGGGCGGTCCAGGATGTGGTGCTCGCGCTTGTCGCCGGTGACCCAGGACTCGATGAACGGGTAGACCGCGATCGCCACCAGGACCAGCGGGAAGATCAACAGCGGCACGAACACACCCATGACGAGCGTGTGACCCCAGAAGTTGATCTCCCATCCGGGCATCACTCGGATGAGGCCCTCGGAGAAGCCCATGTACCAGTCCGGCTGGGCGCCGGTGGACACCATGTCCGGCCGGTAGGGGCCGATGGCCCAGATCGGGTTGATCGTCGCGATCGCCGAGATGGCGGCGATCACGCCGAAGACCAGGAAGAAGAAGCCTCCGGCCTTCGCCATGTACACCGGCAGCAGCGGCATGCCGACGACGTTCTTGTTGGTCTTGCCGGGACCCGCGAACTGCGTGTGCTTGTGGTAGACGACCAGGATCAGGTGGGCGACCACCAGGCCGAGCATGATGCCCGGCAGCAGCAGGATGTGGACCGAGTAGAACCGGGCCACGAAGTCGTGGCCGGGGAACTCCCCGCCGAAGAGGAAGAACGAGAGGTACGTGCCGACGATCGGCACGGACAGGATCGCGCCCTCCATGAAGCGGATGCCGGTGCCCGAGAGCAGGTCGTCCGGGAGCGAGTAACCGGTGAAGCCGGTGAACATGCCGAGGACGAACAGCAGGAAGCCGAACAGCCAGTTGATCTCACGCGGCTTGCGGAACGCGCCGGTGAAGAAGACGCGCATCATGTGCACGAACATGCCGGCGAGGAAGATCAGCGCCGCCCAGTGGTGGATCTGCCGGATGAGCAGACCGCCGCGGACGTCGAAGCTGATGTCCAGCGTCGAGGCGTACGCCTCGCTCATCAGCTGGCCCTGCAGCGGCACGTACGAACCGTGGTACGTGACCTCGTTCATCGACGGGTGGAAGAACAGCGTCAGGTACACACCCGTGAGGATGATGATGATGAAGCTGTAGAGGCAGATCTCACCCAGCATGAACGACCAGTGGTCGGGGAAGATCTTGCGCATGTTGGACTTGGCCAGGGCGTAGATCCCCAGGCGGCCGTCGGCCCAGTCGGCGACGCGCTCGCCGGCCGGTGCCTTCCCGCGAGAGCGGGGGGCTTCGTTGGCTGTAGTGCTCATCCGCGCTCCCAGAAGGCAGGACCGACGGGCTCTTCGAAGTCGCCGAGCGCTTCGAGGTAACCCTCGTCGTTCACGCCGATACGCAACTGCGGCAGGGCGTGACCGGCGGGACCGAAGATCACCCGGGCGCCGTCGGCGAGGTCGAAGGTGGACTGGTGGCAGGGGCAGAGCGCGTGGTGCGTCTGCTGCTCGTACAGGGAGATCGGGCAACCGACGTGGGTGCAGATCTTCGAGTACGCCACGATGCCCTCGTGCGACCACTCGAGCTCGCGCTTGTCCTTGATGGCCTTCGGCTCCAGCCGGACGATCATCAGGGCGGCCTTGGCGATCTCGGTCATGAACTCCTCGTCGTGCTCCTCCAGGCCCTCGGGCATGGCGAAGGTGAGGGAGCCCACCGCGACGTCGGAGGGACGCAGCGGCTCGTGGGTGTTCATGTTGACCAGCAGCTTGCCCTTGGACCACAGGGTGTGGCGGAGCTTGGTCTCGGGCAGCGGGCCGAGGTCGCGCAGCAGGACGACACCGGAGAGCGGCACCAGCGTGAGCGCGCCCAGCATCGTGTTGCGGATCAGCTTGCGGCGCCCGATGACGGACTCCTTGGCGCCCTGCCTGAAGTCCGCGTGGACCTTGGCACGGGTCTCGGGGTCGGCCGCGATCGGGTGGCGCTCGTCGGCGATCTCCTCGTCGGACATCAGCGTGCGGGCCCAGTGGACGGCGCCCGCGCCGATCGCGAACAGCGCGACGCCGAGCGTCATGCCGAGCGCGAAGTTCAGCGCACTGATGTGACCGATCGGGAAGATGTAGACCGACTGGTCGACCGGGATCGTCACGAACGCGGCGATGAAGCCGATGGTGGCCAGCATCGACAGCGTGAACAGCAGGGCGACCGCGCGCTCGGACCGCTTGGCGGCCCGCTCGTCGATGTCCTGGACCCGATGCTCGTGGGGCGGCAGCCCCGGGTCGGCGAACGGGTTCTTCTCGTCCGCCACCTTCACCGCGCCGTGCGTGGTGCCCTGCTCAGCAGGCAGGTTCTCTTCTGGAATGTCTTGGCTACTCATGACTTCTTGGCCTTTGCGGTCCGAGCGGCGACCCAGACGGCGACCGCGATCAGCGCGCCCAGTCCGAAGATCCACGCGAACAGACCCTCACTGACCGGGCCCAGCCCGCCGAGGCTGAGGCCGCCGGGGTTCTCGGTGTCGTCGCTGTTGACCGCGTGCAGGTAGGCGATGATGTCCTTCTTGTTCTGCTCCGACATGCTGCCGTCGGGGAAGGAGGGCATGTTCTGCGGGCCGGTCTGCATGGCCTCGTAGATGTGCTTGGGGTCGACATCCTCGAGGTTCGGCGCGTACTTGCCGTGCGTCAGCGCGCCACCCTTGCCGGTGAAGTTGTGGCACTGCGCGCAGTTGTTGCGGAACAGCTCACCGCCCTTGGCGATGTCCGCGCCCTCCGGGCCGTACTTCTCCTCCGACGGGATGGCCGGACCGGCGCCGAGGGACGCGATGTAGGCGGCCAGCTGGTCGATCTCGGCCTGGGTGTAGATCACCTTCTTGCGCGGGATCTGCGCGCCCGGCTGCTGGGCCGGCATACGGCCGGTGCCCACCTGGAAGTCGACGGCCGCGGCGCCGACGCCGACCAGGCTCGGACCGTCGGTGGTGCCCTGACCTCCGGTGCCGTGGCAGCTGGCGCAGCCGACGGCGTAGAGCTTCTTGCCCTCTTCGATGGCGAGGGACTGGGCGGTTTCATCGGCCTGCGCCTTGCCCGCGGGTGCGAACGCGGCGTACAGCCCCCCTGTGCATGCCAGCGCGAGGAGTAGGACGACGAGTGCCGCCAGCGGATGGCGTCGTCGTGCGGAGAGCTTTTTCACGGATTACCCCGGTGTCAGGATCTTCTGCGTCGATGCTTCTGGTATTGGGCGGGTGCGTGCCGCGACTACTTGATCATGTAGATCGTGGCGAACAGGCCGATCCAGACGACATCGACGAAGTGCCAGTAATAGGACACGACAATGGCCGCGGTCGCCTGCTCGTGGGTGAACCTCCGGGCCGCGTAGGTGCGGCCGAGGACCAGCAGGAAGGCGATGAGGCCGCCCGTCACGTGCAGTCCGTGGAAGCCGGTGGTCAGGTAGAACACCGAGCCGTACGGGTCCGACGAGAGCGAGAGGCCCTCGTGCTTGACCAGTTCGGTGTACTCGAACACCTGACCGCCGATGAAGATCGCACCCATCACGAAGGTGACGATGAACCACATCCGGAGCTTCTTCACGTCACCGCGTTCGGCCGCGAACACGCCGAGCTGACAGGTGAGGGAGGAGAGCACCAGGATCGTGGTGTTCGTCGCGGAGAACGGGAAGTTCAACGCGTCGGCCTTCTCGGACCAGAAGTCCGGGCCGGTCACCGATCGCAGGGTGAAGTACATCGCGAAGAGGGCCGCGAAGAACATCAGCTCGGAACTCAACCAGATGATGGTCCCGACGCTGGTGAGGTTCGGCCGGTTGACCGACGGGTGCGCGTGCCCGGTTTCTACTGTCGTTGCTGTCGCCACGACCGACATTATGTCGGTCGCTTATCCCGCCCTCACCCCGGGGGGTGCCGTTCGGAGTGTCCGCCCCCTCTGTACTGCCCGTATGGCCCATCGGGCGGCCCGTCGAACGGCCGGGCGAAGCCGCGTCCGAACCCGTGCTGACGGGCTGTTCGAGGGAGTAGCATCCGGCGCACGGACCACGACGGTCCTCATCGGGCTTCATCGGTCTTCACCGCGTATCGGAGGAAGCATGCAGGCGACCGCCACGGTGCTGGTCTACAGCGACGACTCCAACACCCGCGAGCAGGTGCGGCTGGCGACCGGTCGCCGGCCGGCCCCGGACGTGCCCGTGGTCGAGTTCGTGGAGTGTGCCACTCCGGCCGCCGCGATCAAGGAACTGGACAAGGGCGGGATCGACGTCTGCGTCCTGGACGGCGAGGCCGTTCCCATGGGCGGCATGGGGCTGTGCCGGCAGATCAAGGACGAGGTCTTCCACTGCCCTCCGGTGCTGCTGCTCATCGCGCGGCCGCAGGACGCGTGGCTGGCGACGTGGAGCCGGGCGGAGGCCGCCGTGACGCTGCCGGTGGAGCCCGTCGAGTTCGCGGGCGCGCTGGCCGCGCTGCTGCGCCAGAAGAGGCTGCAGGGCGTCTAGGGGCGCCCGGGGCCGGACCGCGGGCCCGGACGGCGGGTGCGGCGCGGTGGTGGCCCCTCGTGCCCGTGCGGCGGAGCCGGCCCGCGCCCCTCCGGGGGCGCTCACACCACCGCCGGGCGCAGCCGTGCCGCCTCCTGGGCGTCCGGGGCGTCGGTGCCGCCCGTCAGGGCGCTCCCCGTGCGCCACTTGTTCCAGTCCAGGTTCCAGTCGCCGAAGCCGTTGCCGAAGGACTCCATCGTCTCGCCGCCGGAGTTGAGGACCTCGACGAGGTCCCCCTCCTGGACGGCACCGAAGAACCACTCCGCGTTGTCGGTGCTCATGCCGACGCACCCGTGGCTGACGTTGGCGGAGCCCTGGGAGCCGACGGACCAGGGGGCGGCGTGCACGTACTCGCCGCTCCAGGTGACCCGGGTGGCGAAGTACACCGGCAGGTCGTACGACTCCGAGGAGCCCTCGGCGATGCCGACGGTGCTGCTGCGCATGCGTACGAAGGGTTCCTTGCCGAGGACGACCTTGACGCCGTTGCGGGTCTCGAAACCGGGCTTGCCGGTGGTGACGGGGATCCGCCTGACCTCCCGCCCGTCCTGGAAGAGCGTCAGCGTGTGGGCGGCGGCGTCGGTGACGGCCACGACGTGGTCGTCCGTGGTGATCTTCAGGGGCTCGGCGGCGCCGCCCCACATCCGGTCGCCGATCTTGATGCCGTCGAGCGTGCTGCGGACCTCGATCGTGGCGTGGGCGGGCCAGTACACCTTCGGGCGGTAGTGGAGCTTCCTGTCGTCCACCCAGTGCCAGGCGCCCTCCACCGCCGGGGTGGACCGCACCTTCAGGGCGCGCTCCACTATGGCCCGCTGGGCCCTGTCCGGGACCGGCAGGCTCAGTTCCGCCGTGATCGGCTGCCCGACGCCGTACGCGCCCGCCTCGGGTCCGAAGGCGACGTCCAGGGTCTTCTTCGCGCCGGGCCGGCCGGTCTCGAAGGTGAGGACCTTGCGGCCGGGCGCGCCGTCGCCGTCCTCGGTGCTGACCCGCACCGTGTACCGGGCGTCGGCGGCCAGCGGGGAGGTGCTGTGCCAGCGGGCTCCGTCGGCGGAGAGCTCACCCGCCACGTGTCGGCCCGCCGCGTCCACGGCCGTGACGTCCGTGATGCGGCCGTCGGCGCCCTCGGCGACGACCTCCAGGGGCTTGTCCGGGTCGGCCTTCTTCCCGGCCTCCGTGGGGCCGTTGAAGGAGATCTGGCCCGCCGCGTCGTACGGCGCGGCGGACAGCGGGTGGTCGTCGTCACCGCTGCAGGCGGTGACGCTCGCGCCGAGGGCGATCACCAGCAGGGTGCAGCCGAGGACCGTACGCCCCCGCGCCCGGAAGTGAACCGTGTTGCTCATGACCTCACGCTAGGGAGCGACGCCAACGGCGGCACGGCGGGTAACCCGGACGAGTGAGGCGAGTACGGCAGACGAAGGGCCCGGACGCTCCTGACGGAGTGTCCGGGCCCCTCGGCGCTCGGCGCGTGCTACTGGGTGCGGTTCTCACCGCGGTAGTACTCGAAGACCCAGCCGAACAGGCCGACCAGGATGATCGGCGCGGAGAAGAACATGAGCCACCAGCCGATCGCCACGCTCAGGAAGGCGAACGCGCCGCCGATGCCGAGCGCCAGCGGCTGCCAGCTGTGCGGGCTGAAGAACCCGACCTCGCCGGCTTCGTCCGCGACGTCCGCTTCCTTGTCGTCCTGGGCACCGGCGTCGACCCGCTTGGCCGTGAAGGCCAGGTAGAAGCCGATCATGAGGGCCAGACCGAAGGCCAGGAAGAGGGCCGTGGTGCCGGCCGGCTCCTTCGACCAGTAGCCGTAGACGATCGCGACGGCCAGGATGAAGACGCTCAGCCAGATGAAGAGCTTGCCCTGGATCTTCACTTGCCGGCCTCCTTGCCGCCGGCGAGGGCCTTCTCGCCGTCACCGACGTTCTCCAGCTGGTCGAGCGCGGAGATCTCCGGGTGGTGCAGGTCGAAGGCCGGAGATTCACTGCGGATACGCGGCAGCGTGAGGAAGTTGTGCCGCGGGGGCGGGCAGGAGGTCGCCCACTCCAGCGAACGTCCGTAGCCCCACGGGTCGTCCACGTTGACCGGCTTGCCGTACTTGGCCGTCTTCCAGATGTTGTAGAGGAACGGCAGCATCGACATGCCGAGCAGGAACGAGCTGATCGTCGAGATCGTGTTCAGGGCCGTGAAGCCGTCGGCCGCCAGGTAGTCGGCGTACCGGCGCGGCATGCCCTCGGCGCCCAGCCAGTGCTGGACGAGGAACGTGCCGTGGAAGCCGATGAACAGCGTCCAGAAGGTGATCTTGCCCAGGCGCTCGTCCAGCAGCTTGCCGGTGAACTTCGGCCACCAGAAGTGGAAGCCGGCGAACATCGCGAACACCACCGTGCCGAACACCACGTAGTGGAAGTGCGCCACCACGAAGTACGAGTCCGAGACGTGGAAGTCCAGCGGCGGCGAGGCCAGGATGACACCGGTCAGACCACCGAAGAGGAAGGTGATCAGGAAGCCGGTGGACCAGAGCATCGGGGTCTCGAAGCTGATCGACCCCTTCCACATGGTGCCGATCCAGTTGAAGAACTTCACACCGGTCGGGACCGCGATCAGGAAGGTCATGAACGAGAAGAACGGCAGGAGCACACCGCCCGTGACGTACATGTGGTGCGCCCACACCGTCACCGACAGACCGGCGATCGCGATCGTCGCGGCGATCAGGCCCATGTAGCCGAAGATCGGCTTCCGGGAGAAGACCGGAATGATCTCACTGACGATGCCGAAGAACGGCAGCGCGATGATGTACACCTCGGGATGCCCGAAGAACCAGAAGAGGTGCTGCCACAGCAGGGCTCCGCCGTTGGCCGAGTCGAAGATGTGGGCGCCGAACTTGCGGTCCGCCTCCAGCGCGAACAGGGCCGCGGCCAGCACCGGGAAGGCGAGCAGGACCAGCACACCGGTCAGCAGCACGTTCCAGGTGAAGATCGGCATGCGGAACATGGTCATGCCCGGCGCGCGCATGCAGATGATCGTGGTGATGAAGTTGACCGAGCCGAGGATGGTGCCGAAGCCGGAGAAGGCCAGACCCATGATCCACAGGTCACCGCCGATACCCGGCGAGTGCACCGCGTCGGACAGCGGCGAGTACGCGAACCAGCCGAAGTCGGCCGCGCCCTGCGGGGTCAGGAAGCCGCCCACCGCGATCGTCGAGCCGAACAGGTACAGCCAGTAGGCGAACATGTTCAGCCGCGGGAAGGCCACGTCCGGCGCGCCGATCTGCAGCGGCATGATCCAGTTCGCGAAGCCGGCGAACAGCGGCGTCGCGAACATCAGCAGCATGATCGTGCCGTGCATCGTGAACGCCTGGTTGAACTGCTCGTTCGACATGATCTGCAGACCCGGCCGGGCCAGCTCGGCGCGCATGAAGAGCGCCATCACGCCGCCGATCAGGAAGAACGCGAACGACGTCACCAGGTACAGCGTGCCGATCGTCTTGTGGTCCGTGGTCGTCAGCCACTTGACCACGATTTCGCCACGCCTCTGGCGCCGGACCGGCAGCTCGTCCTCATAGTGGGACCCTGCCGCGGCACCCTGGGGTTCGTTGAGGATGCTCACAGGATGTTCGACTCCCGGTTCTTCTCGTGGCCCGCCTGCTCGATGCCGGCGGGGACGTAACCGGTCTGCCCCTTCTTCACGAGGTCCTGGAGGTGCTGCTCGTAGCGCTCCGGAGAGACGACCTTCACGTTGAACAGCATCCGGGAGTGGTCCACGCCGCACAGCTCGGCGCACTTGCCCAGGAAGGTGCCCTCCTTGTTGGGAGTCACCTCGAAGGCGTTGGTGTGGCCCGGGATGACGTCCTGCTTCATGAGGAACGGCACCACCCAGAAGGAGTGGATGACGTCACGCGAGGTCAGGACGAAGCGGACCGTCTTGCCCTTGGGGAGCCAGAGGGTCGGACCCGGGTTGTTGGTCTGCGGGTTCCGCGTGCTCGGGACACCGCAGTCGTAGGTGCCGCCGGCGTTCGCCGGGAAGTCCGCCTTGTACCGGTCGGGGATGCCGGCCAGTTCCTTGGAGGTCTTCGCGTCGCCGGAGGAACCCTCGACGTTCTCGACGTAGTTGAAGCACCAGCTCCACTGGAAGCCGACCACGTTGACCGTGACGTCGGGCTTCTTCTTCAGGGTCAGAAGCTCGGACTCGTCACGGGCGGTGAAGTAGAACAGCACCGAGACGATGACGAGCGGAACGATGGTGTAGAGCGCCTCGATGGGCAGGTTGTACCTGTTCTGCGGAGGAACCTCGACCTTGGTGCGGGTGCGCCGGTGGAAGAAGCAACTCCACAGGATCAGGCCCCACACCAGCACGCCGGTGGCCAGCGCGGCAGCCCAGGAGCCCTGCCACAGGGAGAGGATCCGCGGAGCCTCTTCCGTGGTTGGGGTGGGCATGCCGAGGCGGGGGAAGTCCTCGTATGTGCAACCGGTGGCGGTCGCCAGGACCAGGCCCGCGGTCAGTGCCTGCAGCAGCTTCCGCCGCATCGGGCGCCGCGGCGAGCGGTCGGAGCCGTTGGGACTCACGTAGCGCCTTCCCGAGAGTCTCGCCCGCGCTGTTCGGCTGCGGCCTTCTCGCTGGTCGGTCGCCGCCCTGCGTCGGGCAGGGGTTTGATGTTTATGCGGACCAAACCCTAGCCGACGCCCTCCGGGGGTTCGCGGGGAGGGTGGCATACGCGCCGCCGGTCACTCCGAAGGGTGGGACCGGGCGCCGTGCGGGGGCGCTCCGGCGGGGCGTTCCGCGGCTGACGGCACGTCGCGCTCCGCCCCGCCCGCGCGGCGGAGCCGCACGTCGGCACGGTCGCGCACCCCTCGGCGGCGCGTCCCCGCCGGACGTCATAGCGTTGCCGTGTGGCCTACTTCGACGCTGCTTCCGCATCCCCCCTCCATCCCGTCGCCCGGCAGGCGCTGTCGGCCTCCCTCGACGAGGGGTGGGCGGACCCCGCTCGGCTGTACCGGGAGGGGCGGCGGGCCCGGCTGCTGCTCGACGCCGCCCGGGAGGCGGCTGCGGAGGCCGTGGGGTGCCGGACCGACGAGCTGGTGTTCACCCCTTCGGGAACGCGGGCGGTGCACGCGGGGGTCGCCGGGGCGCTGGCGGGCCGACGTCGCGTCGGACGTCACCTGATCGTGTCCGCGGTCGAACACTCCTCCGTCCTGCACGCGGCCGAAGCGCACGAGGCCGGCGGCGGGACGGTCGCGCAGGTCGCCGTGGACCGGGCGGGGGCGGTGGATGCGGAGGCGTACGCGGCGGCCCTGCGCGACGACACCGCGCTGGCCTGCCTCCAGTCGGCCAACCACGAGGTGGGCACCGAGCAGCCGGTGGCGGAGGTGGCCGAGGCCTGCCGGGCGGCCGGCGTGCCGCTGCTGGTGGACGCCGCCCAGTCGCTGGCGTGGGGGCGGGTCGAGGGCGGCTGGTCGCTGCTCGCGGCGAGCGCCCACAAGTGGGGCGGGCCGTCGGGGGTCGGGCTGCTCGTCGTGCGCAAGGGCGTGCGGTTCGCGCCGCAGGGACCGGGGGACGAGCGCGAGGCGGGCCGGGCGCCCGGGTTCGAGAACCTTCCGGCGATCGTGGCCGCGGCGGCGTCGCTGCGGGCGGTGCGGGCCGAGGCGGCCGAGGAGGCGGACCGGCTCCGGGAGCTGACGGAGCGGATCCGGACGCGGGTGCCGGCCCTGGTGCCGGACGTGGAGGTGGTCGGCGACCCGGCGCGCCGGCTGCCCGGTGTCGTCACCTTCTCGTGTCTCTATGCCGACGGGGAGACCCTGCTGCACGAGCTGGACCGTGCGGGCTTCTCGGTCTCCTCCGGATCGTCCTGCACGAGCAGCACCCTGACGCCCAGCCACGTCCTGAAGGCGATGGGGGTGCTCACCGAGGGGAACGTCCGGGTGTCGCTGCCGCCGGGGACGCCCGCCGAGGACGTCGAGCGCTTCCTGCGGGTGCTGCCCGGCACGGTGGCCGCCGTGCGGGAGAAGCTGGGCGCGCCGGTGGCCGCGACGGCCGCCCCGGAGACGGGGGACGGCCTCGTCGTGGACGCGATCGGCCGGCGCTGCCCCGTCCCGGTGATCGAACTCGCCAAGGTCATCGGCGACGTCCCCGTCGGCGGCACGGTCCGGGTCCTCTCCGACGACGAGGCCGCCCGCCTGGACATCCCGGCGTGGTGCGAGATGCGGGGGCAGGAGTACGTGGGCGAGGAACCGGCGGACGAGGGGACGGGCTACCTGGTCCGCCGGATCAGGTGACCGGGCCGAAGGAACGGGTCCGTGCCCGTGCGCGGAAGGAGCGGGGCCGTGCCCGTGCGCGGAAGGAGCGGGGCCGTGTACGGAAGGGACGGGTCCGTGCCCGTGCGCGTGCGGAAGGAGCGGGCCGTGTCCGTGCGGGTCCCGTGCGCGGCCACGCTCCCCGCCCGGCGGACGCGTGGCCGCGGGCCGGGCGTCAGCCCAGGTGCGTCCGGACCTCCGCGGCGGCCTCGTCCCCGTACGCCTTGGTGAACCGCTCCATGAAGTGCCCGCGCCGCAGCTGGTACTCCTGCGTCCCCACCGTCTCGATGACGAGGGTCGCCAGCATGCACCCGACCTGCGCGGCCCGCTCCAGCGACACCCCCCACGCCAGTCCGGACAGGAACCCCGCGCGGAAGGCGTCGCCGACGCCGGTCGGGTCGGCCTTGCGCTCCTCGTCCGGGACACCGACCTCGATGGTCTCCTCGCCGGCCCGCTCGATGCGGACGCCCCGCGCGCCGAGGGTGGTGACGCGGTGGCCGACCCGGCCGAGGATCTCCTCGTCGCTCCAGCCGGTCTTGGTCTGGATGAGCCCCTTCTCGTACTCGTTGGAGAAGAGGTAGGTCGCCCCGTCCAGCAGTATCCGGATCTCGTCGCCGTTCATCCGGGCGATCTGCTGGGAGAAGTCGGCGGCGAAGGGGATGGACCGCGTGCGGCACTCCTCGGTGTGCCGGAGCATCGCCTCCGGGTCGTCGGCGCCGATGGAGACCAGGTCGAGGCCGCCGACCCGGTCGGCGACGGTCTTGAGCTCGATGAGGCGGGCCTCGCTCATCGCACCCGTGTAGAAGGAGCCGATCTGGTTGTGGTCGGCGTCGGTGGTGCAGACGAAGCGGGCGGTGTGCAGCGTCTCGGAGATGCGCACCGAGCCGGTGTCGACGCCGTGCCGGTCCAGCCAGGCCCGGTACTCGCCGAAGTCCGGCCCGGCGGCGCCGACCAGGACGGGCCGGGTGCCGAGCTGGCCCATGCCGAAGGCGATGTTCGCGCCGACCCCGCCCCGGCGTACGTCGAGCTGGTCGACCAGGAAGGAGAGCGAGACCGTGTGCAGCTGGTCCGCGACGAGCTGGTCGGAGAAGCGGCCGGGGAAGGTCATGAGGTGGTCGGTGGCGATGGAGCCGGTGACTGCGATGCGCACGGCGTGGACTCTCTCCTGAGGGGGAGGCGGGTTGACAGTTCACGCTACCCGGGAGAGCCCCCGACCCGAAGCAGGCAAAACTACCCGGTAGTACGACTTTCTTCGCGGTACGGGACGTGCCTACGGTGCTGTCATGACGAACCCGAGGACCGCCGACCCCGCCCCGGCCGACCTGGACGGCGACCTGGCGTCGCTGCGCGGTGACTGCGCCCGGATGGCCCCGCGCTGGGGGACTCCGGCACTCGGCGCCACCCGTCCGGTCCCCGTCTCGCTGATCCACGGCGTGCGGGTGCCGCGGACGTCGGCCAGGCTGCTGGACGGGATGTCCGACTACGGGGACTGAGGCCGTCCGGACGGCGCCCGGCGGCGCCGGGAACCGGATCCTCTCCCACCGCGTCCCATCGCTGTCCCCCGTCACAGCCGAAGGAGCGATGCGGTGAACACCGAGCGACCGGACAACGAGGACGTCGGCGCCACCGACGAGGCCGGCGCCGGGCGCCCCGCCGGGCGGCGCCCCACGGCGGCCGTCGTCGCGTCCGTCGCCGCCGCCGTGCTGCTGGTGGGGGCGGGCGGGGCCTACCTGGCCACGTCCGCCTCCGCCGGCGACCCGAACGGCGGTACGGCGTCCGGGGCGTCCGGCGACGGCACTCCCCCGCCGCTCGCCCTGGACGGCCCCGGGGCGCCTTCCCCGAGCGGCGCGAACGGCGTCGCGCCGGGCGAACCCGACCCGTACGGCGTCACCTACCGCGCCGACGGGCCGCTCCCCGAGGGACCCGCCTCGGCGCCCGTGTACCGGGCCGAGGGCGAGGTCGGCGCGGAGGAGGTGGCCCGCCTGGCCGAGGCGCTCGGCGTGGAGGGCACCCCTCGCGTCCGGGGCGGGGCGTGGAAGGTCGGCAACGCCGGGGACGGTTCCGGTCCACTGCTCACGGTGGACAGGCGGGCGCCGGGCACCTGGACGTTCCACCGCTACGCGCCCGGCACGGACGACTGCGCCAAGGGCGCCGTGTGCAAGGCCTCGCCCGCCGACGGGAGCCCGGTGGGCGAGGCGGCCGCGAAGAAGGCGGCGGCGCCGGTGCTGAAGGCGCTGGGCCAGGACGACGCCAAGCTGGACGCCGGCCAGGTCATGGGCGCCCGGCGGGCCGTGAACGCCGAACCCGAGGTCGGCGGGCTGCCCACGTACGGCTGGACGACCGGCGTGGTCGTCGGCGCGCAGGGCGAGGTGGTCGGCGGCAGCGGCCGGATGACGGCGCCGGCCGAGGGGGACACGTACCCCGTCCTCGGCGCCGAGGAGACGCTGGCGCTGCTGAACGCGCCGGGCGGCGGCACCGGGGCCGGCATCGGCGGCTGTGCGAGCCCCGTCCCCCACCAGGACCGCGCGGAGGCGCCCTGCGAGCTGCCGACGGGCGCGCCGGAGAAGCCGGAGCGGCGGACGGTCACGGTCGAGGACGCGGTGTTCGGGCTGGCCGCCCATCCGGTGCGGGGACGGCAGACGCTGGTGCCGTCCTGGCTGTTCGAGGTGCGGGCGCCGGGCGGAGGTGACGCCGTCACCGTCACGTATCCGGCGGTGGACCCGGAGTACCTGACCAGTGCGGCCCCCGCCTCGCCGTCCCTGTCCGACGAGCCGGCCCCGCCGCCGTCGAAGCCGCGGGACGTGCGGGTCGACGGCTACACGGCCGAGGGCGGGGAGCTGACCGTGCACTTCACCGGCGGGGTGTGTGCCGACTACGAGGCGGCGGCGAAGGGGAGTGCGGGGAAGGTGACGGTCACGGTGACCGAGACCCCGCGTCCGGAGAAGGTCTGCATCCTCATCGCGAAGGAGTACGAGCGGACGGTGCGGCTCGACGAGCCGGTCGGCGACCGGGCGGTCGTCGGGTCGGACGGCGAGGACATCCCGGTGCACAAGCCGGGCGCGCGGCTGCCGGCCCCGTCCGGGAGCCGGTGACGGCGGACGCACCCGGCGGACGACAGGGCGGCGGCCCGGGGAGATCCCCGGGCCGCCGCCCTGTGTCCAACTGCGGCGCGTACGCCGTGCGGCCTAGCTGAAGGAGTCGCCGCAGGCGCAGGAGCCCGTCGCGTTCGGGTTGTCGATCGTGAAGCCCTGCTTCTCGATCGTGTCCACGAAGTCGATGGTGGCGCCGCCGAGGTACGGGGCGCTCATGCGGTCGGTGGTGACCTTCACGCCGTCGAAGTCCTTGACCACGTCGCCGTCGAGCGAGCGCTCGTCGAAGAAGAGCTGGTAGCGCAGGCCGGAGCAGCCGCCGGGCTGGACGGCGACGCGCAGCGCCAGGTCCTCACGGCCTTCCTGGTCGAGCAGGGCCTTGACCTTGGCCGCGGCGGCGTCGGTCAGGATGATGCCGTCGGTGACGGTGGTGGTCTCGTCCGATACGGACATCTACATCTCTCCAAGGTTGTACGGAGACTGCTTGCCGACGGTTCCAACCGACGGGGCCGCGGATTCATTCCGGCGACGGACCCGGATCCGTCTCCCCGGCCTTCCCTTCATGCTCGCACACGCCCGAGGGGGCGGACAGCGGCTGTGGACGGCGGTCTGCGGACCGGGATTCACGTCACACCGACACTATGGCCGTCGTCAAACTGACGTGAACCGGTTATGATATATAGCGTCAGTTCGACGAAAAGTAGAAAGGGTGCGTGTCGTGACCACCGCCCAACCCCAGGAGCTCGACGTACAGCCGTCGCCTCTCGCCCTGCTGCTGCTCGGCCGCGAGGCCGACCCGAGGAGCGAGCGCGGCGTGGAGTGCCCCGGTGACCTCCCCTCGCCGTCCGACCCGGACCTGGTCGCGCGCGCCCGGGCGGCCAAGGAGAAGCTCGGGGACAAGGTCTTCGTGCTCGGTCACCACTACCAGCGGGACGAGGTCATCCAGTTCGCCGACGTCACGGGTGACTCCTTCAAGCTGGCCCGGGACGCGGCCGCGCGCCCGGAGGCCGAGTACATCGTCTTCTGCGGCGTGCACTTCATGGCGGAGTCGGCCGACATCCTGACCGCCGACGACCAGAAGGTGGTCCTGCCCGACCTGGCGGCCGGCTGCTCCATGGCGGACATGGCCACCGCCGAGCAGGTCGCCGAGTGCTGGGACGTGCTGACCGAGGCCGGGATCGCCGAGCAGGTCGTGCCCGTCTCGTACATGAACTCGTCCGCGGACATCAAGGCGTTCACGGGCAAGCACGGCGGCACCATCTGCACCTCCTCCAACGCCCGGCGGGCCCTGGACTGGGCCTTCGAGCAGGGCGAGAAGGTGCTGTTCCTGCCCGACCAGCACCTGGGCCGCAACACCGCGGTGCGGGACATGGGCATGTCCCTGGAGGACTGCGTCCTCTACAACCCGCACAAGCCGAACGGTGGGCTGACCGCCGAGGAGCTGCGCGCCGCGAAGATGATCCTGTGGCGGGGGCACTGCTCGGTGCACGGCCGCTTCAGCCTCGACTCGGTGAACGACGTGCGCGAGCGCATACCGGGCGTGAACGTCCTGGTGCACCCCGAGTGCCGGCACGAGGTCGTCGCGGCGGCGGATCACGTCGGCTCGACCGAGTACATCATCAAGGCGCTGGAGGCGGCCCCGGCCGGTTCCAAGTGGGCCATCGGGACGGAGCTGAACCTGGTCCGACGGCTGGCGAACCGTTTCGCTCCCGAGGGCAAGGAGATCGTCTTCCTCGACAGGACGGTCTGCTTCTGCTCGACCATGAACCGCATCGACCTGCCGCACCTGGTCTGGGCGCTGGAGTCGCTGGCCGAGGGCACCCTCGTCAACCGCATCGAGGTCGACAAGGAGACCGAGGCGTTCGCGAAGCTGGCGCTGGAGCGGATGCTGGCGCTGCCGTAAGAGGTGCTCCCCGCCCCGCGCGCGTGCCGCCTCCCCCGGCTGCGGCCCCGCCCGGCCGCCTTCGGTGCCGGGCGGGGCCGCAGCCGTTTCCGGAGGGCTCAGGCCTGCGCCGGCTCCGTCTCCTCGGGGGCCCCGGCCTGCGGCGGCACACCGCCCCGCTTCGCCGCCCGCTTCCTCGCGCGCCGCTCCTTGCGCAGTTCCAGCATCGCGTAGAGCGTCGGGACCAGCAGCAGGGTCAGCAGGGTCGAGGTGATCAGGCCGCCGATCACCACCACCGCCAGCGGCTGCGCGATGAAACCGCCCTCGCCGGTGACGCCCAGCGCCATCGGGAGCAGGGCGAAGATCGTCGCCAGGGCCGTCATGAGGATGGGCCGCAGACGGTGCCGGCCTCCCTCGATCACCGCCTCGACGACGCCGTGGCCCTGCGCGCGGTACTGGTTGATCAGGTCGATCAGCACGATCGCGTTGGTGACCACGATGCCGATCAGCATCAGCATGCCGATCATCGCCGGGACGCCCATGGGGGTGCCCGTCACCAGCAGCAGGCCGATCGCGCCGGTCGCCGCGAACGGGATCGACACCAGCAGGATCAGCGGCTGGGCCAGCGACCGGAAGGTGCCGACCAGCAGCATGAAGACGATCGCGATCGCCGCGAGCATGGCCAGGCCCAGGTTGGCGAACGCCTCGTCCTGGTCGGCGGTGACGCCGCCGATCTCGGCCGTGGCGCCGGCCGGCAGGTCCAGCCCGTCGATCTCCGACTGGAGTTCCGTGCCCACCGCGCCGGTGTTGTCGCCGGTCGGCCTGGCCGTGACGGTCGCCGCGCGCTGTCCGTCGATGCGGGTCATCGACACCGGGCCGTCCACCAGCTCGACCGCGGCGATGTCGCCGAGCTTGGCCGGGCCCAGGTCGAGGGCCTTCAGCTGGGCCAGCGTCGCGGCCGGCCGGGCCGACCTGATGACGACGTCGCGCTCGGTGTCGTCGAGGACCGCCTTGGCGGCCGGGGTGCCGCGCACCGCCTGGGCGACGGCCGCGCCGAGCGTCTGGTCGTTGAACCCGGCCTCGGCGGCACGGGCGTCGGCCTTGACCGAGATGCGCGGGACGCTCTGCGCCAGGTCGCTGGTGACGTCGGTGACGTCGTCGAGCCCGGCGACCGTCTCGCGGACCTTCTCGGAGGCCTCGCGGAGCACCTGCGCGTCGGCGGCCTTGACCACGACGCTCAGGTCCTGGCTGCCGAAACCGTCACCGGCGGCGACGGTGGTGGTGCCGATGCCGTCGAGCTTCGCGAGCCCGTCCTCGATGTGGTCCCGGACGTCCTCGGCGGACGCCGAGTCCTCCAGCATGAGCTGGTACGAGGCCTGGTTGGTGTCCGTGCCGCCGCCGAAGGCCGCCATGAAGCCGGAGGAGCCGATGGTGACCTGGAAGTCCTTGACGCCCTCGGTGTCGCCGAGCAGCTTCTCGACCTTCTCGGCCTGGGCGTTCGTCGCGCTCAGGCTGGTGCCGGGCTTCAGCTCCTGCTTGATGCTGAGGACCTTCTGGTCGCCCTGGTCGAAGAAGTTCGTCTTCAGCAGCGGCGCCATGCCGAACGTGCCGAGCAGGACGACGACCGCGACGGCCACGCTGGTCAGGCGGCGGCGGGTGGCGAAGCGCAGGACGGGGACGTAGAAGCGCTGCAGGCGGCTCTTCGCCTCCTTCTCCTCGGCCAGCCGACGGGCCTCGGCCGCGTCCTCGGGGGTGCCCTTCGGCGGGCGCAGGAACCAGTACGACAGCACCGGGACGACCGTCAGCGACACCAGCAGGGAGGCCAGCAGCGCGGCGGTGACGGTCAGGCTGAAGGAGCCGAACAGCTCGCCGACCATGCCGCCGACCAGCCCGATCGGCAGGAACACGGCCACCGTGGTGAGCGTGGAGGAGGTGACCGCTCCGGCGACCTCGCGGACCGCCCTGAGGATGGCCTCCTGGCGCTCCCCGCCGTAGCCGAGGTGCCGCTTGATGTTCTCCAGGACCACGATCGAGTCGTCGACGACCCGGCCGACGGCGATGGTCAGCGCGCCCAGCGTCAGCATGTTCAGCGACAGGTCGCGCGTCCACAGGACGATCAGGGCGAGCACCACCGACAGCGGGATGGAGACCGCGGTGACCAGGGTGGAGCGGATCGACGCCAGGAAGACCAGGATGACCAGGACGGCGAAGAGCAGACCCAGCCCGCCCTCGGTGGTCAGACCCGAGATGGCCTTGGACACCGCCGGGCCCTGGTCGCTGACGACGGTGAGCGTCGCCCCGGAGCCGAGCTGCTCGCGCAGGCCGGGGAGCTTGTCCTCGACGGCGTCCGAGATGGCGACCGCGCTGCCGTCGCGGTCCATCGTGACGGCGACGGAGAGGCTCGGCTCGCCGTTGGTGCGGGTGAGGGAGTCGGCCCTGGCCTCCTCCTCCACGACGGTGGCGACGTCGCCGAGGCGGACCGGCTCGTCGACGCCCTCGCCGGTGATCATGAGGTCCTGGATCTGCCGCAACGAGGTGAAGCCGCCGCCGACCTGGACGGTGCGGTTGGCGCCGGCCTCGTCGAAGGAGCCCGCGGGGACGGTCGCGCCGCCGGCCTGGAGGGACTGGGCGAGTACCTGGGGGGCCACGCCGGCCCTGGCGAGCTTCGCCGGGTCGGGGGTGACGGTGACCTGGAGGTCGCGGACGCCGTCGACCACGACCTGGGCGACGCCGTCGATGTCCTTCAGTTCGGTGACGACCGTCTTGTCCAGCTGGTCGGCCAGGGCCTGCTGGTCCTTGTCGGAGGTGACGGCGAGGACGACGGTCGGGATGTCGTCGGTCGAACCGGAGACGACCTGCGGGTCCACGTCGTCCGGTAGCTGGGCGCGGGCCCGGTTGACGGCCTGCTGGACGTCGGCGACGAGCTGCTGGGTGCCGTTGCCGTAGTCGAAGGACGCCATGATGACGGCGTTGCCCTCACTGGCCGTCGAGGTGATGCCCGAGATCCCGTCGACGGCTTCGAGGCCGTCCTCGATCGGTTCGACGACCTGCTTCTCGACCACGTCCGGCGAGGCGCCCTGATACGGCGCCAGCACGGACACCACGGGGAGTTCGATGGTGGGCAGCAGCTGCTGCTTGAGCTGGGGAACGGCTATCGCGCCGAAGACGAGCGCGACGATCGACACCAGGCCTGTCAGGGCCCGTTGGGCGAGGCTGAATCTTGACAGCCAGGACATGGATCAGGGTCTCTCTTCTGTGGCCGGGCGGGGGACGGAGCGCGTGTGGGCGCCGGACGTGAGTGCCACGGGCTCACAGGCGGGCGCCCATCCCCACACCCTGAGCCATGCGCGCGCCCGGTTCCCTAGGCCCCAGGTCCATTTCCTCATCCGGCGCGTACTCCGGCCGCAGTACGCCCGGACCTGGGTCACTCCACCCTCGGACGTACCAGCCCGGATTCGTACGCGATGACGACGAGCTGGGCCCGGTCGCGGGCGCCCAGCTTGGCCATGGCCCGGTTGACGTGCGTCTTCACGGTGAGCGGGCTGACCTCCAGCCGCTCGGCGATCTCGTCGTTGGAGAGCCCGCCCGCGACCTGGACCAGCACCTCGCGCTCGCGCACGGTCAGTGTCTCCAGCCGTTCGGCGCGGGCGGGGTCGCGCTCCTCGCCGGCCGTGCCCTCCTGGGCGAGGAAGCGGGCGATCAGCCCCTTGGTGGCGGCCGGGGACAGCAGCGCCTCGCCACCGGCCGCGACACGGATCGCGCTGAGCAGTTCCTCGGGCTCGGAGCCCTTGCCGAGGAAGCCGGAGGCGCCCGCGCGCAGCGACTGCACCACGTAGTCGTCGACCTCGAAGGTGGTCAGGATGACCACTCGGACGTGGGCGAGGGAGGGATCGGCGCTGATCATGCGGGTGGCGGCGAGCCCGTCCGTGCCGGGCATCCGGATGTCCATCAGCACCACGTCGGCCCGCTGCTCGGCGGCCATCCGCGCCGCCTCCGCGCCGTCGGACGCCTCCCCCACCACCTCCATGTCGGGCTCGGAGTCGACCAGCACCCGGAAGGCGCTGCGCAGCAGCGCCTGGTCGTCGGCGAGCAGGACACGGATCGTCATACGGGGGCCTCCGCGGCATCGGTGCGGTTCCTGACCGGCAGGATCGCATGGACCCGGAAACCGTCTCCGTAGCGGGGACCGGTGGTGAGGGTGCCGCGCACGGCGGTGACGCGCTCGCGCATGCCGAGCAGGCCGTGGCCGCCGCCGTCGGTGCCGGTGCCTGGGCCGGTTCCGGTGCCGGGCGGGGCGACGTCCCCGGCGGCACCGTCGTCGAGCACGGTGACCTCGACGTTCGGCCCCACCCGTACGACGCTGACCTCGGCC
Organism: Streptomyces sp. JK94; assembly: GCF_053613315.1. Classification (NCBI taxonomy): domain Bacteria; kingdom Bacillati; phylum Actinomycetota; class Actinomycetes; order Kitasatosporales; family Streptomycetaceae; genus Streptomyces; species Streptomyces sp. JK94. The sequence continues at coordinate 404,068 of NZ_JBSICH010000001.1, read as the reverse complement.
TTGGCCCGGGTGCCGGCGTGCTTCTGCACGTTGGTCAGCGCCTCCTGGATGATGCGGTACGCGGCCAGGTCGACGGCGGCGGGCAGGGGGGCGCCCTGGTCGGAGCGGGCGACCTCGACGCGCAGGCCGGCGTTGCGGAAGGTGCCCACGAGTTCGTCGAGGCGGTCCAGGCCGGGAGCGGGCTCGGTCGGCGCCTCCGGGTCACCGGACTGGCGGAGCAGACCGACGGTGGCCCGCAGCTCGTCCAGCGCGGAGCGACTGGCCGCCCGTACGTGGGCGAGGGCCTCCTTGGCCTGGTCGGGACGCTTGTCCATGACATGGGCGGCGACCCCGGCCTGGACGTTGACCAGGGCGATGTGGTGGGCGACCACGTCGTGCAGGTCCCGGGCGATGCGCAGCCGCTCCTCGGCGACGCGGCGGCGGGCCTCCTCCTCGCGGGTGCGCTCGGCCTTCTCGGCCCGGTCCCGGATGGCCTGGACGAAGGCGCGTCGGCTGCGCACCGCGTCCCCGGCGCTGGCGCCGATGCCGGTCCAGGCGAAGACGGCGAGGTTCTCCTGCGCGTACCAGGGCAGGGACCCGGCCAGCATGGCGGCGCCGGTCAGCACCGTCATGGTGAGCAGGCCGACCCGCCAGGTGGTGGGGCGGTCGGTGGAGGCGGCGACGGTGTAGAGGGCGACCACCGTCGCCATGACGACCGGGGCGCGGGGGTCGCCGGTGACGCTTTCGACGACGGAGACGGAGCCGGTGACCGCGAGGACCGTCAGCGGAGCACGCCGCCGGAAGGCCAGCGCGGCGGCGCCGACGGCCATGAGGACCAGGCTGAGGACGTCGGGGGTCCGCAGGCCCCAGGTGACGCCCTCGGGGTCGTGCGGGTCCACGAAGGAGCCGGCGACCATGCACAGCAGGACGGCCGCCGCGAGGCCGGCGTCCAGGGCGGAGGGGTGGGCGCCGAGGGTGCAGCGGGCGCGGGCGAGGGTGCTCACGGCGCTTCACGGTAGCTGGCGCGGGCGGGTGGTCCGGGTGGGCCGGCGGGTACCGGGCGTCGGCGCGGGGCCGCGCCCCCGGACCCCCACCCCGGCCCCGGCGGCCTCGTCCTCGGCGTCCTCGGCCGCCGGGCGGGCCGGCGCAGGCCGGTGTCCGTCAGGCACCGTCCGGGATGAGGCCGTCGTCGCCCAGCAGCTCCCGGACCTCCTCCAGGGTCGCGTCCGGCGACGGGAGGATGAGGTCGGACGGCTCCAGGGCGTCGTCCGGCAGCGGCTCGCCCAGCTCGCGGACCTTGGCCAGGAGGGCCTGGAGGGTCCCGCGGAAGCCGGGGCCGTCGCCGTTGTCCATCTCGGCCAGGAGCTCGTCGTCCAGCGTGGTCAGATCGGCGAGACGGCCGTCGGCCAGCGTCAGCTGGCCCTCCCCCATGATCCGTACGATCATGTCGCCCTCCTAGGCGTGGCCTACTGCTTGTCGAAGCGCGGGGTGTCCTGCGGCTGCTGCTGGGACTGCGGACGGCCCTGATCCTGCCCGCCCTCGATGGCCTGCCGGTCGGAGGTGGAGCCCCCGGCCAGCTCGGCCTTCATGCGCTGCAGTTCCAGCTCCACATCCGTACCACCGGAGAGCCGGTCCAGCTCGGCCTGGATGTCGTCCTTGCGCATGCCGGACTGGTCGTCCAGGGCGCCGGAGGCGAGCAGTTCGTCGATGGCGCCGGCCCGGGCCTGGAGCTGGGCGGTCTTGTCCTCGGCGCGCTGGATGGCCAGGCCCACGTCGCCCATCTCCTCGGAGATGCCGGAGAACGCCTCGCCGATACGGGTCTGCGCCTGGGCGGCCGTGTAGGTGGCCTTGATGGTCTCCTTCTTCGTGCGGAAGGCGTCCACCTTGGCCTGCAGGCGCTGGGCCGCCAGGGTGAGCTTCTCCTCCTCGCCCTGGAGGGTGGCGTGCTGCGTCTCCAGGTCGGTGACCTGCTGCTGGAGCGCGGCGCGCCGGGAGAGCGCCTCGCGGGCCAGGTCCTCGCGGCCCAGCGCCAACGCCTTGCGGCCCTGCTCCTCCAGCTTGGACGACTGGGACTGGAGCTGGTTGAGCTGGAGCTCCAGGCGCTTGCGGCTGGTCGCCACGTCGGCGACGCCGCGGCGCACCTTCTGCAGCAGCTCCAGCTGTTTCTGGTACGAGTAATCGAGGGTCTCGCGCGGGTCCTCGGCCCGGTCAAGGGCCTTGTTGGCCTTCGCGCGGAAGATCATCCCCATACGCTTCATGACACCGCTCATGGGCTTCGCGCGCCCCCTTCTGACCGACTCCAGCTCCAGCGACTGCAACAGAACCCACAGTACGGGCCCTGCATCCATTACCGCACTGTTCGGGGACGGATGCGCTCATCCCCAAGGACGACTGCGAACGCTCCCGGTCCGGCGTAGGGAGTAGGTGCTCCCCGGGTTGTCCGGAATGACCGGGTGTCCGAGGCGGCACGCGACATCCCCTCCGTCCCCCTTACGGACGACCGGCGTTGCCGGATCGTTCCCCACCGGACTGGGGCCCACCCGCCCGCACCCCGTACCCTTGGGTTTTGTGTTCCGTAGCCGTGCCAAGGATGAGAAGGCCCAGAGCGCCGTCAGCGCGCAGGTGACCGACTCCAAGCAGCCCCGCGACCCGCAGGCCCCGAAGGGGAGGCCGACGCCCAAGCGCAGTGCGGCCCAGTCCCAGCGCCGCAGTGTCGCCAGTACGCCGATGACGCGCAAGGAGGCCGCCAAGCGCCAGCGCGAGCAGCGCCGGACCGCACTGGCCAAGCAGCGCGAGGCGCTGGCGAGCGGCGACGAGCGGTACCTGCCGGCCCGCGACAAGGGCCCGGTCCGCAAGTTCGCGCGCGACTTCGTCGACTCGCGGTTCAACATCGCGGAGTACTTCCTGCCGATGGCGGTGGTCATCCTCGTGCTCAGCATGGTCCGGGTGGCCTCGCTGCAGAACGTCGCGCTGCTGCTGTGGCTGGTCGTGATCGTGCTGATCGTGCTGGACTCGATCGTCAGCGGCTTCCGGCTGAAGAAGCGGCTCGCCGAGCGCTTCCCCGACGACCGCAGGCGCGGTGCCGTCGCCTACGCGCTGATGCGCTCCCTCCAGATGCGCCGGCTCCGGCTGCCCAAGCCCCAGGTCAAGCGCGGGGAGCGGCCCTGAGCACGACGCCGTTCGCCGGGGGCGCGGCCGCCGACGCCTGGCTCGGCGGCCAGGGCGGTCTGCGGGACGTCGTACGGCAGGAGCTGGTGGCCCGGCAGCTGGACGAGCAGATGGCCGGGCGGTTCCCGGTCGGCAGGCGGCTGCGGGTGCTCGACGTCGGCATGGGCCGGGGCGCCCGGGCGCTGCGGCTGGCACGGGCCGGGCACCAGGTGACCGGCCTGGAGCGGGACGCCGTGATGATCGCCGCGGCGCGCGAGGCCCTGGCCGGCCAGCCCGAGGGCATCCGGGAGCGGATGCGGATCATCGAGGGCGACGGCCGGGACACCGGTGTGCACTTCCTGCCGGGCAGCTTCGACGTGGTGCTGTGCCACGGCGTGCTCATGTACGTCGAGGAGCCCGACCCGCTGCTCGCGGGACTGGCGCGGATGCTCGCCCAGGGCGGTCTGCTGTCGCTCCTGGCGCGCAACGGTGACGCGCTCGCCATGCGTCCGGGCCTGTACGGCGAGTGGGCGGGGGCGCTGGCCGCCTTCGACGCCACCCGCCACCTCCCCCGCTCCCGGGCGGAATCGGACGGGGTGACCCCGCCCCGCCTCGGCCCCGAGGTCCGCGCGGACCGGCTGGCCACACTGACGGCGAAGCTCGCGGGCATCGGCGCCCCGCTGCACACCTGGTACGGCGTCGGGGTCTTCACGGACACGGCGCCCGACGGCGCCCCGGTCCCGGACGACCTGGAGACCCTGCTGGCCGTCGAGGAGCGGGCGGGCCGGACCGACCCGTACCGCGGGGTCGCGGCGCTGCTGCACCTGTGCGGGGTGCGGGGCTAGGGGCACCTGCCCGACGCTCTCCCTCCGGCTCCCTCCCCCGGCTCCCTCCCCCGCTTCCCGTCGTCGCCGGGAGGGCGGCGTGCGGGAGGACGGCGTGCGGGCGTGCGGGCAGGGTGTCGCGCGGCGGGTCCGGCGGCTCGGCGCCCGTTCGGGGGATCCGGGGGAGCCGGGACCGTGGCGCGCGGTGAGACTCGGGGCATGGACGCTTCCCGTACCCGCCGGGCGGGGCGGCCCGGCCCGGTCACCGCGCTGGCCTGCTCCCTGCTGTTCGCCGCCGGCTGCTCCGACGCCGGATCCGGTGCCCCCGGCGAACGGGAGGGCGCCACGGCCCGGGCCGCGGCACCCCGCGCCGCCAACGACCTGCAGGCCGACTACCAGCGGGTCATCAACGACGTACTCCCGTCGGTCGTGCAGATCCAGGCGGGCGGCTCCCTGGGCTCGGGGATCGTCTACGACGACCAGGGGCACGTCGTCACCAACGCGCACGTCGTCGGGGACAGCAGGACCTTCCGGGTGACGACCGCCCGGACCGGGGAAGCCCTCGACGCCGCGCTGGTGTCCTCCTATCCCGAGCAGGACCTCGCCGTCATCAAGCTGGACGGGATGCCCGACGGCACGAAGGCGGCCCGCATCGGGGACTCCGCGAAGGTCGAGGTCGGGCAGATCGTACTGGCGATGGGCTCGCCGCTCGGCCTGTCCTCCAGCGTCACGCAGGGCATCGTGTCGGCGACCGGACGGACCGTCACCGAGGGCCGCGGCGGGGGCGGTACGGGCGCGACCATCGGCAACATGGTGCAGACGTCCGCCGCCATCAACCCGGGCAACAGCGGGGGCGCCCTGGTCAACCTCGACGGCGAGGTCGTCGGCATCCCCACGCTCGCCGCGACCGACCCGGGCCTCGGCGACAGCGCGGCGCCCGGCATCGGGTTCGCCATCCCGGCGTCGATGGTGAAGACGGTCGCCGACCAGATCGTGGAGGACGGGCGGGTGACCGACTCCGGCCGCGCCGCGCTCGGCGTCACCGCCCGTACGGTCGTCGACGACGGCTACCGGCCCGCGGGCGTCGCCGTCGTCGAGGTCGGTGACGGCACAGCCGCCGACGAGGCGGGGCTGCGTCCCGGGGACGTCGTCGTCCGGCTGGGCGACGCGGAGATCACCACGATCACCTCACTGGCCGAGGCGCTGGCGTCGATGCGGCCGGGCGACCGGACGGAGGTGACGTACACCCGCGACGGGGACGAGCGCACCGCCGAGGTGACGCTGGGCGAGCAGTGACGGCGGGGCCGGCCGCGGCCGGCCCCGACCGCCCGTCAGGCCCCGGCCTCCTCCGCCTGCTCCGCGTCCTGCCCGTCCTGCGCGTCCTGCGCGTGCAGACTCATCGGGCCGTAGATCTCGGTGGAGTCCTCGAACAGCCGCACCTGGTCGGCGCCGCCCTCCTTGAGGTCCTTCCAGTACTCACCGATCCAGGACTCGGCGTCCCCTTGCGTGGTGAACTCCTCCGGCTGCACCGCGGGCTGGACCTCCGTCCCGCCGGCCGTCTCGAACCGCCACGTCCATGCCGCCATGTACGCCTCCAAGCTGTGAGCACAAGCAGGGCGGAGGCCGGATCTCGGTCCGGCCTCCGCCCGCAGCCTATGCGCTGCGCCGGGTGCGTCGTGGAAGACCCGGGGACATGGGCCGGGGCCCGCCGGCCCTCCTCGGGGGGTCTCGGGCGCGCACGTCGCCGGGGCACCGGGGAAAATCGGTGCGTGGACGTGACACTGCTCGGCACCGGTGCCCCCGCGGGACTCCCCCGCCCCGACTGTCCCTGCGCGGCGTGTACCGCGGCGCAGGGCGAGAACGCGCGCGCGGCGACCGCGCTGCTGGTGGACGGAGCGCTGCTGCTCGACCTGACGCCCGGCGCCGCGTTCGCCGCGGCGCGCGCCGGGCACTCGCTGGCCGGCGTGCGGCTGGCGCTGCTGTCGCACCCGCACGACGGCCCCGCGGTGGAGGTGCCGGCCGGGCTGCCGCAGCCGGGGCGGGTGCCGGACGGCCGGGAGCTGGCGCTGCTGACCGGGCACCGGGTGCGGGCGGTGGCACTGGACGCGCCGGGCACCGGGTACGCCGTGACCGGCCCGGACGGGCAGCGGCTGCTGTACCTGCCGCCGGGCGGCGCGCCGGCCGGCCTGGAGGAGAGCGCCGAGTCGTACGACATGGTCCTCGCGGACGTCGTGGGGCGGCCGGACGCGCTGGCACGCCTGCGGGCGGTGGGCGCCGCGGGGCCGACGACGGACGTGGTCGCCGTCCACCTGGACCACGGCGTGCCGCCGGGCCGGGAGCTGGCCCGGCGGCTGGCGGCGGCCGGGGCGCGTGCCGTGCCGGACGGGACGACGCTGGCGGTGGGCGCCTACGAGGACGTACCCGACGTACCGCGGCGCACCCTCGTCCTGGGCGGCGCCCGGTCGGGGAAGTCGGTGGAGGCCGAGCGGCGCCTGGAGGCCTTCCCCGACGTGCTCTACGTCGCGACCGGGGGTTCCCGTAGCGGCGACACCGAGTGGGCGGCGCGGGTCCACGCGCACCGCGAGCGGCGGCCGGGGGCGTGGCGCACCGCCGAGACGTGCGACCTGGTGCCGTTGCTGAAGGACGACGGCCCGGCGCTGCTCGTCGACTGCCTGTCCCTGTGGCTGACCGACGCGATGGACTCGGTCGGGGCGTGGGACGACGCGGAGTGGGCCGGCGGCGGCGAACGGGCCCTCGGGGACCGGGTGCGAGAGCTGACGGAGGCGGTCCGCGCCACCCGGCGCACGGTGGTCGCGGTGTCGAACGAGGTGGGCTCGGGCATCGTCCCGGCCACCGCGTCGGGACGCCGTTACCGGGACGAACTCGGACGCCTGAACGCGGCGTTCGCGGCCGAGTGCGAGCAGGTGCTGCTGGTGGTGGCGGGCCAGGCGCTGGTGCTACGGGGCTGAGGCGTCCTTGCGCGCGATGAGCCGGTGCGTCCGGGGGCCGGTGAGCACCGTGCAGCCCTGGCCCGCCAGTTCGGCGCGCAGGCCCGCCGGGTGCGGGGCGCCGCCCGGGAGGACGAACAGGCGGCGCGGGTCCGCCACGTCGACGAGCAGGTGGCCGCCGGGGCGGAGCACGTGGAGGGCGGCACGCAGTTCGGCGCGGGGGTCGGGGACGCGCTCCAGGTGCTGGAAGAGGCTCACCACGTCGTAGCGGGCCCGGAGGCGGGCCGCGATGTGCGGGTCCGTCAGACGGCCGACGAACGCCTCCTCGACGCGCTCCACCGCGCGGGCGCGCAGGACGCGGTGGGTGGGGTCCAGGCCGTCGAAGGAGGTGTACGGGAAGTGGGCGCGCGCGGTGCGGGGGAAGTCGGCGTCGCCGGTGCCCACGTCGAGCCAGCTCTCCGGCTCGGGGCAGCGGCGGAACAGCGCCCGGGCGGCCAGGCCGTGTCTCAGCCGCACGCCGGCCCGGACCAGCGGATGGTCGGGGCGGCCGGCCGCGAGCGAGGGGTTGTGGAAGGCGTGCCGGCAGTCCCGGCACCGGTCGAGGACGGGCCGGTCGGGTGCGGCCCGCCGGGCTTCCTCGCCGCGCGTGCGGGTGCGCAGCCGCCGCGAGCCGCACCAGGGGCAGTCCGCGCGGTGCGGCCCGTACCGCGGCACGGGCGGCACCGGGGGCAGGGGAGGCGGCGCCGAGGGGGCGGGGGGTGCGGACATGGGCGGCTCCCGACGCGAGAGGGGGACGTACGACAATCCGCGCAAAACGTTACGTAGGTGATCGGGCTGCGGGGTGCAACGACGCCGCCCGGGCGCGGTGCGGGCGGGCCCGCCGTCCTGTTCGACCGGGGCCGGTACTGTTCGGCGAATGAGCTCGCTGAATCTCGACGACTTCACCGATCTGATCGAGCGCCCCGACGGCGGGGTGCGCCGCGACGCCGAGGCGCGCCGGGAGCGTCAGGTCGTCCCGCCCGGGTCGCTGGGCCGCCTGGACGAGCTGGGCGAGTGGCTGGCCACGGCGCAGTCCGCCGTACCGGTGCGGCCGGTCGACCGGCCTCGGGTGGTGCTCTTCGCCGGTGACCACAAGGTCGCCGAGCTGGGCGTCTCGGCGCGGCCCGCGGGCAGTGCGGGCGAGCTGGTGCGCGAGGTGCTGGAGGGCGGCCGGCCCGTGTCCGTGCTCGCCCGGCGGCTCGGTGTGCCGGTGCGGGTCGTCGACATGGCGCTGGACTGCGACCCGCAGACGCTGCCGGCCGAGGTCGTGCGGCACCGGGTACGGCGCGGCGGCGGGCGCATCGACGTCGAGGACGCGCTGACCCCGCAGGAGGCGGAGGCCGCCTTCCGGGCCGGGATGGCGGTGGCCGACGAGGAGGCCGACTCCGGCACGGATCTCGTGGTGCTCGGCGATGTGAGCGTGGGCGGGACGACGGCGGCGGGGGTGCTGGTCGCGGCGCTGTGCGGGACCGACGCGTCGGTCGTCACCGGGCGGGGCGGGCTGGCCATCGACGACCTGGCCTGGATGCGCAAGTGCGCGGCGATCCGCGACGCGCTGCGCCGCGCCCGGCCGGTGCTCGGGGACCAGCTGCAGCTGCTCGCGACGGTGGGCGGCGCCGACCTCGCCGCGATGACGGGCTTCCTGCTGCAGAGCGCGGTGCGCAAGATGCCGGTGATCCTGGACGGCGTCGTGACGGCCGCGTGCGCGCTGGTCGGGCAGCGGGTCGCCTTCCGGGCACCGGACTGGTGGCTGGCCGCGCACGTCAGCGGGGAGCCCGGCCAGGCCAAGGCACTGGACCGCATGGCCCTGGAGCCGCTGCTGTCCCACGGCGTGACCGTCGGCGAGGGCGCGGGCGGCCTGCTGGCGCTCCCCCTGGTGCAGGCCGCGGCCGCACTGGCGGCGGAACTGCCGGAGCACCCGAAGGCGTCGGAGGACGCGGACCCCGCCGACGAGGCCGCGGAGGAGACCGCCGAGGAGACCGCCGAGGAGGCCTGACGCACGTCCCCGCCCGCGCGGCCCCCACTCGGGCGGCACCCGCTCGCGCGGCCCCCACTCGGGCGGCACCCGCTCGGGCGGCAGGCCTGATGGCGGCAGGCGGCAGGCGGCAGGCCTGATGGCGGCAGGCGGCAGGCGGCAGGCGGCAGGCGGCAGGCGGCAGGCGGCAGGCGGCAGGCGGCAGGCGGCAGGCGGCAGGCGGCAGGCGGCAGGGGGAGCCTGCCCGGCCGCCCGCCGCCATCACGCCCTCCTCGCCGTCGGCTGCCCGCCGCGGTCGGCGCGTCAACGCCCCGCACCCGCGCGCCCCTCGGACACCGCCGCCCGTCCGTCCGCCGGGGGCACCCATGTCACCGGCGGTCCGGGCCCGGTTCCGGGCGGCCGCCGATCCAGTCCTGGACGGCGCGGCTCGGGCCGGACCAGCGGCGGTCGTGGCGGTACGCGCGCAGCCGGGACTTCGCGCGGGCCCGCGGGCGGCGGCCGTAGAAGCGGCGGGCCCACGGGGAGCCGGGGCGGGCCAGGCGGACCGCGCCGACCAGGGCGACGACGGGGACGACCAGGCCGAAGATCGCGAGGCGCCCCTTGCCCTTGGCCAGGGCGAGGAGGGAGAAGAGGAAGTTCCCGGCGACGGTCGCGGCGACGCCGGCCCGGTCCTGCCGCTCGTCCGGGGACAGGTCGTCGACGCCGAACGGCGCGAAGCCGGCGAGCATCAGGCCGACCAGGGCCGCGGTGACCACCACCACCTCCACGCTCTTGCGGCCCGCCTCGGTCCAGTAGACGTCGTCGAGGTGCAGGATCAGCGCGAACTCGTCCAGGACGAGGCCCGCCCCGACGCCGAAGACCACCGCCGCCGCCGCGGACCCGAAGCCGTGCCGGCCCCCCGCGACCGCGCCGAAGCCGCCGACGACGGTGAGGACGATTCCCGGGACGACGTGGTGGATGTGCACCCCACCCGTCTCGACGTTGCCGAAGGGGCCCCGGCCGGCCCGGATGAGACGGGTGACGACCCGGGTGATCACGAAGGTCAGGACGAAGGCGCCCAGGGCGAGGAGCAGCGGCAGCTTGCCCGGTTCCATGATGTCGCGCTGCCACCACTCTCCCATATGCGCACTTTATCCCCGGGGGGCGCCGGTGCCCCGGGGACCGCCGGGTAGTCTGCGCCGGTGCCCAGGACGACGCCCTCCCCCGACGGCCTCCGCTTCGCGTTCGGAACGCTCACCGTGTTCCCGGTCGAGGTGACCCGCTGGGACCGCGAGGCCGCACGCGGCGGCATGCTGTGCGCGCCGCTGGCCGGGCTGGCCGTCGGCGCCGCCGCCGCTGCCGCCGGGCTGCTGCTGCTGTTCCTGGGCGCGGGGAGCCTGCTCGCCGCGGTCGCCACGGCCGCCGTACCCGCGGTGCTCACGCGCGGGCTGCACCTGGACGGGCTGGCCGACACCGCGGACGGCCTGGGCAGCGGGAAACCCGCCGAGGACGCGTTGCGGATCATGAAGCAGTCGGACATCGGGCCGTTCGGCGTGCTGGCCCTCGTGTTCGTCCTGTTCGCCCAGGTGGCCGCGCTCGCACAGGCCTACGACGGTTCCTGGGCCCAGGGCGCGCTCGCCGCCGTGGTCTCGGCGACCGCCGCCCGGCTGGCGCTGACGCTCGCCGCCCGGGCCGGGGTGCCCGCCGCCCGCCCGGAGGGGCTCGGCGCGGCGGTCGCCGGGGTGGTGCCGGCGGGAGGCGCGCTGGCGGTCACCGCCGTCGTCACGGCGGCCGGTGCGGCGGCGGGCGCGTTCGGCGGGCCGTACGAGGCGGTCCGTACGGCGCTCGCCGTACTGGGCGCCGTCGCCGTCGCCGAAGCGCTGCTGCGGCACTGCGTCCGCCGGTTCGGCGGCGTCACCGGTGACGTCTTCGGCGGGGTCGCGGAGACGGCGGCCACGGTGTCGCTGGTGGTCCTGGCCCTCGGCTGAGAACCGACGCGGAGGAGCGCCTCAGCAGGCCTCCCGCCACGCCCCCAGCTCGTACTTCTTCAGCATCGAACTCAGTCGCAGCTCACGGGACTCGGCGCAGAAGCGTGCGGTGGGCAGTTCGTACTCGACGTGGAAGACCGCCTTGTCCGCGTCGACGAACGGCCGGTTGTCACCGCACTCGCCGTACTGGGCGCACTGCTCGTTGACCGCGAAGTCGAAGTCGTCGACCAGTTCCGGGATCTGGTCCAGGTCGTTCTTCAGGCCGACGGCCATGCCCCGGTCGTGGGCGAGCTTCGCTATGAGCCGGTTGTAGCGGAGCTGGTCACCGGCGGTGAGCGGGAAGCCGGTCCGGTTCCGGTAGCCGTCCATGTTGTCCGGCTCGACCGCGTCGAAGCCCTTCTCGCGGCACATCTCGACGCGCTCGGCCATCAGCGGCTCCAGGACGTCCGTCGCACGGATGTCCAGCCAGCGCTCGCCCTCCCAGCCGTTGCCCTCGCCCAGCACCGACTCCGGGAACTCGTCCGCGTCGGGGCGGAAGTCCTCCCAGGCGCCGGTGGACAGGTAGCAGACGACCTTGCGCCCGTCCTCGTGCAGAGCGGCCACGGTGGCCCCGGTGTGGTCGAAGCCGTCGATGTCGTAGACCGGTACGTCGACGGACGTGTCGAGCCTGCCGCTGAGCTGCCACTGCCAGGCCGTGCCGGGCCGGGGCCGCCAGTGGTCGCCGGCCTCCGGCCGGCCGTCGGGGGACGGGGCGCACCCCGCGAGGAGCAGGAGGAGGGCTGTCGACAGGACCGGACGGCGTCTCACGGGGCGTGCTCCAGGGTAGGGGGGCGCGGTGGCGTACCCCAGGAATGATCTCCCATCCCTCGAGCCGCGCGGGAACCCGCGGCCCCGCGGGAGGAAGCGGAGGCGGGCGCGAGCGTAGGCTCGTGCCGGGTGTTCGCCCGCCCGGGCGGAGACCGCGACGCAGGAGGGATCTAGGGTCGGTTGTCGGGCCCGGTCGACCCACCCGCATTCGGCCGTACAGGACTTCATACGGAAGCGAGAATCCACCACCGTGACTGCTCTCACTCTCTCCACCGCCGCGGCGCCCGGCCTGCGGGCCGACGCGATCGTGATCGGTGTCGCCAAGGGCGCGGCATCCAGGTCCGGGGACCTGGTCGTCGCACCGGGTGCCGAAGCCGTGGACAAGGCGTACGACGGCCGCCTCGCCGGTGTCCTGGAGACCCTCGGTGCCTCCGGCGCCGAGGGCGAGGTGACGAAGCTGCCCGCGCCGGCCGGCTTCAAGGCACCCGTCGTGGTGGCGGTGGGCCTGGGCGCCGAGCCCGGGAAGAACGCCGCTTTCGACGCCGAGGCGCTGCGCCGGGCCGCCGGCGTGGCCGCCCGCGCGCTCGCCGGCGCCAAGAAGGCCGCCTTCGCCCTCCCGCTCACCGGGGCCGCCGACGCCGGTGCCGTCGGTGAGGGCGTGCTGCTCGGCGCGTACTCCTTCGACGCCTACAAGGAGACCGGCAAGGACGCCGGGGCCAAGGACGGCAAGGCCCCGCTGGCCGAGGCCGTGCTGCTCGGCGGCAAGCCCCGCGACAAGGCCCGCAAGGCGGCGGTCGAGCGTGCCGCGGCCGTCGCCGAGGAGCTGAACCGCGCCCGCGACCTGGTCAACACCCCGCCGAACGACCTCGACCCCGAGGCGTTCGCGGCGGTCGCGCAGGCGGCGGCCAAGGAGCACGGCATCAAGGTGCAGGTGCTCGACGAGAAGGCCCTGACCAAGGGCGGCTACGGCGGCATCCTCGGCGTCGGCGCCGGGTCGGCGGCGGGCCCGCGCCTGGTGAAGCTGTCGTACACCTCCTCCAAGGCGAAGAAGACGCTCGCCTTCGTCGGCAAGGGCATCACCTACGACTCGGGCGGCATCTCCCTGAAGCCGGCCGGGCACAACGAGACGATGAAGTGCGACATGGCCGGCGCCGCCGCCGTGTTCGCCGCGGTCGTCGCCGCCGCGCGCCTCGGCCTGGAGGTCAACGTGACCGGCTGGCTGGCGCTGGCCGAGAACATGCCGTCCGGCTCCGCCACCCGCCCGGGTGACGTGCTGCGCATGTACAGCGGCAAGACGGTGGAGGTGCTCAACACCGACGCCGAGGGCCGGCTCGTGCTCGCCGACGCGCTGTGGGCGGCCTCGCAGGAGAAGCCGGACGCGATCATCGACGTGGCGACGCTGACCGGCGCGATGATGCTGGCGCTGGGCAACCGAACGTACGGGATCATGGCGAACGACGACGCGTTCCGCGCGGCGGTACACGAGGCCGCGGAGGAGGTCGGCGAGCCGGCCTGGCCGATGCCGCTGCCGGAGCACCTGCGCAAGGGCATGGACTCGGCGACCGCGGACATCGCCAACATGGGCGAGCGGATGGGCGGCGGTCTGGTGGCCGGCCTGTTCCTGCGCGAGTTCGTCGGCGAGGGCGTCACCTGGGCGCACCTGGACATCGCGGGTCCGGCCTTCAACGATGGCGGGCCCTTCGGCTACACGCCCAAGGGCGGCACCGGGACCGCGGTGCGGACGCTGGTGCGGGTCGCCGAACTGGCGGCCGCGGGCGACCTCGGCTAGGACGCCCGGACATCCGGGGGTGCGGGGGGACGGGCGGTCGCGGCCCGTCCCCCCGGCGCGGCGGTGCCGCGGGCCGGAAGAACCCCGCGCCCCCACGGGGCCGTCCCACCGCCCTCGCCCGGGGAACGTGGGACGTCTCACACACCGGCCCCACGTCTCGTCGGTCCCCCACAAGTGCGAAGATGGGGCTCGGCAGGACAGGGCCCCACCTAAGGGCCGAGAACAATGAGCGGCCGGACACCAGCCGCCGACCGGTCACTGGAGACCGGCGTGGCGCACATGCATGGAGGACGTGACGTGGCGAACGACGCCAGCACCGTTTTCGACCTAGTGATCCTCGGCGGTGGCAGCGGTGGTTACGCCGCGGCGCTGCGCGGGGCGCAGCTGGGCCTGGACGTCGCCCTGATCGAGAAGGGCAAGGTCGGCGGTACCTGCCTGCACAACGGATGCATCCCCACCAAGGCCCTGCTGCACGCGGGTGAGATCGCCGACCAGGCCCGCGAGAGCGAGCAGTTCGGTGTGAAGGCCACCTTCGAGGGCATCGACATGGCGGCCGTCCACAAGTACAAGGACGACGTGATCGCGGGCCTGTACAAGGGCCTGCAGGGTCTGATCGCCTCGCGCAAGGTGACCTACATCGAGGGTGAGGGGCGGCTGTCCTCGCCGACCTCCGTCGATGTGAACGGCCGGCGTGTCCAGGGGCGCCACGTCCTGCTGGCGACCGGCTCCGTGCCGAAGTCGCTGCCGGGCCTGGAGATCGACGGCGACCGGATCATCTCCTCCGACCACGCCCTCAAGCTGGACCGCGTGCCGAAGTCCGCGATCGTCCTGGGCGGCGGCGTCATCGGCGTCGAGTTCGCCTCCGCGTGGAAGTCCTTCGGCACCGACGTCACGATCGTCGAGGGCCTCAAGCACCTCGTGCCGGTCGAGGACGAGAACAGCTCCAAGCTGCTGGAGCGCGCCTTCCGCAAGCGGGGCATCAAGTTCAACCTGGGCACCTTCTTCGAGAAGGCCGAGTACACCCAGGACGGCGTCAAGGTCACCCTCGCCGACGGCAAGGAGTTCGAGGCCGAGGTCCTCCTCGTCGCCATCGGCCGCGGCCCGGTCTCGCAGGGCCTGGGCTACGAGGAGGCCGGGGTCGCGATGGACCGCGGCTACGTCCTCGTCGACGAGTACATGCGGACCAACCTCCCGACCGTCTCGGCCGTCGGCGACCTCGTCCCGACCCTCCAGCTCGCGCACGTCGGCTTCGCCGAGGGCATGCTGGTGGCGGAGCGGCTCGCCGGTCTGAAGACCGTCCCGGTCGACTACGACGGCGTGCCGCGGGTGACGTACTGCCACCCGGAGGTCGCCTCCGTGGGCATCACCGAGGCCAAGGCCAAGGAGATCTACGGCGCGGACAAGGTCGTCGCCCTGAAGTACAACCTGGCGGGCAACGGCAAGAGCAAGATCCTGAAGACCGCGGGCGAGATCAAGCTCGTCCAGGTCAAGGACGGTGCCGTGGTCGGCGTCCACATGGTCGGCGACCGCATGGGCGAGCAGGTCGGCGAGGCCCAGCTGATCTACAACTGGGAGGCGCTGCCGGCCGAGGTGGCCCAGCTCGTCCATGCCCACCCGACGCAGAACGAGGCGCTCGGCGAGGCCCACCTGGCGCTGGCCGGCAAGCCCCTGCACTCCCACGACTGACCTCCCTCGGTCACGGGGCGCGACGACACAGACTTCCGCACTTTTCGTAAGGAGCAACCGAAACCATGGCGGTTTCCGTAACCCTGCCGGCGCTCGGCGAGAGCGTCACCGAGGGCACCGTCACCCGTTGGCTGAAGGCCGAGGGTGAGCGCGTCGAGGCCGACGAGCCGTTGCTCGAGGTCTCGACCGACAAGGTCGACACCGAGATTCCCGCCCCCGCCTCCGGCGTGCTGTCCTCCATCAAGGTCGCCGAGGACGAGACCGTCGAGGTCGGCGCCGAGCTGGCGCTGATCGACGACGGCTCCGGCGCCCCCGCGGCCGAGCAGGCCCCGGCCGCCGAGCAGGCCCCGCAGGCCGAGCAGGTCGCCGAGCCGGCCCCCGAGCCCGCCCCGGCCGCCCCCTCCACCGAGCAGGCCGCCCCGGCGCCCGCTCCCTCCGCCGAGGCCTCCGCCGGTCAGGGCGGCGGCGCCGCCGAGGGCACGGACGTGGTCCTGCCCGCGCTCGGCGAGTCCGTCACCGAGGGCACCGTCACCCGCTGGCTGAAGTCGGTCGGCGACAGCGTCGAGGCCGACGAGCCGCTGCTGGAGGTGTCCACCGACAAGGTCGACACCGAGATCCCCGCCCCCGCCTCCGGCACCCTGCTGGAGATCGTGGTCGGCGAGGACGAGACCGCCGAGGTCGGCGCCAAGCTCGCCGTCATCGGCGAGGCGGGCGCGGCTCCCGCCGCCGCCCCGGCCCAGCAGGCCCCGGCCGCCCCCGCGCAGCCCGAGCCCGCGCAGCCCGAGCCCGACCGGGCCCCGGCGCCGCAGCAGGCCGCCCCGGCCCAGCAGGCCCCGGCCGCTCCGGCTCCGCAGGCCCCCTCGGCCCCGGCGCCGCAGCAGCAGACCGCTCCGGCGCCCGACCCGGCTCCGGCCGCCCCGGCGCCCGCGCCGGCCCCGGCCGCCGCTCCCGCCGCCGCCCAGCCGGCGGACGACGGCGCCTACGTCACCCCGCTGGTGCGCAAGCTCGCCACGGAGAACAGCGTCGACCTGTCCTCCGTCAAGGGCACCGGCGTCGGCGGCCGTATCCGCAAGCAGGACGTCATCGCCGCCGCCGAAGCCGCGAAGGCCGCCGCTCCGGCTCCGGCTCCGGCCGCCGCTGCCGCCGCGCCCGCCGCGAAGAAGGCCCCCGCCCTGGAGGCCTCCCCGCTGCGCGGCCAGACCGTCAAGATGCCGCGCATCCGCAAGGTCATCGGCGACAACATGGTCAAGGCCCTGCACGAGCAGGCCCAGCTGTCGTCGGTCGTCGAGGTCGACGTCACGCGTCTGATGAAGCTGCGCGCCCGTGCCAAGGACGCGTTCGCGGCCCGGGAGGGCGTCAAGCTCTCGCCGATGCCGTTCTTCGTCAAGGCCGCGGCCCAGGCGCTGAAGGCGCACGCGCCGATCAACGCCAAGATCAACGAGGCCGAGGGGACCATCACCTACTTCGACACCGAGAACGTCGGTATCGCGGTGGACTCCGAGAAGGGCCTGATGACCCCGGTCATCAAGAACGCCGGTGACCTCAACCTGGCCGGCATCGCCAAGGCGACCGCCGACCTGGCCGGCAAGGTGCGGGCCGGCAAGATCAGCCCGGACGAGCTGGCCGGCGCGACCTTCACCATCAGCAACACCGGTTCGCGCGGCGCGCTGTTCGACACGATCATCGTGCCGCCGGGCCAGGTCGCCATCCTCGGCATCGGTGCCACGGTCAAGCGTCCGGCCGTCATCGAGACGGAGGACGGCCCGGTCATCGGCGTCCGCGACATGACGTACCTGACCCTGTCCTACGACCACCGTCTGGTGGACGGCGCCGACGCCGCCCGCTACCTGACGGCGGTCAAGGCGATCCTGGAGGCGGGCGAGTTCGAGGTCGAGCTCGGCCTGTAATCCGCTGCCTCGGACCTGTACGGTGCCCCCGCCCGGAACCCTCCGGGCGGGGGCACCGTCGTGTGCGGCCGTGCGCGTCGTGTAAGCCTCGTCTCACCTGCGTGAAAGCGCCCCCGTGCGCCCTTCCCGCCCGCGGCCCCGGCCGTATTGTCTAAGCGTCGAACGCCCCAGGGGTCCGAAGGGGACCCTCCCGAAGGAGCTCTCATGACCGCGCCCGTCGTCCACTCGCTGCGCGAACAGATCCGCGAGCACATCCTGGAAGGGATCATCAGCGGACGCTGGCAGCCGGGCGAGCGGATCGTGGAGCGCAGGATCGCCACCGAGCTGGAGGTCAGCCAGACGCCGGTGCGGGAGGCCCTGCGGGAGCTGGAGTCGCTGCGGCTGATCGAGTCGGCGCCGAACAAGGGCGTGCGGGTGCGCAACCTGACGGCGGCCGACCTGGAGGAGAGCTATCCGGTGCGGGCCGGCCTGGAGGCGATCGCCGCGGAACTGGCGGCGGACCGCCTCGCCGGGGACTGCTCGGCCCTGGAGCCGCACGTCGCCGCGCTCTACGAGGCCGACCGGGCCGCCGACGGCACCGCCCAGGTGCGGCACACCGTGGGCTTCCACCGGGAACTGGTGCGGGCGGCCGGCAACTCGGTGCTGCTGCACACCTGGGAGGGTCTGGGCATCGAGGTGTTCACGGCGCTGTCGATACGGTGGCTGGGCACGGTGCAGCAGTCGTACGCGGAGGAGCACGAGGAACTGGTGGCGGCCTTCCGGCGCCGCGATCCCCGCATCCCCGAGATCGTCAAGGCCCACGTCCTGGGCTGCGCGCCCCGCGCGTAGCTCCCCCGCCCGGCCGCCGCCGAACCAGGTGAACCAAGGCGAACCACCCGAGCTGCACCGCGCTCACCTGCACAAACCGCTGATTTCCAGGTCACTCCGTGCCACCGCCGGAGGCACCGCGTGCCGACTTTCTCGTGATCAAGAGTTTTTGCCCCTCAACCCTTTGATCGATCATCGATCAGGGAGTTACAGTCACGGACGGGCTTCCACCCAAGCCCCAGCCCTGTCCTGCCAAAGACCTAGGGCAACCCCGAACCCTTGACGATGAGGGAACCCCCTTCGACTGAGGAAGGCGGCGACATGACCGACCCCGAAGCCATCCAGCCGAGCGAGCTCGACCAGCTCCCGGACCGCGACCCGGAGGAGACCGCCGAATGGCAGGCCTCCCTGGACGCCGTCACCAAGGCGGCCGGGCCGCACCGTGCCGCGTACCTGATGCGCCGCACGCTGGAGCGCGCCGAGGGCGCCGGCCTCGCGCTGCCGAAGCTCCTCGAGACGGACTACGTCAACACCATCCCCACCCCCGCCGAGCCCGCCGTGGACGGCGACGAGGCGATGGAGCAGCGGATCACCGCCTGGAACCGCTGGAACGCGGCGGCGATGGTGACCCGCGGCAGCAAGTACGGCGTCGGCGGGCACATCGCCACCTTCGCCTCCGCGGCCTGGCTGTACGAGACCGGCTTCAACCACTTCTTCAAGGGCAAGGAGGGTGACGGGTCCGGCGACCAGCTCTACGTCCAGGGCCACGCCTCCCCGGGCATCTACGCCCGCGCCTTCCTCGACGGCCGGCTGAGCGAGGAGCACCTCGACAACTTCCGCCGCGAGGCCGCCGGCAAGGGACTGCCGTCCTATCCGCACCCGCGCCGGCTGCCCTGGCTGTGGGAGTTCCCGACGGTGTCGATGGGCCTCGGCCCGATCTCCGCGATCTACCAGGCGCGCTTCAACCGCTACCTGACCAGCCGCGGCATCAAGGACCTCACCGGCTCCCACGTGTGGGCGTTCCTCGGCGACGGCGAGATGGACGAGCCGGAGTCCACCACCGCGCTCACCCTCGCCTCCCGCGAGGGCCTGGACAACCTGACCTTCGTCATCAACTGCAACCTGCAGCGCCTGGACGGTCCGGTCCGCGCCAACTTCAAGATCGTGCAGGAGCTGGAGGCCCAGTTCCGCGGCGCCGGCTGGAACGTCGTCAAGTCGCTGTGGGGCACGGCGTGGGACGAGCTGTTCCAGCTCGACACCACCGGCGCGCTCGTACGCCGCCTGCGCGAGGTACCGGACGCGCAGGTGCAGACGTACCAGACGCGCGACGCCGCCTACATCCGCGAGGACTTCTTCGGCAAGGACCCGGCGCTCGTCGAGATGGCGAAGCTGCTGAGCGACGACAAGATCCTCGAGTGCTTCCACCGCTCACGCGGCGGCCACGAGTCCCGCAAGGTCTACGCCGCCTACCGCGCCGCGCTCGCCCACAAGGGCGCGCCGACCGTGATCCTGGCCCAGACCGTCAAGGGCCACACCCTCGGCACCGGTTTCGCCTCCAAGAACGCCAACCACCAGATGAAGAAGCTCTCGGTGGACGAGTTCAAGGACATGCGCGACCTGCTCGGCCTGCCGATCAAGGACAGCGACTTCGTCGACGGCGTGGTCCCCTACGGCCACCCGGGCGCCGACTCCCCCGAGGTCCGCTACCTCCAGGAGCGCCGCGCCGCCCTCGGCGGTCCGGCCCCGGCCCGCCGCGTCCACCCGGTCGCGCCGCTGCCCGCGCCCGCCGAGAAGGCGTTCGCGTCCTTCGACAAGGGCTCCGGCACGCAGAACGTGGCCACCACCATGGCTTTCGTCCGCCTGGTCAAGGACCTGGTCCGCGACAAGGAGACCGGCAAGCGCTGGGTGCCGATCGTCCCCGACGAGGCGCGCACCTTCGGCATGGAGAGCCTCTTCCCGTCCCTGGGCATCTACTCGCCCAAGGGCCAGACGTACGAGCCGGTCGACCGCGACCAGCTGATGTACTACAAGGAGGCCGAGAACGGCCAGATCCTCAACGAGGGGATCACCGAGGCCGGTTCGATGGCCGACTTCATCGCCGCCTCGACGTCGTACGCGACGCACGGCGAGACGATGATCCCGTTCTACATCTTCTACTCGATGTTCGGCTGGCAGCGCACGGCCGACCAGATGTGGCAGCTGGGCGACCAGCTCGGCCGCGGCTTCCTGGTCGGCGCCACCGCCGGCCGGACCACGCTGACCGGTGAGGGCCTCCAGCACGCGGACGGCCACTCCCCCGCCATCGCGGCGACCAACCCGGCCGCGCTGACGTACGACCCGGCCTTCGCCTACGAGGTCGCGGCGATCGTCAAGGACGGCCTGCGCCGGATGTACGGCGAGGCGGCCCCGGGCGAGGACCAGGACGTCTTCTACTACCTGACCGTCTACAACGAGCCCATGCCGCAGCCGGCCAAGCCGTCCGCACCCGGCGTCGACGAGGGCATCGTCAAGGGCCTGTACCGCTTCAACACGGCGGAGTCGGCGGGCCTGACCCCGGCCGCGAACGCCCCGCGCATCCAGCTGCTGGGCTCCGGCACGGCGATCCACTGGGCGCTCAAGGCGCAGAAGCTGCTCGCCGAGGAGTGGGGCGTGGCCGCCGACGTGTGGTCCGCGACCTCCTGGACGGAGCTGCGCCGGGACGCGCTGGACGCCGACGCGGCGCTGCTGCGCGGCGAGGAGCGGGTGCCGTACGTCCGCCAGGCGCTCCAGGGCGCCGAGGGCCCGGTCCTCGCGGTCTCCGACTACATGCGCCAGGTCCCGGACCAGATCGCGCAGTGGGTCGGGCAGGACTGGTCCTCGCTGGGCGCCGACGGCTTCGGCCTGTCGGACACCCGTGAGGCCGCCCGCCGCCACTTCGGTGTCGACGCCGAGTCCATCGTGGTCGCGGCCCTGGCCCAGCTCGCCGGGCGCGGCGAGGTCAAGGCGGCGTCCGTGAAGGAGGCGCGCGAGCGCTACGGCCTGTAGGCGACGGGCACGAGCCGAGAGGAGGCCCCCGCCGCGGCGGGGGCCTCCTGCATGATGGGCGGATGCGCGCTGCCCGCCTCATCAAGATGGTGCTGCTCCTCCAGTCCCGCCCGGCCATGACCGCCGCGGAGCTGGCCCGGGAGCTGGAGGTCTCGGAGCGCACGGTCACGCGGGACGCGCAGGCGCTGTCGGAGGCGGGGGTGCCGGTGTACGCGGAGCGGGGCCGGGCCGGCGGTTACCGGCTGGTCGGCGGATACCGCACCCGCCTGACCGGGCTGGCCCGCGGTGAGGCCGAGGCGCTGTTCCTGTCCGGGGTGCCGGGCGCGCTGCGCGAGATGGGGCTGGAGGACGCGGCGTCGGCGGCCCGTCTGAAGGTGTCGGCCGCCCTGCTCCCCTCGCTGCGGGACGCCTCCCGCACGGCGGCGCAGCGCTTCCACCTGGACGCGCCGAACTGGTTCCGGGAGCCGGCGACGCCCGAGCTGCTGCCGACGGTGGCGGACGCCGTCTGGGACGACCGGTGTGTCACCGCGCGCTACCGGCGCGGGCGGGAGGAGGTCGTACGGGAGCTGGATCCGTACGGACTCGTGCTGAAGGCGGGCGTCTGGTACCTGTGCGCGCGGGTGGCGCGGGCCGAGGGCGGCGGCGCCTTCCGCGTGTACCGCATCGACCGGTTCACGGCGGTGGAACCGGGCGAGGAGCGCTTCGCGCGGGACGACGGTTTCGACCTGCCCGCGTTCTGGGCGGAGCGGGCCGAGCAGTTCGCGCGGTCGATCCTGCGGGCGGAGGTCGTGGTGCGGCTGTCGCCGGCGGGGGCGCGCGCACTGCCGTACGCCGTCGACGCGCCCATCGCCCGGGAGGCGCTGGCGGCGGCGGACGCGCCGGACGCGGACGGCCGGGTGACGGTGACGCTGCCCGTGGAGTCCGAGGAGGTCGCGCACACCCAGCTGACGGGGCTCGGACCGGAGGCCGAGGTGCTGGCACCGGCGACGCTGCGGGACCGCTTCGCCCGGGACGCGCGACGGCTGGCCGGGCTGTACGCCGACGCGGACCCGGCCGGGACACGACGGTCCGCCGCACTCCACATGCGTCCCACCCCTTCAGGGCCGATGCTGGACGCGTGATGGACGAGACGGAGTTCTGGGAGCTGGTCGACACCGCCCGGCAGGGCGCCGACGGCGATCCCGAGGACCAGGCCGACCTGCTCGTGGAGCGGCTCCTCGGGATGGACCCGGACCTGGTGCTCGACTTCGCCCGCCATTTCGAGGCCCGGTACAACCGCGCCTGCACCTGGGACCTCTGGGGCGCGGCGTGGGTGCTGCTCGGCGGCGCGAGCGACGACGCCTTCGACTACTTCCGGTGCTGGCTGATCGGCCAGGGCCGGGAGGTGTACGAGGGCGCGGTGCACGAGCCCGACGCGCTCGCCGAGCTGCTGGACGACTTCGACGAGGAACTGGACGGCGACGGCGAGGAGCTCGGCTACGCGGCCGACGAGGCCTACGAGCAGCTCACCGGGACCGTCGCCCCCGACCTGGGGATCGCGCCCGCGCCCGCGGAACCGCTGGGCACCCCGGTCGACCTGGAGGACGACCGGGCCCTCGCCGAGCGCTTCCCGCGCCTGTGGGAGCGGTTCGGGCGGGACTGACGCGCCCCGACCGCGCTCACGCGGTGCGGCGACGGCCGGTGTCCGACGGGAGGACCAGGGCCGGTTCGGCGCGGACCGCGTGGTGCGGCGGCGCGGCGTTGGCCTCGTCCAGGGCGGAGGCGGTGACGGCGGCCGGCCCCAGCAGGACGGCGGCGGCCGCGCACAGCACCGTCCAGGGCGCGCGTACGACGCCGCGTACGCCTCGGGCACGGGTGCCCGTCCGCTCGGTCCCGTGTCGGTTGCTGGTCATGGTCCCCACCTCCGGTCGGCTCATACGGGCGACCGTACGGGGCCAGGATCTCAGCGGGCTGCGCGGGTGCTGTGGGGACCCTGTGGGTCAGCCGGGCGTCCGCCCCTGGAGCCGTGCCGCCAGGTCCCTGACGTCCGGGAGGCGGGCGGTGAGGGCCGCGCCGGGGCAGCTGGTCGGGTAGCCCTCGTCGTGCCCCGCGACGGCGGGCAGGGTGGCGGTGGCGCCGGCGGCGTACCGGCTGAGGCCGTTGCTGGAGACCAGGGGGACCTTCGCGCGCGGGTCGGTGCCGGCGGGGCCGAGTTTCCAGGCGGCGAGCGCGGCGAGCGCGTCGGTCAGCGCGTCGGGCACGGGTACGCCGGCGGTGAAGGTGCCGAGGGCGGCGATCCCGGTGGTGCGGTGGTTGAAGCCCTGGGTGTGGGCGCCGGTGACGGGGCGCGTGACGCCGCCGGCGCGGCCCTCGTAGATGGTGCCGCAGCGGTCGACGACGAAGTTGTAGCCGATGTCGTCCCAGTCCCGGGCCCCGGTCTGCCCCGAGTAGACACCGCGGAGGATGGCGGGCACCTCGGCGCACTCGTAGCCGTTCGGCGTGTCGGTGTGGTGGACGAAGACGGCGAGGACCTCGTCGTCGTAGCGCGGGGGCGGCTGCTCGCGGGCGGCGTCGCCCAGCCAGGCCGACCGGGGCACGATGGGCGGGCGGGGCGCGTGGTACCGGTCGGCGGCGGGGCGGGCGTGCGTCTCGGCCGCCCGTTCGACGCCGCTCGCGCACAGGGCGAGCGCGGCGACGGCGGCCAGTCCGGGCAGACAGCCGAGCAGCGCCGGGGCCGCGCCGGGTATCCGGACCGCACGCCGTTGCCGGGCCTCGCGCGGTCCTCGCAAGACACGCATGGTCCCACTGTCCGGCGGACCGGGGCCGCCCGCGACGTGTGCTGTGCCACCCGGTGGAACCATTCTCCCGGTCCGGGACGTTTTCCGGTCGACGGCACTCACTCGCACACGGGCCGACGCGCGCGGGTGGCCGGTTCCCGGTCAGCCGCGTGCCCCCGGCTGATCACCGGACCCGTCCGGCACGTACCGAGGGGCCCGGGGCCCTCAGGGGGCCCGGTGGAAAGGCGGCTCGCGTGGACCTGCTCGACATCTCGCTGGTGCTGGTGGCGCTGGCCTACGCGGCGTCCGGCTACCGCCGCGGGCTGGTGGCCGGCTGTGTCGCGCTGGCCGGCTTCGTGGGTGGCGCGGTGATCGGCGTGTGGATCCTGCCGTGGGTGATGGATCTGGTGGAGCCCGGTTCGACGGCGGCGACGGTGACCGCCGTGGTCACGGTGCTGCTCCCGGCGGTGGTGGGCCACGAGCTGGCGGGACGGCCCGCGCTGCGGCTGCGCCGGGAGCTGGACGCGGGGCCGCTCAGGGTGGCCGACGGAGCCGGCGGGGCGGTGGCCAACGCGGCGGCCGCGCTGATCGTGGCGTGGGTGGCGGCGAGCGTCCTGGCGGCGTCCTCCTCCTCGCTGCTGACTTCGGCGATCCGGGGCTCGACGGTGCTGGGCGCGGTCCAGCGGGCGATGCCGGACACCACGCCGGCGTGGTTCTCCGGGGCGACGAACGCGCTGACCGAGGCGGGCTTCCCGCAGGTCTTCAACCCCTTCGAGAACGAGTCGACCGCCGAGGTCGCGGAGCCCTCCGGCGACAGCGTCACGGCGGCGGCCACCGAGGCGGCCAAGCTGAGCACGGTGAAGGTCGAGGGCGTCGCCGGCGGCCGGGGCCGGGAGGGCAGCGGGTTCGTCTACGCGCCGGAGCGCGTGATGACCAACGCCCACGTGGTGGCCGGCATCGACGACCCGACCGTGCGGGTCGGCGGGGTGGGGCCGTCGTACGAGGCGCGGGTGGTGCTGTTCGACCCGGGCACGGACGTGGCCGTGCTGTACGTCCCCGGGCTGTCCGCGCCCGTCCTGCGGTTCGACGACGACGCGGAGCGCGGCGACGCGGCGGTGGTCGCGGGCTATCCGCAGGACGGCGCCCTCGATCTGCGGGCGGCGACGGTGGCGAACCGGATGCGGGCGACCGGGCAGAACATCTACAGCGACGCGAACGTCACCCGGGAGATCTACTCCGTACGTTCCACCGTCCGCCCCGGCAACTCCGGCGGTCCGCTGCTGACCACCGACGGCCGGGTGTACGGCGTGGTCTTCGCCCGCTCCACCTCCGACGCCGGGACCGGTTACGTGCTGACGGCGGACGAGGTGGCCGCCGAGGCGCGGCGCGCGGCCGGCGCGACGGAGGCGGTGGACACGGGCGAGCCGGTCACGTCGTAGGGCCGCCCCCTGTGGGGCCCCCGGTGGTGAACGACCGCCCCATCAGCACGTCGTCGACGTACCGGCCGTCGAGGAGGAACTCCTCCGGGTGTACGCCCTCGACGGTGAAGCCCTCGGACTCGTAGAGCCCCCGGGCCGCGGTGTTGTGGCCGAGCACCCGCAGGGTGAGGCGCCGGGCGCCCAGCCGGCGGGCCTCGTCGACGGCGGCCCGCACCAGGGCGCGGCCCACGCCGTTGCCGCGGGCCGCCTCGGCGACGGCCAGGCCGCGGATCTGGCGTACGTGGGCGTTGGAGGCCAGCCCTGTCGGGAAGCCGAGGCGGAGGTAGCCGACGACGGCGCCGTCGAGTTCGGCGACCAGGTGGTCGGCGGGGCCCGCGTGCTCCCGGAAGAAGGGGTCGTCCGGTCCCGGCGGGGGCGAGACGGCGTGCAGGGACGACCAGGTCTCGCGGTCGAGCCGGCGCAGCGGCTGCTCGTCGTCGGACCTGGCGTGGCGTATGTGCGGAGCCGGCATGGCGGTCACCCTACGGCGCGGGGGTACGGCCTGGTCCAGCGCTTTCCGGGGCGGCGGGGCAGGATGGGCCCATGGACGGTGGACGCAGGGACGGGGGGCACATGGACGCGGGACGGGAACGGATGGACGCGGGACGGGAACGTGTGGACCGGCGGCGTTCGCGCGTCGCGGTGGCCGGCGCGTCCGGTCTCGTCGGCGGCGCGCTGGTGCGGTCGCTGGCCGCGGACGGGCACGAGGTGGTGCGCCTGGTGCGACACGCGCCCCGGGGCGCGGACGAGGTCCGGTGGGACCCGGAGGCCGGGCGTGTGGACGCGGCCGGGCTCGCCGGATGCGACGCCGTGGTGAATCTGGCCGGGGCCGGGGTGGGCGACCGCCGCTGGACCGACGCGTACAAGACCCGTATCCGCAGCAGCCGGGTGCACGGCACGACGGCGCTCGCGGAGGCGGTCGCTTCACTGGACCGGCCGCCGCGGGTCTTCCTGAACGGCAGCGCGATCGGCTTCTACGGGGAGACCGGCGACCGGCCCGTCGACGAGGACGCGCCCGCGGGAGAGGGCTTCCTGCCGTCCCTGTGCGTGGAGTGGGAGGCCGCCGCGGACCCCGCCCGGCACGCGGGCGTGCGGACGGTCCTCGCCCGGACGGGGCTGGTCGTGGCCCGGCAGGGCGGGGCCTGGGGCCGGCTCTTCCCGCTCTTCCGGGTGGGGCTCGGCGGGCGGCTGGGCGACGGGTCCCAGTACTGGTCCTTCGTGGCGCTGCACGACGAGGTGGCGGCGATCCGGCACCTCCTGGACCACGACGACCTGTCCGGCCCGTTCAACCTGACCGCCCCGCACCCGCTGACGAACCGTGAGATCACCGCGGCCATGGGGCGCGTACTGCACCGCCCCGCCCCCTTCGCGGTGCCGGCACCGGTGCTGCGCGCGGCGCTCGGCGAGATGTCCGGCGACGTCCTGGGCAGCGCGCGGGTGCTTCCGGCCCGGCTGCTGGCGTCGGGCTTCCGTTTCGCGTTCCCGGAGATCGACGGGGCGATCCGGGCCGCGCTGTGAGGTGAGGGCGGGGGCGCGGACCGGCGGCGACGCGGCCGGCGGCGACGCGGCACCTGCCCCTCGGCCGGCCCCGGCCCTGGTCCCGGTTCCGACCGGCCCTGCTCCCGGTTTCGACCGGCTCTGCTCCCGGTTTCGACCGGCCCTGGTCCCGGTTCCGGTCCCGGTTCCGACCCTGGCCCCGGTCCCGCGACGCACGCCCACCGGCGCACGCCCCCCGGGCCGCCCCGCGCCGCCCGTGTGCCGACCGTGCGCCGCCCGCACACCGACCGCAC
The DNA here is from genome assembly GCF_053613315.1 of Streptomyces sp. JK94. Lineage (NCBI taxonomy): Bacteria > Bacillati > Actinomycetota > Actinomycetes > Kitasatosporales > Streptomycetaceae > Streptomyces > Streptomyces sp. JK94. The sequence continues at coordinate 377,145 of NZ_JBSICH010000001.1, read as the reverse complement.
GGGAGCCGCCCGCCGACCGCTTGACGGCCGTGTGCGGACCGCTGGACGGCCGTGTGCCGACCGCACCGCCCCCGCATGCGACCGCCGTGCGACCGTGCCCTGTTCCCGTGCGACCCCCACCGACCGTTCCGGGTCCTAACCTCGAATCGAACTCGGGTATCCCTCAAGCCGGTTGGGGGCAAGACGTCTCCAGCGGCCGCGCAACCTCGAGGAGGGGCACGTGCTTGAGCCCGCGTACCAGGCGGACGTCGTCGTCGTGGGGGCCGGCATCGCCGGACTCGCCGCGGCCCATCGGCTGACCAGCGCAGGAGTGACGACCACGGTCCTGGAGGCCGCCCACGCGGTGGGCGGCCGGATGACCACGGAGAAGGTCGACGGATTCCGGCTCGACAGAACAGGTCAGCTGCTGTCCACGGCGTATCCGGAACTGCGCCGCGCCCTCGGGTCGGACGGCCTCGCGCTGATGCCCTTCGCCCCCGGGGTCCTGCTGCACAGCGAGGGCCGCCACCACCGCGCGGGCGTCCCGGCGGGCGCACGGGGCGCGCGGGGCGCACTTCATGCCGTGCGCGCCCTGGCGAGCGCCCCCCGCTCGGCTGCCGCGCCCCTGCGCCCGGCCTCCGTGACCGGGGCCCCGAGGAGGCTCGCGGCGGTGCCCCGCGCCCGGGCGGGCGCCCCGCTCGGCACCGCCGTCGACCAGGCCAGGCTCGGCGCCGCGCTGACCCGTCTCGCGGGCACCCCCGTCGAACGGCTGCTGGCCCGCCCGGAACTGTCCACCGCCCGGGCGCTGGCGGTCCGCGGACTGCCGGCCCGCACGATCGACGGCTTCCTGCGTCCGCTGCTCGCCGCCCTGCTGTGCGACCCGGACCTGACCACCTCCAGCCGGTGCGCCGACCTCGCGCTGCGCGCCTTCGCCTGCGGACGGCTCGTGCTGCCCGAGGGCGGCGCGGAGGCACTGCCGGAGCGGCTGGCGCGGTCACTGCCGCCGGGCACGGTGCGCACCGGCGTCCGGGTCACCTCGGTCGCCACCACCGCCGTGACCACCGCCGAGCACGGCGTCATCCGCTGCCGGGCCGTGCTGGTGGCGACCGGCGCCCGTGCCGCCGGCGAGCTGCTGCCCGGCCTGCGGGTGCCGGACTTCCACCCGGTGACGGTGGTGCACCACACGACGGACGAGCCGCCGACGACCGGCGCGTCCCTGCTGCTCGACGCGGACCGCGGCGGGCCGGTCGCCCACACCACGGTGGCCAGTCACGTGGACCCGTCCCGCGCCCCGGCCGGGCGCGCCCTCGTCTCGTCGACGCTCCTCGGCCCTCCCCCGCCCGACGTCGACACCGCCGTACGCATCCATCTGTCCCGCCTCTACGGCACCCCGACCACCCGCTGGGAGACCCTGGCCGTGCACCACACGCCCGAGGCGGTGCCGGCCATGCGCCCACCGCACGACCTGCGCAGGCCGGTGCGGCTGCTGGCCGGCCTGTACGTGTGCGGCGACCACCGCGACACCAGCACCGTCCAGGGGGCGCTGCGCTCGGGCCACCGGGCCTCCTCGGCGATCCTGGCGGATCTGGGCGCGGGGCGTCCGATGCACGCGGCGGAGGCACCGGCAACGGCCCGCGCCGCGTAGGACCCGCGTAGGACACCGGCCCGACGAGCCGCCCTCCCGTCCGGACGGCGCCGCCACCGGCCGCCCGCCCGCCTCCGCCCCGGGCCCAGCGGGGCGGAGGCGGGCGGCTAACCCAGCGCCGCCACCTTGTCGCGGTACCCCCGCACCGGCGCCGCGTCCCGGTACGGCTCCAGGCGCCGTTCGAAGTCGCGGACGTACTCCGCCGCCCGCACCGACCTCATCTCGGCCGCCTGTCCGGCCGCCTCCGCGGCCAGCCGGCAGGCCTGGTCCAGTTCACCGAGGCCGAGGCGGGCGGTGGCGAGGACGACCCGGCAGAACAGCCGACTGCGGGCGTAGACGGGGGCGCGCAGGAGCAGCGAGCGCTCCGCGTACTGCGCGGCGGCGCGGAACTGCTGGAGGTCGCGGTGGCAGTGCCCGAACTCGTCGGCGAGCTGCGCCTCGTCGAAGAAGCGCGCCCAGTGCGGCACCTCGTCGCCGGGCCGGGCGGCCTCCAGGGCCCGCTCGGCCCGGACCAGCGAGGCGGTGCACGCCCGCACCTCGCCGAGCAGGCCGTGCGCCCGCGCCTCGGCGGCGTGCAGGAGGGTCTGCACGACCGGCGGCGCCGAGGTCCCCACCCCCTGCTGCGCCACCCGCGCGAGCTGGACCGCCTCGCGCCCGTGCCCCAGGTAGACGGCCTGCCTGCTCATGGTGACCAGCACGTACGAGCCGTACGCCCGGTCCCCCGCCGCCTGCGCGAGCCGCAGCGCCTGGACGAAGTAACGCTGGGCGAGGCCGTGCGCGGCGATGTCGTACGACGTCCAGCCCGCGAGCCGGGTCAGGTCGGCGGCGGCGGCGAACAGCCGGCGGCCGGTCTGCTCGCCGTAGGTGCCGCGCAGCATCGGCTCCAGTTCGTGCTCCAGATAGCGCACCAGCGCCTGGCGGGCGTGTCCGCCGCCGTACCGGTCGTCCAGGCTGCGGAACAGCTCGCCGACCGAGCGCAGCGCGGCGAGGTCGCCGCCGGTGACCTTCTGGCCGGGGCCGCGCTCGGCCGGGGCCCGCCGGCGGTCCGGACCGAGCGGGGCGGGCACCCGGGGCACCACCGGGCGGCCCTGCGCGGGGATCCGGACGGGCACCTCGGCCCGGGCCACCTTCTCGTCGGCCCGGCCGATCAGCCAGTCCCGGCTGGGCACGACGAGGCCCGCCGGGGTGAAGGCGATCTTGCGCAGCTCGGCCTGGCTGCCGGAGTCCTTGCGCCACAGCCCCGCGACGATGTCGACCGCCTCGTCCGGGGTGGCCGCGAACTCCAGCCCCGCGTAGACGGGGGCGCAGGCGTCCAGTCCGAGGTCCTGGGCGCTGAGGCGGCGGCCGAGGCGCCGGGTGAAGACCTCGGCGATCAGGGCCGGGGTGGTGCCGCGGGGCTGCTGGCCGCGCAGCCACCGGGTGACGGACGTCTTGTCGTATCTCAGGTCCAGGCCGTGTTCGAGTCCGAGCTGGTCGACGCGACGCGCGAGACCCGCGTTCGAGAACCCCGCTTCGGCGATGAGCGCGGCGAGCTGGCGGTTGGGGGTGCGCTGCGCGGGTCGTTCCGTCATGGTGCGGTGCGGTCTCCTGCCTTCCGGGCGTTCGAAGTGCCCGGAGCGCCTGTGAACAGCCCTTATGGCCTGGTGAACGGCGCGAATGTAGCGGAGAGTGAGCACCCGGTCGCACGCTTTGACCGGCATTCATCCGATCGTGTGAGGATTGCCCGCCCGGCTGACGGCGGGCGGGCGGTCGTACAGTGGCATGGGCACCCTTCGTGCCTGACGACCTTCCAGGGAGGCACTTGCCGTGAGTGAGCTGCGGTTCGTCCGCATGGGGTTCGGCGCCGACCGCGTCGAGTACCAGGAGGCGTGGGACGAGCAGCGCCGGGTGCACGCCGCGCGGTTCGCCGACGAGGTCCCCGACACCGTGCTGCTCCTCGAACACCCGCCGGTCTACACCGCCGGCCGGCGCACCGAGGACAGCGAGCGTCCGCTGGACGGCACGCCGGTGATCGACGTGGACCGCGGCGGGAAGATCACCTGGCACGGCCCGGGCCAGCTGGTGGGCTACCCGATCCAGAAGCTCCCGCGCCCGGTGGACGTGGTGGCGCACGTACGGCGGCTGGAGGAGGCCCTGATCCGCACCTGCGCGGAGTTCGGCGTGGAGACCACCCGGGTCGAGGGCCGCAGCGGGGTGTGGGTCCTCGGTGACCCGGTGGAGCGGCGCCCCGCGCTCGGCGGCCTTTCCCTGGACTTCGACCCCCGGCTGACGGACGAGGAGTTCGACCCCCGCCTGAACGGCCCGGACTACGCCCCGTCCAACGCCGGCCAGCGCCGCGAGGACCGCAAGATCGCCGCGATCGGCATCCGGGTCGCCAAGGGCGTCACGATGCACGGCTTCGCACTGAACGTGAACCCCGACAACCAGTGGTTCGACAAGATCATCCCGTGCGGCATCCGCGACGCGGGCGTCGCCTCCCTCGCGAACGAGCTGGGCCGGGACGTGAGCATCGAGGAGGTGCTGCCGGTGGCCGAACGCCACCTGCGGGACGTTTTGGAGAACGCGGAACCGAAGCCACGGGCGGTCGAGAAGGCCCCGGCGGCGTGAGGCCGGCCCGTCCGGCCCGTCGCGGTCGAGGGCATATTTCCGGCCCGTCCGGCGTTTGACGACACGGCCCGTTCCGGGCCGACGCGGGGCCGGAGGCGACAGCCGACGGCAGGACCGGCACCCCCGCCGGGCATCAAATCAACGGGCGTACCCTGAAGGTCGCCGAAGAATCAAACGCTAGGGAGCCGGTCGTGTCCGCAGTCGCACCCGACGGACGCAAGATGCTGCGCCTGGAGGTCCGCAACAGCCAGACCCCCATCGAGCGCAAGCCCGAGTGGATCAAGACCCGGGCGAAAATGGGCCCCGAGTACACGAAGATGCAGAACCTGGTGAAGAGCGAAGGTCTGCACACGGTCTGCCAGGAAGCCGGCTGTCCGAACATCTACGAGTGCTGGGAGGACCGCGAGGCGACCTTCCTCATCGGCGGCGACCAGTGCACCCGGCGCTGCGACTTCTGCCAGATCGACACCGGCAAGCCGGAGGCGCTCGACCGCGACGAGCCGCGCCGGGTCGGCGAGTCCGTGGTCACCATGGATCTGAACTACGCCACCATCACCGGCGTCGCCCGTGACGACCTGCCGGACGGCGGCGCCTGGCTGTACGCCGAGACGGTGCGCCAGATCCACCAGCAGACGGCGGAGCGCGAGGCCGGCCGCACCAAGGTCGAGCTGCTCGCCCCCGACTTCAACGCGGTGCCGGAACTCCTCCAGGAGGTCTTCGCCTCCCGCCCCGAGGTCTTCGCGCACAACGTCGAGACGGTCCCCCGGATCTTCAAGCGCATCCGCCCCGGCTTCCGCTACGAGCGCTCCCTGAAGGTCATCACCGAGGCCCGCGACTACGGGCTGGTCACCAAGTCGAACCTGATCCTCGGCATGGGCGAGACCCGTGAGGAGATCAGCGAGGCGCTGAAGCAGCTGCACGAGGCCGGCTGCGAGCTGATCACCATCACCCAGTACCTGCGCCCGTCCGTGCGCCACCACCCGGTGGAGCGCTGGGTCAAGCCGCACGAGTTCGTGGAGCTGAAGGAGGAGGCCGAGCGGATCGGCTTCTCCGGCGTGATGTCGGGCCCGCTGGTGCGCTCCTCCTACCGCGCCGGACGGCTGTACGGGATGGCCATGGAACAGCGTCACGGCGCCGCGGTCTGACAGCCGGCCACACCCACGGGCGCGCGCCGCGTGTGAATTCACGCACAAGGACTTACTCGCCAGTAGTGGCCGAAGTGCCGCGGCCCCGACCGTCCTCGCAGTTGAGGACACCGGTCGGGGCCGCGCCGCCGTTGTGGCCCCCGGCATCGTGGCTTCATGTCCGTTTGACCGGCGGGTCACGCCCTGGTAACACCAGTCAGTGACCCTGGAATCACACCACGTACGCCCGTCTCCGCACCCGGAGCCGTACCGAGGGGGACCTCCGCCATGCAGGCCGCGCCCGTTCGCGCCACCGCCATCCCGTCGTTCACCACCGCCCTGCGGGCCGTCGAGTCGCTGCTGATGAGCGGCGGCCAGCGCACCGCCCGGCGCAACGCCTGGAACTCCGTGCTGGAGGACCGCCGCCGCGCCAAGGACCGGATCGAGACGGAGCGCGTACTGAGCCAGTCCGTCGCCGGCCGCCCCTGACCCCCGCCCCGCCGCCGCCCCACCCGCCCGCGCCGGACACTGCCGTCGTCGGCGCTTTCGGAGGCACGTAGACTTCGTGCCATGGCGAGGAAGGAACCTGCAGCGGACGCTGCGAATCCCGGGCGACTGAAGCAGATCGCTCTGACCTACAAGATGACCCGCAAGGCCGACAAGAAGATCGGTCTTGTACTCGCGGGTGTCGGCATCGTCGTCTTCGGTGTCTTCCTCGCGATCGGTTTTCTGATCGGTCACCCCATCTATCTCGGCATCCTGGGCGTGCTGCTCGCCTTCCTCGCGACGGCGATCGTCTTCGGGCGCCGGGCCGAGCGGGCGGCCTTCGGTCAGATGGAGGGACAGCCGGGCGCGGCGGCGGCCGTACTGGACAACATCGGCCGGGGCTGGACGACGACGCCCGCGGTGGCGATGAACCGCAACCAGGACGTGGTGCACCGCGCGGTCGGCAAGGCCGGCATCGTGCTGGTGGCGGAGGGCAACCCGAACCGGGTGAAGTCCCTGCTCGCGGCCGAGAAGCGGAAGATGAACCGCATCGTCGCCGACGTACCCGTGCACGACCTGGTCGTGGGCACCGGTGAGGGGCGGGTCGAGCTGAAGAAGCTGCGCACGACCATGCTCAAGCTCCCCCGGGTGCTGTCCGGTCCGCAGGTCACCGTGACCAACGACCGGCTGCGCGCCCTGGGCGACCTGATGAGCAACATGCCCCTGCCCAAGGGGCCTATGCCCAAGGGCATGCGGATGCCCAGGGGCGGCAACCCCGGTCAGCGCTGACCGCGCAGGACCACACCCCGGCCGTACGACGATGGGGCACCCGGAGAGATCCGGGTGCCCCATCGTCGTACGGGGGCTGTCCCACACGGGGTTCGTCTCGCGCGGGCACCGTCTCGTACGGGGGCCGTCCCGTGCGAGGCGTCCGCCGGGTCAGACCCGTACTTCCACGGTACGGGCCAGCCGGTCGTGCAGGCCCCGCCCGTCGCGGTCCCAGATCAGCGCCGGGAGGGCGAGGCACAGCAGGACGGAGCGCAGCAAGGCGCGCAGGGGGCTCGGGCGGCCCGTGGCAAGGTCCACCACGCGCAGGCCGAGCAGGCGCTTGCCCGGGGTGTAGCCGACCGTGCCCACCGTCAGCACGCTCAGCACGAAGAAGATCAGCAGGGCCCAGTTGCCGGTCGCCTGGTCGTAGCCGTCCGTGATGAGGCCGTATGCGATCAAGAGGCACAGGGCCCAGTCGACGGCCAGGGCGCCGATCCGCCGGCCCGGACGGGCGATCGAGCCCGGCCCCTCCTCCGGCAGACCGAGTTGCTCGCCCCGGTATCCGAAATCGGCGCCGGCGTCTTCCAGGGCCGCGCGCGGCCCGGAAAGCCACGATCCGATTGCTTGCCTGTTGTCCACCCGTCCACGGTACTGCGGCCCGGTACGACCGGGGAGGGAGGGGGCGGGAAGGCCGCCCCGAGGGGCCCGGGGCGGGGGTGTGGCGGGTCGGGATGGGGCCTAGGGTGGAACGGAGCCGGTTAACTTCAGCGAAACAAACGGGTCACGCCCGAGAAATCACCCGTCCCTAGGGTCGAGGAAGCGTGTGCCACCCGCACTGGCCGCACGAACGATCTACCACCCCGGCGGGACGGTCGGGAGTAGGAGGAGCTGGATGTTCCAGAACGCCGACGAGGCCAAGAAGTACATCGCCGACGAGGACGTCAAGTTCGTCGACGTCCGGTTCTGCGACCTGCCGGGCGTCATGCAGCACTTCACGTTGCCCGCCGCGGCGTTCGACCCCGACGACGAGCAGGCCTTCGACGGCTCCTCGATCCGCGGCTTCCAGGCCATCCACGAGTCGGACATGTCCCTGCGTCCCGACCTGTCGACCGCGCGCGTCGACCCGTTCCGCCGGGACAAGACCCTCAACATCAACTTCTTCATCCACGACCCGATCACGGGCGAGCAGTACTCCCGCGACCCGCGGAACGTGGCGAAGAAGGCCGAGGCCTACCTCGCCTCCACGGGCATCGCCGACACGGCGTTCTTCGGCCCGGAGGCGGAGTTCTACGTCTTCGACTCCGTCCGCTTCGCCACCAGCGCGAACGAGTCCTTCTACCACATCGACTCCGAGGCCGGCGCCTGGAACACCGGTGCGCTGGAGGGCAACCGCGGTTACAAGGTCCGCTACAAGGGCGGCTACTTCCCGGTCCCGCCGGTCGACCACTTCGCCGACCTGCGTGCCGAGATCTCCCTGGAGCTGGAGCGGTCCGGCCTCCAGGTCGAGCGCCAGCACCACGAGGTGGGCACCGCCGGCCAGGCCGAGATCAACTACAAGTTCAACACGCTGCTCGCCGCCGCCGACGACCTCCAGCTCTTCAAGTACATCGTGAAGAACGTGGCGTGGAAGAACGGCAAGACGGCGACCTTCATGCCGAAGCCGATCTTCGGTGACAACGGTTCGGGCATGCACGTCCACCAGTCGCTGTGGTCGGGCGGCGAGCCGCTCTTCTACGACGAGCAGGGTTACGCCGGCCTGTCCGACACCGCCCGCTACTACATCGGCGGCATCCTCAAGCACGCCCCGTCGCTGCTGGCCTTCACCAACCCGACGGTGAACTCCTACCACCGCCTGGTGCCGGGCTTCGAGGCGCCGGTGAACCTGGTGTACTCGCAGCGCAACCGCTCCGCCGCGATGCGCATCCCGATCACGGGCTCCAACCCGAAGGCCAAGCGCGTCGAGTTCCGCGCGCCGGACGCCTCCGGCAACCCGTACCTGGCTTTCTCGGCGCTGCTGCTGGCGGGCCTGGACGGCATCAAGAACAAGATCGAGCCGGCCGAGCCGATCGACAAGGACCTCTACGAGCTGGCTCCCGAGGAGCACGCCAACGTGGCTCAGGTCCCGACCTCCCTCGGCGCGGTCCTGGACCGCCTGGAGGCCGACCACGAGTTCCTCCTCCAGGGCGACGTGTTCACGCCGGACCTGATCGAGACGTGGATCGACTTCAAGCGCGCCAACGAGATCGCGCCGCTGCAGCTGCGTCCGCACCCGCACGAGTTCGAGATGTACTTCGACGTGTAAAGATCAAGAGGGCTCTACGCTGCGCGGACCCTGTTCGGACTCATCGCCAGTCCGCACAGGGTCCGCAATTTTGTTGATCATGGGGCCCATGGTCCGCTCGACAGTGGCCCGGGTGGACTCGTCGGAGTCGGGCCAGAGGTGACCGTAAGTGTCGAGCGTCGTCTTCGCGGACGAGTGCCGTAGCCGCTGCTGGACCACCTTCACTGAGCTGCCGCCCGCGATCAGCAGCGAGGCGAAGAAGTGGCGGAGGTCGTGAAAGCGGAAACCCTCGGGCAGGCCGGCGACCTGCTTCCTGATCCGCCTTATGTGCCGCTCGACCTTCCACGGTCCCAGCTGGGCGCCGTCGTCGTCTGGCACCACCCAGCCGTCCGTGCGGCCGTCGAGTAGCCGCTTCAGCTCCCCGACGAACGCGTCCGGGATCGGCACGGCGGCCATGCTCATCTCGGTTTTCAGCGGCTCCGCCGGGTACTGCACGGCCGGGTTGATGACGCGCGCCTCCAGGTCGACGTCGCCGACGCGGAGCCCGCAGACCTCGGCGACGCGCAGCCCGGCGAACGCCCCCAGCAGGATCGCCGGCCGGTACTTCTCCTCGGCCTCCCCGTACAGGCTCCAGAGCTGCGCCTCGGTCGCCACGTAGGGCCGCTGCTTCCCCGTCCCTGGCGTCGTCTTCTTGCCGCACGGGTTGCTGGCCAGCTTCCGCGCCTCCACGGCGTCCTGGAGAACCTGCTTCAGCCGGTTGTGCAGAGCGAAGCGGTAGGACTGGGACAAGCCCTCTCGCTGAAGCTTCGCTGTCCACCGCTTGACGGCCATCTTGTCGACGGCCATCAGCGGCAGGGGCCCGAACTCCTTGCGGATGCGGGCCAGGTGCACACGGGCCTGCCGCTCCGTCGACTTCCGGTGCGCGTAGGTCTCCAGCCACGCATCGCACCACTGGTCGACGGTCATCTTCTTGTCCTGCGGGTCGACGTAGGTGTTCGTGACCAGCGCGGCCGTCACCTCATCGAGCCACCGTTCCCCGTCAATCTTCCGCTCGAAGTGCCGGGCGTGCTCCTTGCCGGCGAGATCCCGGTACCGGGCCCGCCATTTACCGTTCGGGCGCTTCTTGATGCTCTTGCTTGCCACTCCTCGGCCTTTCTTCAGGGGAGCTGCAACGCTGCCAGGGAGTTCTTGAGGGCGGGGGGCCTTTCGGATTGTGAGAGCTACGAACGCCGCGGCCGGCCCCGCTTGTAGTACGTAGCGATGAACTTCGCTTCGTGAACCGTCACGGCATCCTGTGCCGGTAGCTGCTGGCCCCCGACCGGCGTCAGAAGACCCGTGTACGGGATCGGGTCCGGCAACGGCCGCTCCGAAGGCAGCAACACCGGCTCGCCCGCCAGCCACGCATCCTTGGCGGCCTGCCAATCCCCCAGCGCCAGGTACCACTCGACATACGACGGATCGGGATGGTCGGCCGGGGCCGGCGGACGCCACTCCCGCCAATCGAACCGGGCCAGACACACGGGCATACGGGCGGCAGACGGTCGTCGGCGTCGGCTCACGATGGCCACCTCGCCTGCGGGGTGCCGAACGTCTCCTGCACCCACGCCACCGGAGGCAGCGGCGTACCGAACCGGTCGCGGCCGTCGACCCGCCGCGGCACACCATGGCTCCGCAGCCACGTCTGCCGCTCCACCAGGAAGGCACGCCACACCGCCATCGCCGCCCAGAACGTGTCATCCGGGTGCCGCTCGAGGTAGCCGGCCGCCGCATCCCGGTACCGGTCCGGCTGCAACTCCGAGACGTACTCCGGAACCGTCGGAGGACCCGGCACGGCGCGGCGCCGGCTCACGACGCATCACCCCGGAACGCCTGCCGGTAGTCGTCCAGCGAGGCCGTGGACGACGACCATTGCGGCCGGGCCGGGGCCGCACGGTCCCCGTGCCACCGCGACAGTGCAGCCTTACGGCCGCGCTGAGATGGCGTCGACCGCTCCCCGCTCTCCTCGCCGGGCCTGGTCGCCCCCAGCTGCCGCAGGATGCGCGACAGCGCGAGACGGTGCCCGCGGATCTCCCGGATCAGCGGGTTGGCGACCGGCTGGCCGCGTGAGCCCTTCGACAGCAGCTCGCCCGCGTCGAGGGCGGCACCCATCGTGTCGATCTCGTCCGCCAGGCGGGCCGCTTCCTCCAGCAACAGCAGCTCGTCCGGGTCGAGTTCCAGCTCCTCGAGGGTGTCGTGCCACAGCCTCAGACCCCGTTCTCCGAGCCCATCGGGGGCCGGTGGAGGGGTGTACTCATCGTCCGACACGGTCGGCCTCCCTGGTAAATCCAGCGTTTCTGCGTCGCATCGACAGGCAGCAGCTATACGGTCCCGATCCGGGGAAGATCCCCCAGGGGGAGCCGTCCCCAGGGTGGTTAGTCCTGGTCTGTCCGCTGCTGCTTGCTCGTGGCGTCCGTTGAGCCGAGGTGTCCTGGTCTCGCGGTCGGCGTCGGCGTGGTCGCCTTGGTGCTGTTGTTGATGTTGTTCTGATCGTTGATCGATTCAGCTTTCGATCTTCAGTTGTGTTCTTCGATCTTCGATCTTTGATTCTCGTTTTGATCTTTTGTCTTTTGTTCTTTGTCTTGTCTCTGCCCTTGCCCCTGCCCCCGGTGGGGGGTGGGGGTGTGCGGTCCGGCCGGCGCGGCGCCCCAAGGCTGCCGGCCGGACCGCGGTCGACGCTGGTGAGTCAGTGCAGCTGCCCGAAGAGGAGTCTTCGACTGCTCGTCACCATCGGTTCGCGTCGAGCCTTCGGCTGCTCGCACGATGCCGTTCACGCCGAGTCTGTGGTGGGTCAGGCTGCGTCGTTGCCCCATACGGTGAGGTCGCTGCCTGCCAGCTGTAGTACCTGCTGTGTGGTGAGCCTGCCGAGTTCGCTGGGTGTGTCGAGGGCGAACGACCAGTCGCTGCCGCTGTTGGGTCGCTGCAGTTCGGCGAGCTGCTTGTAGGTGTCGCCCTTGCTGGGTGAGGTCTCGGCGTAGGCGGAGACGATGGGCTGCCACGCCTCGCCGAGGATGGGGACCTGGGACAGGTCGGCGGCGCGGGAGGCGATGGCCTTGACCATGTCGGTGTCGCCGGCGCGCTGGGCTCGCTGGAACGCGTCGCGTGCGTCGCGGGGGTCGTTGAGCTGTGCGGCCTTCTCCCGCGCGTCGCGTGCTGACATGGCGTTGTAGCCGGTGGAGTCGTCGCCGCCGAACAGCTTCCGCTCCAGCATGGCGCGCTGTCGTTCGTAGCTGGCGGTGTTCTCCTCCAGGAGGGCGGCCAGCTTCTGCTCGGCGTCCTGCTGGGCGCGGGCGATGGCGACTTGCTTGGCCTGGGCGGTGAGGTCTCGGCGGTTGCGGATGCGGGCGAGGGTGCGGTCACGCTCGGCACGGATGCTGTCGGCGGGGGTCCTGGTCATGGTCAGATTCCTTCCGGGGTGTTGGGCTTGGTCGACAGGGCGACGGTGAGGGTTCCGTCGGGGGCGAACGTGTTCGGGTAGGGGATGGTGGCGACGGTGTCCGGGGCGTGGCTGTGGAGGGTGGTGCCGAGCTGCCAGATGGCGGCGAGGGCGAGTTCCCGCAGCTGCTCGACGTCGCGGCTGGCGAGGATGTCGGCGATCGTGTTGTACGAGCCGAGGTCGCCGTGCCAGCTGATGGCGCGGTCCACGACCACGAGGGTCAGCGCGGTGTTCTGCGAGATGGTGTCGGTCACTGGTTCTCCTTACGGGGCGTAGTGAAGTCGGGGGGTGTCGCAGATATTCGGGCTCTCTTGGTGGCCCAAGTGCGTACCCCCTGCGATGGGGGGTGCCTTACGCCGGTTGACCTGCGGCGATGCCTGGGGCGTTGGGGGTACGCACTGGCGCGTACCCCCTGGCCGTGACCCCGGGGGGTACGCACTGCTGCGTACCCCTTCCGGATGGGCGTTGACCTGCGGTGATTCCCCCTGGGAGAGGGGGTACGCACTTTGGGTGGAGAGAGGGAGGGTTTTTCTCCGGGGGTGGAGGCTCATGTCACTCTCCGTCCTCGCCGTCCGGGGCGGCGAACACCTCGGGCTTGAAGATGTAGAGACGGACCTGACCGCCGTTCATCTTCTTCTTGGCGAGGTAGGGCGGCCGGTACGAGGCGTTCTCGACCAGCACGGCCGCTTCCCGCCAGCTGGGGATGACCGACTCCAGCTCGTACCCGGCACGGTGGAGCGCTTCCTTGAGCCGCTGCGCCAGCAGACCGACCGAGGGCAGCCCGTCGACGTCCAGCTCCCGCCCGATCCATCCGGAGAACGGGGGCTCGTTGTCGGTACCCGGCGACCACAGGGAACGCCGGTTGGAAGCGACGTACTCACGGACGACGTCGAGCGCCATCTCGCCCCGGTTGTCGGTCTGGTCTCCCACGGCGAACAGCCGCTCCCAGACGGACATAGGCGGCGCCGGGAAGGGGACGATGCCCCATTCGTGGCCGACCTCCGCAGCGAGGGCGAGAACGGCCACCAGGGGCGCCCTGCGGGCCGACATGTCGCTGTCGTACCGGTGAGCCTCCGTCAGTTCCTTGTGACGGGCGACCAGGCGGCGCTTCCCGTCCCCTGCGGTCTCCTCGAGCAGCTTCTCGACGAACCGGGGGCCGGCCGTGCCGTAGTGCTCCGCACACCCGTCCCGGACATCGACGGCCGCCGTGGCGGACTCCGGTCCGTCCGTGCCGAACGGCGCTTCCTTCACTGTGAGGACGCGGGCCCCGGCGCCCTGGTCGGTCGTGAAGGTGAGGACCGACTGTTCTCCCGTCGAGATCATGATGGTTCGCCACGGGAGGCCCGACGGCCAGCCACCGCCGCGGGCCTGGCCGTGGTTCTTCGGGATGGAGTACAACAGCGCGTGCACCAGCTCCGGGTCACGCACGAGCTTGGTCTCGTCGAACACGACCGGCAGCCCGTTGACCAGGTTCAGGCGCTTCTCTGCGGCCAGCATCGTGGTGCGCCACGAATACATGCCGTCCGCCTTCTCGCTGGGGTCTGCCCACACGCTCATCCCGGCGCCGGCCGCCGTGGTCTTCCCGCGCGTCGACCGCCCGCTGATGTCGACCGTGAACGAGTTGACCCCGACCAGTTCCAACAGCGGAGCGGCGAGGGACGCGTACAGCGCCATCTGCGCGGCCGGGTACACCTCCATCGGCTTCACCGCGGCCTGCCAGCCCGCGAACGTCCCAGCAGGGGCATGCGCGGCCAACGCTGGCTTCTGCTCGTCGTACTTGACCTCGACACGGTGCGGGGAGTCCTGCGCGGTGACGAACGTGCCGTCCTTCTGCCAGCCCAGCTGCCGGGCCAGATGAACGCGCGGGATCTTCCCCTGATTGATGGACTCGAACGCGGCGAGGTAGCGCTCGGCGAGTTTGGCGTCAGCCTCGATGACAGGCAGGCCCGCATCCCCGAGGGTGGCCACCAGGATGCGGCCCCGTCGCACGACGGAGCGTTGCACGGTCCTGGTGACGACCTGGCCGCGATCGACCCACGCCAACTCGACGGCCTGGTCGCCGATCGGGTCGACATAGACGGACCGGATGACCAGGGGCGACCACGCGATCCGAACGTCGATGAACGTCTCTTTGGCGACCTGCTTCTCGACCCACACCCCGCCGTAACTGATCTTGTAGCCGGTGGGCATGCGGACGCCCTCGGGAACGAGACCATGACGGTCCGTCCATTCCTCGGTTGCCTGCTCGGTCGTTTCGTCGGTCATACCCGCACCCCCCGCTCGGCGGAGGCGACGGTGCGGCGGGCCTCGCCGTCGGATAGACCGACCTGGATAGCCGCTCCGATCAGCTCAGCCTCAACGTCGCTGGCCGCGAGATGTCCGTCTCGCACGTGATCCCACGCCTTGCAGGCAGCCCAGTACAGAGCCGCGTTGCGACCTCCGGGGCGGCCGGAGTGAGGGGCGGGGGCGCGGAGAACAACGTTCACGAGTCCTTCGAGGGCCCGCCCCGCAGCGTCGCCGGACGTGGGGGTAACGCGACGCTGGGGGCGGACGACGGGGGCCGGAGGCAGCATCAGCTTCAGCAGCGCCTCGGGGACGGGCTGCGGGGGCGTGTAGCCGCGCCGGGGGTGAAAGGTGTACTCCCCGTTCCGGCCGGTGCTGCCGGGCCCAACGACGTACCCGCCCGTTCCGCGGACGTCGAGGCCGAGACCGAGGCGTCCGACGGAGTTCGGCACGGTGACGCCGTCGGGAACGGTCAGCCACACGTGGGCACCTCCGGACGGAGTGAACACGGTGGTCGTCATCTGGGGGACCTCGAACCCGTGCTCACGGCCCAGCTGGGCAAGTGTGGCGTAGCCGTCGACGCCGTTCTTCCGGTCGATGTCGAGGCCGACCAGGCGGCCACGGCAGGCGACCAGGTATCCGACCGCTTTCGGGGCCAGTCCGAACAGACGACGTACATCAGCCGCGTTGGTGGTGGCGTCGTACACGCCGTGCCCGGGCTGTCCGCAGTCTCCCTTGCAGCTGTGTCCCTTGCCGTGCGGGGACGGGATGGCCGGCGTCTTGTTGATGGTCGTCGGCGCTACGGCGTAGCTCAGGGCCGCGGCTCGGAGGGCGTTGTCGAGGGCCTTCTCGTGGTTGCTCATACGGTCACCGCCTCGACGCGCAGTTGCACGACGTACACGGCGCCGCAGGGTGCGGTTTTGAGGACGGACTGGACGAGCGGCAGCGGCGCCCGGTGCAGGTGAGGGTGCCCGCAGCTGGGGCACTTCTCGACCTTGACTTGCCGGTGCCACTTCCGAGAACGGGACCGGTACGTGTCGAGCCGGCCCGCTACACGCTGCGGGTCTCCGTGTGCCAAGATGGCAGCAGACGAACCGCCCGCTGCGGAGTCTTCCTGAAACGCCCCGGATAGCCGCCGGGGCGTTTCTGCGTTCCTGGTCATGCTGCGGCGCCTCCGGCCTGGTCTGCGTCCCACTTGTCGAGGACGTCCGGGTCGTAGAGGACGCGCCGGCCGCGCTTGACGCCGTCGGGCAGGTAGCCGATGTGCCGCCAGTAGCGGACGGTTCCCGGTGCTACGCGGTAGCGGCGGGCTACCTCTTCGGTGGTCATGTACTTGTCGATGCGTTCTTGCAGGGTCGTGCGCTGCGCGAGGTCCATTTCGCCTCTCCGGATGTGTGGCATATAGCCAGGGTCGTCAGGCTGGCGCCAACGCGACAGCTAACGATGACGCTGTTATACATGAGGTTGTCGTGTTGGCGCCAGCCTGTTGCCGTGATGGGGCCATCACGTTGACTGGCGTTGGAGTCGGGCATACCGTCGGGCTCGTGATTACTGACCAAGACCTGCCGAAGCCGTGGCGCGTGGTCGCCTCCCCCATCGCTCAGGAGAGCTCCACCCAGCTGGACGCTGTGGCCGGGCTGAAGACCGGTGTCGAAGATCCGGTGTCCTGGGACTTGATCGAGAACTCGGAGACCGGTCGTCGTCTGATGCTGCGGTTCGGTGTCGACGACAGCGGGCTTGTGATTACCGGTGTCTACGTGCCTGGTCCTGATGCTGTCGGGATCCGTGAGTTGCGGTTGATCCCTCTGGCGTCGATCGAGGCGGCCGTGCGATCCCGGCGAGCGACTGCCGGCGCCACCGTTCAGGCCGCGGTGATGGCTGGCCCCGGCGACCCCCACGAGGGGCCCCTCGGCAACCCCAGCGGTCCGGACGACACGCGCTTTTTCGCGCGGCTCGCCCTCCGCTACCTGCGGGTCGCTGCCGAATCTTCGCGGCCGGCCACCGACTTGGCGGAGGCTGAGGGCGTCACCCCCCGGACCGTTCAGCGGTGGACCGCGCGGGCCCGGGAGCTCGGTCTCCTTCCCCCCGGTCGCCCCGGTCGTTCCTCCTGAGGGAGGGAGGCGACGGAGGGGAGGCTGGCATCCCGTTTTCGGGGGTGCCGGGCGCCTTCTCGCACTGCCTCCCTTGCCTCCCTGACTGGCCGTTCCACCAGGTCATGTACAGGGAGGCAGTGCGGGGAGGTGAGCGGGGAGAACTCCCTACTCTTCGTGGCCTCCCTCGTCGGAATCGTCCTCGTCGCGGGATGCGATGGCGTCGAGGATCCGGTCGAGGCTGACGTGCTGCCGGCCGCCGTTCGTCTTGTACTCGCCGTGCCCGGCGTCGTCCAGGACGCTCCGCAGGTTCCGGAACGTCCAACTGCCGTACTCGGCCGGGTTCCGGTCCTGGAGACCCCGCAGGACGTCCTGCGTGAGCATCTTCGTCTCGTGCCCGAGGACGGCCGCGATGTCGGCCAGGTGGTCGACGGGAGCGAACGCGGGAGCGTCGGCCGGCCCGCCCTCGTACAGCGCCATGGCCCGCTCGACGACCGGCGTCACCTCGTCGATGCCCCGCTCGGGGTCCCGGGCGACGTAGTGGGACCGGATGATCTCGAACGGCTTGGCGGTGAACCCGTAGGTGACTGCGGTACCGACGTCCTGGCCAGGCACCAGCTCCGTGGCCCGGATACCCGCCTTGTACTTGCCCGAGCCGAGCAACCCGTCGTTGGCGACCTGGTCGCCCACCGCGAACGCCACCCGGTGGGAGGTGTTGCGGGTGACGTCGCGCGGGATGCTGTCCGCGGTCGGGGAGACCGTGACCCAGATCAGGGTGATGCCCACCTTCCGCGCCTTCTTCATCACACGGATGGCCAGCTCAGCAGCCTCTTTGCCGTACTCCTTGGACATGAACAGCTCGTGGCACTCGTCGAACACCACGACCTTGGGCCTCATCCGCTGATCCTTGAGCGCCAGTTCGCGGGTGAGCTTGGTCGACTCGCCGCCCAGTTCCTCGAGCAGCTTGCCCCGCTCGGTCACCTCGTTGGACAGGCCGCGCAGCGCGTCGAGGGCGGCCCGCAGGTCTTCGGGGTCGTCGCCCTTGACCAGGTGCCGCAACCGGGGCTTGAGCGGGTCGTAGTCGACGTTCGTGGCCATCACGTAGACCTCCGCGATGACCAGCGGGTCAAGGATCGCCCCGAGCAGCAGGGACACGACGATGGACGTCTTGCCCGAGCCCATGATGCCGCCGACGATCCAGTTCGCCGCCATCAGCTTGCCGATGATCGGTTCACCGCGCTGGGACACCGCGACCGGTACGCCCTTGAAGTAGTCGGTCGTGCCCTCGTGCAGCAGCGGCCAGTCCGGCACCGGGCCGTTCAGCGAACCCTGGTCGGCCACCCACAGGTCGAGCACCCCCGGCATGTTCGGCGGCTCGGTCGGCCACGTCTCGACGGGCTTGCGCAGGAGGTTGTGGGCGAGCACCTTCTTTTTGACGTTGATCATCTCGACGGTGACGCCCATCGGCAGCTGGAGCTGCGTGTGGTAGCCGTTGCCGAGACGGGTCGTGGGCGACACCCAACGGGGCTGCCACCCTTCCTTGATGGCCGCGTTCATCTGCCGGATGGACAGCTTGCCCAGGGCCCGGAGAATCGCGTTCTCGTCGGGGATGACGCCCTGGTCGCCGGCTTCGGCGGGCAGGGCCCACGTTGGGGCGGACTTCTGGTTGCGTCCGACGGCCCAGGCGCCGGCCACGGCCAGGAACGGCAGCGCGGTCAGCAGCGGCTCCCAGATCACGGACGCCAGGAACGCCACCCATCCGACCAGGTCAACGACCGTGTTGAGCGGGGTGAGGACGTCTGCGACGTCACGGCGGGCCCACGCGAGGAGCATGCCGAGGATGAGCAGGATGCCGGCGCCGCCGACGACGCCCATCGCGATGGCCTTCGGGGCGTTCACCATCATCTGCAGCATCTCGATGCGCCGCTTCTGGCGGGCGGCCCGGTACGCCTGGGCGCGCTGCTCCCACTCGCGCACCAGCTCCTCGTTCCCGGAGGCTTCGGCGATGCGCATCATGCGGTCGTGGCGGGCGGTCGTCCTCGAGTCCCAGGCGCGGCGGGTGAGGATGCGGGCCCCGCCGAGGGTGTAGGCGCCGTGCCGGACGGCGGCCCGGTAGCCGCTGTTGGTGCGGACCTCGACGACGACCCGGCGCAGGTGGTCGATACGGACCCGGCGCCGCGGCTTGCTGGTCTCCTCGACGTTCGGGGCCGGCTGCTGTTCGGGCGCGAACTTCAGCAGCGACACCTGCGGCTTGACGTGCCCGTTCACCTTCTCGGGTGCTGTGTCCGTCATGCTGGCCTCTCCTGGTTTCCGTTTCGCTTTTCGTTTCGGACCGGGCCCGGGGCGGCCGGTTTCGCCTGGCAGCAGACGGCCGCCCCGGGGTGTAGCTACTTGCCGTTCTTGCGGCTGGCGGCCTGGCGCTCGATGCGCTCGACACGGCGCTGCAGCTTCTTGATGTCGGCGCGGGGCATGGCCATGCGGGCCACCAGGCCGGCGATGGCGGCCTGCTCGCCGCGGGTGAAGTCGCCGAACTTGACGTCGTCGGCCATGGGTCAGACCTCCGTGGTCTGGTCGGTGTCGAGCAGGGCGGCCGCGATGCGGGTGTGGGTGCGTGCGATGTCGGACCAGGCGGCGGCCGTGGCGGCGAGTCCGTTCGCCCTGCTGCTGCCGCTGAGGGCTTCGCGCTTGGCTTCGTGGGCGAGATTGCGAGCCTCGGCGATGGCGACGCGCGCCTGCTCCAGCTGCTCGGTGCGGTCCATGGGGTTCCTCCTCGGGCGGGCCGGGCTGTCCGGCCCCACCGCCCGACTTACTTCCTCGCGGGAAGTAAGTGGGACGGAAGGGCAGGTCAGCGGCCCTTGCGCTGGTAGTCGGTCCACATGGAGCGGAGGACCAGGACGACGATGGCGGCGGTGCCGCCGAGGATGGCCAGGGCGAGGGACGCGAAGGCGATGCCGACGCCGCCGACGCAGACGGCGCAGGCGATGCCGATCCACTCGCCGGCCGAGCGGCGGGCCTTGTGCTGGTGCTCGCACTGGTGGTGCTGCGAGGCCGACTGCTGCGTGGTCTTGGCCAGCTCCAGCGCGGCGAGGGCGATCCGGGCAACGTCCGTGTTCGCGGCGGCCTCGCGGGCGGCGGCCTCCGCCTTCTCCAGGGCGTCGCTCACGACTCGCCCCCGCCCGGTCCGGCAAGCGCCCACGCGGCCTGAGCCTTCTTGAAGCCGTCCTGAATCTCCTTGGCCCGGTTCTGGCCGACGTGCAGTCGGTCCTTGATGGCGCGGATGGACGGCATGTCACCGGCCAGCAGCTCGGCCTTGAACTGCTCGGCAGCCCAGCCGAGACCCATTTCCGTGAGCGGGTCGGCCTGCGCCGGGTTGCCCTCCGGCGCGTCAGGTACGGGCTCGGGTACGTACTCGGCGTGTACCTCGGTGCGGGTACGCGGCTGTTCCGCGGCGGCCACCGGGCTGACGTGTATAACATCCACGTCTTCCTGATCGACTTCCGGCCGGGTCACGATCGGCAGCAGCCGTGCCCCCTCGGGTACAGCGTTCGTCGGCTCCGGGTACGCCTCGACCTTGACCGGCTCCGTGTACTCGACGACCGGCTCGGGGTCGCCCTGCCACGGCGACGGCAGGTCGATCGTGGCGAGGGAGGCAGCGTGGCGGCGGGCCGCCAGCAGATCAAGCAGCTTCTGCCGCTGCTCCTCGTCGGCGCCGGCCTGCGCCTTGCCCACGGCCACGGACAGGCGCCGCGCTACACGGGCACGGCCCCGGGCACCGGGCTTCATCTCGGACAGTTTCGCGGCCAGGGCCACGGCCTTGACCATGGCGCGGTCGCGGGAGATCTGCTCTGCCGACCGGTCCCGCACCGCCAGGCCGAGCCGGGACAGCAGCCGCTCGCGTACCTCACGGGCGAGTACAGCGGGCAGCGATGCCGACTCGGCGTCCGGCTTGGCGTGCCGCAGCTCGATCCCCATCGCCAGGTGCCAGAGCACCGCGGCGAGTACGGGGCCGACCACGGCGCGCACGGTGCCGCCGACGAACCCGGACTCGGAGTACGCCGGGATCACCTGTACTCCGGTGATCAGCCAGACGAGTACACCGGGTGTACCTGGGGCGCCCTGGGCGCGCAGGTTCTGCCGGGCCATCAGGGCAGTTGCCAGCAACGCCAGCTCGGCGGCGGCGAACATCGCCGCGCGTTCGACGGTCGACACCATGCCGAGCTCGTGCTCGGCGAAGCGCCACGACGTGTCCGCGCTGTACGCGGTGCACGCGGCGGCGGCGATGGCGGCGACCGCCACGGCGGCCGGAGTACGGCGCAGCGGCCGCAACAGGATCGCGGCCACCGCCAGGGCGGCGACGCCAGCAGCGCCGGCCGCCCATGGGTGGGTCTGTGCCCACGTGGTCAGGGTGTTCATTCGCCCACCTCCGAGGGGGCAGCGGCGCGCACGACGCGGTGCGCGGCCAGGCAGATGCCCTCACGGTCGCGGCGCTCGTTCGCGTCGAGCAGCGCGGCCATCAAGGCGGGAACAGACGGGGTCGGCCGGGCCGACCGGCACACCGCGCGCAGGGCGGCATGCTCGGTCGGCCGGCGAACGGGCCACTTCGCGTTCATACGACGTCCCCCCGGGTCTGGATTGCCTGGGCGGCGACCTGCTCCATACGGGTGGCGGCGGTACGCAGCACGCCCGCCAGATGCGTGATCTCCTCGGCCTCGAAGTCGCCCTGCATGTCGACCTCGACGGCAACCCGCGGCACCAGCTCCACGAACGGCGCCCACGACATCCACACCCGCAGGACCGTCGCGTAGCCGTGGCTGTAGGTGTCAGAGGACGCCTTCACGCGCACGGAGTTGTGGGTGACGTCGTTCCGCCCGATGCCGGCGCCCACCTGCCAGGCGTGGCCGATGCACCACGCCGGGCAGGTGAACTCCACGGGCCCGTGAGTGGTCGTCTCCAGGACGACCGTTCGCGGCTCGCTCACCGGTCCTCCCCCGTGGGGAGGGTGACGGCCTCGGACCACGTCTTGCCGGCGTCGAGCGCGGCCTGCGCCTGGTCGACCGTCACGTAACCGGCGACCGGGTGCTCGGCGAGCCGCTCACGCAGATACTTCGCGGTCCAAGAGGGCCCGAGGTCGGGACCGTCGTCCAGCAGGTTCCGCAGGGCGACACGGGCGTGCACGACACGGGCCGACAGCAGCCGGTCGTGCACCTCGCTTCCGCCGGTCGTCGCCGCGTGCGGCAGATCGATGGCCTCCAGGACTGCGGCGAGGAGGTCGCGAACGTCGTCGTTCATCCCGGTCACCACCCGCGGACGCGCATCGCGCGGCGGCGCGAGGACGCCTTCATGGGCAGCGGACGCGGAGCCGGCGTCTCCTCGACACGCGACAGGTCCACCGACTCGACCTGCGGGTAGCGGGAGCGGTTCACGTTGTGGTTACGGCGCGGCATCAGACGGCCTCCCCACGGACCCGGCGCAGCGCCTCGTCCATGTCCGGGTCGGGGTCGCCGCCGGCCATCTCGGTCGTGACGATGGGGGCGGGCATCGGCGGCACGTCCACACCGAGCACTTGGGCGAGGAGGTAGCGGGCCATCGTGTCGTGCTCCAGCTCGGAGCGGCCCGCGGGGAGCGTCAGCAGCAGCTCCCCGGTCTTCCGCTGGACGACGGCGCCGAAAAAGCCGGCGTCCTCGATCCCGACGTCCAGCAGGGTGACGCCCAGCTCGTTGATGAGCACGGGCAGAGGGGTGTCCATCAGGTGGTCGACGGACGGCTTGACGGCACGCGACTTGTCGGCGGCCGTGGGCTGCAGCGGGACGCCGGCGAGAGCGGCAACGTGGCGTTCGACGGCGCTCGTCGTCACAGCGTCACCGCCAGCTCTGCGGCGGGGATGCCGCGGTCGGTGAGGTACTGCGCGAACGCGGCCCGGGAGACGCGGATGGTGCCGCGGCCCTGACCGACGCGGTACGACTCCAGACGGCCCGCCTTGATCTCGGCGTAGACCGTGCCCGGCTCGACGCGCAAAGCGGCGGCGATGTCCTTGACTCGGAGCGGTTCCGGAGTGGGCGCCTGCGTCTGGGCAGGCGGGATAAGCTCAGCGTGCATCTGAGACCTCGACTCTTGGATGCGAGGCCCTGGCGGGCTCGGTGCGGGAACACCGAGATCACCCCGTCAGGGCTTTGGCATGACTGACTTGTCCCGATCGGCATCTGACGTGCCGATTGGGTACACGCCTAGGATGTTCTAGAAGGCTGCACAGAGTCAACAGGCATTGCAGAACATTCTAGAAGTTAGGAGTTTTCATGGTTCGTGATCTCTCGGGACTGCCGCCCTACCAGCGGATTGCGGCGCAGATCATCGAGCGCATCGAGAGCGGCGAACTCCAGCCCGGCGACCGCGTCCCCTCCGTCAGTCAGATCATGGAGACCGAAGGCGTCAGCCGGGCCACGGCCGCGCGAGTTCCCGGCGTGCTGCGAGCAGAGGGCTACGCCACCGCCACGCCTGGCGTGGGAACCATCGTCACCAAGCCGAAGAAGCTCACCGCGGGTGCCGACCGTCTCGCCAAGCTGCAGGCCGGTGGGGCAACCCTCGGCGACAGCGAGCGCGTCGAGATCCTCGACGCCGTGCGGGAAGCGGCATCCCAGGAAGTCGCTGACGCCCTCGGCCTGGAGGCCGGGGCCGAGGTCGCACGGCGACGCCGTCGGTACCTCGACAGCGTGGGCGTCGTCACGGTGTCCACGACGTGGGTGTCCGGCTCGATCGCCGACCAGGCGCCAGAGTTCCTCGAGGCCGCACCGCTCCCCAAGATGACGTTCGGCCTGATCGAGGATCGCACCGGGCGGCGGGTAGCTCGGCGCCGGGACACGGTGGCGCTCCGCGAGGTCCCCGAGGACGTCGCCGGTCCCCTGGAAGTCGAGGCGGGCACACCGACCGTGGTGGTGATCAATCACTACTGGGACCAGAACGGCGAGCCGACCGAGTACGCCGTCGACTACCTCGGCGCCGGCCGTGAGCTGTCCTCCGAGTACGACCTCGACTGACTGGGGGCGGTCTGCCCAGTGGAGTTGGGCGGAACGCAAAGAGGGCCCCCTCGCCTGGTGGAGTCAGGCGAGGGGGCCCTCGTATGCGGTGCGACCGTGAGTGACGCTGGCGGTCCGCAATCAGTCCGCAGAACATTCCAACATTCTTAGCGTTTCCCAACGTGTCCAAACGGTCAAACACGCAGGTCAACGCCCTATGCGGGGTGAACCACAGGTGGCGGATCGGCCATCTAAGTTCGAGATGTACTTCGACGTGTGACCGACTCCCGGGTCGGCCCGGGTCGTCCGGCGCCCCCGTCTCCTGCTTGTCAGGGGGCGGGGGCGCTGTCGTCGGTTCGTCCGCTCGTCGGTTCGCTGCGGCCCGTCGGTTCACTGGCTCGTTGGCCGAAAAGCTTCACAGGGGGGACCCGGCCCAGGATCATGGGTACTGACACGACTGTTCGAGTCAGGGACGGGGAGAGGGACCGAACATGTCCGATCGAGACGACCGAGGCGACGAGGAACGCGAGTTCGACATCAGGTGGGCGGACGGGGCCGAGCACAAGGAGCCCTCCGCACGCGCCCGGATGCTCGCCGCGCGCTGGAAGGAGAACCCGCCCGGACCGGTCCCCTTCCGCGCCGACCCCGAGCACGTGGGCCGCTCCGGGCGCCGGTCGTCGTGGGTGTCCACCGCCCTGGTGCTGGGCTGCGTGGCCGCGGTGATCGTCCTGCTCGGGTACGCCGACTTCCGGGCGCCCCACTAGAGCGCTCACCGGGCCGGACGGCCCGGCGCTGTCAGTGCCGTCGGGCAGGATGGCCGTACCGAGGACGCGACGGGCGGGCGGAGGCCGGTATGGGTGACGGACGGCGGCACATCGGGACGGCGGAGCGGCGGGACCGGCTCGGGCTGCGACAGCGGCTGGCGGGCCCGTCGCGGGCGGGGAGCCCCGAGGAGGTCGCCGGTTCGCTGGTCGCGCTGCACGGTACGGACCCCGCGACGGTGTACCTGGCCGTGGGCGCGCGGCTCGCGGACGCGGCGAAGACCGTGGGCGGTACGGCGCGGGCGCTGTACGAGGACGGGACGCTGGTCCGGATGCACGGCATGCGGCACACCGTGTTCGTGTTCCCGACGGAGCTGACGGCGGTCGTGCACGCCTCGACCGGTCTCGCCGTCGCCGCCAGGGAGCGGGCCGCGCTGCTCAAGAACATGGCGGAGGCCGGGGCGCCGGACGCTGCCTGGCTGACGGAGGTCGAGGAGTCGGCGCTGGCCGCGCTGGCCCGGCGCGGCCAGGCCACGGCGGCCGAGCTGGCCCGGGACGAGCCGCGCCTGAAGGAGCAGTTCGTGTACGCGGCCGGGAAGAGTTACGAGGGTGTGCACACCGTCTCCACCCGGCTGCTCAAGGTGCTGGGCGTGGAGGGCAAGGTCGTCCGGGGCCGGCCGCTGGGCTCGTGGACGTCCGGCCAGTTCCGCTGGGCGCCGGCGCCCGAGCATCCCGGGCTGGACCCGGGCGAGGCGCAGGCGGAGCTGCTGCGGCGGTGGCTGGCGGCGTGCGGGCCGGCCACCGAGGACGACCTGAAGTGGTGGACGGGGTGGCGGGTGACGGAGGTGCGCCGGGCGCTGGCCGCGATCGGCGCGGAGGCGGTGTCCCTGGACGAGGGCACGGGGTACGTGACCGCCGGCGACGCCGGTCCGGCCGCCGGGCCCGCCGAACCGTGGGCGGCGCTGCTGCCCGCCCTGGACCCGACGGCGATGGGCTGGCGGCACCGGGACTGGTACCTCGCCCCCGAGCTGCGGCCGATGCTCTTCGACCGCAGCGGCAACGTGGGGCCGACGGTGTGGTGGAACGGCCGGGTGATCGGCGGCTGGGCCCAGCGGGCCGACGGCGAGATCGTCTGGCGGGTGCCGGCCGGCGAGGGGCTCGGCCGCGAGGCGGAGACCGCGATCGCCGCGGAGGCGGAGCGGCTGGCGTCCTGGGTGGGGACGACACGGGTGACTCCGCGGTTCCGGACGTCCTTGGAGCGTGACCTGTCGGCGTAGGGCGCCTGCGGAACGGCAGCCCCGACGGCGGCGACGCCGGGCACCCTGGACCACGTGCGGGCGCCCGGCGCCGTGCTCACCGCGAGTACCGCATCAGCGCCCGCACCATGTGGCACGTCGTGTCCGACGGCGGGTGGACGCCGATGGTCTCGGCGGCCCTCCGTATCCTCTCGTTGCGCGCCTGGTTCGGCAGGTAGACGCCGGAGTCGAGCAGGGCGATGGCGAGCCGCATCGCCTTGAGCCGGCGGTTGTGCGAGACGTACCACTCGCGGGGGCGGCCCGCCGGCAGCGGACGCTTCTCCACGGGTTCGTACGGCATATCGAGCAGGACGGGCCGCTTGGCGGTGGACTGGGTGGGCAACGGCTTCTGCTTCAGTGCGGCAGCGGGCACGGGCATCCTCCTGTCGCGGTCGGCGCGCCTCCGGACCTCCCGGCGACACCCTCGAACACTGCTTCTATTTTACCGCCCACCACTGACAAAAGCCCCTGGCCACAAGGGCTTTCGAGGTCACCGTGACGCACGGGGCGAACGGGTTTCCACACCCCTAGGGCTACCGTGTGCGGCATGGAGATCTGGATCAACCCGGCCTGTTCGAAGTGCCGCAGCGCGATCGGCCTGCTCGACGCCGAGGGGGCCGAGTACACCGTCCGCCGCTACCTGGAGGACGTGCCGAGCGAGGACGAGATCCACGAGGTGCTCAACCGGCTGGGCCTGGAACCGTGGGACATCACCCGCACCCAGGAGGCGGCCGCGAGGGAACTGGGTCTGAAGGACTGGCCCCGTGACGAGACGTCACGCGAGCGCTGGGTCACGGCGCTGGCCGAGCATCCGAAGCTGATCCAGCGCCCGATCATCACGGCGGACGACGGAACGGCCGTCGTGGGCCGCACCGACGAGGCGGTACGGGACGCCCTGTCCCGTTAGGCGGTGGTCCGCCGGGCGCCGGGACCCGGGGGCTCCGCGCTGTCGCCCTGCGCCGCCATGGCCACGGTGCTCACGGCCCGCGGCACGGGCGGCCGTACGAACAGCACGGCCGGCCCGGGCAGCGGGGCACCACGGACCGGGTCGCGTCGGCCGGCGGGGGACGCGCCCTCCGTCGGCCCGGCCGCTGAGCAACTTCGTCCGGCAGCTCGTACCCAGTGGCGTACGCTCCCCCAGCCGTCAGGAGGCGCGCATGTCGCGCAGGAGAAGTCCCGGTACGAAGAAGAAGATCGCAC
This sequence comes from Streptomyces sp. JK94, assembly GCF_053613315.1. NCBI lineage: Bacteria > Bacillati > Actinomycetota > Actinomycetes > Kitasatosporales > Streptomycetaceae > Streptomyces > Streptomyces sp. JK94. Next base: position 350,144 of record NZ_JBSICH010000001.1, on the reverse strand, counting down.
TGCTGGTCAGCGCGGCGACGGTGGCCGCAGGCGGGGCGTTCGTGATGGCGAACGCCTCGAACGCGACGCAGACCGCCCCACAGGCGCGGACGAAGGCCGCCCAGGACTCCACCGTCTGCCGGGGCCTGGCCACCGCGCTCGGCAACAACCAGCGGTTCATCGAGGGCCAGCGGGCCGCTCCCGACGCGCAGTCGGAGGCCAGGATCGCCAACCGCGAGGCGGTCGTCGCGGAGATCGAGCGCAAGCAGGCGGCGTCGGGCTGCGCGGTCGGGGAGTCGGCTCAAAACTCCCAGGCCGCGCAACCCCCGCAGGGCGGCCAGGAGACCGGGCAGCAGGCCGGACAGGACACCGGGGAAGAGGCGGGGCAGGAGACCGGGCAAGAGGCAGGGCAGGAAGCCGGACAGCAGGACGGGGGCCGGCCGGGAGGTGCCGCGCAGGCCGGCGAGCAGGTGTGCGAAGGCTCCACCGTCACCCTCTCCGGTGAGGGCGGCGCACCCGCCGCGTCCAGCGACCGGTTCCCGGTGGGCACCAGGCTCAAGGTGACCAACCTGGACAACGCCAGGTCGACGACGGTGGAGGTCGCCTCCGTCTCGGGCAGCTGCGTACTCCTCAACGACGCCGCCTTCGAGCAGGTCCGGGAGCAGGGCAAGTTCCTGATCCGCCGGGCGCTGATCGAGAAGGTGGCGTGAGGCCCGGCCGCACGGCGCGGTGAGGAGGCCGCCCGGGCGCGGGGGTCCGTCCGGGCGGTCCGATCCGGACGGGACGGCGTGCGGCAGCGCGGGACGGGGCGGTGAGGCCGGCGACCGTACGGGGGTGACGGTCGCCGGCCGACGCACGGGCGGAAGCCGAGGACGACGGAAACCGAGGACGGACGGAAGCCGAGGACGGGCGGAAACCGAGGACGGGCGGAAGCCCCGAGAGCCGCGCCACACCGACCCCAGGTAACACGGGGTTCACATACGGGCAACGGACGGGAAATCGCCTGTTGGCACGCTGCACGGCAGTAGACGCGACGCCCCGGCCCGCCGGCGCGCGCAGCACCCGCAGTGCGCCCAGACCCACCCCGAAGGATGTGTCCCCGTGACCTTCAAGGCCGAGTACATCTGGATCGACGGCACCGAGCCGACGGCCAAGCTCCGTTCCAAGACGAAGATCATCACGGACGCTCCCGCGGGCCCGGCGGCCCTGCCGGTCTGGGGCTTCGACGGCTCCTCGACCAACCAGGCCGAGGGCAGTTCCTCGGACTGCGTACTCAGGCCGGTCTTCTCCTGCCCCGACCCGATCCGCGGCGGCGACGACATCCTGGTGCTGTGCGAGGTCCTCGACACGGACATGGCCCCGCACCCGAGCAACACCCGCGCTGCGCTGGCCGAGCTGACCGAGCGGTTCGCCGCGCAGGAGCCGGTCTTCGGCATCGAGCAGGAGTACACCTTCTTCCAGGGCGCCCGCCCGCTCGGCTTCCCCGAGGGCGGCTTCCCGGCCGCGCAGGGCGGCTACTACTGCGGTGTCGGCTCGGACGAGATCTTCGGCCGCGACGTCGTCGAGGCGCACCTGGAGAACTGCCTGAAGGCCGGTCTCGGCATCTCGGGCATCAACGCCGAGGTCATGCCCGGCCAGTGGGAGTTCCAGGTCGGCCCGCTGGCGCCGCTGGAGGTGTCCGACCAGCTGTGGGTGGCCCGTTGGCTGCTCTACCGCACCGCCGAGGACTTCGGCGTCTCCGCCACCCTCGACCCCAAGCCGGTCAAGGGCGACTGGAACGGCGCGGGCGCGCACACCAACTTCTCCACCAAGGCGATGCGCGAAGGACCCGAGGGGTATGCCGCGATCATCACCGCGTGCGAGTCGCTCGGTGAGGGCTCCAAGCCGCTGGACCACGTCAAGAACTACGGCGCCGGCATCGACGACCGCCTGACCGGCCTGCACGAGACCGCCCCGTGGAACGAGTACTCCTACGGCGTCTCCGACCGCGGCGCCTCGGTCCGCATCCCGTGGCAGGTCGAGAAGGACGGCAAGGGCTACATCGAGGACCGCCGCCCCAACGCCAACGTCGACCCGTACGTGGTGACCCGTCTGCTCGTCGACACCTGCTGCGCCGCGCTGGAGAAGGCCGGCCAGGTCTGACCCGGCCCCGACCCGCTCCCAGGGGCGCCCACCGCGACGGTGGGCGCCCCTTCGCGTCCAGCAGCTGCTCACCCGGCGCGCGGCGGCCGACCGGCCGCCGGAGCGGCTCACCCGCCGGGAGCCGGAGGTGCTGGCGCAGGGGCGGACCAACGCGGCGATCGCCGGCAGGCCCGTCGTCACGGAGCGGGCGATCGCCGAACACACGGCGAACATCTTCGCCAAGCCGGGTCTTGAGGTCTCGGACGACGACAACCGCCGTGTGCCGGCGGTTCTGGCCTACCCGGACCGCGGGCGCTGACCCCGCCCGCCCCGCAGAACCCGGCAATCACCGGGACGGCTGAACATCCCCGGGACGGGCTCCGTATGGAGAGGAGCCGCTTCACTCCTGTCGGGCGCCCTCGATGCCCCGCAAGGAAGTCAGAGGAGTTCCATGGGACGCAACACAAGAAAACGCCGTTCGCCGCTGGCCACCAAGATCGTCGCCGGGGCGGCGGCCCTGGCGGTCGGCGGGGGCGGGCTGGTCTGGGCCAACTTCTACGCCTCGGCGCACGAGGAGAGCCCGGGCCACCACCGGACGAGGTCCGCCGGCGCGCAGGTCGCGACGATCGACTGTCCCGACGTGGGCCAGCGGATCTCCGGCGTGCCGGACCGGGCGCGCGGGGAGGTCGACGGCGAACTGGCCACGCTGGACAGCCAGATCACCGAGGCCTACCAGCGCCTCGCCACCACGCGCCGCGCTCAGGAGGGTGACTCGCGGTTCGTGCAGAACACCATTCTCGGCCCGCTGAAGGACCGGCGGCAGGCGATCATCGACCGGATCCAGCTGGAGATCAACCGGGCCGGCGGCCGGGCCGACGACAACCTGGACGAACTGGCCGGGTGCCAGGGGAAGCCCGCGGAGCAGCCGCAGAACGGCGGCGGACAGGGCGACGGCGGTCAGGACGACGGCCAGAACGGCGGCGGTCAGAACGGCGACGGCCAGGAAGGCGACGGCCAGAACCAGGACGACAACGGCAACGGCGCCGCGGGTCCGTTCGCGGACGACTTCGTCGACATCAACGACGTCGAGCCGAACGCCCGAGGCAGCGAGAACGGCCTGGCCGCCGACGGCGACGGCGGGTCCACGGGCTCCTTCACCGCGCAATGCGGCGTCAACGAGAACGACCTGTTCAACAGCGACAACCTGATCGTGGCCCCGGGCGTCGACAACGGCGCCCACCACACGCACGACTACGTCGGCAACCAGGACAACAACGCGTTCTCCAGCGACGAGGACCTCGCCGGCGCGGACACCTCGTGCCGGAACCGGGGCGACAGGTCCACCTACTACTGGCCGGTCCTGCGGCTCCAGGACGGCACCCAGGAGTTCGACGCGGGTGACCTGGGCGGCGGCGCCGAGGGCAACGTCGGCAAGATCCTCAAGGCCAGTGAGGCGGAGATCAGGTTCGTGGGCAGCCGGCAGGGCGACGTCGTCGCGATGCCGAAGTTCCTGCGGATCATCACCGGTGACGCCAAGGCCTTCACCAACGGCGTCGCCAACGCCAACAGCTCGTTCAGCTGCACCGGCTTCGAGGACCGGCAGGTCACCGACAAGTACGTGCTCTGCCCCGAGGGCAGTCAGGTCGTGCGCACGTCCAACTTCCAGAGCTGCTGGGACGGCCAGAACATCGACAGCGCCAACCACCGCGACCACGTGGCCTTCGTCCGGGAGGACGGCAGCTGCCCGGACGGTTTCCAGGCCATCCCCCAGCTCCAGGTCCGCCTGGTGTACGACGTCCCCGCCCCGACCGTCGAGAACGGCCAGGTGCGCAACCCGTACGCCGTGGACGGCTTCCCCGAGCAGCTGCACAAGCCGATCACCGATCACAACGACTTCATCAACGTCATGGACGAGAACCTGATGAACAAGGTGGTCCGCTGCATCAACCGCGGGAAGAACTGCCGGTAGTCCTCCCGGAGGACGCGTGCGGAGGGGGCCGGCGACAACCGCCGCCGGCCCCCTCCGCGTGCCCGTACGGGTCAGCCGCCGTGCCCGGCGTGCCCCGCCGAGTGGCCGCCGCCCCCGTGCTGCGTCCCCTGTTCCAGGGTGCCGCCGAGCCGGCCGCGCAGGTCCGCCACGACGTCCTCGTGGCCGACGGCCACCCACTTGCGGCCGACGAGGTAGTAACCGCCGTAGTCCTTCGCCGTGTTGATCCACTCGCGCTGCCCGCGGTCGGTGGCGAAGGTGGCGAGGACGTACTTCTCGTCGCCCTTCCCGCAGAGGGCCTGGCGGATGGTGTCGGCGTCGGTCTGCATGTTCGGGGAGCACTTCACCTCGGCAGCCAGGTGCTCCAGGCTGCCGGTCGCCGTCTCGGGGACGGCGGGCCCGCCGTCCCCGTCGGCTCCGCAGCCCGCCAGCGCCAGTACCGCCGCCGTTCCCGCCAGCGCGAGCCTCGGTCGGGTCAGCCTCATGTGTTCCTCCGGTCCGTTCCGCCGACATGCCGCACGGAGCCCCGGCGGGGGCTCTCGTCATCGGTACGGACGCGGGACGCGAAGTACTCAGCGACCGGCGGACGGCCGGCGGCCCACGTGACCCGGCCCCCGCCTCCGTGCGACAGTGGCGCCGTGGACCAGGACTGGGAAGACCGCGTCACCGCCGCTTGGGCGGCCTTCGACGACTGCGCCGAGGAGGACGGCCCCGCCTTCCGGGCGGTGATCGACGCCCTCGCCGACGAGCTGCCCGCGGACAGCCCCCTCGCCCTGTTCGAACGGGCGTGCGCCTGGGACTCCACGGGCCACTCCGACCGGGCCGTGCCCCTCTACCGCGAGGCGCTGGCGGGCGGGCTGGCCGAGGCCAGCCGCCACAAGGCCCGCCGGGCGAAGATCCAGCTCTCCAGCTCCCTGCGCAACACCGGGCATCCGCAGGAGGGCGTCAAGCTGCTGTCACCCGAACTGCTCGCTCCCTCGGACGAGTTGGACGACGCGGTGCGGGCCACGCTCGCGCTCTGCCTGTCGAGCATGGGCCGCGACCGCGAGGGCCTGGCCCTGGCGCTCGGCGCCCTGGCGCCCCATCTGCCGCGCTACCAGCGTTCGATGGCCCGGTACGCACGGCTGCTGGTGGACCCCGAGGCGTAGCGCCGCCTGCGCACGGTGACCATCCACCGGTTCGCTCGTTCTGCTGAACGTGCAGCCACAGGATGTCGCCCCGCCCACCGCACCGTCCTCCGCCTCCCCGGCCAGCCCGGTCGTCGACGTCGAGCAGGCCGAGGCCGCGCTCGTCGAGCACTATCCGCGCCTGGTCCGGCTCGCCTACCTGGTCCTGCCGCCGGGCCTCGGCCGGAGCCGCCGGGTCCTGACCGCGCACGCCCTCACCCAGCGCGCGCTGCCCCGGAACCGGACGGCGACACCCGTGATCCCGGCCCAGTCGGCCGGCCGCGCCACCGACCCCGGATACGCCCTGGTCCGCCTGCGGGTCGTCCGTACGGCACTGGAGGCGGGCCTCCCGCTCAGGCGGCGCGCCTGGCCCAAGCGGTCCCAGCTGCCGCCGCTGCTGCCCCGGGTGCGGGGGCTCAAGCTCTTCCCGCGCTCCGGCGGCGCCGACGAACTCGCCCTGGACCAGCGGCTGTCCGCCCTGACCGCGCCGGGCCGCGCGGCGTACGTGCTGCGCGGCCTGGAGAACCTCCCCGACGGTGCCGTACGGCAGCTGCTCGCGGCCGCCGGGGTCGCCGACGCCGACGCCGCGCTGCGGGAGGCCGACGAGACGCCCGCCCGGTACGCGCTGCTGGCCTCCCCCGAGTTCGACCCCTGCTCGCTGCAGGCCCGGCCGACCGACCTGATGCGCCGCCGGCAGCACGCGCGGGCGGCCCTGGCCGCCGGGGCGGCCCTCGTGGTGTGCGGGGCGCTGCTGGGCCTGCCCGGCGACGGCTGGGGGCCGGACGGCGCCGCCGCCCCGGCCTACGCGCAGAACCCGGCGGCCGAGGCGGCGCTCGACCCCGCCGAGCTGACGAGGGTCGCCCCCGCCGCGTGGAAGACCTCGGCCCGCACGGACTTCTCGGTGTGGCCGGCCCGCGGTGACCTCACCGGTGACCGGGCACTGCTGCGCCGCGCCCTGGCCGTCTGGGCCCGGCCCGGCGAGAGCGTCGGGGTGTCGGCGACCCCGGGCACCCCGACCGGCGGCCCGGCGGGCCCGCCCCAGCTGCTGTACGCCGGGGCCGTCGACAACGCGCGCGTGGTGATCCTCCACGACGGTCTGCGCCTCGCCCGGTACGCCGAGCCGAGGGACGGCACGGCCGGTGCCGCCCTGGACTTCGCGCGCACCGACGGCGCGGGCCGGGCCGAGGCGAACGCGGTGGTCCTGGGCCGGGCCGACGGCAACGTCCGCTACCTGACGGCCCCCTGGGTGACGAAGGCGGCCGGGCGGGACCTGACCGAGCCGGACTCCGGCGCCCGGGACCTCGCGCTGACCGACGGCGTGACCTCGCCGCTGGCCAGCCCCGTGCAGCAGCGGTCCGGCGCCTGCACGTCCTGGAACGCGCTGGAGCTGACCGACGGCTCGGACACCCGCCTGGCCACCGACCTCGGCGAGCTGGTCCCGGCCCGGCTGACCACCGGGCGCCCCGGCTCGGCCGAGGACGCCGCCGGCGCGAAGGCGCGGAAGGCCTGGGCGCCGTACGCCTGCTCGCTGGGCTCGGTGCGCGGGCAGGGCGTGCGGTCGGTGAACGCCTGGCAGTTCGCGGCGCAGCCGCTGCCCGACGCGAGTGGTGCGGCCGCGTGGGTGTGCACCCGGGCCGAGACCTGGCGGGGCGAGGGGGCACGGGTGCTGGCCCAGTTCCGGACGCCGGGCGGGGCCCAGGGCGCGGTGGCGGCGAAGGCGCAGGACGTGCCGGCGTGCGGTGAGCGCGACCCTCAGGTGCTGGCCGGAGTGCTGTGGAAGTCGGAGGGCGGGCACTGGTACCTGCTCGCCGCCGGCGGCCGTGACACCAAGTCGATCGAGGCGACGGGCGGCATCAGCGGGTCCGCCGACGGCAACCTGCTGACGGCCGGGGCCGAACAGGGCGCGCAGGCCGAGCTGAAGGGCACCCTGGGCGACGGGCGGACGATCGGCGGTCTGCGCTAGCCGGGCCGTCCCCCGGCTCCGAGCGCGGTGGCCCGATGCCCGTCCGCGTGCCCGGATGAGCGCGCTCGTGCCCGCCATGCGCACACCGATGCCCGGTTCGGCCCGTTCGAAGGCCGGATTCGATCGGTAAGGTGTTCGTATGACTACCCGGGTACGCCGCAGGATGGGCGTCGAGGAGCGGCGGCAGCAGTTGATCGGGGTCGCGCTCGAGCTGTTCAGCCGCCGCTCGCCCGACGAGGTCTCCATCGACGAGATAGCGTCGGCCGCGGGCATCTCGCGCCCGCTGGTCTACCACTACTTCCCCGGCAAACTCAGCCTGTACGAGGCCGCGTTGCAACGCGCCTCGGACGAGCTGGCGTCCCGTTTCGTGGAGCCGCGGGAGGGTCCGCTGAGCGCGCGGCTGCTGCGGGTGATGGGCCGCTACTTCGACTTCGTCGACGAGCACGGCCCCGGGTTCTCGGCCCTGATGCGCGGGGGCCCGGCGGTGGGCTCCTCCACGACGAACGCGCTCGTGGACTCCGTACGGCAGGCCGCGTACGTCCAGATCCTCTCGCACCTGGGTGTCACCGACCCGCCCGCGCGTCTGGAGCTGGTCGTCCGCTCCTGGATCTCGCTCGCCGAGTCGACGGCCCTGATCTGGCTGGACGGGCGCCGCATCCCGCGCGCCGAGCTGGAGAACCAGCTCGTGCACGGCTTCGCCGTGCTGGCCGCGGTGAGCGCCGCCTACGACGAGGAGATGGGCGCCCTGCTGCGCCGCGTCGTCGCCGAAGAGCCGGCCGACGGTCCCTTCGGGGACCTGGCCGGCCGGCTCGTCTCCCTCGTCCCGTAGGGCCTCAGACCTCGAACTTGCGGTACGACGGGTCCAGGTCGCGGACCTCGGCGGAGGCGTGCAGGGCGAGGCCGTCGCCGGGCTTCACGTACTGCCGCAGCAGCTCCAGGACGGCCTCGGTGAGACGCGCCTTGGTCTCGTCGGTGCGGCCCGCGAGCAGCCCCAGCGTCACGTGGACCACGGCGTGCCCCTCGGTGTCGGGGCCGACCGTGGTGTCCTCGCCGCGGCGGAACTGCGTCTTGCACGCCGGCGGCTTGGCGGCCGCGATGTCGACCACGGCGGTGTGCAGCGCCCGCGCGAACGCGGGCCGGTCGAAGTCGTCCGCCAGCCGGGCGGAGTAGTCGACGGTGATCTGCGGCATGGGCCCTCCCGTTGCGTGAACAGCAGGGCTCACCCTAACCACAGTCCCCGGGCCGCGGTCCACGGCCGTCAGCCCGCCCGCTCGAACACGGCGACGGTACGGCCCGGCACGGTGAACGTGCCGGTGCTCGCCGCGTACGACGACCCCTTCACCACGGGGTCCGCGCCCGCCGCCTGCACCGGATGCAGCCGGTGGCCGGTGCCGGCCGCCGCCTCCACCCGCTGCTCCCGCTGCTGCGGGGTGGCGTTGAAGACGACCACGAGGTCACCGAGGCGCATGGTGATCACGCCGGGCGTCTCGTCCTTCCCGGAGAGCGGGAAGGAGAGCCGGGACTGCACCTGCCCCGCCGTGGCGAGGGAGAAGACCCGCTCGCTCGTACGGATCTTCAGCAGGTCCCGGTACGCCGCCGAGGCGCCCGTGATCTGCGGGCAGCCGACCTGCACGGTGCCCAGGAGCGGCTTGGCGTAGGCCCACTTGTCCTCGTTGTCGGCGGCCGGGGGCAGGCCGCGGCCGAAGCCGTTGCCGTCGGCGCAGTTCCAGTGGATGGCGTTGAACCAGTCGCCGCTGTCGTAGGAGTTGCGGTCCAGCGACTTGGAGCGCAGCAGGTCGGTGCCCGCCTGGGAGAGCGCCGGGCCCTGCGAGAGGGCGGCGGTCGCCATGGCGAGGACCTGCATACGGGCCCGGTCGTCGGCGGACGTGTCCTTCGGCAGCTTGAAGGCGAGCGCGTCGAAGAGCGACTCGTTGTCGTGCGCGTCGGCGTAGGCGAGGGCGTCGCCGGGGGCCGCGGCGTAGCCGGCGGGGGCGCCGTTGTAGTCGACCTCGGAGCCCTTGACCTCGGTGCCGCTGGTGTCGGTGAAGGTGTAGCCGGCGAGGTTGCCGGTGAGCCCGACCTTGATCAGGTCCTGGTGGTGGAGCAGGCGGGCCCTCTGCTCGGCCGGGGTGCCGTTGGCCTCGGAGGCGTTGGGCTCGGTGAACAGGCCCGAGGCGAAGCCCTGGACCCCGGGGTCCTCGTCGAAGGGGCCGCCGCCGCGCACGGCGTCGCGGGCCCGGTCGGAGAAGGTCGCGATCCCGGTGCCGGCCATGTTCTCCTGGGTGGCCTGGGTGAAGCGGGCGTCGTCGGCGACCTCGCCGAAGTTCCAGCCCTCGCCGTACAGGATGATCTTCTTGCCGTCGACGCCGTCCTTCTCGAGGGTGAGCGCGTCCAGGGCCTTGCGTACGGCGAGGATGTTGGCCTTCGGGTGGTGGCCCATGAGGTCGAAGCGGAAGCCGTCGACCTTGTACTCCCTGGCCCAGGTGACGACCGAGTCGACGACGAGCTTGCCCATCATGGCGTTCTCGGTGGCCGTGTTGGCGCAGCAGGTGCTGGTCGCCACCGAGCCGTCGGCGAGGAGCCTCTGGTAGTAGCCGGGGACGATCCGGTCGAGGACGCTGGTCCTGGCCTGGCCGCTCGCCGCGGTGTGGTTGTAGACGACGTCCATGACGACCCGCAGACCGTCCTCGTTGAGTGCCTTGACCATCTCGCGGAACTCGACCGTGCGGGCGGTGCCGTCCGGGTCGGTGGCGTAGGAGCCCTCGGGGACCGTGTAGTGGTACGGGTCGTAGCCCCAGTTGTAGGCGTCCTCGGCGGCGGCCTTCGCGACGCACGCCTGCTGCTCGGCGGAGTCGGCCGGGAAGGCGGTGAGGTCGCAGTCGACGGTGGCCTGGCCGGACTTCTTCTCGGGGATGGTGGCGATGTCGAAGGCCGGGAGGAGGTGGACGTACGACGTGCCCGCCTCGGCCAGCGCGCGCAGGTGCCCGGAGCCGTCGCTCTCCTTGTCGGTGAAGGCGAGGTAGGTTCCCCGGTGGTCCGGGTCCGCCGTCCGGTCCGCGACGGAGAAGTCGCGGATGTGCAGCTCCTGGATCCGGGCGTCCCTGAGCGGCACGGCCTCGGGCTTGTCGTAGTCGTGCCAGCCGCGCGGGGCGAGGGCGCGGTCGTCCAGGTCGACGAGGAGGCTGCGTTCGGAGTCGGTGGTCAGGGCGAGCGAGTAGGGGTCGGTGACCTTGTTGGTGACGACCCGGCCGGCGTCGGGCGCCCACACCGTCACCGCGTAGCGGTAGTCCCTGCCCTTCCAGGACGTCGGGCCGGTGGCGGACCAGACGCCGGTGTCGTCGTCGCGCCGCATGCGGACCGTGCGGTCGCCGATCTCCAGCTTCACGTCCTGCGCGGTCGGCGCCCACACGGAGAGGGTGGGCCTGCCGTGGCGGAAGACCGGGCCGAGGCCGGTCCTCGTCGCGTCGGCGGCGTAGAGGTCGTCCAGCGCGCCGGCGGTCTGCACGCCCGTCGCCGCGAGCACGGCCCCGTCGGCCGTGCGCCGGGAGGCGACGACCTGGCCGCGCAGGGCCTCGCGCACCCGGTCGCGGTCGCGCGGGTCGACGGTCCAGGCGGTGTACTCCGCCAGGTGCGGGAACTTCGCCTTCTGCGGGTCGGTGAGGGTGGTCCTCGTGAGGCGGAGCCACTTCTCGTCGGTGCCGGTCAGGGTGCCGTTCGCGGCCTTGACGGAGCCGGTGCGGGAGGCCAGCAGCTGGGTGGAGGCGGCGCCCTCGGAGCCGTTCCAGACGACGGTGTTCCGGTCGATCCAGACCGCCTCGGAGGTGGTGAGGTCGACGGCCGCCGCCGAGCCGGCCGGCTGCGGCAGCAGGTACTTCTCCTCACCGCTCACCAGCCACACCTCGTGTCCGTCGGCCTTGAGGTCCAGGACCTGGTCGGTGGGCAGGTCCTTCTCGTCGCCCTTGTGGACGATGTAGCCGAGACTGGTGGCGCCCTCGGTGAGCGGCACCTCGAAGACCGCGCCGAAGGAGTCGGTCCGCACCGGCGTCAGGGGTTTCGACCAGTCGGTGGGGTTCGCGGCGTCGCCCCAGACGTGCAGTCCCCAGCCGTCGTGGTCCCCGTCGGCGCGGTGGTAGTGGAGGACGGCCTTGCCGGTGTCCTGGGCGGGGTACTCGGGCCGCTCCGTGACGACCTGCTCCTCGCCCTGCTCGATCCAGACCTCGCCGGTGCGGGTGACGTCGATGGTGCGGTCGGCGGCGACGTCCTTGTCGCCGTCCTCGTCGACGACCAGGAAGCCGACGTCGGTCGCGCCGGGCTTGAGCTTGACGTAGGCGAAGGCGCCGTAGGCGTCGCGGCCGGTGAAGGGGTGGCTGTCGGGCCAGGTGGTCGCCTCGCCCTCGGCGAGGTCGCCCCAGGCGTACAGGCCCCAGTCGTCGTAGTCCCCGTCGTCCCGCTGGTAGTGGACGATCGCGTAGTCGCGGGATGCGGCGGTGGGCGGCTGCTCGACGGGCGGGGTGCCGGTCGTCGAGGCGGCCGTGCCGCTCGCGGTGCGGCCGGCGGAGTCGACGACGACCGCCTTGTACCGCAGGGGGGTGCCGGCCGGGGTGTCCTCGCCGATGGTGTGGGTGACCTTGTAGGGGGCGTGGTCGGCGGAGCCGAGGGTGCGCCACGTGCCGTCGCCGGTCTGGGCGGCGAAGACGACGCGGTTGAGCTGCCCGCCGGTGACGTCGGCCGTCAGCTCGACGGTGCCGGTGGCGCCGGGCTCGGGGGCGGTGAGGGTGACCGTCGGCCGGGTGGCGGGCTCGGCGAGCCTGCCGGCGGCCTTGAGGACAACGGCCGACCCGGCGGGGACGGTGACGGTGACCTTCTTGTCGGCACCGGACCGCACCCGGGCGTCGGTGCCGTAGAGGCCGCTGAAGGTCATGCCGGCCGAGCCGGTCGCGAAGGTCGCGGTCTTCGCCTGGTCGGCGTTGTTGAAGGCGACGACGTACTCGGTGCCGCGCCCGGCGTCCGTGCGGGTGAAGGCGTAGACGCCGGCGCCGTCGGCCGCGTAGCGCTCGGTCTGGACGCCGTCGGCGAGGGCGGGATGGGCCTTGCGGAGCCCCGCGAGAGCACTGATCTGCCGGTAGAGCGGTGCTCGCGTGTCGTAGGCGTCGTCGGCGTGGGTGCGGTCGGTGCCGAGCCGGTCGTCGTCCAGGTAGTCGGCGGTGCGGGAGGCGAACATCGTCTGGCGGGCGTCCTTGTCGCCGCCCGCGCCGGTGAAGCCCTGTTCGTCGCCGTAGTAGACGACGGGGTTGCCCCGGCTCAGGAACATCAGCTCGTTGGCGAGCTTGTCCTTCTGCAGCAGCTCGGCGTCGGTGGCCTTCGGGTCGTCCTGCCGGAGGAAGGTGCCGATGCGGCCCATGTCGTGGTTGCCGAGGAAGGTGACCTGCTCGTAGGCGTTGGCCTTGTCGGTCGTGTACTTCCAGTCGTCGCCGAAGACGGCCGCGAGCTTCTGGGCGCTGCCGCCCTGCGAGGCGTACGCGCGGGCCGCGTCCTGGAAGGGGAAGTCCAGCGTGGAGTCCAGGCGGCCCCGGGTGACGTACGGGGAGGTGACGGAGGTGTCGGCGGAGTAGACCTCGCCGAACATGAAGAAGTCGTCCCGGCCCTTCTTCGCCGCGTAGGCGTCCAGCGCGGTCGCCCACTGGGTCCAGAACTCCATGTTGACGTGCTTGACCGTGTCGATGCGGAAGCCGTCGACGGCGAAGTCCTTCACCCACCGCTGGTAGATCTTCTCCATGCCGCTGACGACCTCGGGCCGTTCGGTCCACAGGTCGTCGAGGCCGGAGAAGTCGCCGTAGGTGGCGGACTCGCCGGCCCAGGTGGAGTCACCCCGGTTGTGGTACATCTCCGGGTCGTTGAGCCACTGGGGGACCTTGAGGTCCTTCTCGGCGGCGGGGACGGCCGGCGTGCGGGGGAAGGAGCCGGCGTCCACGCGGGGGAACCGCCGGGAGCCGTCGGCGTAGTCGGCGTCGTCGAAGGGCTCGCCGTCCTGGGTCAGGTACGGGAAGGCGCCCTTGGAGAGGTAGTCGTAGGACTTCTCCTCGTAGTCGACGACGTCGGCGGTGTGGTTGGTGATGACGTCGAAGAAGACCTTCATGCCCTTGGCGTGCGCCTTGGAGATGAGGTTCCTCAGGTCCTGGTTGGTGCCGAAGTGCGGGTCGACCTGGGTGAAGTCGGTGATCCAGTAGCCGTGGTAGCCGGCGGAGGCGTTCTCCCCCGTGCCCTGCACGGGCTGGTTCTTGAAGAGGGGCGCCATCCAGAGGGAGGTGGTGCCCAGGCCCTTGATGTAGTCGAGCTTCTCGGTCAGCCCCTTGAGGTCGCCGCCCTGGTAGAAGCCCTTGTCGGTGGGGTCGTAACCGGTCGCGAGCCGGGTGCCGGTCAGGCCGCCCCTGTCGTTGCGGGGGTCGCCGTTGGCGAAGCGGTCCGGCAGGACGAAGTAGAACTGCTCGCGGGTGAGGTCGTGCCGGGCCGCGGCCTTCGCGAGCCTGGCGTCCGACGGGGGCGGGGGCGGGGCGTCGGCCCGCGCGGCGAGGGGTGGCAGGAGGGCTGCGGCGAACGCGGCCACGGTGACGGCCGCGACCCGTCTCACTCGTGCGGTGCGGCGCCTGTCAGGCACCGGCCTTCTCGGTATCACGGGCGTGAACTCCTTGCGATGACGGCTCGATCGGGTCCGACCCCGGCGAGACGGTAGCGCTGCCGCAAGACTTGCGGCAAGGGTCGTGAAAGTAACGGAAAGAACTTTCACCAACTGTCACGACCCTTGCCCCGGCCGCCCGTTCAGCAGGCGGACTTGCCGGCGTACAGCGCGAGCGCGGTGTCGGCGCCGAGGGTCGCCGTGAACCGACCGGAGCCGTTCACGGTCACCGGTTCGCCGCTCTGGACGTCGCAGTACGTCCCGGCCGGCAGGGAGGTCTGGAAGGTGCGGGTCAGCGCGCCGGACTCGTGGTTGACGGCGACGTAGCCCCTGCTGCCGCGCCCGAAGGCGATGGCGTCGTTGCCGTTGTCCCACCAGTTCGTGACCGCCTGGCCGCGCGTGGCGTTGCGGAAGGCGACCATCGACCTGATCTCCGGCCAGGCGTGCTGGCACTTCCAGCCGTTCTGCCAGCAGGCGTTCACCTGACCGCCGTTCGGCGGCCCGGCGTCGTGGTCCGACCACTCGTAGCCGGAGTTGACGTCCGGGGCGCCGTAGGGCCAGGCCAGCATGAAGACGTTGGCGAGGGTGTAGGTGGCGTTGTCCTTGTAGCTGAGCGTGGAGCCGTTGCGCTCGGTGTCGTGGTTGTCGACGAAGACACCGGCGGCGCCGCCGGCCAGGTATCCCCAGCTCTCGCCGTAGTTCTTCAGGTAGGCGAGGTTCTCGCTGGTGAAGACGCGCTTGAGGTCGTACGCGTAGCGGAACTCCTGCACGTCACCGCTGCCGGTGTACTCGGTCGGCTGGACGGCCTCTCCGGCGCCGTGGATGACCTCGTGCTTCCAGTACACGCCCGGGTTGCTCAGCCGCGACTTGATGTTCGCGAGGTCGGCCGCCGGGATGTGCTTGGCCGCGTCGACGCGGAAGCCGTCGACACCGAGGGAGAGCAGGTCGTTCAGGTAGCCGGCGATCTGCGCGCGGACGTGGTCCTCGCCGGTGTCGAGGTCGGCGAGGCCGACCAGTTCGCAGTGCTGGACGTTGTACCGGTTCCGGTAGTCGTTGATCTCCGAGCGGCAGTCGTCGAAGTCGGGCGCGGAGTAGAGGCCCGGGTAGTCGTACTTGCCGTACGAGGAGCCGCCGGTGCCGGTGCCGCCGCCCGCCGACATGTGGTTGACGACGGCGTCGGCGACGACCTTCACCCCGGCCGCGTGGCAGGTGTTCACCATGTTCCGGAAGGCGGTGCGGTCGCCGAGCCGCCCGGCGATCTTGTAGCTGACGGGCTGGTACGAGGTCCACCACTGCCCGCCCTGTATGTGCTCGGCGGGCGGGGAGACCTGGACGTATCCGTAGCCCGCGGGCCCGAGGGCGGTGGTGCACTCGCGGGCGACGGAGGCGAAGTTCCACTCGAAGAGGACGGCGGTGACGTCCTTGGCGCCGGGCGGGGAGGCCTGCGCGGACGTCGGGGACATGACAAGGGTGGCCGCCGCCAGTGCGACGGCCCCCGTGAGGGCTCTGCGTGCCATGTGGGGTTTCCTTCATCGTCGAAGGCGTTGCGGGGAGCCGCAGGCGCCCGAAGGCCCGCTTGAAGACTCTTGCTGAAACCTTCAGAAACCTTGCGGTGACGCAGATGTTAAGGGTTCACCGACCGAAAGGGCAGCCGTCGGTGCGAAGTCCGGGCAAGAAGTTTCCCCGGGACCCTGCGGGTTCGCGCGCCGCGGCGGAGCCGCACACGACGGGGGCCCGCCGCTCCGGAAGGGAGCGGCGGGCCCGTCCGTGCAAGCGAAGCCCTCAGGCCCGTGACCACCACACCGTCGTGTCCGCCGGCACCTTGGCCTCACCGTCCGCCTCGGTCACCTCACCGCTGGCCAGCAGCACCCGCCCGTGGGCGGGCACCGCCACCGACTCGCCGGTGGTGTTGGCGACGCACACGAACTCCCCGCGCCGGAAGGCGACGACGCCCTCGGGTGCGCGCAGCCACTCGACGGCGTCCCCCGCCCCCAGGTCGGGCCGGGCGCGGCGTACCGCCAGGGCGGTGCGGTACAGCTCCAGGGTCGAGCCGGGCTCGCCGGTCTGCGCCTCGACGCTCAGCTCGCCCCAGCCGGCCGGCTGCGGCAGCCAGCTGCCGCCGTCGCCGAAGCCGTACGACGAGCCCGTGCGCGTCCACGGGATCGGCACCCGGCAGCCGTCGCGGAAGCCGTCCTGTCCGGCGCCGCGGAAGTACGCCGGGTCCTGGCGCACCTCGTCCGGCAGGTCGACGACGTCCGGCAGGCCCAGCTCCTCGCCCTGGTAGACGTAGGCCGAGCCGGGCAGTGCCAGCATCAGCAGGCTCGCGGCACGGGCCCGGCGCAGGCCCAGCGCGCGGTCGCCGGCCAGGCGGATCTGGGTGCCGAGGCCGGGCGGGTTGGCGAAGCGGGTGGCGTGCCGGGTGACGTCGTGGTTGGACAGCACCCAGGTGGCCGGGGCGCCGACCGGGCGCATGGCGTCCAGGGTGCGGTCGATGACCGTGCGCAGCTCCTCGGCGTCCCAGTGCGTGCCCAGGTACTGGAAGTTGAAGGCCTGGTGCAGCTCGTCGGGGCGGACGTAGTTCGCGGTGCGCTCGACGGTCGGGGTCCACGCCTCGGCGACGAAGATGCGTTCGCCCGAGTACTCGTCCAGGATGAGCCGCCACTGGCGGTAGATGTCGTGGACGCCGTCCTGGTCGAAGAACGGCATGACATCGTTGCCCAGCAGCTTCAGCTGCTCGTGCGATCCGAGGTCGGGCAGACCCTCGGCCTTCACCATGCCGTGGGCCACGTCGATGCGGAAGCCGTCGACGCCCATGTCCAGCCAGAAGCGCAGGATGGAGCGGAACTCGTCGCCGACGGCCGGGTGCTCCCAGTTGAAGTCGGGCTGCTCGGGGGCGAACAGGTGCAGGTACCACTCCCCCGGCGTGCCGTCGGGCTCGGTGACCCGGGTCCAGGCGGGGCCGCCGAAGATGGACTCCCAGTCGTTGGGGGGCAGCTCGCCGGCCGCTCCCTTGCCGGGGCGGAAGTGGTAGCGGTCCCGGGACGGCGATCCGGGGCCTTCGGCGAGGGCGCGCTTGAACCACTCGTGCTGGTCCGAGGAGTGGTTGGGGACCAGGTCGACGATGATGCGCAGGCCCAGCGCGTGGGCGTCGCGGATCAGCGCGTCGGCGTCGAGCAGGCTGCCGAACACGGGGTCGACGGCCCGGTAGTCGGCGACGTCGTAGCCGGCGTCGGCCTGCGGGGAGGCGTAGAAGGGGCTGAGCCACACGGCGTCCACGCCCAGGTCGCGCAGGTACGGCAGACGGGTGCGGACACCCTCCAGGTCGCCCATGCCGTCGCCGTTGCTGTCGGCGAAGCTGCGCGGGTAGACCTGGTAGATGACCGCGTCCCGCCACCAGTCGCGGTGCCCCGCGACGGTGGCGGTGGTGGAGGTGGGGGCCGGTGCGGCGGAGTGCTGCTGGCTCATGGCGTCCTTGATGCGGTGGGGGTCCCCCCGGTCGGGCGAAGCCGGGGCGGGGGGAGGGATTCTGGGCGTTCGGGCGTGCGGGGTCAGGCGGCCGGCCGCGGTGCAGCGGGGTCGGATGGGCACCGCGGCCGGACGTTTCCGGGCGGGCGTCAGCCCTTGGTGCCGCCGGCGGTCAGGCCGGTCACCAGGTTCTTCTGCACCAGGTAGAAGAACGCGGAGACGGGTATCGCGACGAGCACGGCGGTGGCGGCCATCAGGTGGCGCTGCGCGTCGTGTTCGCTGACGAAGCTCTGCAGACCGACCGCGAAGGTGTACTTCGTGTCGCTCAGCATGAACGTCGAGGCGAAGGCGACCTCGCCGAAGGCGGTGATGAAGCTGTAGAAGCCGGCCACCGCGAGGCCCGGCCGAGCGAGCGGCAGGATCAGCCGGAAGAAGGTGCCGAAGGGGTTCAGCCCGTCGACGCGGCCGGCCTCGTCGATCTCGAAGGGGATGGTGTCGAAGTAGCCCTTGAGCAGCCACGCGCAGTACGGCACCGCGGTCGAGCAGTAGACGAGGACCAGACCGAGGTAGCTGTCGACCAGCTGGAGCTCGGACAGGATCTGGTACATCGGCACGATCAGCACCGCGATGGGGAACATCTGGGTGACCAGAAGGACCCACATGAGCTTGCGGTAGCCCGGGAAGCGCATCCGCGAGACCGCGTAGCCGGTGGTGGCGGCGACCATGACGCCGATGACCGTGGTGCCCAGCGAGACGATCAGCGAACTCTTCAGCCAGTCGAAGAAGTTCGTGTGCTGGAGCACGAACGCGTAGTTGTCGAAGGTCATCTTCGACCAGATGCGCTCGGGGTGCAGGTAGTCGTTCTTGTCCGGGCCCAGGGAGAGGTAGACCAGCCAGGCGACGGGGAAGAGCGCGATGAGGCTCGCGACGGTCAGGACGCCGTGGGAGGCGAGGGAGGCGGCGCGGCTGCGCTCGCCGCGGCCACGCACCCGGCGCGGCGGCGCGGTGGACGCGGGGACCTGCTCTGCCGGGACCTCGGTCGGCGCGGTGCTTGTACTCATGGCGGCTCCTGCCTCAGTTCGCGAGCTGCTGCTCATTGCGGTTCAGCCAGCGGCGGTAGAAGGAGGTGAAGACGATCAGGATGGCCAGCAGCAGGATGCCGTAGGCCGCGGACTGCGCGAAGTCGCGCGGCTGCTGCCCGAAGCCGAGCTGGTACGCCCAGGTGACGAGGATCTGCGCGTCGGGGGCGGTGTTGCCGAACAGCAGGAAGATCACGGCGAACTGGTTGAAGGTCCAGATGATGCCGAGCAGGACGACGGTGGAGCTGACGGACCTCAGACCGGGCAGGGTGACGTGGCGGAACCGCTGCCAGGCGTTCGCGCCGTCCATCTCGGAGGCCTCGTACAGGCTGTTGTCGATGGACTGCAGGCCGCCGAGGAGCGAGACCATCATGAACGGCACACCGCACCAGGTGTTCACCATGATCGCGGAGAACCGCTGCCAGAAGGTGTCCTCGAGCCACGCGGGGGTCGGCAGGTGCAGCCAGTCCAGGGCCGCGTTGATGACGCCGGCGTCGGCGAGCATGAAGCGCCAGCCGAAGACGGTGACGAAGGTCGGCACGGCCCACGGCAGGACCAGGATCAGCCGGTAGAAGGTGCGGCCGCGCAGCTTCTGGTTGAGCAGCAGGGCGAGACCGAGACCGATGAAGAAGTGCAGGCCGACACAGACCGCCGTCCACACGATGGTCCAGATGAAGTGCGACCAGAACCGGTCGTAGGCGGTCGGGCCCCACAGGATGTCGGCGTAGTTGTCCAGGCCGATGAACGTGTACGTGGCCTCGATCTCGTTGACGCCGATCGTGCGCCCCGTGTTGAGGCTGTTGGCGTCGGTGAGCGTGAGGTAGAGGCCGTACCCCAGCGGGTACAGCACGAGGACGCCGATCACGACGGCCACCGGCGCGATCATGGCGTAGGCGTACCAGTGCTTCTGGTAGCCGTCTTTCAGACGGCGGCCGAGGCCGGGCCGCGGGGTGCGGTCACCGCGGCGCTTGCCGGTCGCGCGGTCGATGGCGACTGTCATGGTTCGACACCTTCGGGAGCAGGACGAGCGGGGCGATCAAGGGGTACGGCGCACAGGCCGGCGGCCGCCGGGTCCCCTCCCCACCGCGGGGGACCCGGCAGCCGCGCGGACTCACTTGCTGAAGTCCGGCACCAGCTTGGCGATCGCGGCCTCGGCGTCGCTCAGCCCCTCGTCCAGGGACTTCTTGCCGCCGGCGATCTGGGGCAGCTCGTCGTCGAGCGGGGTCCACAGGGAGCTGTACTCCGGCAGGGCCGGGCGCGGCTGTGCGGCGGGCAGCACCGTCTGGAAGCCGGCGATGCCCGGGTCGGCCTTGACCTCGTCGGTGTAGGCGTCGTCGCGGGTCGGCAGCGTGGAGTTCTTCAGGGCGACGGTCTCCTGGGACTTCGCCGAGGTCATGAACTTCACGAACTTCAGCGACGCCTCCTGGTGGGCCTGGTCCGAGCCGGCGTACACCGACAGGTTGTGGCCGCCGGTCGGGGCGCCCGCCTTGCCGGTGGAGCCGGCCGGGACGGTGGCGATGCCGAGGTTGTCCTTGTCCTTGAAGGCGGTGCCCTGGTAGAAGTTGGTGATCTCCCACGGGCCCTGGAGGATCGAGGCGACCTTGCCGCTGACGAACGCCTCCTGGATGTGGGCGTAGGCGTCGGCGGTGACGTCGGCCTTGTGCAGGCCCTTGCCCTCGAACAGGCTCAGCCAGGTGCCGTACGCCTTCTTCGCCTCGGGCGAGTTGACGGTGATCTTCTCACCCTCGGCGTCGACCGTGTCGGTGCCCTCGCCGTACAGGAACGGCTGCGCGTAGTAACCGGCCGTGGAGGCCCAGTAGCCGTCGGCGCCGGTCTCGTCCTTGATGGTGGCGGCGGCCTTCTTCAGGTCGTCCCAGGTCTTGGGTGCCTCGACGCCCGCCTTCTCGAACAGTTCCTTGTTGTAGACGAAGGCGAGGGTGTCGGTGACCAGCGGGACGCCGTAGGTCTTGCCCTCGTACGTGGCCTGCTCGATCAGGTTGGGCTGGAACTTGTCCTGCTCGGCGAGGGCCTCGGTGCCGTCCAGCGGCAGGAAGAAGCCCTTCTTGGCGAAGGCGGGGGTCCAGCCGACCTCGGCGCGCAGCACGTCCGGGGCACCCTTGGAACCGGCGGCGGTGTCGAACTTGTTCTGCGCCTGGTCGAAGGGGACGTTGACGTAGTTGACCTTGACGTCCTCGTTGGCGGCCTCGAACTCCTCGACCAGGGCCTGGTAGGTCGGCGCCTCGTTGGTCGCGTTCGAAGTGTCCCAGTACGTGATGGTGACCGGTCCGCCGGACTCGCTGTCGCTGTCGCCGTCCCCGCCGCACGCCGTCGCCGCGAGGGCGAGGGACGCCACCAGAGCGGTGGCCGCTATGCCACGCCGCATGAGTTCTCCTTGAGGTGAAAGCCCGTGTGGTGCAGGGTGCGGGCCCGTCCGCCGCTCCTGCCGACTGCCGACCGCGCCTTTGCCGCCGTCGGGCGACGTGAACGTAACAGCGCTGCAAGCCCCGCGAAAGGTCTTGCAGCAAAAAAGTGCAAGACGTCTCCGAAGTTATCCGCGCGTGACCTGTCGGCGACCGTCGTGAGACGCTTGTTTACAAGGGCCGAGCGGTATCGCGCCGGTTGTGCAAGACTCTGCAAGCTCTTGCCATCACTTTCTGAGGGAGCGCGATGACGCAGCAGCCCGCGCCGGGCCGTCCGACGGGCCGTCCGACGGGCCGTCCGGCCGGCCGCCCACGGCGCCCGGCCGGTGGGCAAGGCGGCGGCCGACAGGTACAGTCCACCCCTGTGACCACACGGCTTGCCGACATCGCTGCCCAGGCGGGGGTGAGCGAAGCGACCGTCAGCCGCGTCCTCAACGGGAAGCCGGGCGTCGCCGCCACCACCCGCCAGTCCGTACTCGCCGCCCTCGACGTGCTGGGCTACGAGCGCCCCGTCAGGCTGCGGCAGCGCAGCGAGGGCCTGGTCGGCCTGATCACCCCGGAGCTGGAGAACCCGATATTCCCGGCGTTGGCGCAGGTCATCGGCCAGGCGCTGACCCGCCAGGGCTACACCCCGGTCCTCGCCACCCAGACCCCGGGCGGCTCCACGGAGGACGAGCTGACGGAGATGCTGGTCGACCGGGGGGTCGCCGGCATCATCTACGTCTCCGGGCTGCACGCCGACACCACCGCCGACATGGAGCGCTACGAGCGGCTGCGCGCGCAGGGCGTGCCCTTCGTCCTCGTCGACGGTTTCTCGTCGAAGGTGCAGGCGCCGTTCATCTCCCCCGACGACCGGGCCGCGATGAGCCTCGCGGTCACGCACCTCGTCTCGCTCGGCCACACCCGCATCGGGCTGGCCCTCGGTCCGAAGCGGTTCGTGCCCGTGCAGCGCAAGATCGAGGGCTTCGTCCGCACCGTGCAGGAGCAACTGGACCTGAGTGCCGAGACCGTGGAGAAGGAGCTGGTCCAGCACTCCCTCTACACCCTGGAGGGCGGCCAGGCGGCCGCCACGGCGCTCATGGAGCGCGACTGCACCGCGGTGGTCTGCGCCAGCGACATGATGGCGCTGGGCGCGATACGGGCGGCCCGGCAGCGCGGCCTGGACGTGCCCAAGGACATCTCGGTCGTCGGCTTCGACGACTCGCCGCTGATCGCCTTCACCGACCCGCCGCTGACGACCGTCCGCAAGCCGGTCCCGGCGATGGGGCAGGCGGCGGTGCGCACGCTGCTGGAGGAGATCGGCGGGACGCCCGCGCCGCACAGCGAGTTCGTGTTCATGCCGGAGCTGGTGGTGCGCGGATCGACGGCGTCGGCGCCGGGCGAGCGGCACCGCTCCTGAGGAACGCCCCGGGCGGCCCGCCCGCCCCCGGTGGCCGGATGCGGCCCGTATCGTCCCGGGGGATGATCGGGGGGACAGGGCTTTTCTGGCAGACTTCATGCCCATGGGCGACGCGACCGTGAGGACTCCGGAACGGCTGGGCGAGGCCGTTCCGCACCCCGTCACGGAGGAGACGGGGCGGGGACTCCTGCACCGGCTCCGGGCACCGCGCCGGCCCCGGCTGTGGTTCGAGATCCTGCTGATCGCGATCAGCTACTGGACGTACTCCCTCATCCGCAACGCGGTGCCCGAACAGCGGGCACAGGCGCTGCGCAACGCGGACTGGATCTGGCGCGCCGAGCGGCAACTCGGCATCGCCGTCGAGCAGTCCGTCAACCATGCCGTGGACTCGGTGACTTGGCTGGTCGTCGGCATGAACTACTACTACGCCACGCTGCACTTCGTGGTGACCCTCGGGGTGCTCGTGTGGCTCTTCCGCAGTCACCCCGGCCGCTACGGGGCGACCCGGCTGGTCCTCTTCGCGACCACGGGCGTCGGCCTGGCCGGCTACTACCTGTATCCGCTCGCCCCGCCCCGCCTGATGAACGGCGGTGACTTCATCGACACCGTGATGGTCCACGAGACGTGGGGGTCGATGGCGTCCGGGGACCTGAAGAACATGTCGAACCAGTACGCGGCGATGCCGTCGATGCACATCGGGTGGTCGGTGTGGTGCGGGCTGACGGTCTTCGCGCTCGCCTCGGTGCCGTGGGCGCGGGTGCTGGGGCTCCTGTACCCGGTGCTGACGCTGGTGGTCATCGTGGCGACCGCCAACCACTTCTGGCTTGACGCGGTGGGGGGCGTGCTGTGCCTGGGCTTCGGCTACGCGGTGGCCGGGCTCTGGTACGGGGCGCTGCCGCACGCGCTGCCGCGGGGCGTGCCGGCGGGTGAGCGGCGGCCCGGGGCCCGGCCGCCCGGGCGGGCCTGAGGCCGCCCGCCGGCCGCGGGCGGGCGCGCCCCTGCCGGGCGGCCCCGCGTTCCGCCTCACCGGCGGTTCCGGGGAGGGCGTTCCGCCCCCGGCGCCCTCCGCCGGCTGGGCCGTCACGCGTAGAACAGCTCCTCCACCACCGCCCGTGCCCGTCGGGCCGTGCGCCGGTACTCGTCCAGC
The DNA here is from genome assembly GCF_053613315.1 of Streptomyces sp. JK94. NCBI lineage: Bacteria > Bacillati > Actinomycetota > Actinomycetes > Kitasatosporales > Streptomycetaceae > Streptomyces > Streptomyces sp. JK94. Next base: position 326,745 of record NZ_JBSICH010000001.1, on the reverse strand, counting down.
ATGTCGCCCGCGTGCCCGGGGCCGTGGCCCAGGTAGCGGCCCACCGCCGCCAGCTCGCGCGCGTCGGACGGGAAGGTGTCCCCGGCCCGGCCGCGCACCAGCATCACCGCGTTGCGGACCCGCGACGCCAGCACCCACGCCTCGTCGAGCGTCCCGGCGTTCTCCGCGGAGATGAGCCCGGCCTCGCAGGCGGCTGCCAGGGCGCGGCGCGTCCTGGTGGTCCGCAGGCCCGGCTCCGTGTGCCCGTGCCGCAGCTGGAGGAGCTGCACGGTCCACTCGACGTCGGACAGCCCGCCCGGCCCCAGCTTGGCGTGCAGCTTGGGGTCCGCGCCGCGCGGCAGCCGCTCGGACTCCATCCGGGCCTTGAGCCGCCGGATCTCCCGTACGGCGTCCTCGCCGAGCCCGTCGGCCGGGTAGCGCAGCGGATCGACCAGCTCGACGAACCGCCGACCCAGGTCCGGGTCGCCCGCGACGCACTCGGCCCGCAGCAGCGCGTGCCGCTCCCACACCAGGGACCAGCGCCGGTAGTAGGCCTCGTACGACTTCAGCGTCCGCACCGGCGGCCCCGACTTGCCCTCCGGACGCAGGTCGGCGTCGATCAGCAGCGGCGGGTCGGCGCTCGGCACCTGGAGCAGGCGCCGCAGTTCGGAGACGACCTTGTTGGCGGCGTCCCCCGCCTCCCGCTCGTCGACCCCGTCCAGCGGCTCGTGCACGAAGAGCACGTCCGCGTCCGAGCCGTAGCTCAGCTCGTGCCCGCCGAAGCGGCCCATGCCGATGATCGCGAACCGGGTCGGCAGGGTGTCGCCCCAGCCCTCCCGCACGACCGCGCGGAGCGTTCCCGCCAGTGTCGCCGCCGTCAGGTCGGACAACGCGCCGCCGACCCGGTCCACCAGGGCGCCCGGGTCGGCCTCGACGGGCCGCGCCTCGGTGCCGTAGGAGCCGACGATGTCCGCGGCGGCCGTCCGGAACAGCTCCCGGCGCCGCACCCCGCGCGCCGCCGTGACCGCCTGCACCGCCCCGTCGGCGCGGCGGACCGCGGCGAGTATCTCCTGCTCCAGCTGGGGCCGCGCGCGCGGCGCCAGTCCCCCGCCGTCGCCGTCACCGAGCAGCGCGACGGCCTCGGGCGCCCGCATCAGCAGGTCGGGGGCGAGCCGCCCGGCGGAGAGCACCCGGGCGAGGTTCTCGGCCGCCGCGCCCTCGTCCCGCAGCAGCCGCAGGTACCAGGGCGTCTTGCCGAGGGCGTCGGAGACCTTGCGGAAGCCCAGCAGGCCCGCGTCCGGGTCGGCGGAGTCGGCGAACCAGCCGAGGAGCACGGGCAGCAGGGTCCGCTGGATGGCGGCCTTGCGGGTGACACCGGACGCCAGCGCCTCCAGGTGCCGTAGCGCGGCGGCCGGGTCGGCGTAGCCGAGGGCGACCAGGCGCTCCCGCGCGGCCTCGGCGCTGAGCCGGGCCTCGCCGGGCGCCAGCTGGGCGACGGCGTCGAGCAGCGGCCGGTAGAACAGCTTCTCGTGCAGTCGGCGCACCACGGAGGCGTGCCGCCGCCACGCGCGCAGCAGCCCGGTGACCGGGTCGGTGCGCAGACCGAGGGAGCGGCCGAGGCGGCGCAGGTCGGCCTCGTCCTCGGGCACGAGGTGGGTGCGCCGCAGCCGGTGGAGCTGGATGCGGTGCTCCATGGAGCGCAGGAAGCGGTACGCCTCGTCGAGCTGGGCGGCGTCGGCCCGGCCCACGTACCCGCCCGCGGCGAGGGCCTCCAGCGCGTCCAGCGTCGTGCCGCTGCGCAGGGACGTGTCCGCCCGTCCGTGCACCAGCTGGAGCAGCTGCACGGCGAACTCGACGTCCCTGAGACCGCCCGGGCCCAGCTTGAGCTGCCGGTCGACCTCGGCGACGGGGATGGTCTCCACCACCCGGCGGCGCATCTTCTGCACGTCGGTGACGAAGTTCTCGCGGTCGGCGGCCTGCCACACCAGCGGCTGGAGGGCGGCGACGTAGTCGGCGCCGAGCCCGCGGTCGCCGGCCACCGGGCGGGCCTTGAGCAGCGCCTGGAACTCCCAGGTCTTGGCCCAGCGCTGGTAGTAGGCGACATGGCTGCTGAGGGTGCGCACCAGGGGGCCGTTGCGGCCCTCGGGGCGGAGGTTGGCGTCGACGGGCCAGATGGAGCCCTCGACGGTCGTCTCGGAGCAGATCCGCATCATGTGCGAGGCGAGCGAGGTCGCGGCCCGCAGCGCCCGGGTCTCGTCGTCGGACCCCTCGGCGGCCTCCGCCGGCTCGCCCACGAAGATCACGTCGACGTCGGAGACGTAGTTCAGCTCGTGGCCCCCGCACTTGCCCATCGCGATCACCGCGAGCCGGCACAGCGCGGCCTCCTCGGGCGCGGCGGCCTCGGCGAGGGCGAGGGCGGCGCGCAGCGTGGCGGTGGCGAGGTCGGCCAGTTCGGCGGCGGTCTCGGCGACGTCGATGGTGCCGCACACGTCGCGGGCGGCGATGGACAGCAGGCAGCGCCGGTAGGCGACGCGCAGCGAGACGGGGTCGGTGGCCTCGGCGAGGCCGTGTTCGAACTCCTCGACCCCGCGGTGCAGGTCGCGCGGCTCGTAGGTGACCAGGGCCTGCCAGTCCCCGGCGTGCCGGGCGAGGTGGTCGGCGAGCGCCTCGGAGGCGCCGAGCACCCCCAGGAGGCGGTCGCGCAGGGGTTTGGAGGCTGTCAGGGTGTCCAGCAGCTCCCGGCGGGCGGTGGGGCCGGGCTGCGCCTCCAGCAGCCGGACCAGGCCGTTCAGGGCGAGATCCGGGTCGGCGGTGGCACCCAGTGCCTGCAGCAGGACCGGGTCGTCGCGGACGGCGGCCAGTTCCGTGCCGTCCAGCAGCCGCTCGGCGGCCGAGGCATCGGTGAAGCCGTGCCGCAGCAGCCGCGTGAAGGTACTGCTCCTGCGCCCCGGCGCCGTCATCCCGGCCTCCTCCTCGCCCTCCGGATCAAGGTCGTACGGCCCGAGCGTAACCGGACGGCGGCGTGCGGGCGCCGGGACGTACCGGCTTCGGCCTCCGGTGGCCGGACATGGACTCGTACGATATCTTGTACAAGCCGCGAAGGGAGGCATCGGTATGTCCATCACCGCCAGCGAAGCCCGTCAGAATCTCTTCCCGCTGATAGAGCAGGTCAACGAGGACCACGCCCCGGTGCACATCACCTCCCGCAAGGGAAACGCCGTGCTCATGTCGGAAGAGGACTTCACCGCCTGGACGGAGACGGTGCATCTCCTGCGGTCGCCCAAGAACGCCCGCCGTCTGCTCGACTCGATCGCGGAGGCCGAGGCCGGCGGTGCGCGCCGGCGTGACCTGATCGACCCGGACGCGGAGCGGGCGTGAGAGTCGCTTTCACGTCGCACGGCTGGGAGGACTACGTCCACTGGGCCGAGAGCGACCGGAAGGTGATCAAACGGATCAACAAACTGATCACCGACATCACCCGTGACCCGTTCAAGGGGATCGGCAAACCGGAACCCCTGAAGGGCGACCTGTCGGGCTACTGGTCACGCCGTATCGACGACACGCACCGCCTGGTCTACAAGCCGGCCGACGACGAGCTGATCATCGTCCAGGCGCGGTACCACTACTGACGCGCCGGCACCCACTGCACACCCCGCACGCCCCGCACCTGCACGTACTGGCAGGTACTGGCACGTACTGGCAGGTACTGGCACCACCGAACGACACCGTGACCGCCGAGGACTTCACAAGGAAGTCGAAGGAGCCATGCCGTGGACTTCACCCTCGAAGTGATCCCGCTGCCCGTGACCGACATCGACCGGGCCCGGGACTTCTACCGTGACAAGGTCGGCTTCCACGTCGACATCGACCAGGAGGTCATGCCGGGGATGCGCATCGTCCAGCTCACCCCGCCGGGCTCGGGCTGCTCGATCGCCCTCGGCGACGCCATCTGGGACATGGCGCAGGGACAGACCGCGCCGGCCCCCGGCACCTACCAGGGGCTGCAGCTGTGCGTCGCCGACATCAAGGCGGCCCACGCGGAGCTGGTGGGGCGCGGCCTGGAGGTCTCCGAGCCGGTGCAGTACGCGCCGGACGACGGCGCCACGTTCATGTACTTCACGGACCCGGACGGCAACGGCTGGTCGGTCCAGGAGTACCGGCGCCGGGCGACGGAGCCGCTGCACCAGGTGCTGGCGGACCAGAAGCGGCAGGGGTAGCCGCGGGACGGCCGTGCGGCTCCCTCGGCCCCGCCCCCGCCGGCGGCTGGTGATCGGGAGCCGTACGGCCGTCGCCGGCCCCCTGCCCGCCCGCACCACCATCGATGACCGGGCGGGGCCGCCGGTGCCCGCCTCACGTCGGCGGCTTCGCGCCCCGCTCCGCCAGCAGGTCCGCCATCAGCCGGATCTCCGACTCCTGCGACTCCACCATCCCCCGGGCCAGCCGCTTCTCCACGCCGACCGTGCACCTGTCGGCGCACCCCGCGGCCATGTGCACGCCGCCCCGGTGGTGCTCCGTCATCAACCGGAGGTAGTGGACCTCGGCCCGCTTCCCGTCGAGCGTCGCCAGCTTCTCCATCTCGGCGTCGGTGGCCATCCCCGGCATCAGCGAACCCTCCCCGGCCGAGGGCGCGTCGCCCATGCCCATCCAGGTCATCGGCGGGTCGGACGACACCTTCGGCAGGCCCCACAGGTCGAGCCAGCCGATCATCATGCCGCGCTGGTTGGCCTGGGTCTGCGCGATGTCGTACGCGAGCCGCCGCACCTCCTCGTCCTCGGTGCGGTCGCGCACGAGGTACGACATCTCCACCGCCTGCTGGTGGTGCACCGCCATGTCCCGCGCGAACCCGGCGTCCGCGGAGTCGGCGGCCGGGACGCGGCCCGCACCGTCGTCCCCGGCGACGGCGTAGGTGATCGCGCCGGCCGCGACGAGGACCGCCGCGGCGGCCCCCGCGGTCCAGCCGGCCCTCCTCGGTGTCACTGCGACAGCCCGTTGGTGCACGCGGCGCCCGGCTCGGGGGTCTGCTCGCCCTGGACGAACTTCTCGAAGAACGCGTCCACGTCCGGGTCGTCGGCGCCCGTCACCGTGCGCTGGTGCCCCCAGGCGGACAGCATGATCGGGTCCGGCTGTCCGTCGTTGGGGCTCATCAGCGTGTACGGCGTCTTCTTCACCTTCGCCGCCAGCTTCTCCACGTCGGCCTTCGGGGCCTGGTCGGTGTACGTCACCCAGACGGCGCCGTGCTCCAGCGAGTGCACGGCGTTCTCGTCGTTCAGCGGCTTGGTGTACACGTCGCCGTTGCAGTTCATCCAGACCTGGTTGTGGTCACCGCCGACGGGGGGATCGGCGGGGTAGGACACCTTCTTGGTGACGTGGTCGCGCGACAGCGTCCCCTTCCAGGTCCGCACCCCGTCCGCGCCGGCGACGAACTCGCCGGAGGCCTTGCCGTCGGACGCCGTGGCGGAGGAGGAGTCGTCGGACTGCGACCGGACCAGGACGACACCGCCGGCGACGAGACCGGCGACGACCACGACGCTGACGGCGATCGTGAGAATCCGGTTGCGGCGGTCGCGGGCCTCCTCGGCGCGCCGCATCTCCGCTATACGTGCCTGCCGCGCCGTGTTGCTGCTCTTCTTGGCGGAACCCATGGGGTGTGCCCTTCTGGGAAAGGTGGGGCGGTGGAGTCCGCCGATCGTAAGGGCGAAGGAGGGCTCCGTCGTAGGGAGATCACAGGATCTGTCGCGGCGGGGCCGCCGGAATGGCCCGATCGAACACGCGGCCTCTACCCTGCGGTGAGGATCGGTGGGCCGGCCGGGGCCCGCAACGCGTACGAAACCGTGCTGTGGTGTGATGCTCAGGTGCGCGGCCGCCTTCCGCCGTACCGGAGACAGGCGGCCTGACCAGCAAGGATGGGGAAGCGGAAGATGGACAAGCAGCAGGAGTTCGTGATCCGGACGCTGGAGGAGCGCGACATCCGGTTCGTACGCCTGTGGTTCACGGACGTTCTGGGCTTCCTGAAGTCCGTCGCCGTGGCCCCGGCCGAGCTGGAGCAGGCCTTCGACGAGGGCATCGGCTTCGACGGCTCGGCGATCGAGGGCTTCGCCCGGGTCTACGAGTCCGACATGATCGCCAAGCCGGACCCGTCGACCTTCCAGGTCCTGCCCTGGCGCGCGGAGGCCCCCGGCACCGCCCGGATGTTCTGCGACATCCTCATGCCGGACGGCTCGCCGTCCTTCGCCGACCCGCGCTACGTCCTCAAGCGCGCCCTGAACCGCACCTCCGACCTGGGCTTCACCTTCTACACCCACCCGGAGATCGAGTTCTTCCTGCTGAAGGACAAGCCCGTCGACGGCACGGTGCCGACCCCGGCGGACAACTCCGGGTACTTCGACCACACCCCGCAGAACATCGGCATGGACTTCCGCCGCCAGGCGATCACCATGCTGGAGTCGATGGGCATCTCGGTGGAGTTCTCCCACCACGAGGGCGCCCCCGGCCAGCAGGAGATCGACCTGCGCTACGCGGACGCGCTCTCCACGGCCGACAACATCATGACCTTCCGCCTGGTCATGAAGCAGGTCGCGCTGGAGCAGGGGCTCCAGGCCACCTTCATGCCCAAGCCGTTCTCGGAGTACCCGGGCTCGGGCATGCACTCGCACCTGTCCCTCTTCGAGGGCGACCGCAACGCCTTCTACGAGTCCGGCGCCGAGTACCAGCTCTCCAAGGTCGGCCGCTCCTTCATCGCGGGCCTGCTGCGGCACGCGGCGGAGATCTCGGCGGTCACCAACCAGTGGGTGAACAGCTACAAGCGCATCTGGGGCGGCAGCGAGCGCACCGCCGGCGCCGGCGGTGAGGCCCCGTCGTACATCTGCTGGGGCCACAACAACCGCTCGGCGCTGGTCCGCGTCCCGATGTACAAACCCGGCAAGACTGGTTCGGCCCGCGTCGAGGTCCGCTCGATCGACTCCGGCGCCAACCCGTACCTGACCTACGCCGTCCTCCTCGGCGCCGGCCTGAAGGGCATCGAGGAGGGCTACGAACTCCCGCCGGGCGCCGAGGACGACGTCTGGGCCCTGTCCGACGCCGAGCGCCGCGCGCTGGGCATCGAGCCCCTCCCCCAGAACCTCGGCGAGGCCCTCGCCCTGATGGAACGCAGCGACCTGGTCGCCGAGACCCTCGGCGAGCACGTCTTCGACTTCTTCCTGCGCAACAAGCGGCAGGAGTGGGAGGAGTACCGCTCCCAGGTCACCGCCTTCGAGCTGCGGAAGTCGCTGCCGGTGCTGTAGGGGGCCGGTCGGGGGTGTCGCGCGCACGGTCGGCTCGGGCCGGGGGGTCCCCGGCCGGTGCTCCCCCGGCGTTCCCCGGCCCGGAGGGCGGCCCCTGCCCGGGGCGCGTGTCGGTTCGGCGAACGGGGCGCGGCGGGCCGGACCGCCGGTCGTCGGGGGCGGTCGTCGGCCTGTGTCGCCGCGTCCGCACCGGCTGGACGTCCGGGACCCCCGCACACCGGCTCGGCGACGGCCGGTGTGCGGGGGTCCCTCCTCTCGGGGAGGCGTCCTCAGCCGGGCCCGGAACGGTTCCGGGCCTCGTCCGCGAGGCTGCGGCCGGAGGTGCGGGCCTGCTCGGTGACCTTGCCGCCCTGGCCGCGTGCCTCGTCCTGGGTGGTGCGGGCCGCCTGCGCCGCGGTGTCCTTCACCTCCGCGGCAGCCTCCTGGGTCGCTTCCTTCGCGCCTTCCTTCAGGTGCTGCGCGGACTCGGTCGCGGCCTGCTTCACGGGTTCCAGGGCCTCGCTCTGCATCAGCTCCGAGGCCTTCTGCCGCTCGGTGCGGGAGGCCGGCAGCAGCGAGGAGGCCAGCACCCCGACCCCGAAGGCGACCAGACCGGCCGCCAGGGGGTTGCCCTGGGTCTGGCTGCGGGCCATCCCGGGCGCCTGCTGCACGGCGTGTCCCGCCTGCTCGGCCGCGTCGCGGGCGGTGCCGACCGCCTGACTTGCCGCGTCGCGGGCCGATTCGGCCGCCCGTCCGGTGCCCTCCTGGAGCGATCCGGCCGCCGACTGGGCGCCGTCGCGCACGCCGTGCGCCGTGGACGACGCCGGGCCCATGACCCGCTCGCGCACGCCTGACATCGCGCCGCGCATCCGGGCCTTGCGACGCCGGGCCACGCGCCGGGGACTGGTCCGGTCGGCGAGCCGGTCCACGTCCGTGGCCAGCCGGCCGCGGGTGGCCTCTATCTCGGCCCTCATTTGGTCGGGTGACGTGCCCATTCCGCGTTCTCCTTCATGGTCTCGACGGTTCGCTCCGGCTTCGGCGACACGGTCTTCATCCGCGCCCGGCCCTTCATGTAGAGGAGGGCCGCGGCGACACCCCAGAGCACGGCGACGATCAGGGCTGCCCAGCCGCCGTCGATGACGTTGGCCAGGCCGAGCACGGCGGCCAGGGACAGGAACAGCAGGACCATGCAGCCCGCGAAGCCGGCGCCGCCGAACATTCCGGCGGCCTTGCCCGCCCGGCTCGCCTCGTCCTTGACCTCCGCCTTGGCCAGCTCGACCTCCTGCCGGAAGAGGAGCTGCAGGTCCGTGGTCACCGCGGACAGCAGGTGGCTCACGGACCGGTCCTGCTCGGGGGGTTCCGGGTCCTCCTGGTGCGCCCCCGTGCCGTGGACGGGAGAGATCATGGCCATCTCACACCTCCGGACGGCCACGGCCCGGGGTGCCGTCCCACGAGGACCCGACGGTCGGCGGCCCGGACGGCGGCGGCGTGGCGGTGCCCTGCCCGGAGATCGCGGGAGGACCGGTCGGTACGACCTGCTGCTGGGCCGACGGCCCCAGGGCACCGCGGTCCGCCGTCGCGGTGCGGCCGTCCTGCCCAGATCCGTCGGCCCCGGACGAGCCTCCGGAGGCCTTCGCCAGGCGGCCGACGGCCAGTCCGGCCAACAGGGCCCCGCCCAGGAAGGCACCGGGCCGCCGCCGGGCGAAGTGCTGCAGGTCGCCGACGAGTCCCTCGACGCCCCGCTCGTCCAGGTAGTCGGCGGCCCGGCCGCCCCGGTCGGCCGCGTGGGTCACCAGGCTGCGGGCCGGGGAGTCGTCCCGTGCCTGGTCGGCCAGACCCGAGAGATCGCTCGCCCACTGGCGCAGCTGGCCGGCCGCGCGCTTGGTCTGTCCCTCCGCCTCGTCCATCGCACGGCTTCGCAGGTCCTCCAGGACCGTGCCCGCCTGCTGCCGCGCCTCGCCCACCACGGAGCGGGCCTGGTCCGCGGCGGTTCCCGCCACCTGGCTCGCGGCCTGCCTGGTCTGGTCGGCCGTGGCGGACGCCTCTGCCCTCGCCTTCTGCTGGGTGGCCCCGGTTCCGGTCTGTACGGACTCACTCATCGGCAGTTCTCCTCGTCGGATGTCCTGCGTGCGGTCCCGTGTCCCTCAGGGCCCGGCGGGGCGCCGGAAACCGGGGTTCACGTGACCGTCCGTCCCCCTCCGGGTGGCCACTTGGTGGCTTATGACACGTTTTGCCCACCTATTATCCGAGCGGATGCGCGGACTTGACCCGCACTTGCCGCTGCGAGTGATCACCTGTGCGCCCCGTGTGACCGAAGTGCCCGTCCGTCACCTTTCGCGGACACTCCGTCACCGGGCACCCCGAGCCCGGGGCGCGCCGCTCGGGTCGGCGACTTCCTGCCGTCACGCCGCGGCGGGCGGAGGGACGAAGGACCAGGCGGATGAAGGACGAGGCGGACGAGAGACGGGGTCGGTGAAGGACGGGGCGGACGAAGGCCGTTCTGCGCGCGCGGCCCCGCGCCCCGCGCCCCGCTCCGCCGCTACGGGCCGCCTCCCGCACCCTCCACCCGACGAGGGGTGCCCGCGTGCATCGGTGGTCTCAGCGGTTCTCCCCATCCGCTTCGGGGAGGAGAGGTGCGGGGCCCGCGTCGTCCGGTGCGCGGTCGGCCGCCTCCGGGGTGCGGGGGACGGTGCCGTCGTCGGCGCGGCGGCGAGCGGCGTCCTCGTCGGTCCGGGCGTCGTAGCCGAGGAGGCTGGGCAGTGCGACGGTGAGCATGCCGACCGCGGCGACGCAGGCCAGTCCGCCGGTCCAGATCGCCGGGCGGGCGCCGGTCCAGCCCGCCATCGCACCGGCTCGGACCTGGCCGAGCTGCGGGCCGATGCTGTACGAGAGCACCTCGATGCCGGCGAGCCGGCCCCGCAGCCGGTCGGGGATGGTCTGGTTCCAGATGGTCATGCGGCCCAGTCCGCTCAGCATGTCCCCCGCTCCGGCCAGGGCGAGGCACACCAGCACCAGCCAGACCTGCGACGTCCAGCCCGCCGCCGCCATGGCCAGGCCCCAGCCGGTGGCGCCGAACACCACCAGCAGGCCGTGCCGTTGCGTTCGGGAGACCCAGCCGCTGGTCAGGCTGACCAGCAGCGAACCGACGGCGCCCGCCGAGTACATCAGCCCCAGCGACCAGTCGGCGTCCAGCTCGTCGGCGAGGAAGGGGAAGATGGTGTTCGGGAAGGCGAAGAACATCGCCGCCAGGTCGATCGAGTACGTGCCCAGCAGCACCGGCCGGGACCAGGCGTACCGGGCGCCTTCGGCGATACCGCGCCAGGACGGCTTGGCCGCGTGCTCGACGGGCGGCACGGGCGACAGCCGGCGGCACATCAGCACCGAGGCGCAGAAGCAGACCACGGTGGTGGCGTACGCGGTGACGTTGCCCGCGTACGCCACGACGAGGCCCGCCGCCGCGGGGCCGGCGATCGCGCCGGCCTGCCAGCGCAGGGCGTTCAGGGCGGCCGCCGCGGCGAGCTGGTCGTGCGGGACGATCCGGGCCAGCAGCGAGTCCAGTGCGGGCCGTTGGAGTCCGGCGAGCGCCGCCACCCCGGCCGCCACCACGTACAGCGGCCACAGACTGGGCCGCGGCAGCACCGCGTTCAGCAGCAGGACGCCTGCCAGCAGTCCCAGTCCCGCCTCGGTCAGCACGATGACCTTGCGCCGGTCCACCGCGTCCGCGAGTGCCCCGCCGTACAGTCCGAAGACCACGAGCGGCACCAGTTCGACGGCGCCCATCGCACCCACCGCGAGGGGCGAGCCGGTCAGCTCCTTGATCTGGAGGGGCAGCGCGATCAGGGCCATCACGCTGCCGAGGTAGGTGACCAGGCCCTGGGTCCACAGGAGGCGGAAGTCCCGGGAGGAGCGCCAGGGCGCGAGGTCGGGCAGCAGCGCGGCGAGCTTCGCAGGCATGGTTCAGCGGCTCCCGGCCGGTCCGGACGCCGGGTGCGTGCCGCTCGTGTGCCGTGGCGCCGCGGCGGGCGGGTGCGGATGGGACGAGGACATGGCCGTACTCCGTGTTCCTGGGCCGGAGGCGCCGGGTCGGGAGCTCCGGGTGTGATCGGTGGTGGGCGGGACGCCGGGCCGGGCGTGCCCCGCCCGGCCGGGTGGGGCAGGGGCGCGGCGAGGCACTGGACCGGGGTGGCGGGCGGGGGCCGGGAGGGTTCCGTCGCGTGTACGACGCGTGTACGACCCGACGGGGCCCGGCGCTTCTCCGGGCCGAGGTGTCACGGCGAGGTCAGCCGGTGCCGGCCGCCTCGTGGCCGCCGCCGTCGTGGCGGCCCGCGTCCCGGCCGCCGCCGTCGTCGCGGCGGCCCGCCTCTGGGGCGCCGCTGTCGCCGCGGGCGGTGGGGCCGGACGGGAGCGTCGCCGTGCGGGCGGGCGCACGAAGGCGGGGAGGTCTCATCGGCCCGGGTGGTCGCTTTCGGTCGGCGCTGCCGGGGCGCCCGCGTCCGGGACCGTGGAGTGAGGGGTCGCGGAGGGGGCCCGGCAGGCGCGGCATCGAGGTCAGGTATGGCTCAGCTCAGAGATTAGGGTGTCGGCGCACGCGCATCAATCGAGTTTTTTCGACAGGCTTTGTAGCGATCGGGACACCCGTGCGCCCTCTTACCGCGCCCGGAACCTGCCCGGCGTCGTCCCCGTCGTCCGCCGGAAGGCGGCCCCGAAGGCACTCGCCGAGCGGTAGCCGACCACGTCGGCCACCACGTCGACCTCGAAGCCGCGGGCGAGGAGCTGCACGGCGTGCTGGGCCCGCACCGCGGCGACCCACCGGGCGAAGCTCGTGCCCGTCTCGGCCTGGAAGGCGCGGGTCAGCGTACGGGCGCTGCACCCGAGGGCGGAGGCCCACCCGGTCAGTGTCCGCCGGTGGGCGGGGTCGGCCCGGACCGCGTCCACGATCGGCCGCAGCAGCGTCGAGGTGGGCAACTGCACCAGCAGCGCCCGCGACGAGGGCCGCAGGACGTCGAGAACCATCGCCTCGGTCACGGCCCGGGAGCGCGCCGTCAGGTCCGCCTCCTCGAGCCGCTCCAGGAGAAGCCGGAGCAGCGGGGTGATGTCCACGGCGACCGGCACGTCGGGCAGCTCCGAGACCGTGCCGTGCCGGAAGAAGTGCGCCCGGTAGGAAGTGCCCGCCACCGCCGAGGCGGAGTGCAGCTGCCCCGCCGGCATCCACAGCCCCAGGGTCGGCGTGACGCACCACACCTGGGTCCCCACCACGACCGTGGACGCGCCGTGTCCGTTCCAGAGGAGTTCGTGCCAGGGGTGCGAGTGTTCGTTCCAGGCCGTGTCGGCGGCGACGACCTCCTCGAACCCCTGGATGACGAAGGGCACGTCCACCTCACCGGCGGCGAGCGCCGGCAGCTCCCTGGTGACGCGCATGCGCTCAGGCTAACCGGCGGCCGGCCGGCACCGGACGCCCGGGCCGACACCGCGGGGGCCGTCACCGCCGGGCCGGCAACGCCGGACCGTCACCACAGAACCGGCAACGCCGGACCGTCACCGCCGGACCGCCTCGGCGCTCTCCGGCACGTGCCCCGCGACCAACCGCCGGCCCCCTCCACGGGGCTCCGCGGCGAACTGGCCGCCCTGCGCTCCCTGCCCGTCTGGCTCGCGCTCGGCACGACCGTGGCGGGCTTCGGCGCGCTCTTCGCGGCCTACAGCTACATCACCCCGATGCTCACGGACGCCGCCGGCTTCGCCGAGGCCGGGGTGACGCTGCTGCTGGCCCTGTTCGGCGTCGGCGCCACCGCGGGCAACCTGCTGGGCGGCCGCCTGGCCGACCACTCCCTGCGGGGCACCCTCTTCGGCGGCCTGGCCTCCCTGGTCGTGGTCCTCGCCCTCTTCCCGCTCCTGATGCGCACGGAGGTCACGTCGGCCGCGGCGGTGGCGCTGCTGGGCATGGCCGCCTTCCTCACCGGGTCCCCCCTCCAGCTGATGGTGATGGAGAAGGCCGCCGCGGCCCCCTCCCTCGCCTCCTCGGCCAACCAGGCGGCCTTCAACCTCGCCAACGCCGGCGGCGCCTGGATCGGCGGCCTCGCCCTCGCGGCGGGCTTCGGCGTCACGTCCCCGGCCACGGCGGGCGCGGCCCTGGCCGTCCTCGGCGTGGCGGTCGCGGGCGCGGCGTACGCGGTGGACCGGCGCCGGGCCGCCCCCGCCGGAGTGCGGGGGGGCGTGGTCGCGCGGGATCAGGGCGGCCAGGGCCGCCATCGCCGCGACGCCGATCGCGCTCACGCCGAGGAAGGTGGCCCGCCAGCCCAGCTGCTGGCCCATGGCGGTGGCCGCGGGTACGCCGACGATGTTGGCGACGGTGAGGCCCAGGAACATCAGGGAGACGGAGCGGGCCTTGCGTTCCGGTGCCACCATGCCGGTGGCGACCACGGCGCCGACGCCGAAGAAGGCGCCGTGCGGCAGGCCGCTGACGAAGCGGGCGGCCAGCAGGGAGACCTCGCCGGGTGCGGCGGCCGACAGGGCGTTGCCGATCACGAACAGCGCCATCAGGGCGATGAGGACGGTGCGGCGGGACATCCGCGTGGTCGCCGCCGCGAGCAGCGGGGCGCCGACGACGACGCCGAGCGCGTACGCCGAGACCAGGTGGCCGGCGGCGGGGATCGAGAGGTGCAGGTCGTCCGCGACGTCGGGCAGCAGGCCCATCATCACGAACTCGGTCGTACCGATGCCGAAGGCGCCCACGGCAAGGGCGAGCAGGGCCAGGGGCATGAAGGGTCTCGCCTTTCGAGCGGAGGAGTCGCGTACGGGACTGTTCGCTATGTTCCCGTACGGAACAAAGCCTCTCAGGGCGAGTATTCCGCGAAGTGACGGGCGGGTTTCCGGCAGCCGCCCGCAGGGGGCCGATCAGGGACTTTCAGGATGCCGTTGTGTCGACCTTCACACGCGCGGCGATCGGCAGATGGTCGCTGCCGGTGGCCGGGAGCGTCCAGCTCGTCTCCGGTTCGACGCCGGTGACCAGGATCTGGTCGATGCGGGCCATCGGGAAGGACGCCGGCCAGCTGAAGCCGAAGCCGTCCCCCGCGGCGCCCTGCGGGGAGCGCATCTGGGAGGTGATCGCGGTGAGCGCGCGGTCGTTCATGGTGCCGTTGAGGTCACCGAGCAGGATCTTGCGGGACAGCTTCTCGCCGGCGATGGCCTCGCCGAGGGCGTCGGCGCTCTTGTCGCGCTGCCGGGCGGTGAAGCCCGCCTCCAGCTTCACCCGTACGGAGGGCAGGTGGGCGACGTACACGGCGATCTGCCCGGAGGGCGTGGCGACGGTGGCGCGCATCGCGCGCTTCCAGCCCAGCCGGATGTCGACGGCCTGCACGTCACTGAGCGGGTACTTGCTCCACAGCCCGACCGTGCCCACGACCGCGTGGTGCGGGTACTTGGCCTCCAGTGCCTTCTCGTACGTCGGCACGGCGGACGCCTTCAGCTCCTCCAGGGCCATCACGTCCGCGCCCGCGGCGGCCACGGCGCGGGCGGTGCCGGCCGGGTCGGTGTTGTCGGCGTTGACGTTGTGCGTGGCCACCGTGAGGTCGCCGCCCGCGCCGGTCTTGTCGAAGAGCAGGCCGCCGAAGAGGTTGAGCCACACGCTCACCGGCAGCACCAGCGCGATCAGCGCCGTCGCCGACTTGCGGGCGAACGCGATCACCAGCAGGACCGGGATCAGCAGGCCGAACCACGGCAGGAAGGTCTCCGTGAGGCTGCCGAGGTTGCCGATGGCGTTCGGGATGTGCGAGTGGGCCGCCATGACGACCGCCAGGACGACGGCCACCGCGGCCGTGACCAGGCCCCGGCGCCAGATCCGCCGGTCGCCGCGCCAGCCGGTGACCGCACGGTCGAACAGGCGTCGAAGCCGGGCTCCCCGGTGCTCGGGCCCCGAGCCGCCGTTGTCCGTCTCCGTCATGTACGCCTGCTGCGCCATACCGTCGCCTCACTGCCTGCCGTGCACACCGTCGCTCCCCCCGTGACTCAGCACCCTAGGGGATGATCGGTTCCGATCCTGCCGTCTCCCGACGGCCGTACGGGCACGAGGACGTACGAGTCGGCGCCCGGAGTTCCGTGCACCGCCGGGAGGGGCCGCTCTGTGACACAACGGGCACATTCGCCCCTCCGGTCGACGGGTCCGGCGGCCCATGACGGGGGTCCCCTAGCCGCCGGGAGGCAGGAGGTGCCACCATGGAAGGGATCCGGGGACGCCGTGAGGGTGCCTCGAGATGACATGAAGGAGCCGTTGCCATGACGCAGCTTTCGGCTGCCCCGACGACGCAGAGCCGGCCCGCCGACGGGAGCAGGGCACTGTACGGGGGCAAGAGCAACCGCCGTATCACCGTCCGGGACATCACCGCCGCCAAGGAGCGCGGCGAGAAGTGGCCCATGCTCACCGCGTACGACGCGATGACCGCGTCCGTCTTCGACGAGGCCGGCATCCCGGTCATGCTCGTCGGCGACTCCGCGGGCAACTGCCACCTCGGCTACGAGACCACCGTGCCCGTCACGCTGGACGAGATGACCATGCTCTCGGCCGCGGTCGTACGGGGCACCGGCCGCGCCCTGATCGTCGGCGACCTGCCCTTCGGTTCCTACCAGGAGGGCCCGGTGCAGGCGCTGCGCTCGGCGACCCGGCTGGTGAAGGAGGCCGGGGTCGGGGCGGTCAAGCTGGAGGGCGGCGAGCGCTCGCACCGGCAGATCGAGCTGCTGGTGGAGTCCGGCATCCCCGTGATGGCGCACATCGGCCTCACCCCGCAGTCCGTCAACGCCATGGGCTACCGGGTGCAGGGCCGGGGCGAGGAGGCCGCCCAGCAGCTGCTGCGCGACGCCAAGGCGGTGCAGGACGCGGGCGCCTTCGCGGTCGTCCTGGAGCTGGTGCCGGCCGAGCTGGCCGCCGAGGTGACGCGGACGCTGCACATCCCGACGGTCGGCATCGGCGCGGGTGCGCAGACGGACGCCCAGGTGCTGGTGTGGACCGACATGCTCGGGCTGACCGGCGGCCGGGTGCCGAAGTTCGTCAAGCAGTACGCCGACCTGCGCCGGGTCATCGGCGACGCGGCGAAGGCGTTCGCCGACGACGTGATCGGCGGAACGTTCCCGCAGGAGGAGCACTCCGTCCACTGAGCCATCGCGGTACGACACCGGCCCCGCCGATCCACCCCCGTCGGCGGGGCCGGCCGTTTCTCCCCGGGCCTCCTTCCACCGGCTCGCGGCTC
Source organism: Streptomyces sp. JK94 (assembly GCF_053613315.1). NCBI lineage: Bacteria > Bacillati > Actinomycetota > Actinomycetes > Kitasatosporales > Streptomycetaceae > Streptomyces > Streptomyces sp. JK94. The sequence continues at coordinate 310,271 of NZ_JBSICH010000001.1, read as the reverse complement.
CCGTCGGCGGGGCCGCGCGGCTGTCGGCGGGACGTCGGCGGGGCCGGGCCGCCGTCGGCGGGATGTCGGCGCTTTGTCGGCGGGGCCTGACAACGTCGCCGGCATGAAGCGAATCGACGACAGCCCCCGGGCCGCGGGGAGCGCGGTCACCGTGCGGGGGCTGGTCAAGCACTACGGCGACACCAAGGCGCTGGACGGCGTCGACCTCGACGTGCGCGAGGGCACCGTGATGGGTGTGCTCGGGCCGAACGGCGCCGGCAAGACCACCCTCGTCCGCATCCTGTCCACCCTGATCACCCCCGACGCGGGCGAGGCGCACGTCGCCGGCTACGACGTCGTACGGCAGCCGCGACAGCTGCGCCGGGTGATCGGGCTCACCGGGCAGTACGCGTCCGTGGACGAGAAGCTCCCCGGCTGGGAGAACCTCTACATGATCGGGCGCCTGCTCGACCTGTCCCGCAAGGACGCCCGCACCCGGGCCGGCGAACTGCTGGAGCGCTTCTCGCTCACCGAGGCCGCCGGGCGGCCCGCCCGCACCTACTCGGGCGGCATGCGGCGCCGCCTCGACCTGGCCGCCTCCATGATGGGGCGCCCGGCCGTGCTGTACCTGGACGAGCCCACCACCGGCCTGGACCCCCGTACCCGCAACGAGGTGTGGGACGAGGTCAGGCGCATGGTCGGCGACGGCGTCACCGTGCTGCTCACCACCCAGTACATGGAGGAGGCCGAGCAGCTCGCCTCCGAGCTGACCGTCGTGGACCGCGGCAAGGTCATCGCGAGCGGCGGCATCGAGTCGCTGAAGGCCAGGGTCGGCGGCCGCACCCTGCGGGTCCGCCCGGCCGACCCGCTCCAGCTCCGCCCGCTCGCCTCCCACCTGGACGAGCTGGGCATCACCGGACTCGCGAGCTCCACCGTGGACGCCGAGCGCGCCGCCGTCCTGGTGCCGATCCTCAGCGACGAGCAACTGACCGCCGTGGTCGGCGCGGTCACCGCGCGCGGCGTCACCCTGTCCTCCGTCACCACCGAACTGCCCAGCCTGGACGAGGTCTTCCTGTCCCTCACCGGCCACCGCGCCCGTGCCCCGCAGGACCCCGCGCCCGCCGAAGCCCGCGAGGAGGTCGCCGTATGAGCGCCGCCACCGCACCCCCCGCTCCCGCCGCCGACGCCCGGATCACCCCGCGCGGGCACCTGCGGCACACCGGCGCCCTGGTCCGCCGCAACCTGCTGTGGATGCGGCAGGACCCGGAGTCCGTGTTCGACGCGCTGCTGATGCCGGTCGTCTTCACCCTGCTGTTCGTGTACGTCTTCGGCGGCTCGATCGGCCAGGCCCTCGGCGGCGGCCAGGACGGCTATGTGCAGTACGTGATCCCCGGCATGATCGCGATGATGAGCATGACCCTGTCCCAGGGCGTCGGCACCGGGTTCAGCCAGGACTTCAACTCCGGTGTCATGGACCGCTTCCGGTCCCTGCCGATCGGGCGCGGCTCCGTGCTCTTCGCGAAGATCGCGGTGGAGATGCTGCGGATGCTGTTCGCGACCACCGTGCTGATGGTCGTCGCCGTCCTGGTCGGCTTCGACATCCGGAACTGGGCCGGCCTGTTCGCGGCGGTCGGGCTGTCCGCGGTGTTCGCCTCGTCGATCATGTGGGTGTTCCTCACGCTGGGCGTGATCCTGAAGAACGCGCAGTCCGTGCAGGCGATGGGCTTCATGGTGCTGTTCCCGCTGCAGTTCGGCTCGTCGATCTTCGCGCCGACGCAGTCGATGCCGGGGTGGCTGCAGGCCTTCACCGACTACAACCCGCTGTCCACGCTCGCCGACGCGGCGCGCGGACTGATGGTCGGCGGCCCGGTCGCGCACGACCTGTGGATCACGCTCGGCTGGTCGGTGGCGATCACGGCGGTGATGGCGCCGGTCGCCATCCACAAGTTCCGCACCAAGAGCTGACCCGGTCCTGACCGGCGGGCATGCGGGTCAGACGAGGGCGACGGCCTGCTCCGCGGAGAGGCCGACGCCCTCGGCGTACGCGGCCTCGTACGCCTCGTCGCCGAGCGCCTGACGCGCCCGCTCGGCGGCCCGGCCGCGCGCGTCCCGCTCCATGCCCGTCTCGACGTGGTCCGGCGGCAGCATCGCGTCGGCGGCGCCGATGCAGCGGGCGGCGTCCGGGGCCCGGCGCCCGCCGTCCACCCTGGCCAGCGCCATCGCGGCGATGGCCAGGTGCGAGGAGCGCATGTGCGGGGCGATGGCCGCGGAGAGCGGCTCGTCGGCCCTCTCCAGCGACCGGCGCACCTTGTCCAGGCATTCCTGGTGCCGGCCCTCCAGCGTGGCGACCCACGCCTCCACGGCCAGGATGAAGGCGTCGAAGACGACGAAGTGGGAGATGGCGAAGTCCTCGCGCAGCAGCCGCAGCTGCTCGCCGGCCTCGGCGGCCCGCCCGGTCATGCCGAGCCGGCCGGCGAGGAAGAGCCGGGCGGCCGGCATGGCGCCGTTGTGCCCCGCCACCCTGGTCCGCTCGATCACGGCGCGCAGGAGGCGCTCGCCCTCCTCGGCGTCGCCCGCCTCCAGCAGCACGCCGGCGAGGCGGGCGTCCAGGATGTCCACCTGGGCGCGCGCGCCCAGCCGGTCGGCGTGTTCCGCGGCGGCCCGGTAGTCGGCGGCGGCCAGCTGGTACTCGCCCTTGCGCTCACGGGCCTCGGCGCGGGCGGAGAGGGCCTCGGCGGTGCCCCAGGCGTCGCCGAGGCGCCGGTAGATCTCCAGTGCCTCGTCGGCGTCGCGGGACGCGTCGCCCGCCCACTCGGTGCGGTTGGCGAGGAGGTTGGCGCGCATCTGGAGGCTGCCGGCCAGCGCCCAGTCGTATCCCGGCGTCTCGCGGCAGGTGCGCACGGTGGCGTCCATGATCACGCGTAGCCGGTCCGTGTCGCCGGAGAGCAACACGGCGAAGAACCAGAGCAGGCCGGGCGGGGTGCAGGTCTGGGGCATGCCCGGTTCGTACGTTTCGGCGATGGCGCGCAGTTTCCGCTTGGCCTCCGGTTTCTGCCAGGCGTCCAGCTCGGTGTCCATGCAGGCGAGGTGGGCGAGGTGGGCCCCGCGCCTGGCCTCGGCGAGCACTTCGCCGGTCATCGGGGGCGGGGCGGCCGTGCACCGCTCCCACACCGGCTCGGCGCGGCGCACCGGCTCGGCGAAGGGGTCGGGGCCGAGGGTCATGACCTCGCTGAACCAGTTCCGGGCCTCCACCCGCAGGTCGCGCATCCGCCAGTACCAGACCAGCGACAGCGCGAGGCTCAGCGCCTCCTGCTCGTCGCGTTCGGTGATGGCGTGGCGAAGGGCGGTGCGCAGGTTCTCGTACTCCCGCTCCAGCCGCTCGATGGCGGTGAGCTGCTGCGGGCCGCGCAGCAACGGGTCGGTGGTGCGGGCGAGTTCGCGGTAGTACGTCAGGTGCGCGCGCTCGGCGGCGGCCCGGCCGCCGGCCTCGTCGAGGCGTTCGCCGGCGTACTCGGCGACGGTCTCCAGCAGCCGGTAGCGCATGCCGTCGCCGCCGGACGGCGCGGCCACGACCAGGGACTTGTCGACGAGGGAGCCGAGGGCGTCCAGGGCGGCGGGCCCGCACACGGCCTCGGCGGCGGCGAGGTCACAGCCGCCCGCGAAGACGGACAGGCGCCGCAGCACGTCCCGCTCCTCCTCGTCGAGCAGGTCCCAGGACCAGTCGACGACCGCGCGCAGGGTCTGCTGGCGGGGCAGGACGGTGCGGCTGCCGGAGGTGAGCAGGCGGAAGCGGTCGTCGAGGCGGTCGGCGATCTGGCGCGGGGTGAGCATGCGCAGCCGGGCGGCGGCCAGCTCGATGGCCAGTGGCAGGCCGTCGAGGCGGCGGCAGATCTCGGCGCAGGCGGCCGCGGTCACCTCGTCGGCGTCCGTCCGGAAGCCGGGGCGGGCGGCGGCGCCCCGGTCGGCGAGCAGCCGCAGCGCGGCCGGTTCGGGCAGCGGCTCGACCGGGCGCAGCGACTCCCCGGGCACGCCGAGGGGTTCGCGGCTGGTGGCGAGGACGGTCAGGCCCGGGCAGCGGGCGAGCAGTTCCTCGGCGAGGCGGGCGGCGGCCTCGACGACGTGTTCGCAGTTGTCGAGGACGATCAGCATGCGACGCCGGCCGCAGTGCTCGACGAGGCGTTCCACGGCGCCGGCCTGCCGGTCGGAGGTGGCGACGGCGCGCATCTCCTCGGCGCCGGCACCGTACAGCACGGTCTCACGGGCGCCGAGGGCGGTGAGGACGGCCTCCGGTACGGCGCCGGGGTCGTCGACGGGGGCGAGTTCGGCCAGCCACACGCCGTCCCGGGCCGTGTCGTCCCCGGCGTGCTCGGCGACCTCCTGCGACAGCCGCGTCTTGCCGGCGCCGCCGGGTCCGAGCAGGGTGACGAGGCGCGCGGTCGCCAGGTCGGCGCGCAGTGCCTCCAGGTCGGCGTCGCGGCCGACGAAAGAGGTCAGCCGGGCGCGGAGGTTGCCCCGGGGGCGGGGCGGCGACTCGGCCCCGACGGGAGCCCCGGCGGGGCTCCCCGGCCCGGCCGGTGCCGCAGGCCCGGCGGGGCTCCCGGGTGCCGGAGAGGTCCCCTCCCCCGCGCGGAACTCGACCCCGGCGGACCCCGCACGCCCGGCGGGGCTCCCCGGCCCGGCGGGAGTCGCGGGAGGTTTCGCGCGGGCCCCGGCCCCCGCGGAAGCCCCGGCCCTCGGGGAACGGGCGGTCGTGACCGGCGCCGGCGGCACCTCGGGACGGAGCAACCGCTCGTGCAGCGACCGCAGTTCCGCCCCCGGGCGGGTGCCGAGCCGGTCCGCGAGGAGCCGGCGTACGGCCTCGTAGGCGGCCAGCGCCTCGGCGGTGCGGCCGGTGTCGCGCAGGGCCCGCAACCGCAGGACCTGGAGCGGCTCGTCCAGGGGGTGGCCGTCGCAGAGCGCGGTCAGCTCGGGCAGGGAGTGCTCGGCCTGCCCGAGGTCCAGGGCGGCGGTGTGGCGGGCGCGCAGCGCGTCCAGGTGCCGGGTGTTCCAGCGGGCCGCCTGCGCGGCGCGGTCGGGCAGGTCGGCGAGGGCGGGGCCGCGCCACAGGGCGAGGGCGTCGTCGAGTACGGCGGCCGCCTTGCCGGGGTCGCCGTCGGCGAGGGCGCGGGTGCCCTCGCCGGCCAGCCGGGCGAAGCGGTGCAGGTCGACGTCCTCGTGGGCGGCGGCGAGCAGGTAGCCTCCGTCGGCCGAGACGACCGCATCCGCGCCGAGCGTCCGGCGCAGCCGCCCGACCAGCGCCTGCAGCGCTCCCGGCGCGTCGGCCGGCGGGTCGCCGTCCCACACCTCCTCCACCAGCAGCGCCGCGGGCACGGCACGGCCGGGCCGGAGGGCGAGCACGGTCAGCAGCGCGCGCAGCCGCGCCCCGCCGACCGGGACGCCGGTGCCGTCGGGGCGGAGTGCCTGGGTGGTGCCGAGGATGCGATAGCGCACGGACCCATTGTCCCCGGTGCCGTCGCGGCCGGTCATGGGGTTTCCGCGGCGCGGCGCGGGGCACGAAAACCGGCGGCCGGCCACCGGGCGCCCGGACGGCGTCCGGTACGGTCGGGCGGCCCCCGCACCCCACGTGCGTCCGACAGCCAGGGAGTCCCATGACCACCGCCACCGCCCGCCCCAGTGACCGGCGGATCAGTCCCGTGTTCCTCGGGATCGTCGCCGTCGCCGCGGTCACGGGCTGGGCCGCCTGGACCGGGTTCGCCGAGCAGCCGGGCCTGGCCGTGTTCCTGTTCGTGACGGCCGCGTGGGTGGTGTCCCTGTGCCTGCACGAGTACGCGCACGCCCGCACCGCCCTGCACGGCGGGGACATCTCGGTCGGCGCGAAGGGCTACCTCACGCTGAACCCGGTGAAGTACACCCACGCCCTGCTCAGCATCGTGCTCCCGGTGCTGTTCGTGATCATGGGCGGGATCGGTCTGCCGGGCGGCGCGGTGTTCATCGAGCGCGGACGCATCCGGGGCCGATGGCGGCACAGTGTGATCTCGGCGGCGGGGCCGCTGACCAACGTCCTGTTCGCCGTGGTCTGCACGGCCCCGTTCTGGCTGGACGCGCTGGACGGCGTGCCGCGCGACTTCCGCCTGGCGCTGGCGTTCCTCGCGCTGCTCCAGGTCACGGCCGCGATCCTGAACTTCCTGCCGGTGCCGGGCCTGGACGGCTACGGGGTGGTCGAACCGTGGCTGTCGCACCCCGTGCGGCGGCAGGTGGAACCGCTCGCCCCCTTCGGGCTGCTGATCGTCTTCGCGCTGCTGTGGATCCCGGCCGTCAACGGCGTGTTCTTCGACACGGTCGACGCGATCCTGCGCGGCCTCGGGATCAGCGACCTCGACACGTACTGCGGCTTCGAGCTGTACCGCTTCTGGCAGACCGACCCGCTGTGCACACCGGGCGGATGACGCCGCTCAGCCGGTGACGGACGTGGCGCGGCGCTCGTCCCGGCCGCGCTTGACGTAGTACCAGCACATGTTGGACGACAGTCCCGACAGCATCACCCACACGACGCCGATCAGCGCACTGCCCTGCACGAAGGAGACGACGGCGGCGGCCACGGCGAGTACGCAGACGGCCAGGGCGTAGAGGGCGAGACGGGGCATGGGGCGGGCTCCTGTCGGGGGACACGGCGGGTACTGCGGGTGATGCGGTACTTCTGGCACCCACCAGTGTCCCCCATCGCCTCACACGTCCGTGACGCGGAGCCCGGCGTGCGCCTTGTAGCGGCGGTTGACGGAGATCAGGTTGGCGACCAGGGACTCCACCTGGTGGGCGTTGCGCAGCCGTCCGGCGAAGACGCCGCGCATGCCGGGGATGCGCCCCGCGAGGGCCTGGACGATCTCCACGTCGGCGCGCGCCTCGCCCAGCACCATGACGTCGGTGTCGATCTCGTCGATCTCCGGGTCCTGGAGGAGGACCGCGGAGAGGTGGTGGAAGGCGGCGGTGACCCGGCTGTCCGGCAGCAGGGCGGCGGCCTGCTCGGCGGCGCTGCCCTCCTCGGGCCTGAGCGCGTAGGCGCCCTGCTTGTCGAAGCCGAGCGGGTTGACGCAGTCGACGACGAGCTTGCCGGCCAGTTCCCCGCGCAGGGACTCCAGTGTCCTGGCGTGGCCGTCCCAGGGCACGGCGACGATCACGATGTCGCTGCGGCGCGCGGTCTCGGCGTTGTCGGCGCCCTCGACTCCGTGCCCGATCTCCTCGGCGGCGGCCACCGCGCGCTCGGCGGCGCGCGAGCCGACGATCACCTTCTGGCCGGTCCTGGCGAGACGGTGGGCGAGGCCCTTGCCCTGGGGGCCGGTGCCGCCGAGCACGCCGACGACCAGCCCGGAGACGTCGGGCAGGTCCCAGGGGTCCTTGGCGGGGGCCTTCTGTGCAGCACTGTCGGTAGAGGTCATGGCCCGACCCTACGTCCGCCCCGGCCACCGGGCCGGTTCAGGTCCCGCCTCGTGCCGGGCGGGCCCCGGGAGGTCCCCGGGCCGGGTGAATCAGGGGCGAACGCCGGGCCGCGCGGGCCGGGTTGCGGCAGGATGCGGGCGCATGGACGCCGTACGGGTCGCGCTGCTGCGGGAAGTGCTCGCCGGGACCGAGTGGCTGGGAGCCACCCGGAGGTTCGCGGGAGCGCTCAGGTCGTCGGTGGTCCCGCACGGGGGCGGACTGCTGCTGGTGGGCACCCCCGCGTACGAGCCCTGGCACCTGGCGGCCCACCTGGTGGACGAGGCCGCCTGGTCGGGGACGCCGGAGCTGGCCCCCACGCTGGTGCGGCACGACGCGCGCCCCTCGGACCCGGCGCACCTGGCGGTGGGGCCGGGGCGGCTGGCGGCGGCCCGGCGCGGGGAGACGCTGCTCGTGGTGGCGCCCGACGATCCCGGCGCCCTGCTCCTGGAAGGGGTGCACGACGCCCGCCGGGCCGGCGCGACGGTGCTGGCGCTGGGCACGGGTGAGCGGGAGCTGACGGCGATGGCGCACGAGACGCTGACGGTGCCGGACGGCGCCGAGCTGGACCTGGACACGGTGCAGCACCTGGTCAGCGCGGCGGCCGGGGAGAACGCGGTGCCGCCGCCCCGGGGCCGCCGCCGGTTCCGGGACCGCCTGTCCCGGCTGGCCGACCACCTGACGGCCCCGCCGCCGTCGCGCTGGTGAGGGCCCGGCCCGGGTCCTCGGGACGCCGCCGGCGCGTTGCGGGGTCCTCCGTGGCGCCGCTCTCCGCGCCCCGTCGTGGCCGTGGAGCCCGCGCCGGGAGGCCGGGCTCCGGCGGCCCGGCCTCCCGGCGCGGGCCCGGGCTCGCTGCTGGTCGGCGCGAGAAGCGCGCAGCCGCCGCGAGCGGGTGATCAGTCCTCGTCCGCGCGCCCCGCGGAGGAGGCGTCGTGCCACTTCGGGTCGTTCTCCCACTCGAGGTTGCGCTCGCGGGCGGTCTGCATCGCGTGCTCGGCCTCCGTGCGGGAGGCGTACGGCCCGAAGCGGTTCTTGGCCGGGCACTCCGGGCCCTCCTCGACCTTCCCGTGCTCCAGGCAGTAGTACCACTCGCCCGGTTTTCCGACCGTGCGCTTCTTGAACAGGGCCATGACCGGCTCCTTTCGCCAGGGACATGTTCTCGTATGCCCGCTGGTTAGACTCGCTGGCATGTCTGGCCAGTCGCTGCTCGTACCAGGGGAGCTCTCTCCCACCCGTTCCGTACCCGGAAACATCCGCCGGCCCGAGTACGTCGGGAAACCGGCGCCGGCGCCGTACACCGGACCGGAGGTGCAGACGCCCGAGACCATCGAGGCGATGCGCGTGGCCGGCCGGATCGCGGCGCGGGCGATGGAGGAGGCCGCCAAGCTCATCGCGCCCGGCGTGACGACGGACGAGCTGGACCGGGTGGCGCACGCGTACATGTGCGACCACGGCGCCTACCCGTCGACCCTCGGCTACCGCGGCTTCCCGAAGTCCCTGTGCAGCTCCGTCAACGAGGTCATCTGCCACGGCATCCCGGACTCGACGGTGCTGCGGGACGGCGACATCGTCAACCTCGACGTGACGGCGTACATCGGCGGTGTGCACGGCGACAACAACGCGACCTACCTGGTCGGGGACGTGGACGAGGAGAGCCGGTTGCTGGTGGAGCGGACCCGCGAGTCCCTCGCCCGCGCGATCAAGGCGGTCAAGCCGGGCCGGCAGATCAACATCATCGGCCGGGTCATCGAGTCGTACGCGAAGCGGTTCGGGTACGGGGTGGTGCGGGACTTCACCGGCCACGGGATCAGCTCGTCGTTCCACTCGGGGCTGATCGTCCCGCACTACGACAGTCCGCACGCGACGACCGTCATCCAGCCCGGGATGACCTTCACGATCGAGCCGATGCTGACGCTCGGGACGCACGAGTACGACCTGTGGGACGACGGCTGGACGGTCGTGACGAAGGACCGCAGGCGTACGGCGCAGTTCGAGCACACGCTGGTGGTGACGGACACGGGCGCGGAGATCCTGACCCTTCCGTAGCCGCCCGGCACACCCCTTCTTCGACGGCCCGCTCTCCCCGGAGGGCGGGCCGTCGCGTGTCCCGGCACGATTTTTCCGACAGGACGTCGGAAAACCATTGACTTAGGTAAGCCTAACCATAAAAAATCAGCGCCATGGACTCCTTCTCGACGCTCATCCGCACCGCCTCCCACGAACAGCACGTGGAGGCCGAGACCTCGACGTTCATGAGCGACCTGGTGGGCGGGCGGCTCGGGGTCGACGCGTACGCGCGCTACACCGAGCAGCTGTGGTTCGTCTACGAGGCGCTGGAGGCGACGGCCGGCCGGCTGGCGGCGGACCCCGTGGCCGGGCCGTTCGTGCGGCCCGAGCTGATGCGGCTGACCTCGCTGGAGCGGGACCTGGCACACCTGCGCGGCCCGGACTGGCGCGCGGCGCTGACCGCCCTGCCGGCGACCGAGGCGTACGCGGCCCGGGTGCGCGAGTGCGCCGAGCGGTGGCCGGCCGGGTACATAGCCCACCACTACACGCGCTACCTCGGCGACCTGTCCGGCGGCCAGATCATCCGTGACAGGGCGGAGCGGACGTGGGGCTTCACCAAGAAGGGCGACGGGGTCCGCTTCTACGTCTTCGAGGGGATCGGCAACCCGGCGGCCTTCAAGCGCGAGTACCGCGAGCTGCTGGACGGCATCCGCGCGGACGACCTGGAGAAGCAGCGGGTCGTCACCGAGTGCAAGCGGGCCTTCGCCCTGAACACGGCGGTCTTCCGGGGGCTGGGCGAGGAGTTCCCGCTGACCGCGTGAGCGGTCGCGGCCTCCCCGGGCGCACCGGTCCCCCTCGGCCACCGGGGCCGAGGGGGACCGTCAGTGCTCGAAGCGCCCGGCTCAGTCGATGTCGTAGTCGTCGCTCCGGCAGTTGATGCTGCCGAAGTACGGGCTGCAGGTGGCGTCCTCGTCACCGTGCAGGTGGCCGTCGAAGGCGGTGGCGGTCGCCGCGCCTGTGGCGGTCATGGCGGCGGTCAGCAGGACCGTGGCAAGGGCGGAACGGATGCGCATGGGTTTCCACTCGCGGGGACTGAGCGGTTACGCCCAGAGGTAACCCCTCGCGGTCCCGCGCACACGCTGTTCCACCCGTACGGAGGCGCGGTACCGGGCCGGCTTCACCGCTCCAGACGCACCCGCCCCCCGATCTCGACCCAGCCCCCGGGCTGCGGAGCCGTGAGGATCTGCGAGCCCGTCCCCTGCGTGATGTTGAGGGCGCGGCCCAGCCGGTCGGTCAGCAGCAGCGCCGCCGCGCCGGTCGCCTCGTCCTCGTCGACGCCGTCGTCGCGCCCCGGGAAGGCACGGGCCCGGACGCGTCCCGCCGGCTCGTCCTCCCACGCCCAAGCGTAGATTCTCCCCCGCTGCCCGGGAGGCGCGGGAGACGCGAGAGGCGCGAGAGGCGCGAGAGGCGCGAGAGGCGCGAGAGACCTGGGAGACGCGGGAGACGCGAGAGGCGCGAGAGACCTGGGAGACGCGGGAGACGCGGGAGACGCGGGAGACGCGGGAGGCGACTCCGCCTCCACCTCCGCCTCCGCTCTCGCCTGCGTCCCGGCCTCCGGCTCCTCCCCCGGCCCCTCCCCCGGCCGCACCGGCGGCGGCACCGGCAGGTCCTCGACCTCGGCGACGCTCGCGTACCGGCGCAGGGTCCACGGCGGGGCCCACTCGGGCCGGGCCTCGATCCAGCTGAACTCGCCGTCCAGCCGGGCGCCCACCACCCCGGCCGGGGTGACGAGTTCGGGGACGTCGAGCAGCCAGGCCGTGCCGACGCAGGGACGCCCGGCGAAGGGCAGGCGCCGGGTGGGCGTGTAGAGGTCGACGACGCCGCGCTCGGGATCGTCGACGAACACGGTCTCGCCGAAGCCGAGTTTCGCGGCGAGCTCCTGCCGCCGCGCGGGATCCGGCAGCACGGAGCCGTCCCGGACGACGCCGAGTTCGTTGCCGTAGCCGCCGTTCGGCGCGCAGAACACGCGCAGTACGTCGTAGTCAGTCACCGGGGCATTCAAGCACCGGGCGGGTGGCGAGGGCGTCCCGGACGAGGCGGGGGCCCCGTCCGGGAGCGTCCGGGCCGGCGGGCCGGGGCCCGGGGTCCGTTCCCTCGTCGCCCCTGCCGTTGCGGAGGAACCGGCCGTATCGAGGGAGACTCGCCCCGCCCCGTCCCGTCCCGCCCCACTCCGGTGCGCGGCGCGCCGCCGTGCGGGCGGCTACGCGCCGTTTCGCCGCCTGCGCGCGGCGAACACCGCGCCCGCGCCGATCGCGACCGCCACGCCGGCCGCCGCGCCCAGCGCCGGGCCCGGGATGTCCGCGCCGGTGGAGGCCAGGCTGCCGCCGGTCAGGCCGCCCGTGGTCGTGCCCGTGCCCCCGACGACGGAGCCGGTGCCGCCGGTGGTCGAGCCGGCCCCGCCACCGGTACCGCCCGTCGTGCCCGACCCTCCGGCGCCGCCCGTGCCGCCCGTGCCGCCCGTCGTGTCCGAGCCGTCGCCGTCCGGCAGCTGGGCGTCGTCGCTGAGCGCCACCGACAGGTCGACGTCGTCGAGTGCCGTGCCGGCCGGGTAGTTGCCGAAGATCTCCGCGCCGGCCTCGGTGAGGGTGGCGGCGACGGCGTCGACGGTGACGACGTCGTTCACGGCGGCCAGGTCGTCCGACGCGGCCGTGAGGTCGGCCAGGGCCACGCCCTCGGACCGCTCGCCGAGGCTGTTCACATCGGCGGTCAGCGTGCCGGTGCCGCCGTCGAGGGTGGCCTTGAGGTTGCTCAGAGTCAGGTCGAGGCCGTAGACGCCGCCCGTCTCGTGCCCCTTGAAGTTCACGGCGCCCCGGAACGAGGCGGTGAGCCGGCCGGCGTCCGTGTCGTACGTTCCGGTGGCGTCCTTGAAGGTGAAGACGCCGTTGCCGGCCGCCTGGGAGGCCCCGTCCGAGACGGTGACCCTGCCCTGGGCGATGTCACCGACGACGTACGCGCGGAAGGACTCCTTCACGCCCCAGTCGAGGGTGCCGTCGGCTATCTCGCCCTTGGCGGGGGCCTCGGACGCGGTGGCCGTGGCAGAGGCCGTGGCCGTCGCCGTCGCCGTCGCCGTGGGGGACGCGCCGGTGCCCGCGGTCGGGCTCGCCGAGGACGAGGCGGTCCCGGTGGCCGTCGGCTCCGGGCTCCCGGTCTGCGTCGCCGTCGCCGTCGCCGTCGGGGAGGGGCCGGTGGTGGGGGCGCTCGTGGTGGGCGTGGGGCTGGGGGCCGGCGCCTCCTTCCGCTCCACGGTCAGCGGGTCGCCCGCCGCACCGCTGTAACTCGCGCTGCCGAAGACCTCCGCGGCCTCCTCGGTCAGCGTGGTCGCCATGTCCTTCATCTCACGGGTGACGGCGACCGTGGCGAGCGGCACGTCGTCCTCGGTCGTGCCGCCCCGCGTCACGTCGGCGGTGATCTCGGCGTCCTCGCTGTCGAACCGCACGTCCGACAGCGTGAGCGCGAAGCCGTGCGCCGCGGACTCGATCGCGAGGCTGCCCGTGAACGCGAGGTCCACGGTGTTCGTGGCCGAGTCGTAGGCGCCCGTGCCGTCGACGAAGGTGAACGCGCCGTTGCCGTCGGCCTGCGTCGCGCCGTCGGAGGGGGTGAAACTGCCCTGCGCGTAGGTGGCGACGTAAGTGCGGTAGGACTGCTTGATGCCCCACGTCAGTTCGTAGTCCTTGAGCGGGACGTCCGCGGCCGAGGCGGTGGTCGCGCCGGCCGTGGCGAGGGCGGTGGCGCCGAGCGCGGCGGCCGTCGCCACGGCGGCGGCGAGTGCGGTGGGGCGGCGTCGTCTGACGGGCATGACTCGGTTCTCCTTGCGTGGTGGCCCGCCGGGTGGGCGGTCCGGGTGTCGTGGGTCGTCGTGGGTTCAGCCCTCGTCCGAGGGGGACGCGGCGGGCCGGGCGCGGCGCCTGCGGACGGTGACGGCCGCGAGGGCCGCGGCCACCAGCAGGGCGCCGGCCGTGAGGGTCACGGGCAGGGCGGGGAAGCCTCCGTCGTCGGTGGCGCCGGCGACGGGTTCGGCCGACGTTCCGGGACCGGTGGTCCCCTCGGGCCGCGGGCTCGCGCTCGTGCTCGCGCTCGCCGTGGGGTCGCTGCCCAGGTCGGGCAGGGCGGGCAGCGCCGCGTCGGCGGTGAGGGCGACGGCCAGCGACACCGGGTCCATCTCGGTGCCCGCCCGGTACATGCCGCCGAAGGCCTCGGCGCCGCGCGCGGTGAGCTTCGCGGGGGCCTCGGTGACCCGCACCAGGCCGTCGGCCGGCTTCAGGTCCTCGGCGGTGAAGGTGACCAGGGGCACCTTCTTCGCCGTGAGACCGGGACTGGTCACATCGGCGTACAGCGTCCCCCCGCCGTCCTCGACGGTGGCGCGTACGCCGCTGAGGGCGAGGTCGAGGCCGTGCGCGCCGGTGAAGCGCACCGCGCCCTCGAAGGCGGCGGTGAGGTCGCCGTCCTCGTACGTCCCCTCGCCGCCGGGGAAGCGGAAGAGGGCGCCGCCGTCCTGGGCGCCGGCGGTGAGGGCCCACGCACCATCGGCGATGTCTCCGGTGACGTACTCGCGGAAGGTGCGGCGCACGCCCCAGTCGACGGCGCCGTCCTCGATGGCGCCCTCCTTGCCGGCAGCGCCCGAAGTCCGCTGCGCCTGCGGTGACTCGGTGGGTGCGGTGGACGGCTGCTCCGCCTGCTGCGGTGCCGCCGCCTGCACGTCGACGGACAGGCTCACCGGGTCCAGCGCGGTGCCGGCGGTGTAGTACCCGGCGAAGGACCGGGCGCCCTCGGCGGTGAGGGTGGCGGGCAGCTGGGCGAGGGCCACGGTGCCGCCGCCGCCCCTCATGTCGATGCCGCCGAGGGAGAGGGAGGCGAAGGGCACCTGACGGGACGTCGTGACCGCCCCGGTGTCCTTCGCCTTGCTGACGACGTCCACGTGGAGCGTGCCGGTGGTGCCGGAGATGCTCACGGTGGGACGGCTGATGGTGAGGTCGAGCTGGTGGGCGCCGGTGCCGGTGGGGTGGCCGAGGAAGTGGACGCCGCCCTGGAAGGCGGCCCGGAAGGCGCCGGTGCCGCTGTCGTAGGCGCCGGTCGCCGAGTGGAAGCGGAAGCCGCTCCCGCCGACGGTGGCCGCTCCCCCGCTCAGGGAGTAACCGCCCTGGGCGACCGGCCCGGTGACATAGCTCTGGAACGACGACTTGATGCCCCAGTCGAGCCGTCCGCCCTGCACGGTGCGGCTCTCGGCGTGTGCCGCGGTCGCGGGGAGCAGGGCCCCGAGGATCGCCGCGCACACCACGGTGAGCAGGGCGCGAAGACGGGCGGGCATGCGAAGTCCTCCGGATCGGGGAGCAGTAGCGATCGAAGGTTAGGCTAACCTAAGTCAAGCCGACTGTGATCGGCGGTCGACGAAAGGAACGGACACCACCGTGCGACGCTTGCGCAACCGACTGGCGGGAGCACTGCTGTCCGTGCTCGCCCTCTCCCTGACCGCGACCGGATGCCAGGGCTCCTCCGAGGCGGCGAGCGGCGCCGGAGACGGTGCGACGGCCGCCGCGGAGACGGAGACGGTCGCGAACCGGGTCGAGCCGCTCGCGCACAGACCCGTGCCGCGGCTCCCGGTGACCGTCCGCTCCGCCGACGGCGAGCGGGTGACGGTGGAACGGGCCGGGCGCGTGGTGCCCCTCTCCGGGAGCCTCAGCGAGATCGTCTTCACGCTCGGCCTGGGCGACCGGGTCGTCGCCCGCGACGTCACCGCGACCTTCGCCCAGGCGGCGGACCTCCCCGTGGTCACCCGGGGCCACGACGTCTCCGCCGAGAGCGTGCTGTCGCTGCGGCCGGACCTGGTGATCGCCGAGACCACCACCGGGCCGCAGGAGGCCGTGGAGCAGATCCGCGCCGCCGGCGTCCCGGTGCTGTTCGTCGCGGCGGCGAAGGGCCTGGACGACGTGGGCCCGCGCATCCGGGCGGTCGCCGACGCACTCGGTGTGCCGGAGGCCGGGGAGGAACTGACCGAGCGCTCCCGGCAGCGGATCGCGGCCGTGCGCGAGGACGTCCCGGACGCCTCGGCGGAAGGGGGCTCGCCCAGGGTCGCCTTCCTGTACCTGCGCGGCTCGGCCTCCGTCTACCTCATCGGCGGCAGCCAGTCCGGTGCCGGTTCGCTGATCGAGGCGGCCGGTGCGGTGGACGCCGGCGCCGCCTCGGGCCTGGAGAAGGACTTCACCGCCCTCACCAGCGAGGCGCTCGTGAAGGCCGCACCCGACGCGATCCTGGTCATGAGCAAGGGACTCGAGTCGGTCGGCGGGATCGACGGGCTGGTGAAGATCCCCGGTGTCGCCCAGACCCCGGCGGGCCTGGACCGCCGGATCGTCTCGGTCGAGGACGGCGTACTCCTCAACTACGGCCCGCGCACCGACCAGGTGCTGCAGTCGGTCGTGTCCCAGCTGTACGGCGGGGACGGCACCCGATGACCGTACGGGACCAGCCGGTCCGCCCCCGGACGCCCGTCGAGGCGCCACCGCCGCGCCGCCGTCGCACCACCGCCTGGCTGCTGACCGCCGCCCTGGCCGCCGGACTCCTGGCCCTGGTCCCGGTCGCGGCCGGTACGGGCGCCTACCCGGTCCCGGCCGGCGACGTACTCGGCTCCCTGCTGCACCGGGCCGGGCTCGGCGGTACGGAACTGGACCGGGTGACCGGGTCGGTGCTGTGGAACGTGCGGTTCCCGCGGATCGTGCTGGCGCTGCTCGTCGGTGCCTCACTGGGCTGCGCGGGCGCCCTGATGCAGGGCGTGTTCGGCAACCCGCTCGCCGAACCGGGCGTCATCGGCGTCTCCTCGGGCGCGGCGGTCGGCGCGGTCGCCGCCCTCGCGTTCGGCCTGGACCTCCTCGGCACCTGGACGGTGCCCGTCTTCGCCTTCGTCTCCGGCCTGGCCACCGTCCTGGTGGTGTACGCGATGTCCCGCTCGGGCGGCCGTACGGAGGTGGTCACGCTGATCCTCACGGGAATCGCGGTGAACGCCTTCGCGGGCGCGCTGATCGGGCTGTTCCTGTTCTTCGCGGACACGGCGGCGGTCAACCAGATCACCTTCTGGCAGTTGGGCTCGCTGGCCCAGGCGACCTGGCCGAAGGTGCTGGCTGTCCTGCCGTGCGCGGCGCTCGGACTGGGGCTCGCCCCGCTGTACTCCCGCCGGCTCGACCTCCTCGCCCTCGGTGAACGCCCGGCCCGGCACCTGGGCGTGGACGTGGAGCGGCTGCGGATCGTGCTGGTGCTGGTGATCGCGCTGCTGACCGCGGCGGCCGTGAGCGTGGCGGGAGTCATCGGCTTCGTCGGACTCGTCGTGCCGCACCTGCTGCGCATGGTGGCGGGCCCCGGGCACCGGTTTCTGATCCCGGGCAGCGCGCTGCTGGGCGCGCTGGTGCTGCTCGCCGCCGACCTGGCGGCCCGCACCGTCGCCGAGCCCGCCGAGCTGCCGCTCGGGGTACTGACGGCGCTGCTGGGCAGCCCGTTCTTCTTCTGGCTGCTGCGCCGCACCCGGCGCAGGCAAGGGGGTTGGGCATGAGAGGCGCCGGGACCGCGAGCGGCGGAGGGCTGCTGCGCCTCGTCCCGTCCCGCCCGGTGCCGCCGCCCCCCGCCGTGCCCGGCGACGTCCTCGCCGAGGCCGAGGGCCTGCGCGTCCGCCTCGGGGGGCGGCCGGTCCTGGACGGCGTGGACGTCACCGTCCGCGCGGGCGAGGTGCTCGCGCTGGTGGGTCCCAACGGGGCGGGCAAGTCCACCCTGTTGGGCGCGCTGGCCGCCGACGTCCCGGCCGCCGAGGGCGTCGTACGCGTCCACGGCCGTCCGGTGGCCCGGTGGTCCGCTCCCGAACTGGCGTTGCGCCGGGCCGTGCTGCCCCAGTCGGCGTCGCTGTCCTTCCCGTTCGCGGTCGAGGAGGTCGTCCGGATGGGCCGGGCGCCCTGGGCGGGGAGCGGCCCGGCGGACGAGGACGACGCGGTCGTGGCCGAGGCGATGGCCCGCACGGAGGTGGCCGGCTTCGCCGGCCGCCCGTTCTCCGCGCTCAGCGGCGGCGAACGGGCCCGGGTCGCGCTCGCCCGTGTGCTCGCACAACGCGCTCCCCTGCTGCTGCTCGACGAACCCACCGCGGCACTGGACCTGCGGCACCAGGAACTGGTCCTGCGGCTGTGCCGGGAGCGGGCGCGCGCCGGGGACGCGGTGGTCGTCGTCCTGCACGACCTCTCCCTGGCGGCGGCGTACGCGGACCGGATCGCGGTCCTGCGCGCCGGCCGGGTCGCCGCCGACGGCCCGCCGGGGGAGGTCCTCTCCGAGGGGCTGCTGTCCGAGGTCTACGACCAGCCGGTGGAGGTGGTGGCGCACCCGCGCACGACGGCGCCGCTGGTCGTCCCGCGGCGCGATCCCTGACGTGAGGTCACGGTGTGGCCGCTGTCCCCGGTCCCGGCGTTCGCGGGCCGTCCCGCCCCGGTAGGGTTCGCCTCCGGGAAGGGGAAGGTGAAGACACCTGATGAGCAGGGATCGCGGCCCTCGTAGGCCCCGCAGGCTTGCCCGGAGCGTGCTGACAGCCGCCTCGGCGACCGCGTTGTCGTTGACGGCGAGCGGATGCGTGGTGGTGCACGGCGAGCGCGAGGTGCTCCCGTCGACCACCCGGGCCGAGGCCGCGAAGGCGCTCCAGCAGTTCACCGCCGCGTACAACGCGGCCGACAAGGCCTACGACGCCTCCCTGGACGCCGACCACACCACCGGCGCCCTCGCCGCCATCGACTCCGCGCGGCTGAAGGCGGGCCGGACCAACCGTCCGGACGGCAACCCGTCGCACGCTCCGCTGGAGCTGACGGACGCGAGGTTCACGATCCCGAAGAAGGCCGGCTGGCCGCGCTGGTTCGTCGCGGACACCAAGGCCAACAAGGGCGGCGACGCCCGCTGGTTGCTGGTCTTCACCCGGTACGGCCTGGAGGAGACCTGGCAGGCGGCGTACCTGACGCTGGTCGCCCCCGGCAAGGTGCCGGAGTTCGAGACCGACCGGGACGGCTGGGCCGAGGCGGTCCCCGCCGACTCCACCGACGTGGCCGTGCCGCCCGCCGACCTGAGCCAGGACTACACGGCCTATCTGAAGGACGGCGGCGAGACCTTCGCGGACGGCGTCCACACCAGCTCCTGGCGCCAGTCGCGCGAGAAGCGGTCGACCCGTCCCGGCCTGGTCACCCAGTACATCGACGAGCCCCTGACGGACGGCGACTACGCGCCGCTGGCGCTGCGCACGAAGGACGGCGGGGCGCTGGTGTTCTTCAGCTCGCGGCACTTCGAGAAGCAGACCGCCGCGTCGAACGCGTCCGTGCCGACGCCGAACAAGGACGTGCTGGCGCTGACGGAGGGCGAGATCAAGCAGTCGCTGACGATGGAGTTCGTCTCCAACGAGGTCGCGCTCGCCCCGGCGGAGGGTTCGGGCAACGGGCAGGTGGTGGTCCTGGGGCGGGTCCAGGGACTGACCTCGGCGAAGGGCGAGTAGCGGGGCCGGGTGGCGTCGGGCCCGCCGAGCGGCTTGCTGCGCGGCGTGCTCAGCGGCGTGAGGGCCAGGCCGTGCCCGCGTGGTCGCTGACCTCTCCGGCGTGCCGGGCGCAGGCGTCGGTGAGGATCTCCAGCAGGGTCAGCGGGTCCGGCAGCGGGTGCTCGGGGCCGCGCACCCAGTGCACCGTCCGGTCCTCGCCGGGCAGCCGGGCGGGCGGTACGAGGACGTAGGAACCGCGGCAGTGCCAGCGCAGGCCGGGGTGCTCGTCCATGGTCTCGGGGTGGCAGTCCAGCTCGCAGGGCCACCACTCGTCCTCGTCCTCGGGGGTGCCGCGGGTGAGGGTGAACAGCAGCATGCGGCCGTCGTCGCTCTCGGCGACCGGGCCGACCTCGACACCGGCGTCGAGCAGTCGCCGGAGCGCCTCGCGACCGGCCTGGAGGGGGACGTCGAGGACGTCGTGCACCATGCCGGTCGCGGTGATGAAGTTGGCCTCGGGCTGGTGGCGGGCCCAGCGCTCGACCTGCGCGCGGTCGGTGGTGGACTGCGTCTGCCAGGCGAAGGACACCGGATGCCGGGCGGGTGTGGGACAGCCGACGCGGTCGCAGGAGCAGCGGTATCCGGCCGGGTGCGCGGCGGGCGCCAGGGGCAGTCCCGCACCGGCGGCGGCGAGCAGCAGATCCTCCCGGCCACCGTCGCCGGCGGCCTTCCTGGGGCGGCGTCCGCGCAGCCACTGGGAGAGTTTGCCCTGCAGACCGCTCCGGCCGCCGAACTCCGCGCTCATCTATCCCCTCGCCTCGCCGTCGTGCGCACCAGCATGCCCTATGGTCGCACCATTCCGCGCTTGGGGGTCGGGAAGGGACAAACTTCCCTGGTCAGACTTCTTCGGGCAGGCACCTTCCGCTCCGCCGGGTCCCACCGGCCGGGCTCGTCCGGTCACCGCGGGGCGAGCCCGTGGAGCGCGTAGTCGACGAGCGTGTCGGTGTAGGCGTGGGAGATGGGGCCGCTGCGCTGCAGCCAGCGCTGCGCGAGCGGGGCGACGAAGAGTTCCAGCCCGATACGGGGGTCGATCTCCGGTCGCACGTCGCCGGCGTCCTGGGCGGCGCGCAGCCGGCCCACGTAGAGCTGGAGCGAGGGCTCCAGGAGCTTGGTGACGAACTCCCGTCCGAGCTGTTCGTTGACGACGCCTTCCGCGGCCAGGGCGCGGGAGGGGGCCTCGAACTTCGGATCGCGCAGCTCGTCGACGGTGGCGCGCAGCACGGCCTTGAGGTCGGCGGCGAGGTCTCCGGTGTCCGGGAAGGTGTATGTCTCCTCGCCGGCGGCCCGCGCGGCCTGCTCGCTCAGGTCGAGGAAGGCCTCCAGCAGGACGTCGGCCTTCGAGGACCACCAGCGGTAGATCGTCTGCTTGCCGACACCGGCACGGGCGGCGATGCCCTCGATGGTGGTCTTGGGGTAGCCGACCTCCACGACGAGGGCGAGGGCGGCGTCGTAGATGGCCTGGCGGGACCGCTGGCTACGACGCGAGACGTCGGGGTGCGGCCGCTCGGAGGCGGGAGTCGGGGCGTGGGCGGGTTTCTGGGCAGCCATGGCTCGAATTTATCAGGTTGACAAGACGTGACGTCTCGCCGGAAGGTGATACGCGAGGAAGCGAGACGCAACGTATCGCATCGCAACTGCTGTGCATCGCATCGAGAGAGGGGGACCGCGTGTCCCGAGGTGGAGCCGGAAACATGCTGGGCGTCGGTGGTACCCGGCAGAAGCTCGGCCGCGACGCCCTGCGCGGCGGCGACCGGAACGGCCGGATCGGCGGCGGTCTGGACCCGCAGGCACGGAAGCGGGAACTGCTGCGCAAGCTCCAGGAGCGTCAGAAGGAACAGCGGCAGGAGCAGGAACAGCGGGAGGAGCAGGAGCGGGAGAAGCAGGAGAAACGGGGGAGGCAGGGGAAGCGGGAGGAGGCGGAGGGGAGCTGCTAGGCGTCGTGAGCGGCGAGACGGCGTGGGTCACGGGGGCGCGTGGGTCACGGGGCGTGGGTCACGGGCCGCGGCCGGCCCGGCACTGCCGCCGTCGGCGCGCTCCCGCACCACCTCGCCGGCTGGTCATTCCTCCCGCGGAGGCCAGGGGTCGCCCCAGTCGGCGTCGCGGGCGGCCTTGTAGAGGTCGCCGTGGCGCTTGGTGACCGTCCGGCGGTTCAGCCGCTCGTCGGGTTCGCACAGGTCGAGCAGGACCTGGCCCTTGCGGATCTGCGGACGCCGGACGACCCGGGAGAGGGCCGGATCGGCCGGCAGCCGGGTGGCGGCGACGTAGCTGAACTTCTCGTCCTCGTAGGCGAGGGAACCGCCCTTGACCTGGCGGTGCAGGGAGGAACGGCTGACCCGGGCCGCGAAGTGGCACCAGTCCGTGCCGGGAACGATGGGGCAGGCGGCGCTGTGCGGGCAGGGGGCGGCGACACGGAACCCGGCGGAGACCAGCCGGTCCCGGGCCTCGATGACCCGGGCGTGGCCGGCGGGGGTGCCGGCCTCGACGATCACCACGGCCTGCGCGGCGCCGGCGGCGGCGTCGACGAGCGCGGCGCGGTCGGCGTCGGTCAGTTCGTTGAGGACGTAGGACACGGTGACGAGATCAGTGCTCTCCACAGTGAGCGCCGCTCCGATCCGTGAGCGCTGCCAGCGGACATCGCGCAGGGCCGGACGGTCGGCGGCGATCTCCCGGCCGAGGGCGAGCGCGGGCTCGGCCCAGTCCAGCACGGTCACCGGGCGTACGCCGTCCCAGGTGGCGTGGACGGCCCAGGTCGCCGCGCCGGTCCCGCCGCCGACGTCGACGTGGTTCCCGGGCGTCCATCCGGGCACCGCGTCCGCGAACGCCTCCAGCGCCGACCGCACCGCCGCGAAGGTCGCCGGCATGCGGTACGCGGCGTAGGCGACGACGTCCGAGCGGTCCCGCAGGATCGGGGCGTCCGTCGGGGTGTCCCCGCGGTAGTTGGCGATCAGCCGCTCCACGGCCTGTGCGGCCTGCCGGGGCGGCAGCCCGTCGACCAGACCGGCGAGGGCGGCACGCAGGGCGTCGGCGGGGGTGGCGGGGTCGTTCACCCGGCGATTCTACGGGGGTGGCCGCCGGCCGGGCGGCCAGACGGCCGGACAGCCGGACAGCCAAGCGGCCAGACGGACAGCCGGACAGCCAAGCGGCCAGACCGCCAGACCGCCAGGCGGCCGGGCGGGCCGGGCGGGCCGGCGGCGGCGGCGGAGTACCGGGTACGGAGCGCGGACCGGCCGCCGCGGACGCCTCCGGTCAGATCTTCTCCCGCACCGCCCGGGCCACCCGCGTTCCCAGGGCCGCCCGGGGTCTGTTGTCCGGTGCGCGGCGACGCGGATGGACCGTGTTGGCGAGGAGCACCGCGAACGTGTCCGTCACCCGGTCGAGCACCAGCATCGTGCCCGTGAATCCGGTGTGGCCGGCCGCCCCGCGCCCCGCCAGCCCTCCCATGAACCACGGCTGGTCCAGGGCGAAGCCGAGCCCGGGCTCGGTCAGGAGCAGCTCCACGAAGTCCGGCCCGAGGATGCGCGCCGGCCCGTACGAGCCTCCCGCCAGCAGGGCACGGCAGAAGACCGCGAGGTCCCGCCCCGTCGAGAACAGACCCGCGTGCCCGGCCACCCCGCCCAGCGCCCAGGCGTTCTCGTCGTGCACGACGCCCCGCAGCATCCCCCGGTCCGCCTTGGCCCACGGCCGCCGCTGGTCCTCCGTCGCCGCCGCACCCGGGCACGGCCCGAAATGCGTCGCCGTCATGCCCAGCGGCCGGGTGATCCCGTCGTTCACCAGGACGTCGAGGGTGCGTCCCGTGACGCGCTCCAGGACCTGCTGGAGCAGCAGCATGTTCAGATCCGAGTAGCAGTACGTGCCGGGCACCCCCACCGGCGGTTCCGCCCGCAGCCGCCGCAGCCGTTCCTCGTCGTCGGCGCAGTCGTACAGCGGGAGTTCGGGCCGCAGCCCGGAGGTGTGGGTGAGCAGCTGCCGTACGGTGACGCGGTGCGCGGCGGCGGCCCGGAAGTCCGGCAGGTAGGCGCCGACCTCCGCGTCGATGCCGAGCGTGCCGCGTTCGATCTGCTGCACGGCGGCGACCGCCGTGAACACCTTCGTCAGGGACGCCAGGTCGAAGGGCGTACCGGTGCTGACCGGCACCCGGGAGCGGGCGGGCAGCTCCACACCCGAGTCGGTGCGCGGGTCGTAGGACGCGTAGCGCACCGCCCAGCCCGCCGCCTCCTCGACCGCGAGCACGGGACCGCGTCCGACGGCCACGACGGCGCCCGCCGCCCAGGGCCGCTCGCCGGCGGTGAGGGCGTGCACCTCCTCGACGACACGGCGCAGCTGCCCGGGGTCGAGTCCGGCCCGCTCCGGGGTGCCGCTGCGCAGTCTCGGAGCGCTCAGCGCTCTGCCCCCTCCCAGGCCTTCCCGGCCTTCCCGGTCTCCCCGGCCTCTTCGATTTCCCCGGTCTCCCGCCCGGCGGTCCGCCCGGCCGTGGGACGGCACATCCCCACGAAGAAGGCGAGCGCCACCAGCGCCGCCACCAGCTGCACCACGGCCATCGGCAGCGCGGTGTCCTCTCCCGCGATCCCGACGAGCGGAGAGGCGACGGCGCCGATGAGGAAGGAGGACGTGCCGAGCAGCGCGGAGGCGGAGCCGGCCGACTTCCTGACCCGCATCAGCGCCAGCGCCTGGGTGTTGGGCAGGCTGATCCCCATCGCGGACATCAGCACGAACAGCGCGGCGGCGACCGGCGCGAGCCCGACCTCGCCGAAGACGCCGAGGGACATCAGCAGCAGGGCGGTGGCGGCGGCGACGACGATCAGGAGGCCGAGCCCCAGCACCCGGTCCAGCCGGACCCGCCCGACCAGGATCTTGCCGTTGATCTGCCCGACGACGACCAGGCCGATCGAGTTGAGGCCGAACAGCAGGCTGAACGTCTGCGGGGAGGCGCCGTAGATCTCCTGGACGACGAACGGGGACGCCGCGATGTAGGCGAAGAGCGAGGCGAAGGCGAAGCCGCCCGTGAGCATGTACCCGGTGAAGGCGCGGTCGGCGAGCAGCCCGCGCATCGCGCGGAGGGTGTCGCCGACCCCGCCCGCGTGCCGTTCGCCCTCCGGCAGCGTCTCCGGCAGCTTGGCCCACACGACGGCGCCCAGTGCCACCCCGACCACCGTGAGCACGGCGAACACGCCCCGCCAGTCGGTCACCCGCAGGACCTGGCCGCCGATCAGCGGCGCGACGACCGGGGCGACGCCGGAGATCAGCATCAGGGTGGAGAAGAAGCGGGCCATGGCCACACCGTCGTACAGGTCGCGGACGACCGCGCGGGCGATGACGATCGCGGCGGCGCCCGCGAGTCCCTGGGCCAGCCGGAAGGCGACGAGGAGTCCGACGGTGGGCGCGAAGGCACACAGGGCGGTGGCGACGACGTAGACGGCGAGCCCGGCCAGCAGCGGGCGGCGGCGGCCCCACTTGTCGCTCATCGGGCCGACCACGAGCTGGCCGAGGGCCATGCCGGCCAGGCAGGCGGTGAGCGTGAGCTGGACGGTCGCGGCGGGCGCGCCCAGGGACCGGGTGACCTCCGGGAGCGCCGGGAGGTACATGTCCATGGCCAGCGGCGGCGTGGCGGTCAGGCCGCCGAGGATGAACGTGACGAGCAGACCGGTGCGGCGGGTGGCCCGCGGCGGTCGGGCGGCCGGCCCCGTTTCCGGCCCGGCCGCCCGCGCCGGGCTCGAGGTCTTCGGTGTGGTGTCCGGTGACGTGTGCGGTATGGACGGCCCGCGCTCGGGCATGTGCCCCTCCCTCTTCTGCAGATCCGGCACCTATGCTCTCAGCTCGTACGCACTTGAACGAACAGACTCGAACAACCTGAGCGAGGGTGGGGCAGCGTGTCAGCGGTGACCGGGCAGAAGGTGCGCTGGGGAATTCTGGCGACCGGCGGGATGTCGGCGAGGTTCACGGCGGATCTGGTCGATCTGCCGGACGCGGAGGTCGTGGCGGTGGCCTCGCGGACCGAGGCGTCGGCGACGGCGTTCGCGGAGCGGTTCGGGATACCGCGGGCGTACGGCGGCTGGGAGGCGCTGGCGCGGGACGAGGACGTCGACGTGGTGTACGTCGCGACCCCGCACTCGGCGCACCGCACGGCCGCCGGCCTGTGCCTGGAGGCGGGGCGCAACGTGCTGTGCGAGAAGCCGTTCACGCTGAACGCGCGCGAGGCGGAGGAACTGGTCGCGCTCGCCCGGCAGGGCGGCCGCTTCCTCATGGAAGCGATGTGGATGTACTGCAACCCGCTGGTGCGGCGGCTGAAGGCGCTGGTCGACGACGGCGCGATCGGCGAGGTCCGCAGCGTCCAGGCCGACTTCGGACTCGCGGGGCCCTTCCCTCCCGCGCACCGGCTGCGGGACCCGGCCCAGGGGGGCGGCGCGCTGCTCGATCTGGGCGTGTACCCGGTGTCGTTCACGCAGTTGCTGCTCGGTGAGCCGTCGGACGTCACGGCGCGAGCGGTGCTCTCGGACGAGGGCGTCGATCTCCAGACAGGTGCACTGCTCTCCTACGAGAGCGGCGCTCTCGCTTCGGTGCACTGCTCCATCAGCGGCGGTACGCCCAACTCCGCCTCGATCACCGGCTCCCAGGGCCGCATCGACGTCCCGAACGGCTTCTTCTTCCCGGACCACTTCGTACTGCACCGCGACGGCCGGGACCCGGAGGAGTTCCGCGCCGATCCGGCCGACGGGCCCCGCGCCAGTCTCGCGCACGAGGCCCGTGAGGTGATGCGCGCCCTGCGCGCCGGGGAGACCGAGTCCCCGCTGGTCCCGCTCGACGGCACCCTGGCCGTGATGCGGACGCTCGACGCGATCCGGGACCGCGTCGGCGTCCGCTACCCGGGCGAGCACCCCGGCGAGCACCCCGGCCAGAAGGCCGAGGACCGCGCGGTCACGCCGGCTTGAGCCCCTGCTCCCCCACCTCCGTCACGAAGGACGCGGCGGTCGTGAGCGGCGCGCCCGGCGTGGTCACGTGCGACACGGTCTTGAAGTCGGCGCGCGCCAGCCGCCGGCCGAGCTGCACGGTCGTGTAGCCGCGCCGCCCGTTGAAGAACTTCAGGTGCGGGTTGGCGGTCATGAGGGTGTCCCAGTTGGACGGCTTCTCCGAGCCGTCGCGGCCACTGGTGACGGAGGTCGTCACGATCTCCGTCCCCAGGGTCCGGGAGTCCGGGTCGGAGAAGTCGCGCTTGATGTCGAAGCCGTAGGAGACGTGCACGTCGCCGGTGAGGACCATGAGGTTCTCGACGCCGGCGGCCTGCGCGCCGGCCAGCACCCGCTCGCGGGAGGCCGGGTAGCCGTCCCAGGAGTCCATGGAGACCCTGGACGGCGTGGTGGTCATGTTGTACCGCTGCGAGAAGGTGACCTGCTGGGGCACCACGTTCCACAGGGCGTCGGACCGCTGCCAGCCGTTGACCAGCCAGCGCTCCTGGGCGTCGCCGGTCAGCGTACGGCCCGGGTCCTCGGACTCGGGCCCGGGGAACTGCCAGCCGTCGCCGTAGGCCTGGTCGGAGCGGTACTGGCGGGTGTCCAGGACGTCGAACTGGGCCAGCCGGCCCCAGTGCAGGCGGCGGTAGAGCTTCAGGTCGGCGCCGTCGGGCAGCTGCGGGCGGCGCAGCGGCATGTTCTCCCAGTAGGCCCGGTAGGCGGCGGCCCGGCGGATGAGGAACTCCTCCGGCGGGACGCTGTTCTCCGGCGTGCCGTCGGCGTAGTTGTTCTCGGTCTCGTGGTCGTCCCAGGTGACGACGAACGGGTGCGCGGCGTGCGCGGCCCGCAGGTCGGGGTCCGACTTGTAGAGGGCGTACCGCAGGCGGTAGTCCTCCAGCGTCACCGTCTCGTGGTCGAAGAGGGCCGGCAGGGTGCCCGCGGGGTAGGCGCGGGAGCCGCCGACGGCGTTGACGGCGTACTCGTAGAGGTAGTCGCCGAGGTGGAAGACGACGTCCACGTCCTCCTGGGCCAGGTGCTTGTACGCGGTGTAGTGGCCGTCGTCGTACTTCTGGCAGGAGACCACGCCGAAGGTGAGGTCGGCGGGCCGGCTCTGCCGGGCGGGCGCGGTGCGGGTGCGGCCGGCCGGGCTGACCCAGCGGCCGGCGCGGAAGCGGTAGTGGTAGACGTGGCCGGGCACGAGGTGGCCGACCTCGACGTGCACGGTGTGGTGGAACTCGGGGTGGGCGGTGGCCGTGCCCCGTCTCACGACCCGGCGGAACCGTTCGTCCAGGGCCAGTTCCCAGCTCACCTCGACGCGCTGGGCGGGCAGTCCGCTGTCGGCCTGGTACGGGACGGGAGCCAGGCGCGTCCACAGCAGGACGGAGTCGGACTGCGGGTCGCCGGAGGCGACGCCGAGCGTGAAGGGGTCGGCGGTGAGCCGTGCCGCGTCGAGTTCGGCGGCGCTCGCGGTGCCGGCGGCCGGCAGGTTCACCGAGAAGGCGAGCGCGGCGGCGGCGCCGGTGACGGTCAGGAAGCCGCGGCGGCCCAGGTGCCGGGCGGCGGCGCGGAGTTCGGGTGCGTGCGAGGGCTGGGACTCGGCCTGGTGGTTCGCGGGTGACATCCGTTCCTCCCCATGCGGTGGTTGCACGGGGCATTCGAATGGCCGGGGACGACCCTGGCTTGGCGCGGACATGGCGAACCCATGTCGGATGGATGAGTTCCGCATGCTCCGCCACGCGTACGCTGCCGACTCATGAACACCGTGAGAACCGCCGCCGAGGAAACCGCCGGTGCGCAGAGGACGGCCGTCGTCACCGGTGCCGGATCCGGCATCGGCCGGGCCGTCGCCGCCGAACTGCTGGCGGCCGGCTGGTCCGTGGCCCTCGCCGGCCGGCGCCCCGAGACCCTGGAGGAGACGGCCGCCCTGGCGCCCGCGGGCGGCACGGCGCTGCCCGTCCGCGCCGACGTGTCACGCCCCGAGGACGTGGCGGCCCTGTTCACCGCCGTACGCGAGCGCTTCGGACGACTGGACCTGCTGTTCAACAACGCCGGGACGTTCGGCCCGGGCGGTGTGCCGGTCGAGGAGCTGCCCTACGAGGCGTGGCGGCACGTGGTGGACACCAACCTGAACGGCGCGTTCCTGTGCGCGCAGGCGGCGTACCGGCAGATGAAGGAGCAGCGCCCGCAGGGCGGCCGGATCATCAACAACGGCTCGATCTCGGCCCACACCCCGCGCCCGCACTCGGTGGCGTACACGGCGACCAAGCACGCCCTGACGGGTCTGACCAAGTCGCTGTCCCTGGACGGCAGGCCCTACGGCATCGCGGTCGGCCAGATCGACATCGGCAACGCGGCGACCGACATGACGGCCGGCATGCAGGCCGGGGCGCTCCAGGCCAACGGGGAGACGGCACCCGAGCCCGTGATGGACGTCGCCGACGTGGCGCGCACGGTGCGGCACATGGCGGAGCTGCCCCTGGAGGCGAACGTGCAGTTCGCGACGGTCATGGCGACGGCGATGCCGTACGTGGGACGCGGCTGAGGGCGGCGCGGCCGGGACCCTGGCCGGAAGCACACCGCCGGAGTTCCGCAGCCCGCGATATTGCGGCCGACTGCGGACGTGTGCTCAACTTTCCTTCACCGGAGCTTCACAGTCGGCGCCACGCCTTCCGTACGGCTCCGCAGGCCACACCGAGGGGGGAGGCGGCAGCCGTCCCGCCGCACCGGCCGGGGGTGGATCCCGCGTAGGACCGCGGGATGCACGCCGGTGGGCGCGACGGCTGCCGCGTGGATCACGCGAGCACGGGTCACACCTGCCGCGTGAGTCCCGTGAGTGCGGGTCACACCTGCCGCGCGGATCACGTGAGCACGGGTCACGCCTGCCCGGTCTCGAACCGCGCGATCCGGCCGTCCTCGTCCACGGTGAAGCTCCACCGCGTCCGCATCTCGCCCCAGGTGTCGTTGCGGTAGCGGGCGAGGAGGGCGCGACCGCCGTTCGACTCGTTGTCGACCTCCAGGTGGCCGTTGGAGGAGAAGATCTCCTGGTCGACCCACTGGGCGAGGTCCCGGTCGTCCCCGTCGTCGGCCATCGTGGCGTCCGGCGCGAGCAGCGCGAGGAAGGCCTCGCGGTCGTGGGCGTTGACGGCGGCGACGAAGGCGCGGACGGCCGGATCGCTGAGTCGCGTGGTCTGAATCGTCATGCCGGCAGCGTCACACCGCCTCCGGGCCCCCGCCACCCGGCCCGTCGGCCGGCCCAGTCCCCCACGACCACCCGAACGGCGTCCGCGGCAGGCCCGCACGGCCGGGACGGGTGACGGTGGGGAGGTGAGCCGCCGCTGTCTGCGAGGGAGTCGACGTGAACTGTTCTGACCGGCGTGACCTGGGGCTGCTGCTGCTCCGGCTGGGCACCGGCGGCGTCCTGGCCGCGCACGGCGCGCAGAAGCTGCTCGGCTGGTTCGGCGGCGGCGGCATCGAGGGTACCGGCCAGGCCATGGAGGCCATGGGCTACGCGCCGGGCCGCGCCAGCGCCACCGCGGCGGGGCTGGCCGAGGCCGGCGGCGGGACGCTGCTGGCGCTGGGGCTGGCCACACCGGCCGCGGGCGCCGCGGCGGCCGGCGCGATGGCGGGAGCCGCCGCGGTGCACGCCCCCAACGGCTTCTTCGCCCAGTCCGGCGGCTACGAGTACGCGGCGTCCCTCGGCCTGACGGCCGCCGGTCTCGCGGTCACGGGCCCCGGCCGCCTCTCGCTGGACCACGCCCTCGGCCACGCGGTCAACCGGAACTGGATGGTCCCGGCCGCCTTCGCGGCGACGGCGGCGGCCGCGGTGGTGATCGTGGGGGCGCGGAACAAGCGGGTCCGGAGGGCCGCCGAGGGCCGGCAGGAACCACTGTTCGACTGACGTACCGCTCCGGGGGCGGCCTCCCTCCGTGGCAGGCTGCCCCGCATGAGCGACGACCGCCACGGCACACCCGCCGACCTCTGGAACACCATCGACGTCCTGTGGACGTGGCTGGAGGCGGACCAGCCCGTCGGCGGCCGGGAGGGCCTCCTGCTGCGGATGCTGAAGCTGTCCGAGGAGGTCGGCGAGGTGTCCGAGGCGGTGATCGGCGCGACCGGCCAGAACCCGCGCAAGGGCGTCACCCACACCTGGGACGACGTCGAGGCGGAGCTGTGCGACGTCGTGATCACGGCACTGGTGGCACTGCGCACGCTGACGCCTCAGGCACGGGAGGTGTTCGCGCGCCATCTGACGCGGGTGGCGGGGCGGTCGCTGGGTGCGCCGGGCCCGGACACGCCCACGCACGGCACCTCTTCTCCGGGCCCGGGAGCACAGCGGTAGGACGACAGCCGGCGGAAGGGCGCCGAGGCCGCTGCCACGATCGGGGGCGTGGCGCTGCTCGGCCGTTGCCCGGCTTGGTCAACTGCAGGAGGGGCGGTGGAGGAGACCGCACCCGCCCGCGCGCCCGCTGGTGCTGACGGAGGGCCGCTCGCCCTCCTCGTCCTTCGGCTGGTACGTGCGCGAGATGCCGGCCAGCAGCGCGGGCTTCTGCACTCTCTGGTGGGCTGCGGTGACGTCCTGGAGCGACTTGCTCCTGACGCTCTCCTCGACCGCGATGACCTGGTTCAGCTTCGTCACGCCTGGTCCCCTTCGAACAGGCAGAACCGTATCGCGGGCTGCCGAATGCGCGCACTCCCTTCCCGGACCGGCCGAAGGCCCCGCGGCACGACGGCGGCGTCCGCCGTGCCGCAGGACCGGGACCGGTCAGCCCGCGCTGCAGGAGACCGTGGGCCAGGTCCAGTTGCCGTTGGCCTGGATGGTGGCACCCCAGTTGCCGCCGCTGCCGTTCGACTTGGCGGTCAGTACCTGTGCGCTCGGGTAACTGGCGTCGACGTTCCAGGTGGACATGACCTTCGCCGGCGACGGCACGTTCATCGTCACCGTCCAGTCACTGGCCCCGCTGACGGACACGTCGAGGTTGTACCGGTCCCCCCACCGCTGCCCGGCCGTCAGCGTCGCCGTACACGTACCGCCACCGCCACCGCCACCGCCCCCGCTGCCGCCGTCGGGGGCGACCGCGCGGCCGGTCTGCGGCGAGATCATGCCGGCGCACAGGCCCTTGGCCGCCAGGGTCTGCGCGATGCGCGGTATCGCGGCGAGTGTGCTGGCGGGCCAGTCGTGCATGAGGACGACCTGGCCGTCGCCCAGCCGGGAGACGGCCTGCACGATCGCGTCGGTGCCGGCGTTGTTCCAGTCCTGCGTGTCGACGTCCCAGATCACCTCGGTCAGCCCGTACTTGGCCGCGGCCGACCGCAGCGTCGCGTTGGTCTCGCCGTACGGCGGGCGGAACAGTTTCGGCGTACCACCGCCCGCGTTCGCGATGGCCTGCTGGGTCCGGGAGATCTCCGACTCCATCTGCGCCTGACCGAGCTGGGTCATGTGGGGGTGGGTGTAGCTGTGGTTGGCGACCCACATGCCGGCGTCGGCCTGTGCCCGGACCAGGGACGGGTTTCGGGCCGCGTACTGGCCCTGGTTGAACATGGTGGCCCGCAGCCCGTTCTGCCCGAGGGCGTTGAGCAGGGCCTGGGTGGCGCCGGAGGGGCCGTCGTCGAAGGTGAGTCCGACGTAGCCGTTGCAGGCGGCTGCCCGCGCCGGAGCGGCATCGGCGGCCACGGTCCCCGCGGCGGCGAGCATGGCGACGGCCACCCCGGCGACCAGGGAACGTAACGCGGGACGCGTACTGGTGCGCATACCAGTGGTCCTCCTCTCTCGTCTCACTCGTCTCTCTCGTCGCGTACGGGGTCAGCCCGCGCTGCAGGAGACCGTGGGCCAGGTCCAGTTGCCGTTGGCCTGGATGGTGGCGCCCCAGTTGTTGCCGCTGCCGTTGGACTTGGCGCTCAGCGTCTGCGCGCTCGGATAGCTCGCGTCGACGTTCCAGGTGGACATGACCTTCGCCGGCGACGGCACGTTCATCGTCACCGTCCAGTCACTCGCCCCGCTCACCGAGACGTTGAGGTTGTACCGGTCGCCCCACTTCTCCCCGGCGGACACCGTCGCGGCACAACCACCGCCGCCACCTCCCCCGCCACCACCACCGCCGCCGCCCGTGCCACCGACCGTGATGTTGGAGCTGCCGCTGCTCTGGTAGCCCTCGGTGGCCATGATCATGTAGTAGCTGAAGCTGCCCAACGGCATCCCGGCCCGCGCCCACGCGTCGAAGTGGTTGCCGGTGGTGATGGTGCCGCCGGTCCGCTTGGACTGCCGCACGCTCCAGTACTGGTCGAAGGTGCGCGTGCCCTCGACGGAGGGCGCGTTGTATCGGGTCGTCTTGTAGATGTCGTAGGTGCCGCCGTCAGTGGTCACGGTGCCCTTGAATTCACCCGTGGGCCGGTAGGTGCCCCAGTTGTCGACGATGTAGTACTCGACGAGCGGGTTAGACGTCCACCCGTAGAGGGTCAGGTACGCGTTGCCGGACGGGTTGAAGGTGCCCGAGTACTGCACGGTCCGACGTCCGCCGTTGCTCCAGCCCTTGCCCGCGACGAAGTTGCCGGTGTTGCGCCACGAGGTGCTGTACTGCCCGCCGTTCCCCATGTCCATGGAGACGGTGCCCTGGCTGTCGGTCCAGAACGAGTAGTAGTAGCCGTTGTTGGTGCCCTCCTGGTTGGTCGTGACGACCGTGCCGGCGTGGGCCGTGCCCGGCAGCATCATCGCGGCCAGAGCGGCCAGCGCGAAGGCCCACGCGCTCCTGACGAGCAGGGTGAGCGGGCCGCTTCTGCGACGCCTCGGTTGAACGAGCAGATTCATGGCGGTTGCTTCCTCTCCTGGGAACGACAACGGCGCCAGTGTTGGCCTGCACCCGTCAAGCGTCAATAGTTTCGGTCGTTATTTCGAAAGCTTCGCCCTCCCCATCAGCGCGCTCGCAACGCTATTTGGCACGTCAAGCCAGCATCCGTGCCACCCACTCCACTGCAATGCAGCTCTGTTCACCCCAATGATCAGAAATCGAGATACCCCCTTTCGAAACTTTCGACGAGGGGCCTTATGGGTGAGACAGCCGGAGCGCGGGTACCCGGCCGGGCACTCACAGACGCCACTCCCCGGCGAGCATGCCCAGCAGCTCCTCCTGCCGGGCCTTGAGCAGCTCGGGGGTCCACTCAGCGTGCTGCAGGACCTGGCTGGTCAGTGCGAAGGGGACCACTCCCCCGCGGCCTGTGAAGTACTTGGCCTTCTTCGCGGCGAAGTCGTAGTTCTGGGCCGCGGAGTTCTTGGCCCGGTTCAGCAGCACCAGGTTGCCCAAGCGGTGTGTCCACCGCGCGCGCTGCTCGTCGTCGAACACGTCGGCCCACTGGGAATCGGCGCCGGGACTCTGCGGCAGTACGTGCTCGACGGTGATGAGCGGGTGGTCGTACGTCACTCCTTGGCCGCGCGCCAGCAGCTCGTCGAGGCGGAGCAGGACGTACTTGCGGATCCTGCGGACCAGGTAGAGGTCGCCGTCGAGCCAGTTGCGCGTCTCCAGTTTCTCGTCGTCCCTCAGCTCCAGGGCCGGGGAGTCGAGGCCCTGCCCTTCATCGAGCTGCCGGAGCAGTTCCGCGTAGCGGGTGACACGCGGTGTCGTGTAGACGCGGCGGATGAACATGCTGGCCGACAGGCGTTCCAGCGCCCGCATGAACGCATCGAGCCACACGGGGTCGTTCTCACGATGGCGCAGCGCCCACAGAGCGGCCGGCCGCCAGTCGTAGTTGTCGATCTGCTGGAGCCTCCTGAACCAGGCGTTGACCGCCTCCGCGCCCGAGGCGGACTCGTAGCGGGCTTCCCTGATCTGGGCGTAGGCCTCGGCGTAGGGCCGGACGACGTCGTGGACGAAGACCTCGGCCCGCTCGGGCAGGTAGCGACTGAGCACCTGCTCGGGGAACTCCTTGAGCAGCTCCTGTTCCGCGCGCTTCTTGGCGAAGATCATCCGCAGGTGCAGGAAGAGTTCCGCGAAGTCGTCCCGCCCCAGCATCTCCTCCGCGTCCTCCCAGGTGGTGGCGCACATCTCGGAGGCCTCGTCATCCAGGTCCCCGATCACCTGCGACTTGAAGATGTCGGTGGGCGACAGATCCAGGCCCCGCGAGTTCATGACGCTGAAGATGCGGTGGGCGCTGTCGAGGTCCGGAGTACTGACCACGACCAGGAACGTCCGCTCGGCGAGCATCTGGGCCAGTGCCAGCCGGCTCTCCTCGGGCAACGCGGTGAGACTGCGGTGCAGGACGGTCGCGTTGCGCAGCACGGCCTTCTGCGCGTCGGTCCGCAGGCCTTCCGGCTCAAGCGCCAGCAGGGTTTCCACGGCGCCCCTGGTCTGCACGTACTTCTCGAAGAAGTCGGCGTCGCGGCTGCGCAGGGTGAGCCGCGGCCTCGGGGGCAAGCCGCGGATCTTGGCTCCCGGCTCCATCACCAGACCGTCGAGGTCACCGCGCAGGTCCGTGTCGTCCGTGAGGTCGCGTAGGACGGACAGGAGGATGGTCAGGGTCGTGAGGCGCTGCTGGCCGTCGATGACCTCCGCCCGCGGGGCTCCGCCATCCTTGACGAGCACGATGGATCCGAGGAAGTACGGCTCGTCCGTCCCGCGCTCCAGTGCCTCCTGCAGGTCCAGCAGCAGCTGGGACGCCTGCTCCTCCTGCCAGGCGTACGGACGCTGATATTCGGGGATCTTGAAGTCGTAGTCGCTGCTGAAGACCTTGTGCAGGGGCATTTCGTGCGCCTCGAGCTTTTGCATGACCCGATGATGGCGGAGCCGGGCGTTCCGTGACGCCCAATCAGCTCTACCCGCACGAACACGGGGAGACCGGACATCCTTCGCCGGGCAGCACCCGGAGGTCGCGTGGCCCGGCCCGGCCGGCCGCCGTCCGCACCGCATCCGCGCGGCGGGCGGCGGGCGGCAGGGGCGGCAGGGGCGGCAGACGAGTCGGGCTGTACGCCGGGTTCTGTTCCGCTCAGGGAGCGATCACGCTCTGACCTGCATGTTTTCGGGTATCCGGCGGCTGGTTTCGCCCTCTGGGACTTCTCAGGGACTTTCGGCCGAGTCCGTGAACCACGCCTCGATGGCGGACAGCCCACGTGCGCCGGCCTGCGGCATGAAGTGCGTGTACGTCCGGAGCGTGAACGCCGGGTCGGAGTGCCCCATCCACTTCGCGAGCGAGACGATCGACTCACCGGCTTCGAGCATCACCGAGGCGTACGTATGGCGCAAGACGTGGAAGCCGTGCTTGCGGCTCGGCTCCCACACGCGCGACGGCTTCTCGCCCGGCTGCCGCTCGGGCAGCGGCGGGATGACTCCCACTTCGGCGAGCGCGGGCTTCCACGCCTTGGTGTTCCAGGTGGTGCGGTTGATCGCGCCGCGCCGGCCGGTGTACACGAGCAACGGGACGGTCACCTTGCGCCGGTCCTCGCGTACGAGGTCGGGCTCCTCGGGATCCAGCCACGGCAGGGTAACGTCGATCGGCTCGAAGCGTTCTTGGTGGCTGAGGAGTCGCTTCGCGAGCACCTTCGGCAGCGGCACATCGCGTTCCTTGCCGCCTTTGGGCGGACCGAAGTACAGCCGTGACTTGTACATGAGGATCTGTCGCTCCACGTGGACGAAGTCGCCACGAATATCACCTGGGCTGAAGCCGAACGTCTCACCCTGTCGAAGTCCGCATCCGACGCCGAGGTCGAGCGCGATCCGGTAGCGGTCAGCCAGCGCCTCTCGTACAGCGTCGACACGTTCCTGCTCCCAGGCACGAGCCTTGCGCTCCGGCTTCTTCGGCGGCTTGATCGAGCTGTTGCCCTTGCACGGGTTGCGGTACAGCCGCTTGTCCTCGACCGCGGCCTGCATGATCGCCTTGAGGTACACCCACGCGACGTAGGCCGTACTCGACGCCACCGCCCTCTGCACGTCGGCCGACCACTTGCGCAGCTCCGCAACGCCGATGTCCCTGAGCGCCAGGTCTCCGAGCTGCGGCAGCACCTGCCCCCAGATCCTGTGCCTCATGCTTTCCAGCGTCTGGGCAGGGTGCACCTGGGAGGGCCACCAGTGCTTATCGACGTACTCACGAAGGCTGATCGCACCGTCTCGCGCGTCGACGAAATCCCCTCGCCGTGCATCGGTCTGCGCCTCGGCCAGCCATGCCTTGGCGTCCGCGACCGTGTCGAAAGACCTGTCGCGGACCCCCAGTATCCCCTTGACCCGATAGCGCGTGCACTTGCCCCACAGAGCGGTGCGTTCGCGCTTGCCCGTCTCCTTGTTCGGTCGCTTCTTGAGCCACCGGTCTTCGATGTAACCCGCCATGCTCGACTTACCCTCGGCCTCGCCTTGTCTCTCGGCGCGATCTGCGTCGCGATCAGACACACAGACGATCTCCGTGCGCATGAAATTCCGAGTGCTGCTGAATTCTTCAGACCTGTTTTCCCAGGTCAGGCAGCCCGGCGACGCTCACACTGCTGCGGGGCCTTGTTCAGCGGGTTGAGGGCCGGGTTCGACCGCGAGTCCGCCTGCTGCTGTTCGCTGAGCCACGCATCGAGCAGGTCCCGGCGGTACATGACCCTTCCTCCGGGCCCCATCCGAAAGCTGGGCGGCCCTTGCCGGCGATGGCGCCAGACGTAGAGGGTGTTCACCGAGATGCCCATGTACTTCGCAGCGTTCTGCACGTTCAGGAAGGCAGCCTCGACGGCAGGCTTGGAATGGTTACGCATCGCGTGTCTCCGAAGTAAGCGCTGCCAAAGCAGCGGTCGTTCCGTCCTCCCGCCTACCGCGCGGCGAAGCCGCACGGATAACTGCTGGCGAGCAGGATCAGAATCCGGAGAATCAGTGATTTGGTGAGGCTGTCCTGTCGTGATACCGCAAGGTGGGCGGTCATCGTCTGCTGACGTTCGAGGCCCCGGGACTTGGCGGCGGCCGTTGGACAAGCACCTGAACCAAGCGGGCACCCGAAGGTGAACCCCCGGCGATGTGGTTATTCCGGGTCCCAGGCGGCGCTGAAGAGGGCCAGCTCGAGCACGTCTGGGGCTGCAGGCCAGTCGATCGACGCCGCGAGTCGCTCGTTGACGGCGTACATCCACCGGAGGTAGACGTCGTAACGGTGGGAACTCCAGCCGCTGTCGCGCCAGATCCACTTGGCGATCGCCTCGGACAACTCGTAGCTAGCCGCACGTCCAACCTTCGTGGCGTGTCGGCGCAGGACCCCGGCGAGCACGCTGTCGAGGATCAGGGGACGTGGGCCCTTAATCTCTGGCAGCGCCTGGCCCGCGAAGTAGAGGAATTTGGTGAGGAACGCCGGACCGAGGCCATCGAGAGTGTTCAGAACCTCGTAGGCTGCGACCGCACCCTCGTCGACGAGCAGGGACACCGCCTCGGTGAGGACGGCCTCAGCGCTGGGCTGGGCGAGCACCTGACGAGTGCGGTACGGGCCGTAGCCTGTAACACCGTAGCCCCACACCTGCGTGGCCACGAACGCCTCTGCCCAGCTCTCGGACTGCTCCGCGGCCCGGACCGCGGCCACGACCTCGGCTCGGCTCACCGAGGCCGAATCGGCCGCCGCCCGGTCGGCGAAGGTGCCGGGCCACGGCGCTACGACTATCCACTTGGATGGCGTGTACGGGATGCTGTGGGGGCCACTCCCGTTCGCGTACCGCTGACCGCTTTCTGGGTCGGCTAGCCACCGCCCCAGTGACTCCACCGCGCTTTCCGGCAGCAGCAGTTCGAGCATCATCTCATCAAGCTTGTCCGCTCGGCTCTGGTCGTACCGCATGGCTAAAGTCACCCCCTCTTCCTCATCTGACGCGTCATCGCGGCACGACCTACCTGCCTTGATTTCTTTGACAGCTGTTCTTCCTTGATCGGGAGTTACAGCGAAGAAGACCGTATAGTCCCGTCGCAGACAGTGGAGCGAGCTACTGGCGCACCCGGGATTTTCCGCCACAGAGCCCAGAGGCTGGTCACAGTCCCCCCGTCACCACTCCCTGCGGCTCGCCGTTGACCGTTACTGCAGGGTCGGCCTCCACCACGCGCACGGACATGTCGATCGGCGCGGGTCGAGCGTTGGCCGTTTCGGCTGCCGAGCGGTGTCGGACGTTGGAGGAGCCGTCGGCGAACGGGCGGACGGTGTGGGCCAAGAGGCGGGTCAGTTCGTCGTCGAGG
The DNA here is from genome assembly GCF_053613315.1 of Streptomyces sp. JK94. Classification (NCBI taxonomy): domain Bacteria; kingdom Bacillati; phylum Actinomycetota; class Actinomycetes; order Kitasatosporales; family Streptomycetaceae; genus Streptomyces; species Streptomyces sp. JK94. The sequence continues at coordinate 272,130 of NZ_JBSICH010000001.1, read as the reverse complement.
CCGTGCTGCAGTGGGGTGCCGTCGGGGCCGAAGGAGTCGATCTCGCGCTCGGCGAGCTGCTTGCCGGTGGCCGCGTGGGTGGCAGTGAAGCGCAGGATGCCGCTCTCGTTGTAGCGGAACTTGATCTCGATCTTGTTCCGTCGGGTGTCCTGTTCGCGGGTCGGGAGGTCCACCTCGATGTTGGCCAGGGGAAAGGCACGGTCGCTGTCGGCCGGGTAGCCGACTTCGCCCTCGATCACCGACACGCGCACGGAGGAAGCGCCCGGCGTGTCCGGGTAGAAGTTGGCCGAACCCTCGGCAGGGAGCGTGGCATTGCGTCGGATGATGGCACGGAAGCCCTTCTGTTCGCCCGCGCTCACGGCCGTGCCCAGGTCGTAGCTGGTCACCAGGGAAAAGTCGCTGTCATCGCCGAGTTCGCCGTCGAGGGAGGCCGCATAGATGGCCGCGCCTCGGGCGACGGCGGTCATGGGTCGGCACAGGCCGCTGTCGACGATGCGGTCGTGGCCGAGGAGCTCGCCCAGAGCGTGACGCACCTGGGGGATCTGCGAGGTGCCGCCGATCATCAGTACGGAGTCAATGTCGTCCGGGGTGATGGCCAAGTCTTCCAGGGCCTGCTGGACCGGCTCAAGGGCGCGGATGATGAGCGGGGTGATCGCCTTGGTGTACTCGGCTGCGGTGATCCTGACCTCACGCCTCGAGATCGAGGGGGCGAGGGCGACCGGGAGGTCGAAGAAGAGCGCGCCGTCCACCGGCACGGAGGACAGGGCGATCTTCGTCAGCTCGACCGACCGGCGCCACCAACGTCGTTCGGCCTTGGTGAGCTGGTCCGAGGTCAGGCCGATCTTCTGCTGGATCAACTGGGCCAGTGCGTTGTCGAACTCCAGGCCTCCGAGGGCGGTGATACCGCGGGAGGTCTGCTCCTCGAAGAGGCCGTCGTCGTATTCCAGGACGGTGACGTCGATGGTGCCGCCGCCCCAGTCGAAGACCAGGAATCGGCCGGGGATCGGTACGTCGTGGGCATACGAGATCGCAGCAGCGGTGGGCTCGTTAAGCAGGGCCCGGACCTTCACACCGCCGAGCGCTGCCGCAGCGCGGGTGCGGTAGCGGGCGCCGCCCGTGGCGTTGGCGGGCACGGTGACGACCGCGTCGGAGAGATCGAGCAGCTGGGCGGAGACGCCTTCCTTCATCCGGCTGAAGAGGGAGGCGGCCGCGACCGTGCTGTGGAACTTCTCCGAGCCGACCCAGACGTGGTGCTCCTCGAGCTGGGCTGCGACCTCGAGACCGTCGATGTCGCCGTCCTTCTCGGCACCGGAGCGGGTGCCGAGCATGCGCTTCACGGCGTCGAGCGGCTCACTAGTGCCGGTCTTCGCCTCCCAGCCAAAGCAGAGAGTGCGCTGGAGGTCGCGGACGGACAACACGGAGGGGAAAAGCTGCTCGAACTCCGACATCCGCCACTGGGCGGGCACGTTGTCGCCGTCGACCGGCAGCACTTCGGTGGTGTGCCCGTTCCAGTGGGCTACCACGGAGTTGCTGGTGCCGAAGTCGATACCGAACGTCATCGCGCTCCCCTTTGCTTCATCCGGCGGTCCCCGTTTCCTCCAAGGCTGGGACGTGACCCACCGTTTTGTCGCTCGTTGCCTCTGTTCTGCTGCTTTTCGGGTTCCTGACCCCGGTGGTGCTTTTTCCTCTCCTGCTGTGCAGGAGCTTCCTTCGCAGGCTGCTTCTTCTCACCTTCGGCATGGGTTGCTCTACGCCTCTGCCTGGGCGTCATTTCCTTGGGTGGAACCTTGGCAACGGCTCGCAGCCAGCCCCGTTCGACAAGCTTCCCGGACTCCTTGTCGACGTAGGCCGGCGCGACGAGTTCAAGGGTGACCGGGCCCTTCTTCATGACACCAGGCGGGTCCTCCACGACGTTGAACAACGACTGATCGCCCGAGTCGCCGACGATCTGCAGGCCGGCCTTCGCCGCCAGGTGGTCGAGGCGGGTCACCACCACCTGCAGGCTCTTCGCATCCAGCGCCTGCCGGTGCAGGACGGCCAATTGAGCCAAGTGCATCTGGCGTGTACGGATGCTCTCCAACACACCCGTGCGGACTGCTTCGGTGAACTGGGGAAGCACTCGGCGCATCAGTTCGGCCCGAAAGACGGAGACCAGATCGGCCTCGGTCGCCGTGTCGGCCAGCGCTGCGCCCAGTCGTTCCGTCGCCTGCTCCAACTCTCTCTCCACCACGGGCAGGAGCGTCTCGTTGACCGACTTCAGGATCGCGGCGGCGTCCAGGCTCCCCGGGATGAACCCGGGCATGTCGCTCTCAGCGAACCGCCAGGGAGCGGCCTCGGCCGCCCTTCGCTCCCCACGGTTCCGCGCGCTTCCGCTGTTCGGCCCGCGTCCCCGTTTCCGCTGGGATCCGCCAGGGGAGCGAGAACCACTGTCGCCTTTACCGGCTCCGTTGCTCACGATGTGCTGCTCTCTGAGTCTTCAAGGGCTGCGTTGTCTTCAGCAGCCAGGGAAAGGCGTTCTGTCGCCCTGGTGATTATTTCTCGGGCCGCCTCGGTGCGAGACCACGCGCGGTCGCTGTCCGTGGGCGGCGCGGTGAGCCTCTGTAGGGGCTCGGGCGGGAGTTCCAGCCGTTGGCACGTGCCGGTGGGGTCCTTCCAGCGGTGTGGGGCGAGCGGAACGGCAAACCGGGGTACTTCCTGCTGCTCCCGCTCGGCCTTCTCGATCATGTCCTTGGCGCCGTTGATCCGGACGCGGCCGCTGTCGTCGAGCTCCTTCCTCAGGGCGCGCCAGGCCTTCTTCCAGTCGTCCGCCCCGTCGGGCACGCCGAGCACCGAATACGGGTTGAGCGGCTGGTCGCGTTCTCCGAGGGGCCGGTCCTCCAAGAAGCTCCGATTCTTCCGCAGCATGGCCACGGCACCTCCGCCGAGTTGGTCCCGCACTGGGGGACGGCCTTCGGCATCCTGCTCCAGGAGTTTGAGGGACTCCGTCATCTCCTGGCCGGCGCGCAGGTAGGCATGGATGTTCTGGGCCTCCCAGCGCACCGGCTGTGAGTGGTGCCGAAGCCTCGCGGCCATGGTGAGCGCCACCTTCCTCCGCTGTTCCGCCGTCTCGCCGTCCCCGCGGAGGAGGGCACGGTGCATCTGCCGCACGGCCCTGATCAGGGCCCGCACGCCGATCCAGCCGTTGAACCTTTTGCTGCTCCCGCTGCGTACACGGGGATTGATCCGCTCAAGGAGGACCCACAGCCGCTCGTCGGCGACGAGGTCGTCCGGAATCTCTCCGGTCCGCCGCACCTCGCGCAGGGCATCGAGGAGCTTCTGTGTTGGTGGAAGGAGGTCGGTCCACTCCTCCGCGATGGCCTTGGCGTCGTTGGCCTGCAGTCTCACCAGCAGGCTCCAGTCCTGCGGCCAGTCACGGCCGGGTTCCGTTCCCGGGCCTGCCTCCCGGCGCTCCCGTTCCAGGGGCCAGGCCAGCAGGTCCATCTCCTCGTCGGTGAGGGACGCCGGGTCCAGGCGGGCACGGAAGTAGGCGGCACGGGAGGTGCCGTCGTGGTCGGGGACCGCGCCGATCCACTCCTCGTCGATGTAGTCGTCGAGGAGCGGCCGGGGGAGCTTCGCCAGGAGCGCCCTCTGGCGGGGGGCCGACAGGTTGGTCTCCATCAGGCGACGGTCGTCCTGGTAGATCTGCCACACGCTGCCCGGCTCCCCCAGGAGCGGCAGCGGCTTGTCCTCCAGCAGGGCGCGGGCGCGGTCGTTGAGCCGGCCATTGAGAACGTCCAGCCCGTGGTCCTGTGCCATGAGGAGCAGGGAGACGCCCTTGACCGGGTCGTCCTGCCGGGTCGCTGCATCGGCCGCGGCCCGCGCCAGCTTCTGCGCGGAGAGCGTTCCGGTCTCCGCCTTCAGAGCGTCGGGCAGCATGATTTCGGCGAAGGGGCGGGCGCGCTCCCAAGCCTCCCGGTCGGCGAATCCTTCGGGGACCGGCTGGGGCATGACCGGTTCCGGCTCCGGTTGCTTCTGCGGCGAAAGGACCGGAGCAGGGCTGCTGGCAGCTTCCGCGAACTGCGGAGCTTCCCCAACGGTCCGGCCTTGGGCGCGGGCCTGGCGGAGGGCGAGGCGGCGGGCGATCTCCCGCTGCCGCAGCTCCTCCAGGCGGACCTGCTCGTTCTGGCCCGCTCCCAGTGGGATTCCTGCCGTCATCAGAGCTCCTCCGCGAAGATGTGCACCTGCTCAATCACCGCGGCAGGGGTCCGGTCCAGGCTGTAGGAGTCGGCGAAGGCGATCCTGGTGGCGAGGCCACCGGCACGGACCTCGTTACGTAGGGCCTGGAGCCGTTCGTTCCCGCACTCCTCGGTGGCGGACTCCAGCGGATGCTTGACGGCGACCGCGACGGGCTCGCCGGTGAAGTCCGAGGTGAAGAGCGCCACTGGTCCGGCAGGGGTCTCCTTGAGGCTGACGGTGGGCTCCTCGTCCGCCCAACCCCTTAGCAAGAACGCGTGCTCGTTCGGATCGATCTGCAGTTTCCGGCCGCGCAGGGCGTCGGTCAGGTCGCGGGCGAGCCGCCAGTCGTACAGCGGGTGGAGGCGCATGTTGGAGTAGTCGCGAAGGCAGGCGTAGCAGGAGCTGCGGCAGTTCCGGGCATGATGGTCGGCCTCCAGGTCGTGCACGTAGCGGTCGACCGCCTGGAGGAACTCCTCGATGTGTTTCTCCGAACCGAGGTGGGTGCTGAAGCCCGCGCCGTTGTCGAGGCTGTCCGCCAGGTAGGCCATGACGGGAGCGGCCACCGGGGCGTCCGAGCCGTGGATGCCGCTGAGGAGTTCCTCCGGCTGGACGTCCAGGTGCGGGGCGGCGGCACGGCGCAGCAGGGCCGCCAGCGAGTACCAGGCGGCGCGCCGGCCGTGGTAGGCCTCGGGGAAGCCGTCGATCTGCTGGGACTTCGAGATGTCGAAGCGGAGGCCCCGGTTCGTGTCGAGGGCGCCCTTGGCCCCGATGAAGAGCATGTCTGTGTGCTGGGTGGCGCCGAGGGCGATCTCCAGGTCGGCTTCTGCCTTGGGGTTGTCCAGAGCGAGGTATCCGCGCCACGGGCCGGTGTTCTTGACGAACCGGAAGAGCTTTCCGGCGTTGGTGTTGACGATGTAGCGGTCGCCGCTGCCGGTGTGGACGACCATCCAGTCGTCGTCGGCACGGTGGATGCGCGGGGCGGTCTTTTCCAGGTCGGTGGCGGTCCGTGCGCTGGTGGCGTTGGAGCCGAGCTCCCGGTAGCCGTCGTAGTCCCGTGCTTCGCGGGCAGCCCGGAAGCCTGCGGGCTCCCGGAAGGGGACAGCCTTGTAGTACTTGCTCTCCGCGCCGCAGGCGGGGCAGGTGCCGGTGCTCCCGGTTTCCGGGTCGACGACGGCCTGCGGGTCCACGTGGGAACAGATCCGGCACATGGCGACCAACTGTTCCGGTCCGAAAGGGTCCTCGGCGGCCTGCACTCCGCGACCGCTCGGGACGAGGGAGACCACTCCGCTGGAGCGGAGCAGACGGCCGTCCTGCGGGGTTTCGCTGCCCGGTGCGAACTTGCTGAGGGCGACGGCCAGGTCGCGGTTGACGGAATCGGCCGGCGGCCAGGGGAAGGTCTTCTGCGGGATGCTCCGGTAAAGGAGACGGGAGCGGGTCGGGAAGCCGAACATGGGCAGAAGACCCGCCTCTGCCAGACGCTGGCTGAGGTCGGAGTGGCCGACGGTCCGGGTTGCCACCTCGTCGACCTGGCCGAGGAGTTCGTCGATAGCGGCCACCGGATCGATGGCGGCGATGCTCTCCGGTGTGCCAGCCTGGAAGGCGGCGGCAGCGGCTCGGATGCGGTCCGGGTGTTCGGCGATCCAGTGGCGGACGGGACCGCGATGCACCGGCCAGTCGGCGGCAAGCCCGAACTGGCCGTGGACGTTGGTCGTCATGTCCGGCCCCTTTCGGCGGTCCTCCGGCTGCAGGGGCTCGAAGGCCTGGCGCAGAACCTCTCCCAGCAGGACCCGCCGGAAGACGGAGACCATGCCGAGGACCAGGTAGGGCGGCGGAGTCGGGTCGTTGGTGATGGCCTCTGGGCGGGCGAAGTAGTGCTCGTCGTGGCTGCGGCCGCGGCAGACGGTGAGGGCCACGGCAACCGGGCTGTTGCGTCGGCCTGCGCGCCCCACCCGCTGCTGGTAGTTGAAGCGGGTGGGCGGCATGTTGGCCATGATCACGGTGTTGAGGGGGCCGATGTCGACACCGGCCTCCATGGTGGTGGTTACGGAGAGCAGTTCCAGGCCGTCCGCCTGCGGGACGTCGTTGTCGCCGAGGAAGACGTCCTGGAAGAGGCTCTGCCGGCGCTGGGCCTCCAGCCGGTCCGTCTGGCCGGTCAGCTCTGCCGCGCGCAGGGGGAAGTCACCGGTGCGGTGGGCGGCCTTCCACGCGTAGTAGTCGTCTTCGAGGACTCCGCTGTACTGCTGGGGCACAGCAGGCAGCGGGGCCAGGCACTTGGTGCACAGCCCCGCACCCGGGTGAAGGTGCGGTCGATGGCAGGAACGGCACGTCCAGGTCTTGTTGTCACCAGGGCGGAGCGCCACCTTCTCCGGCTTGATGACGTAGTCGACCACAGCCTCCTTCCAGACGCCGAGTACCCGGTCCTCAACCGTCTTCAAATCGCTGCCATGGCGTTCGGCGACCTGCTTCCAGAAACGCTTCAGAGGCGCAGGCGGCCCCTGCAGAGAAGCACGTATCCGGGTGAAGCGCCGCATCAAGCCGAGAATCCGTAGGCTGGCACGCGCCACGGTCAGATCGCTGTCCGGGCCGATCTCCAGAGGTGAGCGGTCGTCACGCAGGCAGAGCCAGCCGAGTCCGAGCGATTCGAAGTCACGGCCGCCGCCGGAGAAGAGGCTGCCGATGGTCTCGAGGCGGAGACGGGAGCGGACGCGGTTGAGCAGTTCCTCCTGTGCCTGGGTCTCCACCGCCGCTTCCCGGTCGCGCTCCCAGTTGTAGAGCGCGGTCCAGGGCTGTCCGGCAGAGGTCTGCTGGAGCGAGGCCGCGGGACCGGCGGGGTTGGTGCCGTACTTCAGCAGCATGCCTTCGAGGTCGGAGGCGAGATCGTCCAGCGAGGGCAGTTCGGCGAACTTCCGCTCCAGGTCGGGCAAGAGTTCCGGTTCCGCGTCGAGGTCGTCGGCGAGAATCGCCTTCAGGCGCCCCCAGTCCGCCGGGTTGCGGTCCCGCAGCCGTCCCATGGCGGCACGGGCGCCCACACGATCGACGGACTGCCCGGCGTAGTGGGCCGTCACCAGTTGAAGGTCTCCGAACGGATCCCCCTGGTTCTCGACGGCCTGGGCACTGAGAAGGCGGAGAAGGTCCTGGTGGTGGCGCAGGGCAAGACCGCTGGCGAGCTCGGAGGCGTCGTCACGGCTGTCGGAGAAGGCGATCGCCTTGCGCCGGCCGTCGGGGAGGTGGCCGAGGGCTTCGGTCACCAGCACCTGGTTGATCTTGTAGAAACCGGTGCGCATTCGCCGGACCGGCGCGTTGCGCAGCCGGTCAGGAGATTCCAGCGGGATGAAACGGCCGTCCCGGTCGTACTTGATCTCCCAGTCGTCGCCGCAGGCGGGGCAGCGGGTGGGGAAGGCCTGGAGCCGGGCCGGGTCGTAGGCCGGCTTCTTGCTCTCCTTGTCCAGGGGCACGGAGATGTGGAACGACCATCCGGTGTGCTGGACGTCCCGGTTCTCCAGGCGGCCGGTGGCGGGCTGGTAGGCGCTGCGGCGGAACTCGAACTCGACCTGCGGCCCGCCGTCGGACAGGCCCGCGTGCCAGCCGGGGTCGTCGAGGCCAAGGCCCTTGGTGCGCGGCCAGTACACGATGTAGTTCGCCGCGGTGGGTGCGCCACTGGCCTCGTCGGGGAGCAGGTCCAGGTCCGGGAAGTCGGTGTGGAGGGCCCCGGTGAACTTGCGTCGCTGGGTGTCCTTGGGGCTGGCGTACCCGCCGAGCATGAGGTCGCCGCAGGCCTGGCAGGAGAGAAGTTCCAGTACGCGCGCGCCGCAGGTGCAGCGGGACGTGGGCTCGGCGAAGAGTCGGCCTACCCGGCGTTCGGGGCTGTGCTCCACGGGGATGTTGGGGCACTGCGGGTCGGAACAGGCCCAGATTCCCTCGATGTTCCGGAAGAAGAAGTGGGCGCGGAGCTGGGGGAGTTCGAGGTCCTGGGCGGAGCCGAGTATGCGCAGCACCCCGTGGAGTGCGTCCTGGCGCTGTTCCTCGGGGACGTCCGGAAAGAGGTTCTTCGCCAGTTCGGGGGCCGACAGAGCACGAGGCCTGCCGCCGGGAGTGAGTGCGCGCTGGAGCGCCGGGCCGAGGCGGGTCTCCCGGGCCAGGGCGATGGCTTCGTCCTGGGTGACGGGGGCCTTCGCAGCCTGCGCGAGGCGTTCGGTGTGGGCGGTCAGGCTGCCCTCGCCGTGTTTCTCCTTCGCCTTTCCGGGGATGATCACGCGCCGGGATCCGGGCAGGGCGAAGAACCCGTCGAGGAAGTCGTCGTCCCGGCCGGCCTCCAAGGAGGCGGAGGCGGCGAGCACACGCAGCTTCTCGGGGCTCTGGTCGAGGCCGAGCCGGTGGCGGAGGTTGCGCAGCAGGTAGGCCACCTCGGTGCCGGCCGTACCGCGGTACATGTGGAGCTCGTCGAGGATCAGGGTGAAGCGGGCGCTCGGTGTTTCCTCCAGCCACTTCCTCGTGGCGCTGAAGATGTGCTCCTCCTGCTTGCGGAGCAGCATGATGTTCAGCATCGAGTAGTTGGTGACCATGATGTCCGGCGGCGCAGCCTGCATGTCCCAGCGGGCGTGCATCTCCGCTCCGCCGAGTCGCGCGATGAAGGGCTGCAGCTCCTCGTCGAGCTTCTCGTCGGCCTTGCGCTGCCGTTCCTGGACCTCCCGCAGGTACTGCCGCAAGCGAAAGTTCGCCGGCTCGGAATCGCGGCTGCCGGAGACGGGAGTGGCTCCGGTGTAGCGGCCGAAGTAGAAGCGGTGTCCGTTACGCTTCCGGTCCAGCCATGCGTGGGCCTCGCGACTGTCCAGCGACTTCCGGAGCCGGACCAGCTGGTCGTCGGCGAGGGCGTTGGTGGGATAGAGGATCAGCACGCGCATGGCGGCAGGGTGCCCGTGCTCGTTCTGTCGGCTGGGCTCGTAGGCCCCGTCTCCCTGCCACCATTCCCGCTGCACCGCACGGGTGCCCTGCCAGTGGGCGGACTCGGCGACCAGGTCGGCGAGGACCGGCAACAGGAAGGACTCCGTCTTTCCGGAACCGGTGCCTGCGGTGACCACGAAGTCCTTGCCCGCGCAGGCGGTAACCAGGGCTTCGTGCTGATGCTGGTAGAGGCTGGTCACACCGTCGGGGAGCGTGAACCGGGCGAACTCGGCCGCGTCGGGGTGCGCCCCTGCTTCGGCAAAGGAGTCCGCGATGCTGACGCCCCGGGAGGCGTACTGCGGGCGCAGCTCGATCAGCGGGTCACGCCAGGCCCCGTTGTCCCGGTCCAGGAGATTGCGCCGTTCCTCCATGACGGAACGATCATCGACGCCGAACGGGGTGTCGTAGTAGCGGAAGAGCGCGCTGCGCAGGTCGTCGAATGTGCCCATGACGTCCTGGACATCGGCGTTCGTCACCGCCGCCGTGTGCTGTTCGACGCTCACTTGGTCCTCCCGCCGGTGGCCGCCACCAGTCGCGGCATGATCTCCAGGTTCTGCTGCAGCGAGGCCGCAATCGCCTCGGCGAGCGCCCTCGGCACGTTGTCGTACGCGTGGGTCTGCGTCTGCTTGCCCGCCGAGGGCGGGAAGCCGCTGCACAGGACGGCCGCGCGCTCGTGCAGGGCGGGCAGGGGCGCGTACCGGTCGACGAAGAGTCGGCCGATGCCGGCACGGCCCTTGCCGGATTCCGGCCGCCAGCGCATCACGCCAGTGCGGTGTCGGGCGAGCTCCAGGAAGATGCCCGTCTCGCGTTCCACTGCATGGAAGACGCCGTTGCGGCGGACGCGGGTCAGGCGTGCGTAGTCGGCTCCGCGCCACCGGTACAGGCCGTCCTCGCCGTCCCTCTCCACGGGGACGAACTGATGGAGGCGCAGCTCGTACTTCTCAAGCGTGTTGACGGTGCTCCCACCTGGCGGTGCGGACTCGGGGCCCAGCGCCGCCTGCGGAAGCAGCTCCGTCAACTGCAGGGCGGCGCAGGGCACATAACGGGTCCCGAGGAACTCCGCGGCTTCCTGCAGGGCCCGCAGGTCCTCGTACTGGAACAGGAGGGTGTCGGACAGCGGCGCCTCACCGGCCTCCGGCCGGTGAGAGACGGTGATCAGCTCCATCCACTCCTGCGCCGCCTCCTCGACGCGCGCGCTGATCCGCGCGGTGCGCGCGCCGGTCAGCAACGCGAGGCCGTCGGCGTGGGGCAGCCGGGTCAGCACCGGCGGGGCCACCGACCAGCGGTCGGCGCGCAGATCCACGTCGATGAAGCCGAGGGCAGCGGCCTTGCGCATCCAGTCCCAGTCGGCGTACTCCTTCAGCTCCAGGCCCCATGCCTGGGCCTGACTGCGGACCCCGTCGCGCAGTACGGACGCCTTGCCACTGCGGCTCTCGCTCAGCCAGCGCAGAAGGATCCCACCAAACGCGTTCGTGCCGATCAGTCCCGTCATCGGTCCAGCTCCTTCGCGGCCTGCACGTACGCGGCCCACGAGGGCTCGACGGACGCTTGCTGGGCGTTGAGGACAGCGCGGGCCCACGCCCGCGGGTTGTCGGCGCTCTTCGGCTTCGGCGTTCCGGGGTTCACCGGTCGGCCCTTCCAGCGCCCGCTCCGGCGCTCCAGGAGCCAGCCGCCGATGCCGTGGAAGTCGGCCTCGAAGCGGAGCGGGGCGGGGGTGTCGGGGAGACGCTCCGTCCACCAGCCCGGTTGCTCCGGGGCCTCGAACGTCCACAGCCGTCCGTCGGCCGCCGCGAACAACACCGCGTCCACGTCTCGACGGCACAGCTCCATGACGGCTGCCACGTCCTGGGTCGTGGCACCCGTGCAGTCGGCGCCGGTGATACCGGTCGGCAGGGCCTGCTCGACAAGGAGGGAGGGCGATTCCGAGGCCTTGCCGTCCACGACGGTGAAGCCGCAGACCTTGGTCATCTTCGGCTCGACGACGGCTTGGTCCGCGGTGGCGAAGTCGATCTCCACGCCTGCATAGCTCACCGTGTGGCGGCCCGGCTCCAGCCGGAGCACTGCCAGGGGGACAGAGCGCCCCGCGGCAACCGCCTTCCTGAGCTCGGGTCGTTCCTTTCCGTCGACCAGGAGGGTACCCGTGCCCTCCGTGGCATCCGGGAGGACCACCTGGGGCTCGCCTCCCCGCAGATACAAGTAGGAATCAAGCGACGGTGCGAGCTTCAGTCCTCCCTCAAGGCGGAGTTTGAACTGGGCCGGGGGCTGCAGGAGGCCGACGGCGCCCTGGACCTCCTGGAGCGCCCGGCGCAGGGTGACCGCGTTGTCGAAGGTGACAGGCTTGTGCATGGACCAGCCCTGCGGCACCCAGGCCAGCTTGCTGGTGTCGGCGCTCCGGCCCGTAGTCGCGGCCTTGTCCAGCAGGCGCTGCACGTCCCGCTGCGCGGTCGGGGCGGCGAGCACCACGTGTGCCTCTCCTGGGCGAAAGCCGTCGGTGCCGGCCCAGATGCCGAGCACGTCGTCCCGTGCGAGCACCAGGACGGAGGAGGAGGGGCGACTGAGCACCAGGTTGCCCCCGTCGCGTCGGATGCCGCTAGTGAGGGTGTCCGCACTCGGGGCGGGCAGGCCGGTCACCTCGTAGTAGGCGGTGTCGCCAAGTTGCTCGAGGACGACGCCATCCTCAAGCTCGATGCACTTCTTCTGCTCCGCGGACCGCAGGCGTGCCACCCAGCTGAGATGGCCCGCGTCCAGCCGCACCAGGAGTTCGGCCCGGGAGACACCAGTGGGCACCAGCTCGTCCGAACCGTCCCAGGAAGCAGCGTAGTTGCCGATCAGCTTGGCGAGGAAGGGGCGCAACTCCTCCTCCTGCAGAGCGTTGCGGAAGCCCTTGGAAAGGTGCTGCTCCATGCCCCGGATCTCGATCTGGGCCAGCAGCGTCTCCCCCGGCAGCGGCCAGGTCGTGCCGTGCTCCCGCAACGACCGGAAGAACTTCGGCATGAAGGACCGGTCCGCGCCACTGAGGAGCGCCTGGGACTGAGCGAACCCGATCATGCTGCGGTTGGAGGGCAAATCAGCAGGGGCGGGAATGGTGCAGAGACCCCGTGCGCCCCTCTGGCTGAACTGCCAGGAGGCCAGCACCTGCCACATACGAGAGATGGGCTCGTAGTGCTGGCTGCCCAGTTGCTTCTCGTCGCCGGTCAGCAGCTCGGAGAAGCGGGCGTGGTAGGCAGTGGCCCGGTGGTTCCGGTCGTTCACCATCCGGGACGCAGCCATCACCGAGCAGGCCAGCAGCGGCAGGAAGGCGGGCACGCCCTCCTTGTCCTGCTGTCGCTTGCGCCAGCGGTAGCCCTCGAGCGCGCTGTACGGTTCCGCGGTCCCCAACCGCAGGAACTTGCCCACACACTGGGCGAGAGGCTCCTCTATGCCGTATCCGTGCCTGAGCTCCTGCTCCACGTCGTCGTCAACGTAGAACAACGTCGGGTGGCCGGCGTGCTGCCGTCCGAAGAACTCTTCGGCCAGCTTTTCCTGCCACGCCTCATAAGAATGGTCCACTCTGTCCCCAAAAGAGAGGTTCCGATGCCCTGTTCGTAAAATCCCTCCCCGGGCATGGAACGGTCCTCCGCGTCACACTAGAGCCCGCCACCGACAACGGGCTGCTGCCGAACGCACCCTCGGGCGCCGTCCCCGCCGGCCGTGCAGCCCTTGACCGTCACCGCTCGGCGCAACTTAACGGCGCGCAACACGCAAAGACGTATCCGTCCCTGGCGTCGTCCACGTCGAGCCCCGCCCACTTACGGCGCACGAACCCGCCGCCTCCCGTGCGATCCCGCGATCTTCGCCGCTGCTCCGCCCTGGCCAGACGTGCCTTCTTCTCGCCAATTGCGGCCTGCCGACAGGGTCCGCTTCCCCCCATTGCGTCGTACACGCAGGCAGGTTAGCTGAATCCACCAACAAGGTTCACAGGGCCTCCATATCGGGAATGCCTGGCGGGGCGCCATATGCGCCTATCATTGTATTTTTCGGCTACTCGCATTCAACAGCAGCTGCCGGACCAGGCTCGACCGACCCGCCCACGCCCCTGTCCCCTCTCTCGGACCGCGGCTGGCCGCCGCTTTTCCACGCAGCGGTCGCGATCAGTCCGCTGTTCGTGGGCAATCCCATGAAGTCCACCATCGAAAGGGCGATGGACGACTCTGGGCTGCCGCCCACGTCGCTGAACCTCCGGCGCCCAGCCGTTGATGTAGGTAGCAAGTCTTACGAGTCTCGGCTGACCCAGTTCCGTGGAGTCCCCTGCCTCCGTGGCGATGGTTGCAGCGACACAGAGTCGTCCCCGTCTACAAGGGTAGGAATGGGCTGGGCCTGCCGTGCCACGAGATGCGCAACGCGTCGCGGGCTCGGGTGGTGGCAACGAAGAGCTGGTTGCGGCTCTTCTTGAGTTCGCGTTCGTACCGCTTGGGGTCGGTCGTCTCGTACTTCTCGACGACAGCGCTGCGCGGCAGGATGCCGTCGCTCGCGCCGATGACCGCGAGCTTCTGGTACTCAAGACCCTTGAAGCGGTGCATCGTTCCGATGTGGACCTCGCCGCCACCTTGCGGGCCGTCCTTGGTGAGGGTCGCTGTGGTGATGCCGTGCTTCGTCTCCAGGTCGGCGGCGACCCGGCCTGCCATGTCACCGTCGGCGACGCAGACGGCCATGGTGCCGCTCGGATCGCGTACGGTGCCATCCTTGCCGGGCTGGGTGATGTCTGCGCGCCACTGCTTGAGAGCCTCGGCGAGCTGAGTGATCTCGTCGGTCCAGTCGGCGCAGGCGACGTACTCGGGGGCTGGGCCGTGCAGCAGGGAGTGGTAGCCGTCGAGGGTGTCGGTGCCGTCGTCGAGGTCATCGTAGGTGCCCCCACGGACGACCTTGGCGGCCTGGTCGAGGATCTCCTGGGTGGTGCGGTAGCTCAGCGTCAGTTTCGAGGAGCGGCCACCGCGGATGTTGATGCCGACGGTGGAAAGAGTGACTTGCCGGTCGTAGATCCGCTGGTGGGTGTCGCTGGCGATGAACAGGTCGTCAGGACCGGAGGCGACCATGGCGCGCAGCATCTTCCAGTGGGCGGGGCTGAGGTCCTGGGCCTCGTCGACGACGATGTGGCGGTAGCGGTGACGCAGGTAGCGCATCGCGGAGCTGTTGTCGTCGAGGTGGGCCAGGTCGCCGCCGCCGATGTCGGTCTTGCGCTCGGCCCGCGTCTGGATCTTGCGGGCGCGTTCCATCTCGTACCGCGCCGCGCGCTCGGCGGCCTGGGCCCAGGTCTCCCGGCCCATGCCGTTGAGGCGCAGGGCGAACTGTTCGAGCAGTTTCCAGACGACGGCGCGTTCGGGGCGGTTGAGGGCGCGACCCATACCGGCGCGACGCGCCTTGAAGTAGTCCTGGCGGGTGGCGAGGGACTGGCCGAGGACGATTTGTTCCCATTCATCGAAGAGGAACTCGGCGTCCCAGCGCTGCTCGTCGTGTTCGAAGAGGACTTCGCGCAGTACGTCCAGGGCACGGTCGTCGGTGATCAGGCTGCGCTGTGCGCCGGGCGCGGTGTTCTCGTTGAGAACGCTCTGGGCGAGCTGGTCGATGTGTTTGATGTCCACGCGACCGAGCAGCGCCGGGTCCATGAGCGAGGTGAGCCGGGAACGCAGGTCGGCGGTGAGGTTCTTGGTGTACGTGGTCAGCAGGATCGGCTTGCCGTGGCCGGGCGGCAGAGCTGCGGCGAGGCGGGCGACGCGGTGCAGGGCGACGATGGTCTTGCCGGTGCCGGGGCCGCCGCTGACCCGGCCGGGGCCGCTGTAGTTCCGTTCGACGATCTTGCGCTGGGTGGGGTGGAGGTAGACCTTCCAGGCTCGGAAGTCGCCCTCGGCCAGGACGTTGCGGATGTCGTCGTCGACCGTGGTGACCGCGGTACGGGTGAGGGCCGCTGCCATGTCGTTCTCGAAGCCCGGTTCGAGCTCGGTGGAGGCAGGCTGGGTGATCTCAAGCTCGACCTCGTCGACGGACATGCCGGAGCCAAGGCCGGTGAGGACCTCGGCGGTCAGGCGCGGGGCGCCGGCGATGAGCTGGTCGAACTCCTCGTCGGTCGTGACGGCGAGGGCCGGGCCGATGAGGGCGTCGGCGACACCAAGTCGGCGCAGGTCCTCGGGGGTGCAGCCGACGAGGAGCGGTTCGGCGGGGGCGGCCGGTTGTGGCGTCACGACGGGGGCGCGCGTGGGCTCGGCCGGTGCGGTGTGCTCGTCCTGGGCCGGCGTGAGTTGGAGTCCCGCGCGCTGGAGGACGCTCTGACCGACGACGCCGAGGTCGACGAACTCGATCTCGCCGGTGATCCTGTTGATGGCGACGGTGAGTTCTTCGTAGACGTCCTTGCGGTGGCGGACGGCGACGATCAGCCACTGCTGGACGCCATCGGCGCCGACCCCCGCCCGGGCCAACAGCGCCCGGTACGAACGGTCGATCTTGGCTCGAAAGATCCGGCCCTCGCCCTTGAGAGGCTTGAGGTCGAGGCTGGGGTGATCGGGGTCAAGACGGAACTGGTGGCAGAAGTCGTAGAACTTCGTCTTGACCGACGAGTCCATCTTGTAGAGCTCGTTCTCGGCCTTCTGGTAGAGGCTCAGGCGTGCGGTCATCGTGCGGCACTCTGTTCTTCGGAGTCGGGACGGGCGGTGGCGTCGGGGAGCACGCCCAGCAGAGCATCGAGATCGGCGAGCCAGTCGTCGGCCGAGCGGACGGTGAACCCGGCGTCACGGTAGGCGCTCCAGGTCTTGTCGCTCTCCTCGGCCTCCTGGTCGTACGGCTCGGCCATGACGGCGATCCGCGGAGTGCCGTGGTCCCAGACGAAGTCGGCGAGCCAACCGCGTTCGCCGAGCTCGTAGCCGTAAGCAGGGGCCTTCTTGCCGCCGTCGGCCAAGACGTGGGCGAGGCGGGTGAGGGGGGAGTCGGGGTCGTCCTCGTCGAGGTATTCGAGGATCTCCCGGTCCCACAGCAGATCCCGCACCGCTGCTTCGAGAGGAGTCTCGTTGGAGGCTTCCGCGGGTACGGGCTGCGGTGCGGGTGTGCCGGTGCCGTACCGCACCACGAGGGATTCGAGTTCACCGAGGCCGCCGAAGGCCTTGAGGACAGAGATGTCGAAGCCGGCTGCGGTGGCTGTGGTGAGTTGAATGCCGTCGCCGCCGTCGTGGGCGAGGAACTGCAGGATGTTGGACCACTGGAGCCAGGAGCGCCAGCGCGCCTTGTGTTCGGGCGTGCCGAGCTGGTCGTGTGCGGTGTCGTCGAGGCAGGCCAGTGCGGACCAGCGGCTGGTGGCCGCGTCGACGAGGAAAACGATGGGGAGACCGGACTGGTCGCAGGTCTGGAACAGGTTAAGCGTGCCGGTGCCCTGGACGGGCGCCGGGTCGATGCCGTCGGTGCGGCCCCAGGCGTCGAGAAGGCCGCTGAGCGTCTGGCGCGTCTGGTCGGGGGTGCCGCTGCCGACGAGGATCTCCTGGCCGGTCCCAAGGAGCCCGCCGACCATGGCTGATGCCCGCCCGCCCCAGGCCGCGTCGTCCGGGCTGCGCAGGTAGGCGAGGAGCATGGTCATCGGGTCGGTGAAGGCGGTGGTCGCGAGGTCGTCGCCGCCACGGTCGGCGTAGAGCTGTTTGGCGAGGTCCTGGGCGCTGCGCGGGTAGGGCGGCCACACCGGCTCGGCCGCTTCCCGCCCCGCGGCGGACTCCGCCGTGTTCGTCTGCCGCTCGAAGGCGTCGAGGTCGTCCCAGGTGAGCTGGAAGACTGCGCGCCCCTCGGCCCGGAGCCGGTTGCGCTTGTCGGCGTCGCCGGCGAGCCGGTTGTGTCGGCGGGTGGCGTGGAAGCGGTGTCCGTCGAGGTAGACGGTGATCTTCTGCTTGGGGCCGTCGACACGTTCGAAGGTGAAGTCGGTACGGGTGTAGCCCTCGTTGCGTTGAGCTGTCAGACGCCAGCCGTGCACGGTGCCGACCTCGTCGAGACGCAGATAGGCGCTGTTGTCGCCGCTCTCCTCCAGGACGGCGTCGCCACGCTGTCCGGCCCACCCGCGGAGGGCCTTGAGGAAGCGTGCCTCCAGATCGGATTCGACCTGTCCGTCGAGGCCGATCTGATCGGTGTTGCCGACCTTCTTGGTGTGCCAGGCGTCGGTGTCGGTGCCCAGGAGTTCGTCGAGGATCTCCAGGGCGGCCTGGCGGGAGACGCGCTCGATGTACTGCTCGTCGGCGTAGAGGTACAGACAGCGGTGACAGGCCGGCCCGCCCTCCTCGTTGCAGGGGCACTCCACGAGCAGCCGGCGCGCACCCTCCAGCACCTGCCGGAAGGCGGCGGGGTCGGTGAGCCGGTCCAAGTAGCCGGTGCCGTGCGGGAGACGGTCGTACAGGACGAGGAAGTGCCGTTTCTCCGCGGTGTCACGGTCCGGCATGGTCGCGAGGGTGGTAGCGAGGTGCTGCGGGTCACCGCCGAAGGCGCCGTCCACGCCCAGGCGCAGGGCCGCCTGGAAGGAGTGGACCTTCTCCTCGACGAGGACGGTCGCGGCCGGCAGCAGGATGCGCAGCGCTTCGGTCTCCAGCTCGTGGGCGAGCAGGACGGGTTCCTGGGGTACGCCCTTCTTGCCGCGCCGCAACGGGCACCAGGGAGTGTGGTGCTTGAGTTCGCGCTGGCGGTTGGCGGAGTTGTCGACGGCGTCCCGGTCGTCGTCGAAGACAGGCCGGCCGTCGGCGCTCGCAGCTCCGCAGGCGGTGCACACGTGGAAGGGGGCGATGCGCACCGGCTTCCCGGCTAGCTGGTCGTTCTCCTGGGCCCCGATGCTGAGCGGTCCGGTGTTGATACGGCGGATGACGGCACGGCGGGTGTAGTCGACGCCGAAGATCTCTTTGGTGTGCCGCCAGGACTTGCCCTTGGCGAAGTGGTCGGGGTGGATGTCGACCATGTCGACGACGGTGTAGAAGCGGCGGTCGCGGTCGTCGCTCTCGTCGCCGATCCTTGCGTCCTCCCGCTTGTCGCGGGCCGTCACGACGCTGGGCTGGACGATCTGCCACAGGCTGCCGGAGTCGGCGATGCCCGTCTCCCCGCAGCGCGGGCAGGGCGTGATGTCGTTCTCGGCGTTCTCGGTGCGGACGTAGCCGCACGAGGGGCAGAAGCGCCAGTGACGCCAGTCCTGGTCCCGTCCGGTGACGATGTCGATACCGGTGATCCGGTGCTTGTAGCCCTCGGCGTAGAAGGTGTTGCCAGGGGCGAGTTCGGACAGAGCGAAGCCGCGCGGTCGCCCGTATGAGAACGACTTCGACTTGTAGCGGGGCCGGCCTTCCGGTGTGGTGCCCTCGGGCCAGAAGACGGTGGCGTCGAGGGTGGTAGAGGCGTCTATGAGGGCATAGTTGGGCAGCAGGCCGAGATCGCACAGCACGGTCTGCGAGGGCTGACGCTGGCGCATGGCACCCTGCTTGGAGATGGCGCCGAGCTCGGCCTCCAACTCCGCCTTCGAATTCGCCTGTTCGTCGTCGCCGTCCTTGAGCTCGTCGATCGCGGAACGGATCGTACGGATACGGGTGCGCAGCTTCTGGTTCTCGCGCTCCCACTCCCGCTCGGCCTTCTCGATCGCGCTGCGGATGCCGCGGACCGCGTACTTCTCCAGCTCCTTCTTGGCGGTGTCGCTCACGCCGGTCGGGAACAGGGCGAGGAAGCCGGCGACGAGTTCCTCGCCGTGGGCGAGGGCGGCGTCGGTGAAGTCGGCGAGATAGCCGGAGGGACCGAAGAGCTCGTCGACCCGGCGCGACAGCGCGGCCAGCGGCCTGCCGTCCTCGCGCAGCAGCCGGCCGCGCGCCGCGAGATCGAGGAGGTGGGCGGTGTACTGACGGCGCAGGATCTCGATGGCCGACAGATACGAGCCCGGCGGCACGATCCGTCCGTCGATCATGTCCCGTGGCCGGTCGAGGAAGTACAGGTCGCGGCGCTTGCGGTCGGGAATAGTCAGCAGGAAGGCGTTACCGGTACGGCGTCCGGCCCGGCCCGCCTGCTGGGCGTAGTTGGCCGGACGGCGCGGCAGGGCGCCGAGGACGACGGCGGACAGGTCGCCGATGTCGATGCCCATCTCCAGGGTGGGCGTGCAGGACAGCACATTGGGGTCGTTAAATCCCTCGCCGTTGCGGAAGGCGTCCTCGACGCGTTCACGCTTGCCGCGGGAGAGCAGACCGGTGTGCTCGGCGGTGATGACCTGGTAGGTGCCCGCTCGCCGGTACAGGCGGCGGTAGTAGTCGTCGCGGTAGTCGCGGTCCCGGTCGTGCCGGTCCACGGTCTCCAGCCACCGATCACCCGCGACCAGCCGCCCCTTCGCGCAGCGATACGCCTGGCAGGGCTGCCCGTGGTACTGGGCCAGCAGCGAGGGATGGACGGTCTGCTCCCAGAAGCACTTCGGGCAGCGCACATACGCCTCGTTGACCTGGGCGTCGGTCAGCAACTGCAACCGGATGGCGCCCGGCTGAAGGCCGTACAAGCGGGCGGCCGTGTCGCTCGGGGTGCGCGCCGAGAGCAGCCCGGCGTCGGTGAGCCGGGGCAGCAGCCGCACCCAGAACTCGTCGGCCTGCTCACGGGTCATGTCGAGGCAGCGCTGGGCCCAGGTCTGGTACCAGGACAGACGTCCGGCGGCGAAGTCGAACTCGCTGCTCGGCTTGGGCCGCGCGAGCAGGAAGCTCGGTGCGGAGACCCCCTTGGGGAAGGCCTTCATGCCGCGCGGGCGGCCTCCCCAGATGAAGTAGCGGCTGGTGCCCGCCTCGTCGAGGAACTTCTCCAGCCACCGGTGCCCGATCGCCCCCCGTGTACGCAGCCGCTCCAACAGGCCACGCAGGAAGGCCAGATAGCGGGCGTCGTCGTGTTCGGTGAGCGTCAACCCGCGGTGGGCGGCCTCCTCATGAGCGGCGCGTACGAGCGCCACGGCCGCCTGCTCGTCGGGGATGTCCACCCAGGCGGCTGCGGTACGGGTCAGTTCGAGGGTACGGCCGTTGCGGGAGCGGTGGCCGAACTCCATGACGGCCTCGAACGCGAATCGTTCACCGATCAGGTCCCAGGTCTTGCGGTCCCCGCCGCGTCCTTGGCCGGACAGCAGGCGCGCCACGCCCGTGTCGTCGTGCAGGTCCGGCGGGACGACGGCGGCGAGTGTCTCACGGTCTGTGGTGGCCGCGACGACATCGGCGACAAGGTCATTGAGGGCGCTGGGCCGCTGCTCGCTCAGATGCTTGGTGAACAGGGCCCGCAAGGAGAAGGTGTACGAGCGGGAGGCAACGAAACCGGCCCGGTGCGCGGCGTCCTGCACCGAGTCGTTGAACATCAGCGTCTTCGTCTCACGTTGCTTCTTGTCCATCTCCCCGCCGGTGAACAGCTGGGTGACGGAGGCAGCGGCGAGCGCGGCGGCACCCGTACCGACGAAGCGGATCGCGTTATGGGTGCCGCAGGCGGGGCACCAGTCGTCCTTGGCGGCGCGTTCCGCGGTGTCGCCGAGCTGGACGAGGACGAAGGCGGAGTCGGGGCCGGCGGGCGCCGGTGTGCCCTCGTCGTCGTAGTCGCCCTGGGGGTCGGGCAGCCGCAGGCGCTGGGACAGGCCGTCGAGCACCATGAGCACGCCCGCGCCGCCGGTGGTCAGCGACCTCTGCGCCGCCGGGGCCATGGCGGTACGGCCATTGCCCTCGCGGGCCTCGTTGTCGGTGGCCGCCACCAGGGCGCGCACCTTGGCCTTCTGGGCGGTGACGGTGGCCCGGCGGATCTTGTGGGCCTCGAAGTTCAGCTCCTCGAAGTCCGACTCGGGGGCGAGGACCGACCAGCCGGAACGCCCGCACTCGCGGCAGTACACCGCAGGTAGGAAGATCTTGGTGTCGCGGGAGGTGGTGGTGTCCGGCGTCGTACGCGACTGGCTCTGCGCCCCGGCCGCGTCCCACGCGAACTCGGCCTTCGGCCATGGCAGTACGCCCCGCAGCATGCGGGTGACGGACCGCGCCCACTGGTGCACCTCGACCTGGACGAAGGGGCGGCTGGTCGCGGCCGGCGCGTCAGGGTCACGCGCCACGGACAGCAGCGCGACGAAGCGGGCGAGTGCCAGCGCGGCGATCTGGGGCCGTGTCGTGATCGCCTCGTCCCAGCTCTTCGCCCCACTGCGGCGCATCACGTCGAGCACCTCGTCGTAGGTGCGCACCGTGCCGTCGAAGGCGTTCAGGACGGCGTACGTGAGCCGATTGCGCTTGAGCGCGGCACCGAGGGCGACCGGATCAGTGATGCGGCTTCCGGTGACGGCCTCGGCGAG
Source organism: Streptomyces sp. JK94 (assembly GCF_053613315.1). NCBI lineage: Bacteria > Bacillati > Actinomycetota > Actinomycetes > Kitasatosporales > Streptomycetaceae > Streptomyces > Streptomyces sp. JK94. Next base: position 250,673 of record NZ_JBSICH010000001.1, on the reverse strand, counting down.
GTCCGCGAGTTCTTCGGGGCCGGATGCCGGATCCGGCAGGGCGGTGAGGGTCTCGGGGGGCGTGGCCTGACCAGGGAGGAATCTCGCGTCCGGGATCGACTCGTCCTCGCCCAGAATGAACTCGTCGACCGTCAGCCGGTCCTCGCCGACAATCGCGTCCTCGATGAACTCCGTGCCGAAGACGTTGGTGGCCACGGAGAGGAGTTGCTGTACCCCGTCCTCATCGGTACCGGAGGCGAGGGTCGCGGAGGTGGCAATGGGAGTGATCGAACCCAGCGGCATGCCGGGCCGGTTGGCATCGACCGCGATGGCGAGACGGCGTAGCAGCATGGCGACATCGGTGCCCTGCGCGCCGTCGTAGGTGTGGAACTCGTCGACGACGACGTAGCGGATGTCGCTGCCGTCCCACAGCGATGCGTCGGCCGCGCGCTGCAGGAGCAGGTCGAGCATCTTGTAGTTGGTGATCAGGATGTCCGGCGGAGACAGCTGCATGTCCTGACGGCGGGTGTAGACCCTGTCGTAGTGCGTCGCCGCCTTCTCCCCGATGTACAGGCCGGCGCGGACACCGCTCAACTCGTCGTAATCGGTGAGCAGATCGTTGATACGGGCCGCCTGGTCCGTAGCCAGGGCGTTCATCGGGTACAGGAACACCGCCTTGACCCCGCTGTTCCCGGCCGCGCGCTCGCGGGCACAGTGATCGAGAACGGGGTACAGGAACGACTCGGTCTTGCCGGAACCGGTGCCTGTCGTGACGAGCGTGGGCTGTGGTGTGTGGCCGTCCTTGGAGGTGAGCCGGGCAAAGGCGCGGGCCTGGTGCGCGTACGGCGTCCAGCCGTCGGTACGGACCCAGTCCAGGTACTGCTGCCAGCCGTCGTCGGCCGGGGTGAAGGGGGTACGCAGGCGGAGATACGGTCCGCGGAACATGCCCGTCGTCTCGTCCCCGAGGAAGGCGTTCAGCGCCTTACGGGCGCCCTCGTCCGCGAGGCCGTACGTCGTGGACAGGTACTGGAGCAGGCTCTCCTTGAGTCCCTGTGCTTCGAGGGTCGGTCTCACGGGGTCGGGACCTCCATCTTCTCGGGGTCCCACAGGCCCTGGGCGACGGCCTCGTCAAGGCGTTGCTTGAAGTAGGCGTGGGCTTCACGCATTTCGCGCTCTCGGTCGGCCTTGTAGAAGGGGGCGGTGTAGCCGTCGGGGACAGGACTGGCGTCGGGTGCGGCCAGATGCTCCACCAGGGCCTTCCAGTGCTCGGCGGTCTGCCCGGTGCCAAAAACCCACCTGTCCGAGGCGAGTTGCCGCCCGTGCGCGTCGAAGTACATCTGCTCCTCACGGGCGGACAGCACGTCCAGGCGTGCTTGGTACGCCGCGACAAGTGCGTCTGCGGGAAGCCCCATCCACACAGCGACCAGCGCGTCCAGCTCAACGAGCGCGGCGCGGCGTTCGAACTCCGTGCGCAGTGGCGTGCTCCATGACCAGCGGGGTTCCACCGCGTTCAGCGGGGGCAGGCCCGTCCACGGATTTGCCCACTCCTCGCGAAGCCAGGAGAAGCGGAACTCCGACTCCCACAGGTCTGCGTAGGCACTTGAGAGACAGTTCAGGCGGGCCGACCTGACGGCCAGGGCCCCCGACAACGGGTGGTTCGGGGAAGGAGCGGGGAGCCGCTGGATGCCGGGTTCGAGGAGGTCCTTGATTCCGAAGGCCCGCAGCATATAGTCCAGTGGAATCGCCGACCAGAAGCCAGCGACTAGCAGCAAATGCTGCCAATTCCGGAAGGCAAGACTGAGGAGGCCATATACATGGGTGGGCCCTGGAGGAATGATCCCGGCTTGCAGAACCCTCTCCGTCTTCCCATCGTTCCGGCGCCGGAAGGCCAAGCGGTAGTGGCGGGCATGTGGCTGCCCCTGCCAGTCCCTCCACACCATAGCCATGGACTCGAACCTGTCCCGATCGCATGACCTGGCCATCTTAGTGGCGGGAATGAAGTCGGCTGGGATTGTGGTCAGGTCGATCCGCGCCCCCTCTGATCTAAGCTCGGGGTCTTCCTTGCAGAAAGGCGTTCCAGGACCGATGTGCGGACCGTGCAGGATCACTTCATCCCAGGCATCTGGACGCTGGCTTCGGTAGTTAATGTATCCCGCAGTACGGTCGCGCTCTTCGTCGTAGCCACGGCTCATGCTGATCTCGTCGCGGGAGAGCCGGACGGGATATTTCGCCATCAGAGCGACCGCAGTCTGCTCACTCTGCGTCAGCGGATACATCATCTCCGCCTCCGACGCCGGGGACTCTCCGCCTTGCTGCTCACTCCACAGGTCGAGAGTCTCTGCGTTCACGTTGATGATCCGCGCCCGGTGCGGCCGGGTGTCGTACTGCCCGTCGAACCTTAGACCCGGTTCCGGACCAGATCCGTCGTGCCGCAAGGAATCTGTGAGCACATCGGCCCTGTAGAGGAAGCTCAGGTGCTTGAAGTTGACCTCTTGACGAGGGCCGTAGATGTTGGCTGCAAAGTCCTTCTTGTCTCCAACAGGTCGCGGGAATGCCCAATTCGAGACATTCACAAAAGCTCCGTGCACACGCAGTCTGCGATACGCCTCCGCACGGATGCGCCGGTTCTGCTTGCCTTTCAGGTGACCATCGGGGTGTACGAGCCCGATGGCACCTGTAGCGGCCGCATGGTCCCAGCATTGGCTCATGAAGCGCGGGTGCAGGTGCGCCGGTGTCCCCGCGAGGATCGGGTACACGACCGCACTGGAGTAGAAACTCGCCAGCGCCGTGTCCGTGGCCGCGTCTCGGAGCACCCGGATGCGCCACTCGGGCACCTGCATGACACGCTCGCGCAACTCTGCCTCGCGCTCCTTGGTAAGGCTCTCCTGCAGCGTCAGGTGGGGTTCGAACTCAGAGAAACTGGCTGTACGGTTGAACTTGATCTCCACCCAAGGCGGGTTCCCAACCTGGAGGTCGAAACCTCCCGCTTCACTCGCGAATACACCCGCAAAGTCCAGTTCCCAGTGCAGGAACCCCTGTTCCTTCGCGATATCCCGCACCACCCGCATCCACGGATACCGCGTATCCACGGCCTTTCGAGCATCGTCCATGCCCATCTCGCCCTGGATGGCCCCTTCGAGGACCTTCAACTCCTCCAGGGAGTCAACCGAGGTGGCGAACGTTTCCTCCGGGACCGACCCCGTACCAACCATGGATTCCAGGAAGGCAAGCCAGTCGTCCAGGTCCTTCAGAGCGATAACGGGGCGGCGCTGCGCCGTCCCGCCGCCCTTCTTCGGTGGCGCCGGCTCACGACGCCTCTTGATCTGCTTTTTCTCGACCAGTTCACTCTCGTCCGCGCTCTCTCCGAAGGCCAACTGGTCCCCGTTCAGCGCGAACAGCAGCCCACTCTCGACGTACTGAGGTGCAGGCGCAGGTTCCATCTCGCCCACCTGCGGCACCCCCGACGACAACAGCGCATCGACTGCCACCACCGGTGGCGTCTCGTACTCTACGTCCGTCCCATCGAGCAGCCCCACCTGGTCCAGCGGCCAGAAACACAGCGCACACCACGCGTCCATGACCTGCTTGAGCCGCCAGTACGGAGAACCTTCTGCCTCGAACAAGTCCTGGAAGACCTGCTCCTTGGTCAGCGGCAAGGAGTCCCCCTCCGCGTTCCTCTTGTCACGGCGTAGGAACGCGTACTCCTCCTCATCCTCCTCCTGCCCGGCTCCCCACACGTCGATAGTGCGGGCAATCTCGCGCTCACTCAGCTCCATCCGCTTGGCGACGAGCTGCCACAGGAACTCCACACGCTTGGCCGCCTCCTGTAGCCGCGCGAGCTGGCTCCCTTTGCCACCCGTGGCCTTCGGTTTAGCACCTACCGCTTTTCGCCACTCTGTAAGTCGGTCGAGTTCCGGCTTGGCCAACTGCCCGATGAGATTGCCCGCAGGATTTGCTGGTTTGACCAAGGCGACCGCGCCCCACCCCGGCGTGGGCAGCAGGAACTGGTGCACCGCCCCCTCGGGCAGCGCCTGCTCCGCACCTTCGCCCTCCGTGTCGCGGAACGGCAACTTGACCGGCGTCGTACCGCCGACGGTCCGCTCGTTCTTGATGCGGTCCGCTTCGTACACCCAACGCCGCGCCCCGATCAGCGAGTTGCCGCGCCGCAAGTGCAGTCCGAACCATGGTGCGCGCATACCGGGGTGCATGGTGTTCAGCCACAGCGACACCTCGGCGAGCTCGACGCCCGTCGCGTTCAGGTCGATGCCGTACGCGTTGTGCAGCGCGATGTATGCCTTGACCTTCTGCTTCGCGTCCAGCGCCTTCGACGCGTCCAGGCTGACGCCAAGCTCCTCCTGCCGCCGCTTGAGGTACTCGTCAGCGACCTGGTTGATCGCCTCGTTGAGGAACGCGCCGGACCCGAGCGCGGGCTCACAGATCGTGTACTTCAGGAGGTCGCTCGCCCGCGTCTCGTCCGTGAGCCGGTGCTTGAGAGCCAGTTCGACGGTGACTTTCGTCAACGACTCCGGCGTGTAGTACGAGGCGGACGTCTCTCGGTCGCGTCCGGCCAGTCGGTAGACGTACTCGCCAGCCGCGTACTTCTTCGGACCGCGAAGGCCGTGCTGTTCGGCGTCCTGGGCGGAGTAGACGACCCAGGTGTTCTCCGGGTAGTCCCCCAGCCGGTCCGCGGGAATCAGCCACGAGCCCTTCTCCGGATCGCCGTACTGCTTGCCGCCCCGCTTCTCGCCCGGCCTTGCGACCTCGGCGAGCTCCTTGTCGGCGATGATGCCGGTGTAGGACATCAAGCCCTCGTAAACGGCGCCAAGCTGGTTGATGCCGAGGTTGCGGTAAGAGATGAAGCCGCCCTGTCTGCCCTTCTGGCCCGCCTCCTTCATGGTGAGCAGGCGTAGAACCTCGTGCAGCGCCTCGTTGCGCAGCCGCAGGTCCAGCCATCGTGGCTGCTCGTCATCGTCCTCATCCCAGCGGGGGTCCAGCACACGGCAACCGATGAGCGTGATCGACTTCGGGTCGAACAGCTCGCTGCGCAGCGGCTCGAAGCGTAGGCCGCGCAGTTCGCTGCGTCCCTCGGCGGGCTTGTCGTCATTAGCTTCGGTGCCGTGCGGACGGTGGCCGTAGTTGACCTTGTTGAAGAGGACGTCAAGGGATGCGTATAGGTGGAAGCCGCCTCGGCTGTCCTCCTCGACCAACTTTCGCTCTCGCGCCACCAGTTCACGCAGCCGGGCGATCGAGTACCCGGTCTGGTACGTCGAGTCGTCGGCAGGCAGGATGCCCAGCTCGGGGCGGGCCTCGGCATAGAGGAGGAAGAGGATGCGGTAGAGGTAGCGCAGGGATTCGCGGGTGAGCTGCTTGGCGAACGGGCCCTTCTTGAGGTCCTCAATCTCCCGCGGCTCGACCTCCGCCTCGCGCAGGCGGGCGAGTACCTCGTTCGCGATGATCTCGACCGAGCGCTGGAGTCCCTTGCGCAGCTCGGAGTTGACGCCGACGGCGTTGTCACGGGACGCCTTCTGCAGGTCGTCGATGCGTCGGCCCTTGCCGTCGGGGCGGGGCGTCAGCATGTCGCGGGCGAAGAGAGCGGAGAAGAGGGCGAGTTCGCCAGCCTTCGCCGTGTCGTTGCGGGCGAGGGCCGCGTCCAGGTTGGCAGCGAGATAGCGGCCTTCGGCCCAGGAGTTGCGGTCAGCGAGAACCAGTACGCCACCACAGAGCAGCAGGATGAAGCGGGGTCCCTCGCCGCCGGGCTCGTGCAGTTCGCTCTGGAAGAGCCAGCCCGCCAGCTTCTCGCCTACTTCGAGGAGGCCGTCGGCGGTCTTGAGGGAGTGGAGGAGTTGCCCGGCCTTCTCGGGGTCGAGGGCGTCGTCCAGTTTGGCGGTCCAGCCGCAGTCGACGGCGAGGATGTCGTCGCCGTGCCAGGCGACCTGGAGCTCGTACTCCCTGCCCGCGTTGTGCACAGTGATCGGCTCGGGCCGGTCACCGCCGTAACCGAGGGCCTTGAGGACGGCGGTGTGCCAGGTAGTGAGGTGCTCGGCCCACTCTCCCGTGGGGTCGTCGTAGGTGCTGTCGAGTTCTTCCTGCTGGGCGCGGGAGGCCAGGAAGGGGCGCACGGTGGCCAAGTACTCACCGCGGAGTCGGGGGATGAGCTCACGCGGAGTGGGTTGCGGGTCGTGGGGGTCGGTCTCGCGGCTGGTCCACAGGGTGAACAGGCCCTCGTCGCCCGCCTTGCTCTTCTTGAGGGTGTTCTCGAGCTCCTCGCTGAAGTAGTGGGCGGAGAGGTATTCGCCGCGGTTGGCGAAGGAGTCGTAGGTGTAGCTCATCGCGGGGACTCCTCAGCGGATGCGGCGGAGACGGTGGTGGCGTGGAGGGGTTCGAGAACGGCGAGGACCCGCAGCATCGGGTCGCCGTCGGTCCGCAGCCGGCGTACCAGATCGCGGCGCCGCGCCGCGGTGTCGTACACCTGTTTGCGGCGGCGCTCCTGGTTGCCCACGGCGATCAGGGCGCCCTGCTCCCAGACCCGTACCCGGTCCTCGTACGGGGCCAGGTAGGAGTCGACCTGCTTGTCGTAGTCGGCGCGGCGCTCGCGCAGGTGGGTCTCAGCCGCGTCGACGGCTGCGGGGACGAGCTCCTGGAGGAGGTCGGGGTTGACAGGCCGGCCTCGGCCGGGCATGTCGGGGCCCACGCCGCAGGCGGCGAGGAACGCCGAGTCCATGCGCCATACGCGAGGAGCGGCCTCGGCGAGGCCGGTGACGGCCATCCACTCCACGACCGTCGGCTTGCCCGCCGCGTTGGAGTAGACCCCCTGGAGGAGGTAGACCGGGCCGGTGAGGGCCGCGGGCAGAGCGGCGTCGATCCGTTGGGCTTTGCCTGCGTCGGGCTGGTGAGCGAGGACGAACGCCTCGTCGTACTTGAGCTTGGCGAGGACCTTATCCGTCACCCAGTCGAGCACGGGGTGGATGTCAGAGACGTAGGAGACGTTGGGCCACTGCGACGTGGGCTCGTCCGTCTTGCCCTGCTTGGCGTTGCGGGCGACCTCCAGTCGGTCGGCGGCGTACCGCTTGTCGAATGTGATGCGCAGCGTGCCGTCGTACTTGGGTGTCGTGAGGATCTTCTCCTGCTCCAGGTACGACTTCGGCAGTTCCCGGAAGCGGTACTGCAGGTCGTCGGGCGGGGTGAACTCGATGCGACCACCTGCCGTCTCGGGCTTCCAGTCGAGGGCCTCGCGCTCGGCCTGCGGGTAGATGAGGTCCACGGCGGTGTGGAAGTACGCCTTGGTGTCGGCGAAGACGTGGGGTACATCGGCCTCGGGCACCGGGGCCGTACCGGGAGTGGCGGTAGCGGCCGTCGGGTCGGCGAGCCGGGCGTTGACACCGGCGAGGAGTCCTGCGAGGACCCCGCCGGACTCCTGCTGGGACTGTGCAATGGAACGCTCGACGGTGCCGCCCTTGATGAGGTCGCGGGTGAGGCGGTCCTCTTCCTTCTTGTCGTTGTAGAGGCCGGTGACGGCCTCAGCGCTGCCTTCGCCGGTCTCGATCTCGTGCGCCTGGGCCTCGCGGCGCAGCAGACGGGTGCCGACAAGTCGGTCGTCGAGGGTGAGCGTCTCGCCGGTCTCCTCGTCTCGCCGCCAGGGAACGTCGGCGGTGAGGGTGAGCGCACGGAACTCGGGACTGACCGCCTGCCCGTAACGGTCGATGCGTCCGTTGCGCTGCTCGATGCGGATGAGGGACCAGGGCAGGTCGTAGTGGATGAGGTCGTGGCACTGGTGGTGCAGGTTGACGCCTTCGGAGGCGATGTCGCCGGTGAACAGCAGCCGCACCGCTTCCTCGCGCCGACCGAACCGGTCGACGATCTCCCGCTGCTGCTGCTCGTTGGTGGTGGCACCGTGCATGACCTCGACGGCACCGCCGTACGCCTTCCACGGCCGCGTCTTGTCGGGCTTGGCCGGGTTCTTCTTCTTGAAGCCCAGCCGGGCCGGGACCTCCTCGGCCAGCCAGTCCAGCGTGTGGACCCGCTCGGAGAAGATGACGACGCGGCGCTCGGAGTGCGGGCCGACGTCGAGGTCGTCCTTCAGCGTGCGGACGAGTGCGTCGAGCTTGGCGGAGTCCTGGTCGGTGAAGTCCGCGACCAGCGCCTCCAGCTCCGCGAGGGCCTTGCTCTCGGCGGCGAAAGCGGCGCGCCGTTCGGGGGTGTCCGGCACGGTCCTGGCCTTGCCCTTCACCGTACGGCTCTTCGGATCGTCCAGGTAGGCACGGCGGTTGGCGAGGGTTTTCCGCAGTGCGACATGTGAGGAGAGGAACGCCTTCAGGAAACCGTAGGCGATAACCGGCTCAGCACAGATCGACGAACGATTCGGGTCGCCCGGGGTCCACTCCTTTTCGAGCTTCTCCAGGACTGCGACCTCCTTCGGCGTCGCCGGAGCCGGCACCGGCAGGGAGGGACCGCGTGCGGCCCAGGGCTTGTCCTTGAGGCCGTCGCGCACCTCGCGGTCGGTCTTGGTACGCCGGATGTACAGGTGGTCGAGGTCGGCGACCTTGTAATTCCTGGCGTCGGCGATCGCCGCCGGGTCGAGCATCTGGATCAGCTCGGCGAAGGATTCGGCATCGCCGTTGTGCGGAGTGGCGGAGGCCAGGATCAGTGCGTCGGTCTGCTCGGCGAGGCGGCCTGCGAGACGGTTGTTGCGGGTGCCCTTGTTCACGAGGTTGTGCGACTCGTCGATAACCACCGCGTCCCAGGTGATGTTCTTCAGGTGGTGGGCGTACGTCGCCGACTTGAGGGTGTCGACCGAGACGATGACGCGCTTGAAGTGGGCGAACGGGTTCCGGCCCGCCGGGATCTCCTGCTGGATGCGCTGGATGCCTGTGGAGTCCAAGCGGACCAGCGGCAGGGCGAAGCGGGTCCACAGCTCGCGCTGGAACTGCTCCAGCACATGGGCGGGCGTGACCACGAGGATGCGCTCGCCGCGCCCACGCCGGATCAGTTCCGAGAGCGTGACGCCGATCTCCAGTGTCTTGCCCAGACCGACCACGTCGGCGATCAGCAGCCGGGGCTGCGGGTTACGCATGGACAGCGCCAACTCGGCGGGGCGCAGCTGGTGCTCCTGCCGGTCCATGAGGAAGGAGTCGGCGAGCGCGATGCCGTGCTCGGTTTGTGGCAGGGCGGTCTTGCGGATGACCGCCTCCAGATGGAGGCGGGCCTTGGCGTGCCTGGAGGTGTCGTCGGGCACGAGCCGGGTCTTGCGCGGATCGAGTACGTCGATCTGGTCGAGACCGGAGTAGAAGACTGCGTCCGTGCCCCGCACGAACGAGGACACCCCGCTGACCTCGACCATCAGTCCGTCGCGGGACTCGGCGACGGACTTCACGAGCCACTGTTCGTGGCGGATGCGCACCTGGGCGCCGGGAGCGAAGGTCGGCTTGGCACCGGCCGGGTACGCCGACCGCGCCGCATCGGCGTCGCGCGCCTCAGGAACCTCGGGCTGCATCGCCGTGGTCACGTGGTGCTCCTCTGTGGACTGTGTACTCGATCGAGATGTGTGGTGTGCCCGTGCCTCCCTTCGTATCCCCGGGCCGGTTGCCCCCTGGACCGGCCTCGTCGAGAAGAGGGAGGAAGAGCGGGGTGGCTCAGCGCTTCGACCAGGCGAGCGCCGGCCCCGTCGCGTAGCGCTTGCGCAGTTCGTCGGCGACCCGCCGGGAAGCGGGGGGACGCCCCCTTCGCTGCGCGGGTTCAGCCGTGTCGCCACTCCCGGGCGCGGGCGGCTCCGGCTCTGGCTCTGACTCGGGCTTCCGCAAGGGCGGGGGCAGGGTCTCCGCGCCGTTGCCGACATCGGTCTCGGCCGGAGAATCGGAGGTGTCCGGGCCGGATTCAACGTCGGAAGGCGGGGCGAAGGCGTTCACCGCCTGCGACGCCGACTCCTCGCGCAGCAGCCGCTCCAGTGAGTCGAGCCGGTCCAGCATGGGCGAGTCGGGCTGGGGCAGCACCATCGTGGGATCGTCCTTCGGCGTGGTCTCCTGGATCAGAGAGCGCCGTGCCCGGGCCGGGCTCGTGCCGAGCAGCCGCATCAGATCGGCACACTGCCGGGTCACCTCCGCCAGGGCGGGGCGGTCGTCGGCCTTGTGCGCCAGCATGGCCGACACGACGGGGGCCAGTTCATCGGGCAGCCCGGACAAATCGGGGCCGATCTCGGCGTTGACCACCTGCGCGGCCACCGCCTCCCATCGGGCGCCGTCGTACGGGTAGTGTCCGGTCGCCGCGTACAGAAGCACCGTACCCAGCCCGTACACGTCGGCGGCCCGCGTCACCTCCAGCTCCCCCAGTGCCTGCTCGGGCGGCATGCAGCGCACCGTGCCGATGACCATGCCGGCCTGCGTGAGCGAGCCCTTGGACGCCCCGACGAAGGCACCGAGCCCGAAGTCGATGATCACCGGGCCGAAGTCTCCGAGGACGACGTTCTGCGCCTTCAGGTCGCGGTGCACCAGACCCGCGTCATGCACGGCGGAAAGCCCCTCGGCCAACAGCGCGCCGAGGCTCGCCACGAGCGGTGTGGACAGGGGCCCCTGGTCCTTCACGACATCGGACAGCGGGCGGCCAGGGACGTAGTCCATGGCCAGCCAGGGCTGCTCGGCGAACGGATCCGCCTCGATGAAACGGGCCACGCGCCCCGTTCCCGAAATCGTGCGCGCGATCGTCGCCTCGCGTTCGAACCTGGCGCGTGTGTGCGGATCCGTGCGGTCGGGCCGGATCACCTTCACCGCGACCGGTTCACCCGCGACCGAGTAGGCGAGGTACACCTCCCCCATCCCGCCCGCGCCGAGCCGCCGCTCGACGAGGTACGGACCGATACGCGACGGCAGAGCCGCGCCGCTCACCGCACACCCCCTGTCTCCCCCAGAAAAGAACACCCTCGTCGGCGCACGGCCCTGGCTCTGCCGCGGAAGAAGCAGAGCACAAAGGACACGGACACCTACGAATGACCGCTACAGCCTACTGACCGGTGCCACCCGGGAGGAAGTGATCACACCGGACCGTGACCAGCTCCGGAATCCAGCCCGAATGCCCGGCCACGGCTACGGGACCGCCGCCCCGCTCCGTCCCGGCTGCGAGGTCAACAGGCTGCGCGTGTGAGAGCAGTCCGACGGACACAGCCGGGCAGAATCCGGCGGGGACAGGGAATAGCCACGTGCCCGGTTTCCATTGCCTCTCCTGTAAAGATCACGCCGAGGGGGACACTGGTGACCGACCTGAAGCTGTTCCGGCTGGATGCCGACGGCCGGGACGTCGAGCTGCGCGGCTCGACAGTGGCCCTGGAGGTCCAGTTGCAGCGCCGGATCGAGGCCGGCATGGAGTCCATGCTCGGTATCCGTTTCCTCGCATCCGAGTATCCGACCGGACCGTGGCACCGTGGCCGTATCGACTCGCTCGGCTTGGACGAGAACGGCGCGCCTGCGCTGATCGAGTTCAAGAAGGGTTCGGACAGCGGGGTGCTCTCGCAGGCCGTCTCCTATCTGTCCTGGTTGGAGTCGGCGCACCACGAGTTCGAGGCGTTGGTCCGGAAGGTGTTGGGCGCGGAGGCCGCCGAGTCGATCGACTGGCGTCGGCCGCGGGTGGTTTGTATCGCGGCCGGCTTCTCTCACCACGATCGTGTGGCCGTTCAACGGCTGCCCGAGCGGATCGACCTTGTGCGTTACCGCGTCTTCGAGGGCGGGCTGCTGAGCCTGCGGCTCGTCGACTCCTCGCCCGGCATGCCCGCCGCCGTATTGTCGCGGCGGCCCCGGGAGCGAGACGCGGCGGCCGCCGGCGCACCGACGGTACCGGTGGATCCTCCGCCGGCGAGCGCCGGCCGCGTCCCGCAGTGTCTGCGGGACCTGTACGTAGAGCTGGACGAGGCGCTCACGGCCTGGGGCGAGGTGGAAGTGGCGCCGCTGCGGCACTACATCGCCTACCGGCGGTTGGTGAACGTGGCTTCGGTGATCTTCCGCCCGAAGCACGAGGCGATTTTGATGTATCTCAGACTCGACCCGGACACGGTCGAGCTGGAAGAGGGCTTCACCCGCGACATGCGCGGTATCGGACACCTCGGGACCGGCGACCTGGAGGTCCGCGTCGTCTCGGCAGCCGTCCTGGAAAAGGCGGCGCCGCTAATCCGGCGCGCATTCGAGGCTGTCTGACGCAACAGGAGGGGCGGCTGGTGCATCGGTTAGTCGATGCACCAGCCGCCTCTTTTGCATCTGCGGGCCGTCGGCCTCGGCGTCTACGCTCTCACGCTTATGCCTCCGGTCCGGCCAGCTCGAAGTCGTCCTTCGTCAGTTCGGCCCGCAGCCGCGCCTCGGCGACGTCGGCGTAGTGCGCGGACAGCTCGACGCCCACGAAGCGGCGTCCCTCACGCAGTGCCGCGACCCCGGTGGAGCCACTGCCCGTGAAGGGATCGAGGACGGTGCCGCCCTCGGGACAGACCTGGACGAGCTGCTGCATGACCTCGACCGGCTTCTGGGTGATGTGAACCCGGCCCTTGCGGGGCTGGGAGGCGATGTAGTGGCCCGGCAGGTAGAGGTCGCGGGTGTTGTCGAGGGAGCCCTTGACGCCCCAGATAATGAACTCCGAGTCCTGCTTCGGCCCGCCCTTGCGGGGCCGGCTGGATGGCTTGATCCACGGGATCGTGCCGCTCCAGGTCCACCCCGCCATCTGCAGTGCGTCGGAGGTGGTCGGCTCCTGTCGCCAGTCGGTGAAGACCATCGCGACCGCGTGCTCGGTCGAGGCCCGGTACGCCTCGGTGAGCAGTGCGGTGAGCCAGGAGCGGTAGGAGCGCTGGTCGCGGTTCTCTCCCGGGAAGTTGGCGAGGTCGTGCGCCGAGTTGCTCGTGACGTACTTGGCACGGGCGGTACGGCCGGTTCGATCGGAGCTGGTGCGCCCCCCGGAGTTGTACGGCGGATCGGTGATCACCGCCTGGACGCTCTCGTCCGGGAGGGACTTCAGGACGGTCAGGGCATCGCCTCGGTGCAGCGTGTAGCTCATGGGGTGGGCCTCTCTTCGGGCACGGTGGAGTCTGGACCTGCTCCGGACAGCACTCAACGGTGTGCATCCGGTGCGAGGTGGCAGCGGAGGTTAACGGCGAATTCCGGCCGCACCTAACGAGGCGACTCCCCGCTTCGGGCCCCGGGACCGCAGTCGTTTGGTGTGGCCGGAATCCCGGTCTACTGTCTCGCCGTGCCACCGGGAGGGAGCGCTGCTCCACCCCGCTGAGCTGTGCTTATCCGTGCCGTCTCGTCCAATCGAGCAGCGTCGGAGGCATGTTGCCCATCTGCCCGCGAGCGCCGTGAGGAGGCTCCTGTGCACTGCCTGAGATTACGAGCGCGGCTGGCTGCCGCGCATGACCTGAGACCGGCGTCCAGGAGCTACCAACTCCGCTGACCCGGGCCGGCCGAAAGGCGGATGCACATCGGCGCGGTGCCGACGGCTTTGCACGAGAAGTCGGCACCGCGCCTCCTACGAACACCAAGGAGTCGCTGCGATGCAGCATGCCCTGAAACACCCGCGCTCCGACCCACCTCCGTCGCCTGGTCCGCACCGCCGTCGTGCTGAACGGTGGCGGCCGTGAAGAAGACGACGGGAGCCCTCGTCGGTCTGTGCGCCACCGGACCACTCCTGCTGGCACTGCCGGTCCTTGCCATCGGTGCCGGGACCGCCTCGGCCTCGTGCTCGACCGACGGTGCACAGCGTGTGGACGTCTCCGCCGTCGCCAAGCAGGTGAAGGCCATCCTGGACGGCGGTGACAAGGGCTCGGTCTCCGTACCAGGCCTGGACGCACCTGCCGATCAGGTGCCCAACGCCAAGACGATCCAGGCCACTGGCGTCGCGATGAACATCCCCGCCCGAGGGCAGGTCGTCGCCCTGGCGACCGCGCTGCAGGAGAGCGGTCTGCGGAACCTGACCTACGGCGACCGCGATTCGCTGGGTCTCTTCCAGCAGCGGCCGTCGATGGGCTGGGGCACGGCCAGCCAGATCCTCGACCCGGTGCACGCCTCGACGAAGTTCTACGAGGGGCTCAAGAAGGTCTCCGGCTGGCAGTCCCTTTCTGTCACCCAGGCCGCCCAGGCGGTGCAGAAGTCGGGCTTCCCCGAGGCGTACGCCAAGTGGGAGCCGCTGGCCACCGCCCTGCAGAAGGCCATCGAGCCCCTGCTGCAGAAGGCCGACGGTGGATCGCCGAGCCCGCCGCCGTCCGCCTCTGCCGACACCGGCAGCCCCTCCTCAGATTCCGCGGGCGGTTGTTCGTCGGACGGCGACGGGACGGACTTCGGCACCATCCCGGCGGGCGCCCTGCCGGACGAGTACAAGATCCCCGCCTCCGCGCCGCCGAAGGTGCAGACGGCGATCCGGTGGGCGCTCGGCCAGCTCGGCACCCCGTATCAGTGGGGCGGCACTTGCACCGACTCCCACGGCAAGAACCCGATGGGCCGCTGCGACTGCTCCTCCCTGATGCAGACCGCGTACAAGGCCGCCGGGGTCACCCTGACGCGGACCACGTACACGCAGGTCAAGGACGGCAAGGCCGTCTCGGTCGATGCCCTCAAGCCGGGCGACCTCCTCTTCACCGAAGGGACGGCCGCCGTACCGGAACACGTCGGGATGGCGATCGGACAGGGCCTGATCGTGCACGCCCCGCACACCGGTGACGTCGTACGAATCACAACCGTCGCGTCCTGGAAATCGCGGATTCTCGCGGCCCGCCGAGTCGTCTGACCGCCGGCGCTCCTCCCTCTCCTCACCTCCCCCTCGCACCGCTGGTTCGCCCCGCCGGGCTTTGGCGTGCACTCACTCGAACTGGAGTTCCAATGTATCTCGCTGACCAGGCCATACAGCTCGCCTACGACCCCGGAATCAAGCCGAACGAGGGCGGGCTCCCTGGCCTCAACGTCCTCAAGCAGGTAATGGGCTCGATCAACCTCTTCGGGCTCGTCGCCGTGGTCGGCGCCCTCGCCGTCAGTGCGGGCGTGTGGGCCTGGGGTCACCACTCGGGTGGTCACCAGGCCGAGGCGAACGGGAAGAAGGGCGTGCTGGTAAGTGCGGGCGCGGCCCTTCTGCTCGGAGCGGCCAACGGTGTGGTGGCGTTCTTCTCGACGCTCGGGACGCAGGTCCACTGATGGCTCAGCACTCCACCCACCCCGGCGGCGCATCTCGCGTGCGCCGCCGGGCGCTGCTCGGCACTGCCGTCCTTGCGGTGCTCGTCGCCCTCGCCGGCCTGGCTGCATACCTCACCCGCGAGAGTCGAAGCCCCTCCGATCCTGCGGCGCCACCGCCGAGTTCACCCACCGCGTCCTCATCGTCCGCGGCGCCGTCCGGACCGCACACCCGGCCCCGCGCTCTTCCCGTTCCGCCGAAAACCCACGACCCGATCACGTACGGGAAGGCCGCCGCAGCAGCGCTGTGGTCGTACGACACCCGCGCGTACTCGCAGCCCGAACTGCGCAAGGCGCTGCGCAGCTGGCTGACTACGGAGTCGAAGTACGCCGATCCGGCCTCCGTCGACCGAGTGGTCCCCTCGGCCGTGCTGTGGAGCGAGATGGCCGCCAACAAGCAGGTCGCCACCGCCAAGATCAACGAGGGGCACTTCCCGCACGCCTTCACTCAGGCCCTCCAGGACGACCCCGGGGCGATCACCCAGGCGTACGTCTACGCCGTCACGGTCTCCGGCAAGCAGTCGATTCGCTGGAAGGGCTCGTCCGCCGGCGGCGCGGAGAGCCGTTCCACCACCCTCGCGGTCCAGTGCCGACCCAACCGCCCTTGCGCCCTGGTCGGCGTCATGCCGTCCGTCGCGCCCTGACCCTCGCCCCAGAACGGAGGTACGACCCATGGGAGTCTGCGACTTCCCGCTGATGGACAAGGTGTGTGGCGCCGTCGACTTCGCCACCAACCCCGCCGGCACCGTCACCGACGGTCTCGGCGCGTGGATCGCGAAGTCGGCGGGCGAGCTGGCGGCCAGCGCGGCCGACCTGGCCGCCAAGGCCGTCAACAAGACGACGGCCATCGATCTCAATGCCGGGTGGTTCCGGGACAACTACGAGCTGTTGCTGCCCATCGGCCTCGTCCTGACCGTCGGCATCTTCTGCATCCAGCTCATGACCGCGGCCTGGCGTCGCGACGAACGTGCCCTCGCCAAGGCCGCGTTCGGCACCATGACCGGGGTCCTGTTCAGCTTCTCCGCCATCGCCTTCACCACCGTCGCCATCACCGTGGTCGACGCGTTGTCCGACGGGCTGTTCCAAGCGGCCAACACCTCGATCGACGATGCGATTCGCCGCGTGGTCAAGGTCGACCAGATGGGCGCGATGTACGGACTCGGCTGGTGCGTCTCCACACTGGTCGCCTTCGGGTGCGCGATCGGCGCCTTCCTCTACTGGGGCGTGATGGTCGCCCGCAAGGTCGGCGTCCTGATCATGGTCGCGCTCGCCGTGTTCGCCGGGGCCGGCGGGGGCTGGGAGGTCGCCAAGCGGTGGCGGCGCGGCTGGATCGAGGCCACCGGCACCCTGATCGTCTCCAAGCTCCTGATGACCGTCGTCTTCCTCATCGGCGTCTCCGCCATGGGCAAGAGCGACGCCAGCGACGGAATGGCAGCCCTGTCCGACGCGATGGCGGGCATCGTCGTGATGGTCCTGGTGCTGCTCTGCCCCTACGCGACGTACAAGTTCGTCCACTGGGCCAGTGACAGCGGCGGCCACGACGACATGCACCGCACCGGTGTCGCCGGCATGGCGGTCGCCGCAGGAGCCGCGAAGACCGCAGGCAGCCTCGCACTGCGGGCCGGTACCGGCGCTCCCGCTCCGCAGGGTCCGAACCAGGTCCCGGGCGCTGGGACCGATGGCGTCGCCTCCGGCATCAACCCGTCCGGTGGCACCCTCAGCAAGGAGGGCATCAACGCCGGGCCGCCCAAGCAGCAGACCCGCTTCCGGTACGGCGAAGACCCGGACGCGAGCGGCGACAAGGGCCGGGCTCTGATCCAGCGCCCCGGGATCCCGCCACTGATCACACGTCCTGGCGAGGACGAACCGGAAGGGTCCGAATCGACTGCCCAAGACGTTGCGGGCGGCTCCGGTCACCTCGCAGCCGCATCGGCTCCGGGCGGCGACATGACCTCCATGCCGCCAGCCGACCCCGGACCTTCGGCCTCGGGCACTCCGGCGTCCGCGTCCGGACCGTCGGCCACCGGCTCCGCGACGTCGACGAACTGGGTGTATCCCACCCAGCCGCCGTCGGGTTCCTGACCCACATCCCCGGGGGGGCGGGCCGCACTCCACGGCCCGCCCCCGCCGCCCCACCAGCAGGAAGGTTCCGCCATGACGTCCAGAAGAGCGCCGCGCGCCCCGTCCTCCGCCCGCTCCCACCGTCTGGAACCACCATGTCCGGCAAGCACCAGTCCTCCACTCCCACCGTGAAGTTCCCGCACCGCAGCAGGCGCGGCGTCCTGCTCGGCCTGACCGTCCCGCAGTTGGCCGTCGCCGGACTCACCGGCCTTCTCCTTCTCGCCGTGATCCTCGCCCGCGGTGTGGTCGGCGCCCTCCAGCTCATCCCGCTGTGGGCCGTGATCGCCCTGCTCGTCTTCGTCCGCCACCGAGGCCGTGCTCTGGCGGACTGGGCCCCGATCGTCGTCCGGTACGCGCTGCGCAGGATGCGAGGCCAGCTCGTCTGGCTCACCCGGCCCTCCCACCGGCCGACCCGCGAGGGACTGCTCCACCTCCCCGGCACCGCTGCCAGCCTGCGCGTGACCACTGCCCCCGATGGCAAATACGGCGCCGTCCACAACCCGCACACCGGGACGCTGACCGCTGTGGTCAAGGTCTCCTCCCGCGCCTACGCCCTGCTCGACCCCGGCACCCAGCAGGCCAACGTCGGCGGCTGGGGACGCGCGCTGGCAGCCCTCGCCCGTACCGGGCAGATCGCCCGCATCCAGGTGATCGAACGCACCATCCCCGACTCCGGCGACGCGCTGCGCCGCTACTGGGAAGAGCACGGCCGACCCGACACCCCGATGGCCGGCGCGATCTACAACGAGCTGATCCAGAGCGCCGGCCCCGCAGCCGCCCCGCACGAGGCGTACGTCGCGGTGTCCTTGGACACCAAGGCGGCCCGTCGGCTGATCAACCAGGCTGGCGGCGGTCTCACCGGTGCCTTCAGTGTCCTCGCCCAGCTCGCCTCCACGTTCGACCAGGCGGCGCGGACCGCGGGGCTCACCCCGACGGGCTGGCTCACCGCACGCGAAATCGCCGCCGTGGTGCGCACCTCCTACGACCCGAAGGCGCTGGCGACACTCGACCGCTGGTCCACGGCCGGTCGCCCCGAGGCCGAGCCCGCCGCCGCCGGCCCCGTCGTGGTCGTCGAAAAGGCGGACCACATCGCCACCGACTCCGCCGTGCACGCCACCTACTGGGTGGAGAACTGGCCGCGGACCGAGACCAGCGCCGGCTTCCTGCACCAGCTCCTGTTCACCGGCGGGGTGCGGCGCACGCTGTCGCTCTCCTACGAGCCGAAGAACCTCGACGCCGCCCTGCGCGACGTGCAGCGCAAGAAGTCCAGCGTGATCGCCGACGCCGCCGAACGGGCCCGGCGCGGCCAGGTCGACTCCGAGGCGGACTCGATCGAGTACCAGGACATCAAGTCCCGCGAACGCCAACTCATCGCCGGGCACGCCGACGTCGCCCTGACCGGTCTGCTGACCGTCTCGGCCGACACCGAGGACGAACTGCGCACCGCCTGCGCCGTCGTGGAGACCGCCGCTGTCGGCGCCCAGCTCGATCTCCGGCCGCTGACCTGGCAGCAGGCCGAGGCGTTCACCGCCGCCGCCCTGCCGCTTGCGCTCGCTGCCTGACCCTTCCCTTCGAAAGAGCACCCTCATGTCCCGCACCGCCAGCCCGACCGCGCAGGACTTCGTGCCCTTCGCCACCGCCGCGCTCGACTTCCACCGGGCACTCAACATCCCGGGCGGCCCGCTGGTCACCAGCCGGGCCGAGCTGGACGCCCTGCACGCGCACCTCGTCTCGCTGTACGGGCTGCTCGTCGCCCACGCCACTCGCACCGGGCAGCTCGTCGCGGTCGAGGGCGACCAGCTCCGTACCGCCCGCACCCGCATCTGGCAGGCCGCCGAGCACCTCCACGCCGCCTACCACGCGGCGCCCCGGCCGGACTCCGGCGAGATCCCCGCACCGGAGGCGTGCCAGGCCGGTCTTCCGGAGGGAGCACCGGAACTGACCATCTGCCAGCGCCACCAGCGCACCGCTCATCTCGTGCGGCGGCGCACCACCCCGGCCGACCTGCACGCCCCGTTCACCGGCCTCGTCCGCCGCTGACCCACCCCTCACCTGGAGAACCGTTCATGCCCCGTACCCGCGCCAGCGCCTCCCCTCTGTTCGTGCCCCGTAAGACGACGCGCGCCGAGCAGCGAGCCGCCCGAGCCGGTTTCACCGAAGCCCGCCGCCAGGCACGCCTCGCCGGAAACCCGCCCAAGCACCGCGCCGAGCAAACCCTCGACCCGGATCTGCGGCCCACCTACCCGCTCGCCGGTCGCCCCGGTCCGGCCTCCGCCCGCGGCGGCAAGCTCGCCCTGCCCGCCCACCGGATGACCACCGCCACAGCCAGCGGCGCATACCCGTTCGTGGCCGAGGGCGGCCTGGGCGCCGAAGGGGTGTTCATCGGCCGCGATGTGCACGCGGAAGCGGCCTTCTGCTTCGACCCCTTCTCGCTCTACAACAGCGGCAGGGTGGAGGGCTTCACCAACCCCAACGCGGTCCTGGCCGGCATCATCGGCATGGGCAAGTCGGCGCTGGCGAAGTCGATCGCCACCCGGTCGATCGCCCACGGCTACCGGATCTACATCCCCTGCGATCCCAAGGGGGAGTGGACCGGTGTCTCGCAAGCCCTCGGCGGCTACAGCATCGCCCTGGGCCCGGGGCTCCCTGGACGGTTGAACCCGCTGGACGCCCCGGCCCGCCCCGCCTCCGTGAGCGAGGAGGACTGGTTCACGGAGGTTCGCAAGCGCCGTCTGCTGCTGCTGGCCAGCCTCGCCCGCACCGTGCTGAAGCGCGACCTGCTGCCGATGGAGCACACCGCCCTCGACCTGGCCCTGGATCTGGTCGTCGCTGACGCCGCCGCCCGGGGCACGGTGCCGCTGCTCGGCGAGATCGCCCACGTACTCGGCTCCCCCGAACGCCTCGACCAGGCCCTCGGTCACCAGGCGGGGCACCTCGGTTCAGCCGCCCAAGACCTCGCCCATGCCCTGCGACGTCTCGTGCACGGCGACTTGAGCGGCATGTTCGACGCGCCGAGCACCGTGTCGTTCGACCCGACCACACCGATGCTGTCCATCGATCTCTCCCGTCTCGGCGGCTCCGGTGACGACACGGCACTGGTGCTCGCGATGACGTGCGCGAGCGCGTGGATGGAGTCAGCCCTCAGTGATCCCGATGGTGGTCGGCGCTGGGTGATCTACGACGAGGCGTGGCGGCTGATGCGGCACGTCGGGCTGCTGGAGCGGATGCAGAGCCAGTGGAAGCTCTCCCGAGGGCTGGGCATCGCGAACCTGATGGTGATCCACCGCCTCAGCGATTTGCTCTCGGCGGGCGACGCCGGGTCGCGCGGCCGGGTCCTTGCCGAGGGGCTCCTCGCGGACTGCAGCACGCGCATCATCTACCGCCAGGAGCCTGACCAGCTCGCCGCCGCTGCATCTCTGCTCGGCCTGACCGGCGTCGAGACCCAGGCGGTGTCCGCCCTGACCAAGGGCCGAGGTCTGTGGAAGGTCGCCGGGCGCTCGTTCATCACCCAGCACATCCTCCACCCGGCCGAGCGGGAGCTGTTCGACACAGACGCCCGCATGGCAGCTAAAGGCCATGGGTTCGAGTTTTCCGAAGGGGGCTCGTAGTCAAACTCACGGGTGGTGCGTCCAGAACAGTACTGGTGAGAGCTCGGGTTCGTCTGAGTCTGTCGAACGGAGGGCACCGATGTCGGCGCTGCCAGAACCGCGACCGAGCTGGCGGTACCAGGCCGAGGCGTGGCTGGCCGTTTACCGCCGAAATCAGAGGCTGTGAGCCTACTGGGCCGTATAGCCTCGTGGTCCGCCACTCACACGGCGACCCCGATGCAAGGAGGAAGGTATGGCCGACAGCCCGACGACGTGGGATGAGCTGCTGGCCGGACCGTTCAACATCCCCTTGGTAACGACCCACAACAGCGTCGTCCTCGCTGCTATGCGGGACACGTTGGATCTGACCGACGAGATGTTTCACCGGATGATGCGCGCCGATCACCTCCGGCTCACCCGGAACCTCGGCGAGCTGGGCATCGCCTACAGCAGCCTCACCAAGGCACTGATACCGGATCACCGCCGCAGGGAGATCGCTCTCCTCTTCGACTCCGCGGTGGCCTCCCTGAGCTCTGGCGGCTTCTACGGCATAGACGTGGCGGAGGCCTGGATAGCCGGTCTACCTCGGCTGCGGAAGGGAGTCCCGGTCAACTCGATCCTGCGCGGCGATATCCTCCACGACTCTGCCGGCCAGGTGCAGGCAGCCATGGACAAGACCGTCGTTTATCACCAGCCGTTCACAGTCGTCCACCCCTCTCAGGTGTACGTCGTGTACGTCACGAACCTGACCGAGGAGCAGGGCAACACACTTACCGCCAGCGCTGCTGAGCACCCTGCCTATATCGGGCACGCCGACTGCACTGACCGCAGCGCTCTCAAGGAGCACCTGGGTCTGTCCCTGATGAACTCTGGTCTTCGCGTGGGCGACATGATCCTGGAAGGTGTAAGCGACTACGGCGACGGGCCAAACGGCGCGCAGCTGCCGTTCGAAGCACTCGGCTTCACGCCCACGGCAGTGATCAACACGCAGTTCCTGCCGTTCCTCGGCTACCGCATCAACAGCCACCTCACCGGCATGAACCGCGAGGACAACCGCTTGGCGCTTACCACGCTCAGTCCTGACGCCGCGTACCTGGAGGCACCCGACATCTGGATGACCCCCGGTCGGTACGGATACCTCCAGGACGGTAAGCACCGGGACTCCATGGAGCAAGCCGGCCTGCTCCACCTGAGTCAGCCCGCGTTGGAGGGCGCGGTCAGCAAGCTGGTGGCGAAGGGGCACTTGTACAACCTGCGCCTCAACGAGTACGGGGACCTGCTGTACACGGCGCTGGTCGACGTCGAGGTGGACGGGCGGTACCGGACCTTCACGATCGGACTCCGGTTCAAGCCGGATGACAAGCGCGTCGAGCTGACGACCTTCTTCTGACCCCACCCCCGAAGGGCTTGCTGCCGTCGGGGGTGTCTACCCGGGCTCTTCGAAGGCTGGCACTACGCACACGAACTGGGTACCAGGGACTGGCGTTGGTCCGTGTCGGTGAATACCTAGCTCACCGAGCGGACACCGAACGGCCGGCGCAGACCGAGCGGGCTCGCGTCGCCCTGACCCGCTCGACGCACAACACCCCTGCCGTATCACCCTCTTCGCACCAGGTCCCGCCAGCATCGCATCCGCCGACTCCCGGTCGCTCGCGGTGATCCATAGCACACAGTCACGGCAGCGCCAAACTGCCCGATCACCGGATCCTCATGGACCACCGCACTCCTTCAAGCTCCACGCCCCCGGCGGCTCCCGCCGTGCGGCGGAGCGTTCGCAACGGAGAACTCCATGCACCACGAAACTCCGCCCCGGACGGCCGCGTCCGATCCGCGTCGCCTTCAGGCCGCCCTCTGTTCTGCGCTCGGGCAGCGCGGCCTGGAGGGCACCGTCGAGTACGGCCTCAGCGACTACATCGTCCACGCCGAGCTTCCCGACGGCAGTTCACTGATCATCTCGCCGCCGCAGGAGCCACCCTCCGAGCACCCCGAGCCCCCGGAAAGCTGGATGGTCACCCGCCACCGGTCCGCCGTCTACGAGGTGATCTACAACTCCGAGCCGGACGGTCCGCATGCGCGCCACGGCGGCAGCGTGCCGGACCTCCTCTCCGCTGTCGACGCCCGCCTGGACCAGCTTGGCGTACCACCACGCCAGGAGCAGGAACGTTCCGGCAAGGCGCGCGCCGCCACCGTGCTCCCGCCCGACTCCGCTCCATCCCGGGCGAGTGTCGCTCTCGCCTCTTCGCCGTCGGTCGGCCAGCGCGTGCTCCCGACCGGTCCGCCGCCGGAATCTTCCACGCGGGCCGCGCCGCCGTCGGCCAGTTCCTCATCCGCCCCCCGGCTCTGACCGACCGCGATCCAGGAGTCCTCCGTGCACCGCACCCTCAGAACTGATCCGCCCGTCACCCGCACCTGCAACCGCACCCGCCTCGGATGGATCTGCCATGCCCAGCCACTACGACGTGCTGCCCGACCTGGCCTTCGGCCACCACCCCGTCCACGGCATCGTCGCCGCGAACCCGAAGAACCTCGCGGCCAGCACCTGGATGCTCAAGGGATTCGACTTCCATCCCGTCCCCGACCAGCCGACGTTGTACGCGCTGGCCGACCAGAACCGTGACGGGCACGGCCGTACCAGCCGGGCCATCGAGCTGCTGCGCAAGGCCGGATACCAGGTCGATGTGGACGCCGCACTTGACCCTGCGCTGGCGCCCGACACGGCACAGGTACGCGACCGCGGTCCGCTCGGTGAACCAGACGTCGCCTTCGCCGATCACCCGCAGCTCGGCATCGTCGCAGCCCTCGACGACCGTGTCTCCGGCCTCAGCGGGCTCGCGCTGGTGGAGGACGGCTGGCGGCACAACTCGAGCCTGGACATCTACACGCTCCCCGCGACCACCGATCGCGTCGAGGCGCAGGGGAAAGTCGCCGACGCCACGGTGGCCCTGCACCGTTCGGGGCTCCAGGTCGCAGTGCAGCCCCGCCTCGCTCAAGAGGTGACGGCTCGGCCCCGCCCTGCTGCCACGCCGGCCGTCGGCCGTGAGCGCGGCCGTGGTCCCGCTCGCGCGTCTCCGTTGAGCGCCGCCGCGCTCGCCGCCAGCCCGGCCCGTGCCGGTATCCCGGGCAGGGCGCCGGTCCCCGCCGCCGTCACCACACCGGCGGTCCGGCCGGTTGACCCCCGCATCGCGTACTCCCGCGACCGCTGATCCAATTCCTCAAGGAGGCCCTTCCATGGCCGTGAAGACGATCTGGCCTATCGACCACACCTGCGGTCACCATGCCGACCGCGACTTGTCCGACCGACCGGCCGACCGCCGCGCCGGCTTCGCCGAGTGGCTCGCCAGGCAGGAGTGCACGGACTGCTGGCGCGCCTCGAACGAGGGCGACGAGCAGGACAAGGCCGCCTGGCTCAAGGCGAAGCGCGCCGAGGAGCAGACGGCGTCCGAAGCCTGGTCCGAGCAGTACCGGATGCCTCCCCTGGAGGGGACCGAGCGGGCCGTTCCCTGGGGTGTGCGCTGTCGTCACCAGATCCTGACCAACGCCTACACCGCACTGGTCACCGAAGGCACGACCAGCGAAGCGGAGTGGGCGGAGATCGAGGAGAACGCTCGTACGGTGACCCGTGCCGGGTGGTGGATAGACCAGAGGTCGTCCGAGCCCGAAGACCTCACCGAACTGCTCCGAGCCGCCACCGAGGCCGACCGGCCGACAGAGAATCCCTTCTTCTGACCGACCGGGTGCCCTGCTGCGGCGGGGCACCCGGCTGACCGCCACCGTGCGGCCTCTACCAGCGGTTCTCGGCCGGACCAAACTCCAGATTTGCCGGACACTCTGCCCACTGGCCCACCTCCAACGGGTCTTTCGCTCCCTCTGCCCCGGAGACTTCCGTGCCTACCTCGATCACCATCACGTCCGAGTTCAGCGGCAGCGTCGTTGCCAAGGGCGCTACTGATGACCTCTCCGCGCAGCTCCTCCGTCACGCCGGTTTCAAGCAGATCGACGACTGGCACGGCCGACGCCATCGCCTGCCCACCACCACTCCGCTCGCCGACCAGGTCGCCATCGCCAGCCATGCGGCCGAGATGCTTCGAGCCGCTCGCTATGACGTCACCCTTCCGCCGTCTCTCGTCACGGCCTGGATGAGCCCTCCGGTGCATGCGCTGGGGCCCTACGCCGCCGAAGCCGAACTTCTCAGCATCACGGACCAGATCCGTGCGGCCGAAGACGGGGCCAGCCTTCAGCGCGCAGTCGACCACCTCCTTCACCCCGAGCACGGTGCGCTGGAGCGTGTCCGGGAGGCGTTGGAAGCGGCGGGAGAACAGGTCAACGACCTGGACGAGGACGCGTATGCGCTCGCCGACCGGTTCGGCTTCGCCTCGGAGTTCATCAGCTCGGCCCAGTCCGAACTCGTCGATTCCGAGGCCGAGCTACGCCGCGTCGGCGCCGCTTCGACGAGTTATTCCGCAGCTCGGACCGTGCGTGATCACCGTGGTGCCGCTCTGGCCACTTCTCCTGCGGCGAACCAAGCCAAGGTCTCCTCGGCGTCCAGTTCTCAGACGGCGCCGCTCACTACATCGGGTCACCCACCGCGCGCCTCAACCCCCCGATGGTGACCCCGGCCGCTCTCTCCGCCGTCGGCCACCAGTACGTCGCGCGCCCCCGCTCGACTCACCCGTCAAGGACCACCCATCCGAAGAGGCAAACGTGCCCGAGTACTACTCCAGCATCGGCGAGGCCGTCGGTGCGGCCATGCAGCACAACATCCGGCTCGCCCACCGCAGCGCGGCACCGGGCTCCGACAAGCCGCTGCAGGTCAGGCGCCTGCCCAGCGCTTCCGCCGATCCGTACTCGGTCCGCGGGATGATTTCTCGCCTCCACGAGGACGCCTCACCCGATGAGGTGGCGGGCATCATCGAGGAGGTCAACGGCGCACTGGTCGGGGCTCTGCCCGAGCTGACCGAACTCGTCGCCTCTGCCGCCGACTGGACTCGCGCCCGTCTCGACTTCGACGACCCGCATCACGATCCGACTTTCGAGACTCGGACACGACTGGCAGCCGCGTACGGGATGCTCCAGGACGTCCGTGAGCAGTTGGAAGTCGCCGAGGACGGTCTCGCTGCCTGTCCCGCAGAGCGCACGGACCCCCGGCACCACCAGATGGTCAACGTCTTGCGCAGCCGGGAGTTGCTCGACGATGTCCTCAGTGCCGAGGCTGCTCCTGCGCCGTCCGCTGCCCGGAACTTCGATTCAGACCGGCAGCGGGCGGCCCGCGCCTCCTCGCCGCGCGCCGGAACATCGCCGTCGACCAGCAGTCCGCCGGCCACCGCAGCACCTCCGCCCGCGCCTCGTTCTGCCGGCCGACCCCGCTGAAACGTGCCGCTTTCGACGTCCAGGAGTACCCCCATGAGGTGCACGAGAGCCGAGCGCGCCCAGCCCCCGCCCGCTCGCACACCCAAGGAATTGCCGTGCCTTCCCCGCGCACCAGCGCGCCCTCGACCACCACCGGGTCGGACGCGCTCCTCTACCTCCTGTTCGGCATCCTCGGCGCCGCCATGGCCTTCGGCTCCCTGGCCTGGCTGACCGGAAATCTCACCAACACCATCGTCGGGAGCGGGACATGGGCCCCCTTCCGCGTCACGGACGCGCTGCTGCACCCGGAGGTGATGTGGCCGGCCTTGAGCACCAGCATGCTGATGGTCGGCGCCCGCGTCGTCCCCGCCCTGTTCACTGTTGCCCTGGTCGTCACCGCTGCCGTGCTGTGGATGCGGTGGCGTGCCGGGTCCAAGTCCGGCCTCGCCCGGAAGGCGGACCTGGTGCCGCTGCTGGACAAGGAGATCGTCGCCAAGGCGAAGAGCCTGCGCCCGAGCCTGGGCGGCCGGGAGAGTAAAAGAGGTCCTGCCCGCTGACCGCGGCATCCTGCTCGGCACCCTCGATCCCGGTCGTGCGGAGGTCCGCGCGTCCTGGGAGGACGTGATCGTCGCGATCATGGCCCCGCGTTCCGGCAAGACGTCCGGGCTGGCGATCCCCGCGATCCTCTCGGCACCGGGCCCGGTCCTGCTCACCAGTAACAAAGCCGCGAACGACGCCTTCACCACCACGGTGGACGCCCGCGCCGAGGTCGGCACGATCTGGACCCTCGATCCGCAGCAGATCGCCCACCACCCGCGCGAGATGTGGTGGGACATCCTCGCTGACGCCCGTGATCTCGCCGGGGCGAAGAGGCTGGCGGGGCACTTCGTGACGGCGAGCGTGGACGAGTCCACCGGCTCCGACTTCTGGTCGACCGCCGCGAGCAACACCCTCGGTGCCCTCTTCCTCGCCGCCGCGTCCCACCGGCGGCCGATCACCGACGTCCTGGCCTGGCTCGCGATGCCGGCCGACCGCACCCCGGTGGACCTGCTCACCGACGCCGGCCACCATGCGGTCGCCGCCCAGCTCCAGGGCACCGTCTCCGGCGCGACCGAAACGCGCGACGGCATCTATGAGACGGCGAGGCAGTATGCGAGCTGCCTGCTCGACCCGGACGTCGCCGCCTGGGTCACCCCCAACGACGACCTCCCCGAGTTCCAGCCGTTCGCCTTCGCCACGTCCCGCGACACCTTGTACCTGCTGAGCAAGGACGGCGGCGGCAGCGCGTCCGCGATCATCGCGGCGGCGGCCGACGCCGTGATGCGCGCGGCCGTGATCGTGGCCGAGCGCTCCGGCGGGCGACTCGACCCGCCCGCCCTGTGCGTCCTCGACGAGGCGGCGAACGTCTGCCGCATCTCGGACCTCCCTGATCTCTACAGCCACCTGGGCAGCCGAGGCGTCATCCCGATGACGATCCTGCAGTCCTACCGTCAGGGCCAGCGGTGCTGGGGCGAGGCCGGTATGGACGCCCTGTACTCGGCCGCCACCATCAAGATCATCGGATCTGGCATCGACGACGCCGACTTCGCCGACCGGCTCAGCCGTCAGGTCGGCGACCATGACGTCCAGACCACCTCGGTATCGACCAGCGAGGGCGGCAAGTCCACCTCGGTGAGCATGCGCACGGAGCGGATCCTTCCGCCGGACGCCATCCGCGCCCTGCCCAAGGGCAAGGTTCTGCTGCTGGCCACCGGCATCCGGGTCGCCATGCTCAACCTCAAGCCCTGGTACAAGGAGCCCTCCGCCAAGGTGGTCGGCCCGGCTTCCGCTCGCGCCACGAAGGCCATCACCGAGCGTGCCCTCGCGAAGAGCATCGGCCAGGACGATCTTGGACTGTCGGCATGAGCGCGCCCACACCACAGCAGGGGCGGTTGGCCCACGCTCCGGTCGTCCTGCGCGGTGGCCGGTGGTGGCTTGACGGCGAGGCAGGCTCGGTTCCCGCCTCCGATCCCGCCTTCACTGCCGTCCTGGACGACTTCGCGCTGTCGATGGCCGCTGCCGACCAGGCAGTCGCCAACCTCCTCGTCCGGCAGGACGAGGTGTCCTGCGCTGATCTCGGAGGCCGGCGGTGAACCCGCTGATGAGTGCCGAGCAGGCGGTCCTCGGTGCCGCACTCCTCGACCCCGAGCAGCTCACGCACCTGGAGTGGCTCGCTGCGGACCACTTCTATCGGCCCGTCCACCAGGCGCTGTTCGCCGCGCTCCGCAAGCTGCGCAACGACGGGCATCCCGCGCTCTCGGCCGATGGTCCGTTGCCGTTGTCGTGGGTGACCGACGCGGTCGAGGAGGCCGGACAGCACGTGCGCGGGCTGACCGCGGCGTACGCCCACACCCTGATCCAGGCGTGTCCCCGAACCGAGCACGCCCCGGTGTACGGCCGCATGGTGCTGGAGGGGGCGATTCACCGCACCGTCGCCCAGCACGCGATCCGTCTCCACCAGGCGGCTCGGGCCGACGCCGTCCAGGGCGAGGTCGAGGGAGCGTTGCGCACGGCGGACGACCTGACCGGCGTACTCACCGACCTTGCGCGACGCTGGGGAACCGACCCTCGACCGGTCCCACCCACCGCCGGGCCCTCTGCCGCCACGCACATCCCGCCTCCGGCGCAGAGCGGCCAGGTCGCCGAGGACGAGCGGTTCCTCCTGGCCGTCCTCGCCGAACAGCCGGGGGCCATGGGCGAGGTGGTGGCCTGGCTGCGGCCGGGAGACTTCGCCGACCCGACCCACAGGCAGCTCTACCGGTGCCTGGGCGCGCTGCACCACCGGGGCGAACCCATCGACCGGATCACCCTGCTCTGGGAGGCCCAGCGACGCGGTCTGCTGGCCGACGGCACTGTGTCGAGCGAGCAGCTGACCGCCGTCTGCGAAGGCATGGTCCCCGGAAGCGCTGACTGGTTCGGACAGCGGGTGATGCGCTCCTCCGTCACGCGCACCGCCGCCGCCTCCGCGCGAGCCATCCGGACCCTGGCCCAGGACGAGGTTCTGGGGCCCGGCCGGCTGATCAACCACGCTCTGCACGAACTCGGTCCGCTCGACGAGGTACGTGCCCGCTGGGCCACCGCGAACAGCAGTCCGGCTCCGAAGACCACGGCATCCGCTCCGTCGGCGGCCGAGCCGCCGCCCGACCGAGTGAAGGCCGCCCGCGCCCGCAGCACGCCCCGCCCAGGCGCTGCACCTTCAGCCCCGGCCAGCCATCTCCCCACGCTGTCGACGGCCCGACCACCCTCGCGCGGCCACCCTTGAGCCCCCCTCCCCACCAGCCTCCTCTGCCCCCTGGAACTCGTCTTGATCTATCCCATCTCCGCGCCCGCGCTGGACCTACGTCCCACGGCCCCGAGCCTCGCCGCCCCGTTGATCGGGTCTCTCTGCTCGGGGTACGGCGGCCTCGACCTGGGCGTGCAGTCCGCGCTCGGTGGCACGCTCGCCTGGCACGCCGAGGTCGACCCGAACGCCTCACGCATCCTGGCCCGCCACTGGCCCGGCGTCCCGAACCTGGGCGATATCACCGCCGTCGACTGGTCCACCGTCCCCCGGGTGTGTGTCCTGACGGCCGGCTTCCCCTGTCAAAGACGTCTCGGTCGCCGGCCGCCGGGCCGGACTCAACGCCCAGACCCGCTCCGGGCTCTGGCTGCACGTCGCCCGTGCGGTCGCAGCCCTCCGACCCTGCCTGGTTGTGATCGAGAATGTGCGCGGCCTCCTCACCTCCCCCGCCGGTTCCCCTGGCGACGTGGAACCCTGCCCGTGGTGTCTGGGAGACACCGCAGGTCAGCCTGCTCTGCGGGCACTCGGTGCCGTACTCGGATCCCTGGCCGACCTCGGGTACGACGCGAAGTGGCTCGTGCTTCGCGCCTCCGACGTCGGGGCCCCGCACCGCCGCGAGCGGACCTTCCTCGCCGCCTGGCCCGCCGGGCACCCTGCTGAAGACGCCGACCAGCAACATCGGGAAGAACGGCGGCAGCCAGCATCCATCGAAGCGGAAGAGCGGGGGGCACGGTCCGAACCTGGCCGACGAGGTCGAGTGGCTGCTGCTGCCGACCCCGAAGGCGTCGGACGGAATCAAGGGCTCGCCGAACCAGCGGCACGGCAATGGCGACATGACCCTGCCCAGCGCGACTGCGTCTCTGTTGCCGACGCCGAGGGCCAGCGACACGGGCACCCCGGGCCGCCGCCCCGGGAAGGGATGGCGACCTCCCTTGTCGGCGGTGGTCCTGCCCCTCTGGGCGGAGGAGACGCCGGAGGCGGGGGCGCGGACCGGCGATGGGGAGCGTACGGATCCGCCATCACCCGATGGGAGAGCCTCACCCGCCCGGCCCCGGCCCCCACAGACGCGGCCGGTCGGCTCCGCGCGGACTTCGTGGAGTGGATGCAGGGCCTCGACGCCGGCTGGGTCACCGCGACTCCGGGGCTCGGCCGTCCAGCGCAGCTCACCGCGCTCGGCAACGGCGTCGTCCCACAACAGGCTTTGCACGCCTTGCAGTTGCTGGCACCACCCTTCCCCCGCTGTCCCCGCTGCGCCGACCGATAGCGCTCCACTACCGCGATTTTCCGGCCGGACCAAACCGCTGATTCTCCGGATCCTCTCGGGCATGTCGCCGTCTCACAGATGGAGCACACCCCCATGGCCGACACCAGCCCGACCTCCCCCGGCCCCGAGCCGTACCGCGTCCCCGACGCAGACCTCGACGACCTCGCCAGCACCCTCGCCAAGACCATGGCCGAGGTCAGGCAGCACGGCGTCATCCTCGACCGCCTCGGCTCCGAGCCCGACCCCGGCGCCATCCAGCCGCCGGACGGCGCTCCGGAAGCCGAGGCGGCTGACGGGAAGAAGCCCGACGGCCCCGCCTCGGTGTTCATCCTCGCCCTGGGCGGCAAGGAGTACGCCGTCGAACTCGCTGCCCTCAGCGACTGGGTGAACTACCTCTTCCTGCCGGTGTACGGCCGGGAGATCAGCACGAGCCGTCCCTGGTGCGCGCACTGGCACGAACACCCCGAGGCCGTCGCCCGGCTCCACGCACTCTGGCTCGCCTGGCAGCAGTTCACCGACACGGAGGCCGGCCTGTCCGGCCCCTCGACCTGGCACCGCGACCACCTGGACCAGACCCTGGCGCACCTGCGTGCGCCCGACGGACCGTTCGCGGCCTGCACGACCAGCGCAACTCGCCCCAATCACCGGGTGCTGGCCACCCCGGCGCCCGAGCAGGCGGGGGTGGCGGCGTGAACGACGTTCTCGACTTCGGCCTCGACGATCTCTCGCCGGTCGACGACGACTCCGAGGAGGCGATGGAGGCTCTCTGGGCTGGCGACCTGACGGTGCTGTCCCAGCACCACACCACACCCAACGGTTCGCACAGCTTCGTCCTCGCCCACGACCGATCGGTCACCTGGGGGATACCCGGCGAGCCACAGCTCATTGCGATCGCGGTCGCTCGGGATCTGCGGCAGTCCACGTTCACGTTCGAGACGAGTCACCACGCCACGGCGTCCTTCGCACAGAACTGGCTGGCAGAACGCGGCTGCCCGCTCGAACGGATCGCGCTGCACGGTGGCGACTACATCGAGCCCGCCGACGACCTCACCCTCCAGGTGGAACAGCAGATCCAGAAGTCGGGCACCCGCTACGAGGTCCTCGGCACCTACACCTCTGACGACAACCCCAGCGAGGCGTGGACACTCGTCAACGACTCCCAGGCCACCCAGGCACCGGTTCGCCTCTTCTACGAGGAGTGGAACCACGGCGCTGGCACCTACACGATGCGCGAAGGCGCCTTCCCCGACGTCGGCGGCGCCCAGACCTGGCTGGACGAGCGCAGTGAACCGCTGCCCGAGCCTCCGGAGTACAGCGACCACAACGGTGCTGTCGTCCGGGCTCGCATCGCCCGCATCGCCCTTTCCCGGTCCGCCGGAACCTCTCCGACACCGCAGACCGGGCTCGACGCGCCCCGCGCGTCGGCGGCGGTACCGGTCCAGCGTGCGGTCCAGGGGAGGCTGCTGTGAGCCGCGCCCGCTTCGCCTTCGCCGCGCACCCTGACGCCATTGCCGACCTGCGGGAACTCCCGTCTGAGATGCGCGATTTGGCCTTGCTGGAGCTGCAGAACCTGGTCCACGGAAGCGACGACTGCTTGCCGTTGAAGGGCCGCCTCGCCGGCTTCCACAAGGTGTACGTCGACCCGGAGGTCTCTTACCGGCTGGTCATCCAGTTCCGCCAAGCGCCACCGACCTCGACCCACAAGCGCGAGATCTACCTCGTGGCGGCTGGCAGCCGGAAGGACTACGCGGTCTACCGCGCGGCCCACCTACGGACCGAGCCCCAGCAAGGGGTCGGCCCGGACTCCGCCACGGAGGCCCGCGTGCAGGCCGCCCGGTCTCGCTCGACGCTCACCACCGAACGGCCGACAACGGGCCGCACGGCTGCCCCGTCACCAGCGCCGCCCTCGGCCACTACTTCTCGAAAGGTTGCCCAGCGATGACCAACGACCGTACTCCGCTCACAAGTTCAGAGCTGACAAATCTCCTCACCGAGGCCGCTCAGAACGTCGGCGGCATCCCTGCCGCCGAGTACCCGACGGCCGCCGCCCGCTCCTACCTGCATCCCGTCTTGGGTCCGCTGGCCGCTGGGCCCCGCGTGATCACCGAGCTGAACGACCGGTTCGAGGGCTTCGTGGCCACCGAGCCCCGCCCTGCTGGTTCGGCGGGCCTGTTCGCTCTGGCCTCCTACGCCTCCGCGCTGGGGTGGCTCACCGAGTCGTTCGCCGAGCTGACCTCCTCGGTCGATGAAATCTGTACCCGCGTGGGCATACCGACGGAGCCATGCGCCCCGATCGTCGCCGCGCCCGGTGGTGCGGAGCGGGACGACGAGTTCGGCTTCGCCTTCAACGCACTTGAGTTGGAGGCGGTCCGCAACGCAGCCGAGGCCGCCGGCCTCGCGCCGGACGACTACGTCGAGGTTCTCTCCCAGTCGCTGCTCGCCGCCGCCCGGATCACCGACGCCTGCATGGAGATCTCCAGCGGCCTGCTCGATGACGCCGATCTCCTCAGCGAAGTGAGCGACCGCCCTCGGCTCGACAACGATCCCGGGAGCCTGCCCGCTCTGGTCCGCTCTCTGCTCGCCCGGATGGAGACGACGGAGTGAACCCGTACGACGCGGACACACACCCTGGGCCGTATCTCGTCGTCGAAGTGCTCGGTGTCGGGGATGTCAGCGTGCACGCCCTCGCACATGGTCCGGAGGAGCCGCTGCACCAGGCCGCTACACGCGTCATCGAAGCCGCAGCGGCGCTGGACGAGCGACACGAGAGCGTGCTCGACGCGGTCCAGCGCGCTCAGCGGCTACTCGAAGGCACTGGTCGGGGTGAAGTCGGCCGAGCCCAGGTCTCGTACGCGCTGCTGCGCACAGCTCTCCCGGACCTCGGAGACGGCCTGGCCCAGCAGGACCGGGCATACAGCCAGCTCGTCGAGGCCCTGTCCGCCTACCGCCGGCTTCTTTCCTCGCCCCCTGCTCAACACGCGAGCAACAAGAGCCACGGGCAGGGCCAGAAGACGAGGCCCCACCGGGACGACGACTGGGCCGTCGCCGGGGAGCGCGGGCTGGTAGCCCTCGAAGCGGTTGCGGCCGGAGGTGTTCGCTTTCGCCGCAACGCGATCGGCGAGGACCCGTACATCTCGCGGGAGAAGGCCCAGTGGCAGGACCCGGCGGTCTTCCCGCAGACCGTGCAGCGGCTGGTCGCCGACGGGCTACTGCATCAGGACATCACCGAGAACGTGTACCGGCCCGGCCAGCTCCTCTCGCTCACTGCGCAAGGGGAAGCCGCCCTGCGTGATGGTCGAGCGACGACCTCCCGGGTGTCCGCCGCCCTCGGCCGCACCACCACGCGGACCACGCCAGGCGCGCGCTCCGACTCGGCCGCCGTGCCCGTCGCCAGGGCCTCCCTCGCGACCCCCCGCTCACGCTGACCTCATCCCGATAAGGACCCCACCATGGCTACCCCCGGCCTGCCTCCCACCTTCTCCATCGCTTCCATCGACGCCCAGCGCGTCGAGGAGGCTCTCGCCCGGATCGGGCCCAAGTGGACCACCTGGACCGCGATGACCCTGGCCCAGGTGAGGGGCCCCGTGCGCGTCCGCGACGTTGCTGCGCAGCTCCCCTTCGTCAGTGAGCAGTTCGTCGGCAAACGGCTGGCCACGATGCACGCTGACGGACTGGTGGTCCGCGGCTACGACCGGCGGGGCGCGCCGTACCAACTCAGCGCGCTCGGCACGTCTCTGGCCCCCGTCCTCCGCACGGTGTCGGACTGGTCCCGCACCCACCTGACACAGGAACCGATGGCCGAAGCCGAGCGTGTCGAAGACGCGCTGCGCCGCCTGCATCTTCGGCACTCAACTGCCGTGATTCAGGCCCTCGACTCGGCTGACGGCCAGATGCGGTTCGTCCACATCGCCGAGGCGGCCGGTCTGGACTACGGCCTCGCACGGCAGCGACTTGTCCGGCTTCAGGCCGATGGCCTGGTCACGCGGACGGGCTCCCGGCACGGAGACCCGTACGTGCTCACCGATGCCGGCCAGGCGTTGGGGGCCGTCTACGCGAGTGTCGAGCACTGGAGCCAGCCCTTCTCGCTGCGAGGTGGAACAGCGGCACCGCTTCCGGCAGCGGCAGCCACGCGCACCCACGCCAGCATTCCGCTGGGAGCGGGAGCCGACAGCGCCCGGACCGCGGCGGCCCTACGACGGAGCGCCGCCGCGTCGAACGTCATGTTCAGCCACGCGCCTCAGCCGGAACCGCGGATGCCGGCGGCCGTGACCGCTCAGTCGGCACCGGGCCGGGGCCGGTGACGGGGGTGAGAACGAGAGGCCACTCGCCGCCACTACGGCATCCGCGTGCGCTCCGGCGGCTCCCGCCGCTGCATACGCGGATCCGTTCTCCTCCTTCGCTTCCGGAGACTCGACCATGTACGCCCCTGATGACCCGACCCGGTACCAAGAGGTACTGATCAGCCCCATGTATCTGGCTGGTTCCAACGGGACCGGCGAGGCTGGCCTCGCGCCCGTCGCCCACTGGCCCCATCATTACCTCGATGAGGGCCCCTGCCAGCTCCTCGTGACCTCTCCCGACCAACGGATTCGGATCGGCTGGTTCGGCGACGACTTCGAACTGTGGAAGATCAGCGCAGCCGAGGACGCCTTCTCGGCGCCTCGCTGGACGGCGACGTTCAACCACGTCACCCCGGCCGAGATGGTCGCCGGTCTCACCGCCGCACTGGTCCAGGACTACGACGAAGCCCTCGCCTCCGACACTCCCGGCCGCTTCTTGACAGGGCCAACCGTCCCCTGGAGGGACACTGTCCGGCCGTTGACCGATGCCGGGTGGAACCTTGACGAAGCTGCTGAACTCGGCACCGTCGAGATCATCGCTCCTGACGACCAAGCGGGCATCCTGATCGATCGGCGCGGCTACGGCTCCGACCGCACGACCGTTGAGCTGTGGGCTGGCCCGCCGGGCTGGGGCACTCGTGCCGAAGCGACGTTCACGGCCCGCACCCCGTCCCACTTGATCGCCGCAACCGCCGCTGTGATGGCGAAGTCGACCCCGGTGGTCCGCGAGCGCCACCAAGTCGACCGGCGGATGCAGCACTTGGTCACCATGACCCCTGTCGCTTCGGCCACGCCGATCGTCGAGGCTCAGGTCCGGCGCGCTCCGACTCCGCTGGACGTACGCCGCACCGCGGTCACCCAGGCCGTCCACCGTGCCGCGCGGGCACCACGCACAGCAGCTGACCTCCGGGTGATGGCCGCGCAGAGCCGCTCCACGGGGGCGGCTCAGAAACGGACGGGACACCCCGCGCCCGCGACCTCTGCCCGGCTGCCGGCCAGCTCGCCGACGCCCCGGCGCGGACGCTGACTCCCACCCCAGGCCGCCGCACTCCACTCGCGACCGTCCCCGCCCAACAGGAGTTCCACCATGCCCACAACCATGCTCGACCAGGCCACGGCCATGATCGAGAACGCCTGGGGCCAACCCATCGAAGCTCTTGAGGTCCTAGGGGTCCGCCGCCCCAGCGAGGACCCGCTCCTGCGCTGCGCCATGCACACCCGCGCGGCCCTGGCCATCACGGACAGCGCGGTAACCGTTCACCAGGACC
Source organism: Streptomyces sp. JK94 (assembly GCF_053613315.1). Taxonomy (NCBI): domain Bacteria; kingdom Bacillati; phylum Actinomycetota; class Actinomycetes; order Kitasatosporales; family Streptomycetaceae; genus Streptomyces; species Streptomyces sp. JK94. Next base: position 214,270 of record NZ_JBSICH010000001.1, on the reverse strand, counting down.
GTCTTCACTCCCTGTCCCTGCGTGGGTACGTGCCTGACTTCTACGAACTCGACCGGATCACCGAAACGGCGGTCAAGCTCCGCGTCGCCCACGCGGAGAGCCGTGCGTACCTCCAGGCGATCCGGCGCGTGGTGGAGGCCCGGGAGGCCGCCGCACCCGAGGTTGCGGCACCGGCGGTTCGGCTGGCTCAGGCCGCTGTCGCCCGCTCCGGGCAGACGCAACACGCCCCGGGGGCCGCGCCCGAACCGCCCTCTCCGGCGGCGGTCGTAGGGCCGTCAACGCCCACAACGGCGCCCCGACGTTGAACGCTTAGCTCCGATTCTCGTCGCGGGGGCCCTCTTCGGCCCGGGGGCCCACCGCGCTGGCCAGCTCCTCCACCGTCAGCTCCACGCGCCGGCCTTCGGCGACCCGGCGCTCCACCGTCTCCTCCTCCAGCCACCGGTCGGGCTGTGCGCCGACTCCCCACTGGCCGTCGGCGACCATCGCGATGTCGCCCACGGTCCAGGGCCGTCCGGCGGCGCGGATCTTGCGTTCCAGTCCAGCGCCGTCCCAGTGTCTGCTCGCCTCGGCCATCCCCTGCTCCCCTTCACCGACGTGCGGTCCCTCATCGCAACCCAGGTACGACAACCGCGGTCGCCGATCCATTCCCGTCCCGCCGACCGCTCGCTGGTGGTCTCCAGTTCGCCCACGGCAGACGGCATCCCCGAGAAACGACTACGCACTTCGGCATGCTGCATGCCAACGTACGGGTGTCGGGAAAACCGCAGGTCAGCGAAAGGATCGTCCAACCGTGAACGCCTCTGCCACCCTCCTGCCCGCCGTCGTCCGCCCCGCCGTGGAAGACCGCCAATGGCTCTCCTCCGACCACTGCGCCGCTCCGGTGCTCGACCTCCTGGACGCTCTCGGCTGGACGATCGCCGAGACCCCGGAGGCCAACGTCCACGCGACCAGCCCGGACGGCGGCGTCTACGTCGGCTGGCTCCCCGAAGACCCCTCCGCCTGGGCGCGCGAGATCGTCTGGCGCGTCCAGGTGCTGCCCGCCGACGGCGAGGTGTGGGTCCAGGAGTTCGGCATCCACACCCCCTCCGAGGCCGTCGCCGGATTCCTCGCCGCCCTCGTCACCCTCTCCTCGTGCTGACTGCTGATCAGGCTCCGCTCATACATCCACCGACGGCTCGACGACTCCCCGTCGGGTCGACCAGCCCCTCAACGTCCGCCGTTCACGGAGAATCCCTTGCCCCAGTACCTGACCGTCGGCCACCTGCTCCGCCAGTTCCAGGAACTCGACCCCAACCTGCCGGTCCGTCTCGCCGTCAACCCCGACTTCCCCTTCGCTCACTTCGTGGGGGCCGAGGTCGTCGTCCGCGACGGCACGGCGTACATCGCCGACGACGGCCAGGAGAACTACCTCCCGGTGGGAGCGCGCGACGCCCTCACCTGGGCCTGATCGCTTACCTACCACCACGGAGGCTTCCATCTCGTCACTCTCGCACCCCGCACCCCGCCTCGCACTGCACACTGTCGCGGCGCTCCCCATGCCGACCGGCGTGCACAGCGCGCTTCTCCAGCGCATCTCCACCCGCCCCGACGGTCCCCTCGACATCACCTGGCTCGCCGAGACTTCCAAACTCCCCCTCGGGCGCATTCGACTGCGCTGGGAGCCCGCATCGCGCAGCGGCTGGGACGTCACGACGTACCTGGGGCTGACCACTGCCGAGGTGCTCCTCGGTTCCTGGCCCGCCTCCCCGGACGACTGGCCGCGCCTGGTCCGTCCGACCCTGTACGAGGTGACCGGCCTGTGCGCCGCCCTCTCTTTCGCGACCGACGCCCTCGACCTCTCCAACCGGCTCGCCGAAATCTGATCGAGAGCCGCAGGCCACCACACGCCGTTCGGGCGAGGGGCGGCTTTGCTTAGCCGTCGAAGCCGCCACCGAGCATGTCCCAGTTCTCGTGCTCCTGCCCGCCGAGGTCTCGTGCGCCAGGTCATCCAGGGAACCGGTGTAGACCTGCTGGCTCATGGCCCTGATCAGCATGTCAGCGGGAAGCCTGGCAGGTCAGGACATGCTCCCAGCCCGAGGGACACCGGTCCTTATGCATCGCCAGGCCCCGGCGCGGGCCGGGTACAGGCGCGCCCTCATTCATCCCCATTCTGCAAAGAGCTCTCGGTATTCCCAGCGCACGCGGCCAGACGCGGTACGTCCTCACGGCCGCCCCACCCACGCCTGGTGTTCGGGGGCGACGTGCAGTTGCTCGCGGATGCGGCCGCACAGCACGCCGACACGAGTTCGGCCCTCCAGAACCTGCAGCCCGTTGCCCCCTGGGTCCAAGAGACCCCGGTCAATGAGGAGCGGCGGGCGCAACCACGTCCCGTGATCTTCCCAGTGCCTGCCGACTTCCGGGGCTCGCACTGCGACCCAGTGCAGCGGGTCTTTGGCGAAGTGTTCAATCAGTCCCACTTCGCTCTCACCAGTCGGCATTTTGTGGAAGTCCGCGGACGGAATCGTCTCCAGCGTCCAGGTGATCGCGCTCAAGTCAAGGGCTCCGTAGTCGTCCACGAAGGGACCCTTGTCGCCATGGTCGAACAGGAAGTCCCGCAGCACGTCGTCCGGCCACCGCAGTGCGGTCAAGGCCGGATCGGATCGAAAGCGTTCGAAGTTGAGGCCACCGTCCTGACGACGCTCCATCAGCGAGCTGAGATCGTTGAGGTTCATGCCTTAGATTTACCGCAGTTCTCCGACCGCGTTCCCCCCGACCACGGTCTCCTGTACTGCGGAGATTGGGTCGGTGAACCATCTCTGACGCTGGTGACGGCGTCGCTGTCAGTGCCCGCTCGTACGCTATGGACGGCGCAGGCGCGCCGGAGCCTGGAGGCGTTCGTGGTACGACAGCTGACGTATGAACAGCGGATCGCTTTGATCAACAAGTGGAAGAACCCTCCGGGTGCTTCCGAACAGCTCCGGCTGGAGCGCGCCGAGCGCATGGTGAAACAGGCAGTACTCCGTCATGAACCGTTCCAGGGGCTCGACATCACGGTGGCGTCGAAGGGCTCGTACCCCAACAACACCAACGTTCGCGGTGACAGCGACGTCGACATCATGGTGAAGCTCAACGACCCCATCCATACGGAGGGACTGGCGGCTTGGTGGTTTGGGCAGCCCGCCAGATACTCGGGGACATGGACCCGGCAGAAGCTCCGCCAGGAGGTCGAGGACGCGCTCACCAACCACTTCGGTTGGGTGGACACGGACCACAACCTTGCCGTGTACGTTCCGGAGGTTGTGGGAAGCCGTCCCAGCATCGACGTGGTTCCGTGCTTCAAGTGGGTGGCCTACGACACCACGGCTCCCGACGGCGAGTGCGTGGGCAGCGTCGTCTACGGACGCAACGGCAAGCGTGTCATCAACTGGCCCGAGCTCCAGCTGGTCAACGGGCGCACGAAGAACACCAACACCAAGTACCGGTACAAGTTCGTGGTGCGGGTGCTGAAGAACGTCGAGAACGACCTCGCCTCCGAGGGCGTGATCAAGGCCCTTCCGTCCTACTTCTCCGAGTGCCTGATCTACAACGTCCCGGACGACGTCTTGCTCCTCGACGGCAGCCTGGACACTGTGGTCCGCGAGAGCCTACGGGAGGTCTATCAGCAACTCACGGGAGCCTGGTTCAGCTATCTGCGCATGGTGGAGCCGAACGGGATCAAGAAGGTGTTCGGCGATGGCCAGAAGTGGACGGAGAAGGACGCTCGCGAGCTGATCGAGCGCGCGTGGCACTACCTCAACTACGAGGGCTGACGATGAACACCGCGACCACCATCCGCGCCGGCGCCACCATCGCCTCCACCCTCTACACGGTCGTCTTGGTCGTCCTGGGCCTGTACCCGTCCGAGTTCCGGTACCTCTTCGCGTACATTCCGGCCCTCGTGGGCTACGGCACCGTCGTGTTCGACAAGTGGGCTTGGCGCTGGCCCGTCATCCACCGCTTCACCGGACGTGCCTGGGTCACGGGCACTTGGCGGGTAGTACTTGTCCCGAGCTCGGAGAGCCACATCCCGGAGGGAGGGAACCGTGGTCCGATCACTACGTACATGACGCTCGAGCAGACCTACTGGAGCCTGCACGCCACGCTCCGCACGAAGGAAAGCACCTCGCGGTCGAGCAACGCCACAATTGGCGCCCCAGAAAACTCGGGCACTGCCGAGATCGGATTCCTGTATGACAACACGCCCCGTGTGGAGCACCAGCATCGAAGCCCGCGGCACGAAGGTGCCTGTCGAATAGCGGTCACCGGTCTCCAGCCAAAGACTGCGACCGGGCACTACTACACCAGCCGGTTCACCGCCGGTGACATGGACTTCAGCCTGCTCGACCGATCGACCGACTACGGCACCTTCGCAGAGGCTCAGGCTGCCGACCCGACGCACGCCAGCAGCTGAGAATCAGAAAGCGGCGAACCCGGAGGCTGGTGCCCGGGACCCCGCGTACTCGTCCCGGTGCTCGCCTACACCATGTACATACCAGCGAAGAAGCCGTCGAACCCGAGCGCGACCAAGCCCGCCTCGACACTCGGGTAAGTCGTCCCGTGCGGGCCGCCGACCAGGGTATCGAAGTCGGCGCGACTGATCTCGGGCTCGAGCCACTGGTTGCCGCACCGGCAGCGGACCCAGACGTTGCGCCCGTGGTTGATGAGCAGCCAGTCGCGTCGGGCACGGCAGGCGGAGCACATCACGGGCATGCCGCCGAGAGCGAGTTCGCGTGAGTGGCCGACGCAGCGAATTGCCCCGGGGCCGTCGGCCGACCGCGTCTCGGCCTGGAGCTGCAGCAGGGGGTCGGTACCAGTGGGCAGGACGGGCAGGACGGGTGCCGGCTCCGTGGTGCGGGTGGTGGTTCTGAGCACGAGCGTCATCTCCCGGTTGTCGGTCCTGTCTTCATCCGTAACAGCCGGTGGAACCGGCTGTCCACACATTTCGCGGCGTCCGCTCGGCCGGTGGTCTCCGTCCGGTTCGACGTGGTCAGCGACGTGGCGAGCGGCGGTTGGGGTCTTGAGCAGTTCCGAGCGGTACGGCTGCCGTCGCGTTTCGTTCACTGGTGCGGCTGCTCGGCGTAGTGGCCTGGCGGGTGGCGGCCTGCGGACGACGGGCACTGTCACCCGGGTGTGCCGGGAGCTGGGCGATGCGCCGCAGACGCCAGACCAGGACGTCGTTCACGTCGTCGGCGCTGTCGAGTTCGCGCATGTCGATGGCCTGGCGCAGGAGGGCTTCGGAGTCATGGCCTGCCCGCTCGGCCTGGGCGAGGGTGGCGACCAAGGCGTCGGTCCTCGCTTCCGTGCCTCCTGCCCGTACGAGCTTCTCGGGCAGGACGGCGCGAAGGGTGGCCTCGTGCATGAGGCGCTGGGCGTCAGGAAGGGCGCGGCCTTGGTCGTGCAGCATGCGCATCGGGGTGGCGGCGGCCTGGCGGTAGGCGGTGCGTAGGTGCGCGGCGGCTTGTCGGGAGGCGTGGGCCTGCTGGGCGTGTCCGCGGGCGGAGTGCCAGCGGGCGGCGGCGAGGGTGACGAGGACGAGGGTGGAGACGAGCATGGCGGTGGTGCCGCCGTCCTCGCCTCGGCCGAGCGCCCCGCCGGCCTGGACAATGCCTCGGGCGGCCGAGCGGAGGGCCCGGGTGTCGGCGCGTTCGGCGCGGACATGACTGCGGGTCGCCCGCTCAAAGGCGCGAGCTGCGGCGGCCAGCTCGGTGCGGGTGGTGGCCGGTGAGGTCTGGGCCACTGCGTCGAGGAGTTCTCCGACGCCGACGAGCTGGGGAGCGGCCTCGCCGTCCTCGTCGCGTTCCAGGAGCGTGACCGAGCGCTCGGCGATGACGACTGCGTTCCGTCGTTGACGGGCGGGCGGTGACCAGTTCGTCCGGGCAGCGCCGACCGCGGGCGCGCTCGGCTCGGCGGCCCCGTCAGCGAGGCGTAGGCGGATCTTCGGAAGGGAGAGGTCGGGGGCCAGTTTGGAGCCGGGGTACCAGACCGGGTCTCCGTCGCGGTTGCGGTCGCCGGGCAGGGCCACGTTGTAGCCGAGCGCGTCACCGGACGGTGCGTGCCGCAGCTTCACCCGTACCCCCGCTTCTCGGAGCCGCGTGAAGAACTCCTCTTCCGAATCCGCTCCCGCCACGGCTCGACGAACGGCCTCGCGGAGCGTCTCGCGCGAGGTCTCCGGGCGGCCGGTGCGCTCGGCCTTGAACTTCTCGGCGCTGCTGGGGTTCTTCGCTGCGGTTCCGTCGCCCGCGTTCAGGCGCCGCAGGCCCATCTCCTTCTCGATGCGGCGGCATTCAGCCTGGGCCTTGTTGAAGTCGTAGTTCAGACGCGGGTTGCGCAGGTCGCCGCGTACGAGGGTGGCGACGATGTGGATGTGGTCTTCCGCGTGGCGGACGGCGATCCACCGGCAGCCGTCGGAGTCTCCAGCCGGGGCGATGCCGGTGGCGTGGACGATGCGCTGGGCGACAGCGTTCCACTCCTCGTCGTCCAGCCGCCGGTCCCCGGGGGCGGTGCGGACCGAGCAGTGCCAGACGTGCTTGGCGGGTGCGCGGTCGCCGGCCTGCTTGACCCGCAAATCCAGGGCGGCGGTGAGCCGGGCGAGGGTGACCTTCGGGTCGGGGTCGAGGCCGGTGTCGCGTCCGGGGTCGGGGGCGAAGCCGTCCCAGGAGCCGACGAGGTGTGCGTCGGTGTGCTCCTCGCGCCGTCCGGGGCCGTACAGGTAGACGAGGAGGCCGTGGGTGCGGGAGCCGCGTCCGATGTCGGGAACCATCACAGCCGCCGGGTCACCAGGTCGTTCGCCGCGTCATCGACGCGGGCGAGAAGTCCGGTCAGTGCGCCCAGCGCGTGTTCGAGTTCACCGGCGCGCGGCTGGCCACCGCTGTTGAGGACGAAGGCGATCTGGTTGACGTTGTTGCCGATGCGGGCCAGCGCGGTGCGCAGAGCGGCGAGTTCGTCGATGGCGGTGTCGAGCTGGTCGTTGCTGTGCACGGCGGCGCATCCGCGGGCGGCGCTCAGGCCGGAGACGGCGAGGAAGCGGGCGACGGTGACGCCGCGCTTGGTGGCGGCCTCGGCGATCTCGGTCTTCTCGGTGTCGGAGAGGCGGGTGGTCGTCTTGCGGGTGCGCTCGCTGGGGTTGCGGGTGCGGCGGCGCGGTTTGCGGTCGGGGTAGGCGGGCGTGCTCGGGCGCGGCTGCTCGCGGTGGTCGTCGCGGTCGGCTTCTCCCCCGGTGACCGGCGCCCCCTGGTGCCGGTTGCCCGGCTGGTCCCCGTGCGCCCTCGCTCGGGGACCAGCCGGGCTTCCCCCGCCCTCCTGGGCGGGGGCAAGTGCGTACGTCGGGCCGTAGGACCGTCGTACGCGATAGCTTGCTCCGCCAGGAGCCGTGGTGGGGTCACGCTGCTGTCCAGCGGGGGTGGCCACCGGGTCGTTGGTGTTCACCGGCTCGTCTCCGGGTCCTGCTGCTGGATTTCGCGGACGAGTTCCTCGATCCAGTCCATGGCCAGGACGGGGTGGTGGAGGGTCCAGGGCCGGTCATGCTGCTCGCGTTGCACGATCCAGGTGGTGTCGGGGCCGGACTGGGCGCGGTGGAGGTGTCCGTGCTCGTGCAGGACGGTCAGCCAGGAGTCGACTTCGGCGGGCGTGGCCGGGTGAGTGCGCATCGGGTGCTCTCCGCTTCTGCTGTGGCGGGGTGTGTCGGTGACATGCGGAGTGGGTGACCGGCCGGGGTGACCGGTTCGGTCACCCACTCCCTGGAGGTTCGGTCAGGGCCGGGAGGAAGTGACCGGCTGGCGGTGCTGCTCGCGCAGCTGAGCCATCAGCGCGGTCAGGGTGTCGCTGGACAGCGGGATCTGCTGACCTCGGATCGCCTGGGCGACCACCTTGCGGGTCAGTTTGTCCTCGGCCCTGACCGCCGACCGGGCGATCGCCAGCAGCTCCTCGGTGTCCGGGTCAGGACGCCGGTCACCAGTCGACCGAGCGGCCCGGTCAGTGACCGGCGATGAGGTGACCGGCGGGGCACTGACCGCCGCCGGGCTGTCCTGGTCATCACCGACCGGGGCCGCAGTGCTGGGGCGGTCAGTGACCGTCCGGCCCTTGTCCGCCTGTCCCGGCAGGTCAGGGGCACCGTGGCTGCGGTTGTGGTGGTCGGTGACCGACTGGCCGCTGGTCGCCGGGGTCGAGTCTCCGGTCACTGACCGGGCGGCGGTGTCCTCGTCGGTCGGGGACAGCGGCAGCCGGTCGGTCAGAGCGGTGACCGACTGACCGGACTTGACCTGACCGACCGCTGACCGCTGCTGACCGGCTCGGTCGGTCCGGGTGACCTCGATGGCGTCGCTGCGGTCGGTCTCACCGAGGTGACCGGGCTGACCGAGGTTCTGCTGGCCGGAGTCCTCGACCGGGCCCCGGGCAATGAGGATGTAGAGGTGGACCGCTCCGGCCAGTGCGAGCGGGGCGATGGTGGAGAGCACCGCGACCACCGCGTCCCCGAGCCGGAGACCGGTGCCGGCGACCGCGTCCTGGTTGGTCCGCACCGCGTGGAGCGCGTTGGCCCAGATGCTGGCGGCGGTGGCCGTGCCGAAGAGCGTCCAGACGTAGAGCCGGGCGCGCAGTGGTGCGTTGCGCAGGACCAGGAGGGCTCGGATGCCGTAGGCGATGAACCCGTCGATCACCAGGGGGAACAGGTAGGTGAGGAAGCCTCGGATGTGGATGGCCACGGCCATCTGCTGCAGGGCGTCGTACGACAGCGCGCACCCCGCGCCCCCGAGCGCCACGACAGCCGCGCGGTCCCACCCCGATATGTGCGCCGTCCTCGACGCGCTTGCGATGTTCATGCCGCCGTCCCGAAGTCGTCGCGGATCAGGCGCTCGCCGCTGGTCTCGGGGGGTGTGGTGTTCGTGGTGGGCTGGTTCAGGGTTCGGTTGCGCTCGGCCCGGCGGATCTCGCGGTACCGCTTCTTGGCGTGCTCCTCGGTGACCTTCAGAAGCCAGGCCAGGCGCTGCTCGCTCACCCCGTGGCGGTAGGCCGCGTACTCGACCGCGCGGCGCTCCGTATGGGTGAGGTGCACGTCGCGTCCGGCGATGGTGGCATTGACGCGGCTGTAGTCGAGGCGGCTGGCGAGCTTGTCGTGCAGCGGCCCGCGCTCCTCCTCCGTCAGGCCGCCACGGATCCCGTCGGTGTCACCCCCTTCGAGAGCGGCGTCCAGGCAGGTGCGCCGGACCGGGCACTGGCCGCACAGGGCCTTGGCCGTGGCGATCTTGGCGGTCTCGTCGGGTTCGGGGAAGAAGACTTCGGGGTCCACCGGGTTGTACTCGGTGCTCTGGCAGACGGCGTCGGCCTGCCAGGTCTGGTCGCCGAGCTGACGGTGCTGGGCGGGACCGTTCATCGTGCTGGTCATGCGGGGTGCTCCGATCGCTCTCCGCGCGCAGGGGCGTCGGCGGAGAGGTGCGCTGGCGGTAGGTGCCCGGGGGGACGGCGGTGCGAGGGCGCGGTCCGGCGGGGTGGCCTGTGGAGGGTCAGGCGGCGGCGCTGTGGCGTCTGCGGTCGACGGCCTCGAACTCGACTCGGGTGGTCATCTGCGCGAGCCTGCTGGCGACTCGGTCCCCGAGGTAGGAACGCAGGTCCTTGATCGCCAGGTTGGTCGTGATCAGCGTGGGGAGTTCGTAGTTGTACCGCCGGTTGATCAGTCGGTACGTGATCTCCTCGACCCACTCGCTCGCCTTGGCCGCGCCGAGGTCGTCGATGATCAGCAGCGGGCACCGGCTGACGGCCGCCAGCTCCCGCTCACTGTCCACCCCGGGCCGGGGGCGGAGATCGGCGTAGAGGTCGGCGGCGGTGGTCGCCCGCCAGCGCGCGCCGACCCCGCTCTGCACCAGCGCTCGGACCGCGCCGTACGCCTGGTGCGTCTTGCCCGCGCCGACGACGCCGGCCATCAGCAAGCTAGGGCCGGTGGTGACCTGTCGTCGGGCTCCTCGGCTGGGGGCGACCGCCGCGTCGGTGACCTTCCGGACCCACTCCAGGACCGTGGGGTGGTCGGCGACAGCCGCTTGATAGCGCGGGGGCATCCCGGCGAGCAGAGCGTCCAGCGGTGAGAAGGGCTCGGCGTCGTCCGGCAGCGCGGCGTCCGCCGGGTCGATGTTGCGGGCGGCCAGGATCCGGGCCATGCGCTCCAGCGTGGCTTCGTTGCCGAGGAGCTGGGGTTCGCGGTGATGGGTGTGCATCACAGCTCCTCGGCGTAGGCGGCGGAAGCGTTGGCCGGGTTGGTCCACGCCTGGTGGGCGGGCACGTTAGGCCGGATTCCCGGCCGCGCCAAACCGCCGGGGCGACCGTTCATCGCCTCGTTGACCATGCTGGTCAGCACGCTCGGGTGCTTGGGGTTGGCCGTGAAGTTCGCCAGCCCGGCTCGGATGTGCGCCGGTGCGATGCCCTCGTCCAGGAGCTTCTTGATGATCCGGCCGAGGTGCCCGAGCACGTCGCTCGGGGGGCGCTGGTCGCACCCGGCGACGTACTCCCCGACGAGGTCCTTGGCGGAGATGCCGGCTGCGGGCGCTGTGCGCCCCGTAGGGACAAGAGATCCAGGATCCAAGATCCTAGATCCAGGCGCCGAGCCTTCGGGGAGGCTTCGGGGAAGGTTCGGGGAGTCCTCGGAGAATGCGGTCTGAACTGCACTCTTAGCACCAGCTCGCTCCGCTGTGCCGATCGCGCCGTCGGCAGCCTCCTGCCGGTCGGCGACGGACTCGTCTGCGTGGTCCGGCGTCGTCGAGGCGGGTACGGCAGGCAGATCGAGGGCTCGGGGAGCCCTCCCGGAGGTCTCGGCGAGCCCTCGGGGAGCCATAGACGACCCCTCGGTCCGCCGGGTGCAGGTGCCCTTGCACGGTGCGCACCGGTCGGCAGCCTGGTGCTGCGGGCACGAGGGCAGGCGCGACTGGCTCGGCTTGTCGATCTTCTGGTGCTCGGACCAGGTCACGATGTGGAGGTAGAGGCGGCCGTCGCATCCGGTGTATCGGCAGATCAGTCCGGCGTTCGCGAGCTGGTGGAGGTCGTCTTCAACGTGGACCGAGGTGTGCTCGGCGCGCAGGGGCCAGAGAAGCCCCGCGATGATCGCGGCGTTGTCCCGGTGGCGGCCATGGTCGTCGGCCTGGGTGAGCAGGCCGAAGAAGGTCCGCTCGGCCGCCACGGTCACTTCGGCGAGCGACTCGGACGTGAACGCCTCCGGCTTGACGGTTCGGATCCGGGCCATCTCAGCGGCCCCGCTCAGCGGCGACCAGGTCGCTGCGGGTCAGGGTGGCGTCGGCGAGGCAGAAGGTGTGCGGGCGCATCCAGTCCACCTCCGGCCAGACCCGCAGGATCCAGCGTGCTGCGACCCTGGCGGTCGGGCGGCCCAGCTCCAGGGTCCTTCCGGCCTCGTCCTTGACGACGGCGTGCAGATGAGGCCACGTCTGTGTCGGGTCTGTGAGGCTGACCCGGATCGTGGCCGCCCCCGGGATCATGTCGGCGAACTGCGCGGCGAGGCGGCGCGGACGGCCGTCGTCCGCGCAGGCCGGGCTTCCGCTCGGCGTGGCGAGCATGCGATACTCCGTTGTTCGAAGGAGCGCGGTGCGGCGGTCTCGTGCAAGAAGCCCTGCCGCCCGCGTGATGTGTAATTGGCGCCCTCGGGGTGCCAGCCCGGCGCTTGGGAGTTGGTAGCTCCTCGGCGCCGGTTTCAGTTTCGGGGTCAGATCACGGGTCGTTTGCCGGCATCCGTCCCGCCTCCTTTTCGCTGGTCATCGACCCCTTTCCGGGGCTCTGCCCGGCGTGGGACGACGAACATACGTAGACCCCGCGGGCAAGTCCATCCCGTTGTCCGGAAGATCGTTTGCGGTCGTCTTACTCCGTGTCGGCCGCTCTCAGGAGGGTGATGCCGACGTGGATCCGTGACGCCCGACAAGCGCTGCAAGCGCTTGTCGCGTCAGCGGTTATGGCATACGAATATGCACAGAGGTCCCCCAGGGCTCGGCACCGTAGAATCGGGCCTGATCAACAGGTGCGATACGGAAACGTACGTCAGTTTCGAAAATGCATCAACCCTGGCTTACAGTTGACCCCGACACCGAGCCCATCGCCACCTCGCACCAGGAGTCCCAGTGCCCCCTCGTCAGTTCGACGGCAGCCGCGTGCGTGCTGTCCGCCGACGCAGGGACATGCACCAGAGGCAGCTGGGCGAACTGGTGGGCGTCAGCGGTGCCACCGTCGCACGATGGGAATCCGGGAAGGATTTCCCCAAGGGCGAGAAGCTGCCGGCGATCGCCAGGGCGCTCAACGAACCACTCGACGAACTGTTCCCCCACGACGGGCCGCCGGACCTACAGCTCCTACGCTGCGACGCCGGTCTCAGCGTGGCGGAGGCCACCGAAATCATCGGCGCAAGCCGGGGGCCGGTGGGCAATGCCGAGTCCGGGCGGCGCAGGCTCAACGCCAGCTATGTGAAGCCGCTGGCGGCGGCGTACGGGGTGACCGAGGAGGAGCTGCTCGCGGCGCAGGATCGCTCGTTCGGCATTCGCACCACCGCCCCACATGGCGATCGGGAGGCCGCGCCTCGCACGGTCGGAGAAAAGATCAACTTTCTCCTGCAGTACGGTTCCACCGGCGAGGAGGCGCTCTCCGACGCGGAGATCGCGCGACTCGTCAACGAGCGTGCGTCGACCGCAGCCGTCACCGCCGAGGGCATCGGCGAGCTGCGCGACGGAACCGAGACCGCGGCATCGGATGAAGTGCGCGCCGGCCTGGCGCACGCCTTCCAGGTCCCCGCCTGGCTGTTCGGCGACGACGCCGAACTAAGCCCCATGGTCCAGGAGTTCCTGGAGGCTGTTCGCTTCATCGACTCGATTCACCAGGGACACATCCTCGGCCTGGCCGCACGCGGCAGCGAGATCCTCTCCCGGAGATCGATGGCCGACATCAACAGGCTCGTAGGAGAGCTGCGGCATGCTCTGTCCGAGGTTCAGGACAAGGAGCAGCCCCGCTAGTAGCGGGCGGGTGGAGATCAGTTACGGTACCGCCGCCTTGCGGGCGCGACCGAGGACCCCTGACCGCCTATCGCCCCTCGGCTCTGACCGGGCCAGCCCACTTCTCGGACCGGATGCACGAAGGGACTACGGCTCGGCCTCCAGGGAGGCCGAGCCGTAGTCCCTTCGTACGGACAGAATCGACGCCGATCTATGAAGCGGTCAGGTCGACGTCGAACAGCTCGGACAGGGCTGCGACCGTCTGCTTCGGGTCCTGGTTGTGCACTCCCGCGAGGCCGAGCTGCTCCGCTGCCTGGACGTACGCCTCAGTGTCATCGACGAAGACGCACTCTTCGGCAGGCAGGCCCATCAGCTTCAGCGTGGTCTCGAAGAGCTGGGCGTCGGGCTTGCGCATCATGTGGTGCTCGCTGATGACGACGACGTCGTACAGCTTCTCCAGCTCGTATCCGGCATACAGGTCCCACGGCTCCAGGCCCACGGAATTCGACAGGATGCCGACCTTGATCCCGGCCCGGCGGACTGCGGCGGCAGCGTCGATCAGCAGCGGCTCAGGACGGAGGTCGCCGAAGATCCTCCCCATCAGCCCGTCCGCCGGTACATTCAGCATCCTGCCGGCGAACTCGTTCCACTCGCGCTGGGACACCACTCCGCGCTCCAGATCGCTGGTGATCCGGACGCCCTCCGGGTCCTTGTACAGGGCGGTGAGGCAGGCCCCCTGGGGAAGCCCTTCACGCTGCTCGAACGCCAACACAGCGGGCAGCAGGGGGGTGGTGAGAACGCCTCCGAAATCAAGAATGAGGCCGGTACGGCGGTTGGACATGCGGGGAACTCCATTGCTGAGATTTCGGACGCCTATCCAGACCGGACAGCGTCGCGGACCCGGCGTACATGGCGGTCGCAGAAGCTGCGAATCGCAGGCCAGGAAGTGCACTTACAGGGCGGAGCAGAACCTCTTTTTCCGCCTTGCCCACGGTACCAGTCGCGACCGCACACCCGGTGGTGCCGAATCTCACGCAAGCCTTGCAAGATCGCATCTCCGAGTGACAGGGCGCACACGCCGAAAACACGGATACGGCAACCCGACGCACCGCGTGCTCCAGAACTACCGCCGAGATTCCGATTCCACCTTCTCGGAGTCAAGAAGAACTTCTCGCGCTTGGTCACCGGTGATCTGCGTGTAGACCGTGCTGACTCGCACGTACCACGCAGCTTCACTTTCGGTGTCCACGAACGGCTTGTCTCTCATCAGGGTGGCCGAAGACGGCCTGACGGATTCCGCGTTAGCGGCAAGAAGGCCAGCCTTTATCCAGTATGCCTCCGCAGCAGGCTCAGGATCGGAGTGTGGCGACACCTTGTCCTCCGCAGCAAACATCAAGTCGCATGGCACGTAGTAGCGCAGTTTCTCGCAGGCGTCGGAGATATCCTGCGTCCATCGGTCCAAGCGAACATCAATGGGGACGCGGAACTGCAAGAGTTCCGTGATCCGCCGGCTGGGCGGGTACAGGCTTGTTCCGGGAAAAGCCTCGACTAGATCGAACCAGAGCGGGTAGATCAAGTTCAGGGTTCGGAACGTCTTCCATCGCGCAGCAGCCGCGCGGGTCGTCGGAATGCTTGCCCCTACTGCGACGATAACGAAAAGGAGATTCATCCAGATCGCAGTGGCATCGACCAGGAATCGCACCGTCGATTGACTGAGCGGGAATACTACGGCACTCCACAAGATGGCAATTCTGACTATCGTGTGAACGAGCCCCATCCACATCGCGAAACCCATCAAACCGAGCCCGATGCGCATGCTCGTGCTCTCAGCTCGGCGTGCCGCCCTCGTCCACTGATAGCCGCATACGGCGGTGGTGACTAGCGGAAAGAAATAGAACACGGCCATGTAGACCGCGACGCCCCATTCTCCCGCATGGTCAACGAGGAAGTCCTCGCTCGGCCGATCTCGTTGGACAACGGTAAAGAAGAGGATCGCGAGCAGCACCACGCCGACGGCTCCGGCCTTGTACGACGCTCGGGCGATCCACCGTGAGAACTCCACGTGCCTGGGCACGACCGCCTCAGCGGTCTTGCCGTAGCTGGTGGCGACATAGGTCAGGGCCGCCATGATCGCCGCCGTGCTGGCAAAGTGCCGGAGCAGGGCGCTGAGATCGACCACCGGAATGCGATCGACCGCGTCCATTGCTGCTGGGGTGTACAGACACAGGGCCACTGCAAATCCGGCGTATCCGCCCCAGAGCGCCCTACGATGCGCATCGCCATACCTGACAGCCGGGAAACGCCAGATGGAGATCAGCGTCATGACTGCAGCAGTGAAGTATTTGAAGGAGTCGAACACGGAATCAGTCGATCTATAGGTGCCACACCTGTCGCCGCTCACGGGCCCTGCAGAGTGCAGACTTGGTCAGTGCGAGATTGCGGATCGTGTGGAGCTACCGCCGACGCCGCGGCGGGGCAACCGGATGCGCCAACGAATACTCCAACAGGCTGATCACATCGTCTCCGGTAGCAGACTGGCGACGTGCCAGGCGCTTGATCAATGACGCTGAAAGCTCGGCCTGCTTCTCCTCGTGGCTGTCGAAATCTACGCGCGCTTGGATGAGGGCTGATGGGTAGCGCCGAAGCACTTCTTGCCGGATGCGCTCAGGGACGTAGCGCTCGATTTTAACGGCCGTCAGAGTCGTGCCGTGATCCATCCACTCATGCGCGATCTCATGGAGGATTATGTGTTCTGTTTGATTTCTGCTTGAGCGGCGACGATAGAGAATGATGGTTGCATCGGGAGTTTTCACCCGAAGGCCGCACGCAGTCCCTAGGCCCCCGTCGGGGTCGTCCAGTGGGACCAACTGGATCTGACGCCTCAGCGCGCTTTCCATATTGCTCACCAGCGTCTCGACACTGAAGGGGGTTGGTATAGGGAGATCAGCGAGCTTCCTCTCGCATTCCCTCACAAGGGCGCGACGTGAAGGATCCCTACGCCAACGCATAGTCGCTCCATTCTCACTGCAGACCCCATACCTCAACGCGCGTACGCGAGGCGCTGGCAGGCTGGAGCCGTCTTCGATGCGCACGGTGCTGGACCGGCACGCACTGTCCGCGCCTAAGCGTACAAGGGGGATTAAGTGATCATGAGAGAAGAACGTGTTGCAAAGGTCACCCGGGTGTGACGGATCACTAGGGCAAGGCAAGATCAAAAGCGGCAGAGGCACTCTGTTTCTCGCCAAGCACCGTTGCCCAGAAAGCCCGAGGGCCTTCGCTAACCCGTCGCCTAAATAACCTAGTTGACGGCCGATAAATGCAACGAGTCGTCCAATAGGAAGGGTTGCGTTCGCTCGGATGTCTCAGTGGTGCTGGTGGAGGAGGCGTTCGGCTCGCGCTAGATCCTCGGGGGTGTCTACTGCCACTCCGTCGTCCAGGACGGGCACCATCCGCACGGCGTGGCCGTGTTCGACGAAGCGCAGCATCTCCACTCCCTCGGCACGCTCCAGGGGCCCCTGCTGGAGCCGCCGGAAGTGCTGGAGAGCCTGGCCGGTGAAGCCGTAGAGGCCCAGTTGGCGCAGGTACTTCGGCCGGTCGCCCCTGGGGTACGGGATGGGCTGGCGCGAGAACATGAGGGCCTCGCTGCGGGCCGTGACGACGACCTTGACGACGTTGTGGTCCAGGACGGCGCCGACGTCGACCAGCTCGGTGTAGGCGTTCACGGCGAAGGTGCCGGGCGGAGTGAATTCCAGGGCCTCGGAGACGTCGTTGATGGCGGTCGGCGAGATGAACGGCTCGTCGCCCTGGACGTTGATGTATCCGTCGGCCGGGAGGCGTTCGGCGACCTCTGCGACGCGGTCGGTGCCGGTGAGGTGCTCCCCGGTGCGGATGCAGTCGATGGCGAGTTCGCGGCACGCCGCTTCGATGCGCTCGTCGTCCGTGGCGACGATGGCCCCGTCAAGGCGTTTGGCTTCCAGGCAGCGCTGGTGGACGTGCCAGAGCAGCGGCTTGTCGCCGAGGAGGGCCAGTGGTTTGCCGGGGAAGCGGGAGGCACCCCAGCGGCACGGTATGACGGCGATGTGCCGGCGCCGTTGGGCGGCGGTCTGGCGGGCTGTGGTGGCGGCCACGGCGTCCTCCTGGTGGTCGGGTTCGGGCAGGCTTCAGGTGAGCTGGGCGAGCTTGGCGCGGACGGTGGGTGAGGAAGTGGTCGCGAACGGCCGCCACTGGTAGCCGTCGACCTCCTCCTCCTGCAGCGTCACCGCCTGATCGGTCACGAGTTGGAAGGCCCAGCGGAAGTCCACGTGATGGTGGGCCGGCTCGTTCTTCGACGGGTTCGCGTCGATCGCGTGCACGTCGATGTCGAGGGGGATGTCCTCGTGGCCGACGAGGGGGACCACGGCGCTCGGCGGGATGCCGGCCTCCTCGTGCAGTTCGCGCAGGGCGGCGTCGCGCAGGCGCTGGTCGGACGGTTCGTTGTGCCCGCCGGGCGCCAGAAGCTTCCCGGACGCCTTGTGCAGGATGTGGAGCACGTGCCGTTCACCGTTGATGACGATGGCGCTGCAGGTCACGTGTGCGGGGAAGGTCTTGCGGCTGGTGGGATCGTCCGTGCCCGCGAGTACGTCGAAGAGCATCGTCAGGGAGGCGCGCTCGTCCGGGTGGCGGGCGAGGTACGCCTCGGTGACGGCGCGGATGTGTTCGGTGGAGGGGGGCAACGAGGTCACCTTTCGAAGTGGCGGAGCCAGGTCTTGGCGATGGCGTCGCGGTCGGCCGCTGGCATCTCGTGCAGTCCGGGTTCGAATCGCGCGTGGCTGAGCGCGGCGGTGGCGGCGAGTATCTCGGCCTGGACGAGGTGGATGTAGGTGCCGACGGCAGCGCCGTGCACGAAGTTGACGGCACCGCCGTCGGAGAGAACGTAGAAGTAGTGGCCGGTGACCTCGTAGCGGGTCAATTGGGGTCCGACCGGGTGGCGTTCGTAGAGGTCGTCGAGGCTGCCGAGTTCGAGTTCGTCCTCGGAGGAGGTCACCGATCCGAGGTACGCGCCGTTGCGCAGGGCGGCGAAATCCTCATGCCGGAGGGCGAGATTGCCGGTGGCGCACAGGACGAGTTCCGCGTCGCGGACGGCCTCCGTGGTGGACACGCTGGTGCGGAAACCAAGGGCGTGCGCCTGTACCCGCTTGACCGCGTCGTTGTCGTACACGGTGACGCGCAGGTCCTGGGCGCGCAGAGTCTGGGCGATCGAGCGACCGATCTTGCCGAAGCCGATGACGCAGGCGCTGCGACTCGTGAGGATGTCCCCGCGGGCGCGGACGAGGGCGTCGGTAGAGAACACGATGGATCGGCCGACGAGGTGGTCCTCGCAGTCCTTGAGCGGTGAGCGGGCCACGGAAACGACCGGGCACGGGAGCGAGCCGAGGGCCGCGTACCGCTGGTGCCCGTTCTCGGTGTCTTCGACGACGCCGAGGATACGGCCGGAGAACTTGCTCACGAGGGTGTCGAGGCTGGGCGCGAAGTACCCGCCGATGTCGACCAAGACGACATCCTGGCCGCCGGCCGTGTCCTCCAGGTAGTGCAGGGCCTGGGTCTCATCGGTGAACCGCTCCCGGGTCAGGTCGTGGACCGGCAGGGTGCGGCGGACGGTGTCGAGGGTCGGCTGGTGGATCGACCGGGGCTTGGGGAGGACGGCGCCGATAGTGGACACCGCGGTCATGGCGCGCAAGAACGCAGGTCGTTCCTGGAGCAGGTGCGTGATGACCAGCGTCGTGATCACCTGGCCAGCGGGGAACTGCGCGGTGATCCTTCGGAAGAAGGCGTCCAGCCGCGCTCGCTCGGGGGTCTCCATGAGCACTCCTCTCGTGATCCGACGGGTGCGCCTAGGCGGCACGGCTGTAGTCCGGCACCGGGGAGGCCAGCGCCTGCATGTGAGCGCGCAGTCCGCTGTGGAGGTCGACGCGCGGCTGCCAGCCGAGGACCTCTCCCGCACGGCCGGGGTCGGCACGCGTGAGGAGGACGTCCCCGTTGCGCACGTGGTCCTGATGGAGCTGGATCTCGCGGCCGGTGAGGCTGTTGGCGATGTTGATCACGTCCAGCAGGGACGCGCTCGAGCCACCGCCGACGTTGATGGTGCCGTGCGCGTTCGGGACGGTGCCGGCGGCGATCGTGGCTGCGACCACGTCGTCGATGTAGGTGAAGTCGCGGCGCTGGTGACCGTCTCCGTAAAGGCGCAGGGGTTGTCCGGTCAGGGCGGCGTACAGGGCGCGGTGGGTGAACATGTCTGCACGCTGCCGGGGGCCGTAGACGGTGAAGTACCGCAGGGCGACCACGCTGGGGCCGACGGGGCGCTCGGCGTAGGCAAGACAGAGCTGCTCCTCGGCCAGCTTGGTCACGGCGTACGGGGAAGCGGGGTTGGGGCGGTCGGTCTCGCGACTCGCGTCGCCGTCGGTCGGGCCGTAGACGCTGGAGGAGGAGGCTACGACGAGTCGGGATACGCCGATCCGGGTGCAGGCTTCGAGGACGCGGTGGGTGGCCAGCACGTTGGACGCGAGGTAGTCGCCGAACTGCGGTCCCCACGAGGGCCGTACGCCGGGGATGCCGGCGAGGTGGAAGACGGCGTCGGCGTCGATCAGGAGCGGGTCGATCGCGCAGTGGAGGAGGTCGGCCGTGACGTGGTGGTATCCCGGGCGACCCCGCAGCGCGGCGAGGTTGGCGGCGGCCGTCGGGTCGGTAGACGGGTCTCGGCGGTCCACGCCAATCACGGTGGTGCCGGCCTGGACGAGGGCGTGGGCGAGGTGGGAGCCGATGAATCCGGCGGAGCCGGTCACCACGGCCCGTCGGGGCGAAGCGCTGGTCGGGGGCTGCTCGTGCTGTGGCACGGAGATCTCCAGAGTGGTGTCGTCTAAGGGGCTGGTCAGGTGAGCCGCGACAGGACGGTTCTGCCGTGCGCGCTGAGCGCGGCGTCGTCCTCCTGGTGGCCCTTGACCAGGGCTGTGGCCGCCTCGATGGCGCCGAAGGACTCCAGGAGGCGTCGTTCGAGGTCGTTGGGCGAGCGTCCGTAGCCGTCGAAGAAGGCGGTGCGGAGGTGGGGGGCTGCCTGCCAGCGTCGGAATTCGAGCCGGGCGAAGTCGCGGACCCTGGCGTCGCGTCGCATGTGCTCGAAGTCGTAGATGCCGAAGGTGTCGCCGAGCAGCCAGTTGCGCGGCTGGTAGTCGAGGTGGCAGATCGCGCTGTCCATGTGGCTAGTGCCCAGGATGACCGCGTGGTGCTTCAGCAGGTTCTCCTCGGCCGCGTCGAGCAGGTCGGCTCGGACGGCCCGGTCGATCCACCCCTGGAACCGCTCGGCGAGTGAGGCGCCGACGGCACCGCCCTGGGGCATGGCCGTGGCCCGGTGCAGCTTGCCCAGCGCGTGCCCGGCCTCGTGGTGGGCCAGCTCCTCCTCGGGCGAGCCCGGAGCGAAGGTGTCCGCGCGGTCGCCTGCGAGTGCGGTGAGCAGCAGGGTGTGGGTGGCATCATCCCGGCCGACCAACCCCGGTGCATGGCCGGTCAGATGGGTGACCCACGCTCCGTAGGCGTGGAGTTCTCCGGCGTACCGGTCACGCTCCGCGTGCTGCTTCGCGATGAACTGACGCCCGTCGCCGGCCACCAGGCGTACGACACGGGGCGGGAGCGCGGGGTCCGCTGCGACATCGACTGTGCCGAGGAGGAGGTGCGCCAGTTGTATCCGGGGGTCGCGCGAGGTGGCGATCACGGGGTCGGCTCCGGCGTGAGGAGGCTGAGGTGCTCGGTGTCGTTGTGCCGGTCGAGCATCCAGCGGGTCTGGCCCAGGCGGTTGCGGTGGTGCTGCCAGCGGGTAATGGAGGCGTGGTTGTGGGTGAATCCGGCGGGCGAGCCGATCGGGATGCCGAGCAGCAGGGTGTGTGCGGTGATCACCGTCTCCCCGTGGGCGGCGAAGACGACGCGCTTGCCGTGGTTCTCCTTGATGAGCTGGCTCAGGTTCCTGCTGGCGCGCTCCAGGAACCCGTTCCAGGTGTCGGAACCCTTGGCCCAGGGCGTGTCGGGGTGGGCGTGCGGGCCGCCGTCGGCGGCCGTCTTCACCGCGTCCCAGGGCCGGCCGTCGGCGTCGCCGTGAACCGGTCCGTCGAGTCGCTCGTCGTGGTGCACGGGGATCTGGAGCGTCTGGGCGATGATCTCGCCAGTCTGGACGAGGCGGATCCGCGGGCCGGTGTAGATAACGTCGAAGGGCTTCTTCAGGTGCTCGCTAGCCAGGCGGCGTGCGGCCTGTTCGACTTGGGCGTACCCGAGGTTGGTCAGGCCGGTGCAGGTGCGCGGGCCCCCGACCAGGCCGTCGGCGTTGCACCGGGCCTGGCCGTGCCGGACGAAGACGAGTTCGGTGGTGATCATGAGGCTCCTCGGTGCGTGAAACGGAGGGGCAGGCTGTAGTGGTAGCCGTTGCGGCCGACGTACGGGGCGGTGAGTACGGCGTGCAGGCCCAGGAAGCTGTCGAGCTGGCCCCGGTCCGTCGTGCCCAGCCGGGCGTCGTAGCGTCGGGCTGCCGCGTTGTACGCGAGCAGGGCGGTAGTGACGGCTTGGTCCGTGAGCGGCCCGTAGGTCAGGTGGAGCGTCGCGACGAGCTTGGCGAGGTCGTAGCCCAGCGGGGCGAGGGACAGGTCGTCGGTGTCGACGGCGACGATGTCTTGCGCGGTGATGATGAAGTTCCGCGGGTTGCTGTCCTTGTAGAAGACGCACGGGCCCTCGGCGGTCGCCTGCAGCAGACCGAGCATCGCGTGCAGGGCCGTCTTGTTGGGCAGGTAGCCCTGCTCGTGGCGTCGCCGTAGAGCGACCTTCCGGGGACCGAGGTAGTCGTCAAACAGCGTGCCGTCCTCGAAGTGGTGCGGGGTGCCCAGCGACGCGGAGTGCAGGTCACTGGCCCAGGCGGCACCGTGGGCGTGGCCGAGCAGTTCCGCCACGCGCGGGAGGTCCTCGGGACGTACGGGGCGGCCCTCGATCCGTTCGAACATCAGGAACCGCGGTCCGGCAGTGTGGAGCGCCGGCTGCCGCAGCGGCTTGGCGTGCGCGGTGAGCCACCGGTAGTGGCGCACCGCCCCCGCCGCGCGCTCCGGTTCCGCGTAGTGCTTGGTGAACGAGGTGTGGCTCATGCCAGCTCTCCTCCTTCCTTCGGCTGGGCGACGACGAATGTGATCCGGGACCGGGTGGTCAGCGGCTGGTCAGGAAGGAACTCGTGCAGGGTCGCCGCCAGGGCACCGGGGTTGCCGTACAGGCCGGGCGCCAGGTCGTACTTGGGATTGGTGGCCAGGTACTGCGCCGTGTGGTCGTGGCCGTCGAAGGTGAAGACGTGCTCCTCGTCCAGGACGGCGATCACGTCGAGCGAGGAGGCGGCCACGTCGGCGAGGTTGCCGCTGTGGGCTGCGGTGTAGAGGCTCTCGTGCTGGGCGGCGCGCGGATCGAGGCCGGCGGCGGCGACCATCTGATCTATTTCCCGGTAGCTGTCGAGGCCCTTGGTGACAAGAACGGCCACACCACCGAGGGCAAGGACCCTGGCGATCTGTCCGATGACGTCCTGGGGGCGCGGCGAGTGATAGAGGCAGAACGCCGCGACGACGATGTCGCTCGACCCGGCGGGCAGAGGGAGGTCGTGGAAGTCGCCTTCGACGAAGTCCACCGTGCTGTCGGGCAGGTCCTTGGTGCGCTCGCGGGCCTGGGCGAGCAGGGAGGGGGCGGCATCCAGACCCACGAGGCGTTCGGGCCGGAGCTGCTCGGCGATGACGCGGCTGCTCGTGCCACGACCGCAGCCGATGTCGAGCACCACGCCGAGCCGGTCGGGCCGGGCGTGATGGGTCTGCACCAGGCTGACGATCGTTTCGGGCACCGGGTGGCCAGCGGTCTTGGCGCGCATCAGGGCGCTGGTCCGCCCGGCCAGCCGAGAGGCGTGTCCGTACAGCTCTGACTGTCGGGCGGGGTCCAGGAACGGGTTGGGCTCGCTCATGCCGCACCCCCTGACCGGGGGCGCGGACCGGTCAGGACTGCTCGGCGGCGACCTTCCGCAGCCAGCGGCGCGTCTGACGCCGGTTGGCCAGCAGCACCACGTCGGTGCCGGAGCCGAACTCCTCGATCTTCGCCATCACGCGGGGCCGCATCTTGCGCCGGTACGTGGCGACGTACTTGATCACGCCCCAGTGGATGCGGTTGTGCACCCCGTTGCCCTTGTGTCCGGCCCCGTGCCGGATCTGCCGGGAGAAGATCCCGTACAGCGCCGCCACGGTCGACACGTCCATCAGGACCACGGTGTCGCAGGCTTCGAGCCGTACCTGCAGCGTCGAGTTGTAGTTGCCGTCGATCACCCACCGCGGCTGCGCGACCAGCTCGCGCTGGACGTCGGTGAACTTGTCCATGGGCAACGCGTTCCACTCGTCGTCGTAGAACGCGGCGTCCAGGTGCGTCACCGGGGCGTCGAGGATCCTGCCCAGTTCGCGGGCCACGTGGGATTTGCCGCTGCCTCCGCAGCCGACGATGGCGACCTTCTTCATGGTGCTCCAGCGTAGAGAGGTTCGGGTGTCCGGCGGACCCATCCTCCGGGACGCACCCGGAGGATCCGCGCGCCGTGGTCGATCGAGCGGTCTGCATCAGGCAGCTCCCCGCTCGGTCGCGGTGGCCTGGAGGAGGCCGTGCAGGACGGACTCCAGGGTGTTGACCTGCTTGCACAAGCCGAACAGGCGCAGCCGGTCCACGCATGCGGCGATCAGGGCGGCGTGCTGCTCGGTGCCGGCGATCTCGCGCAGGTAGGAGAGACGTTCGAGCACGTCGCTGCCGGAGCGCACGACCAGCTCCTTCGGGACGAACCGGTCGGCGAAGCGGATGTCCGCCGGGGCCAGCGGCAGGCAGCCGGCGAGCACGGCCTCGAAGATGCGCTGGGTCATCTGCCCGACGGCGGCGTACCGCTCGGGCAGCATGAGCACCGTGGCCAGGGACCGGCCGTAGACGCCGGCAGCGTCCTCGAACGGAATCCGGCCCGCGAATCGGACGTGCAACCAGCGGCTGGTCTTCGTCCACTTCCCGGCGACCAGGTGCTCAACGCGGGCAGCAGCCGGGGCGAAGAAACGGCCGAAGGACTCGTCGCGGTCGTACTGGTTGCCCACGTAGCCGAGCGCGAGATCCCGAGGTCGCGCCGCCAGGGTGAGGGGATCGGCCTGGGCGAGGAGGTCCTCGGCGACGGGGAAGAGCAGCGAGTGCGCTCCGGGGGTCGGCGCGAGCGCGGCCTCGCAGACGCGGGTGTGGGCCGTACGGCGCCACACGCTCTCGGCGCGCAGGGTGCGGTCCTTATCCCAGATGATGGTGGGCGTCCGAGACCGGGCCGTGTAGTGGTTGATGAGCTGGGCCTGCCGGTGTAGGTCGCAGGTGTGCCCCTCACTGCCACACACGGTGGTGTTGCGGCCGGGGATGGCCCAGCGCCACTCGAGGAACAGGACGTCGATGCTGGGCAGGCCGTCGTCGAACGTGTACGCACCGCCGAGGTCGTCGTCGGCTTCGAGGCGGTCGCGGTCGGGCTGGAGGAAGACGATTTCGTGACCGCGGGCAAGGAGAGCGTCGATGAAGGGGCGGCGGTGGCTGCGGCCTCCGTCAGGGGTGTCGGTGACGCCGTTGCCGAGGAAGCCCCAGAAGCTGTACCCGATCTTCATTTGGTGATCCACCGCCCTTCGAGAAGCAGGGCGTCGAGGCCGGAGTTGGCCAGGCAGTCCAGGGCCATCTCGGGCGTCCCGCAGATCGGTTTCCCCTTGACGTTGAGGGAGGTGTTGATCAGCACGGGGATGCCGGTTCGGCGGCCGAAGGCGGTCAGCACCGCGTGCATGAACGGGTTCTGCGACCGGGTGACGGTCTGCAGGCGGGAGGTGCCGTTGGCGTGCACGATGGCTGGCACCCGCTCGCGCGTCAGGTCTGTCACCCCGGAGGCCATGGACATGTATGGGGCCGACTGGCCGAGGGTGAAGAACTCGGCGGCTCGCTCGGCGGGGACCATGGGGGCGAAGGGCCGGAACGGCTCGCGGAACTTCACGGTGGCGTTGAGCCGCTCGACGACTCCGGGCTCCAGCGGGGAGGCGAGGATCGATCGGTTGCCCAGGGCACGCGGCCCGGCTTCGACCCCTCCCTGGAAGAGTCCGGCGATCACGCCGTGGGCGAGCTGGTCGGCGAGGAACTCGGCGGTCTCGATGCCGAGGGTCTTCTGGTGGAGGCCGGGCCAGGGGGTCAGGTCGAGGGGCTGGTCCCCGTAGGAGGGGCCCAGGTAACAGTGGCGGGCGATGCCGGCGACCGGGCGAGGCGTGCGCGCGTCGACGTGGACGGCGAGCGCGGCCCCGATCGCGGTTCCGGCGTCGCCCGGTGCCGGCGGGACGAACACCTCGTCGAAGATGCTGGCTTCGATGATCTTCCCGATGCTCACGCAGTTCGTGGCGACGCCGCCGCCCACGCACAGGCGCCGGGAGCCGGTGAGTACACGGGCGCGGCGGGCAAGGTGAACCATCACCTGCTCGGTCCGCTCCTGAAGGGCAGCCGCCAGGTCTCGATGGACGTCGGTGAGCGGCTCGCTCGGGTGCCGCTCGGGGCAGGTCTCGGCGACGAACCGCCGGGAAGTTCTCGGGTATCCCGAGGTGAGGGTGCGCGTCGGGAAGTAGCCGGGGTGGATGCGAAAGCCTGTGGCCGTCGTGCGGACGGCCGTGGTGAACAGGTGCCGGAAGCGGGCTGGGTCGCCGAGGGCGGCCAGCGCCATGACGGTGCCTTCCTCGTCGCCCCGCCGCCAGCCCAGGTGCTCGGTGACGGCGCCGTACACGTAGCCGAGGGAGGCCGGGTCGTTGATCGCTTCCAGGGTGTGGACGCGGGGGTGCTGAACGCCGTGGCCGTGGGCGATCGTGGTGGTCTGCCGCTCGCCGAGGCTGTCGACGACGAGTACGGCCGCTTCGTCCCAGCCGGAGGCGGCGTAGGCCGTGAGCTGGTGGGCTCGGTGGTGCAGGACCGATGTGACGCGGGCCGAGGGGAACTGGCTGCCGAGGACGCGCAGCCGCCGCCGGGTGCGCAGGGCGACCTTGGCGAACCCGTGGGCGCGAGCCACGCTGCGGTCGCGCGTGGCCGACGAGAGCGCCATGCGCAGGGCGACGGGCGACTCGGCGAGGTAGCGGGCGGGCTGGAAGTTGTAAGCGACGGCGTCCACGTCGGTGGCGCTCAGCTTGGCCTGGTCGAGGAGCCAGCCCACGGCGCGAGCCGGGTAGAGCTTGGTGTGCTTCTGCTCGGAGAGGCGTTCCTCCTCGACGAAGCCGACGAGTTCACCGTCGACGAGAAGGGCGGCCGAGGAGTCGTGGGTGTACGAGCACAGGCCGAGGACGACGGAGGGGGTGCGCTTCATGGCGGCGGTCACCTTGCCCCTGCCGTCGCGGCGCGATTCGTCGAGCGCCGCTCCAGCTCTCCGTACCAGGCGGTGAGGGCTTGGCCGAGGGGCCCGTCGATCGTGTCGGCCGCCCGCCACGCCTGCTCGCGCTTGCCGTCCTTCCACAGCCGGTAGCTGCGCAGCGTCTCGGCCATCGCGTCCCAGCCGGGGTGGCCGGTCACGTCGCGGGCCTCGACCTGGTCGAGTAGGCCGCCGAAGCCGTTCCAGGGTGTTCGCAGGTCGGGCATGATCTCGCTCGCCGGGAGCGAGGTGAGCATGTCGGCCTGCTCGATGTGCTCGTCGTAGATGTGCAGCGAGCCGATGTGCAGCCGAAACTCGCCGAGTTCGGCGTCGAGCCATCCGGCGACCAGCTCGTGCAGCACGGTGTAGAAGAACACGTCGTACGGCATGCCGATCCATACGTCCTGGCCGCGCATCATGGTCGCCATGTGCAGGCGGCCGGCGCGCAGGTGGAACCGGAACCCAAGGGTGCACGGCACGTCCTTGTGCCCTGCGGCGTCCTGGGCCGGGTCGTAGAGCTGGATCAGGGCGCGCCGGGAGTCGGGGTCGGCCTGGAGGATCTCGACGACGCGGGCGAGCTGGTCGACCTTGCCTGCCCAGTTCCGCATCCTGGGGCCATACGCGCCCAGGAGGACGCCTTCGTCGGCGAACTGGCGCAGCCGGTTGTTGTAGTCGAAGATCCACGGGGCGTCGGAGCCGGACAGGTGCCAGACCGTCTCGGCGACGGCGAACGCCGGATTCACGATGCGGGCGGGCGGGGCGTAGAGCAGGCGGGCACGCGGCTGGGTGAGCAGCAGGTGCACATCGCGGACTTCGTGGGTGGCCATGCCCCGGGGGCTGATCTTCTCGCCGGACTTGGCCAGCGTGACGGCGCCGGAGAACAGCTCGGCGATGCTGTCGGCCGTGAGGGATGTCATCGGACGGATGCTCCTTCGTCCTTGGGCGACACAGCGGCGCCCGGATGGTGGTGGGTGGAGTCGTCGGCCCTCGGGCCGGAGGTGGCACGGTCGGTGATGAGCCGGGCGATCCGAGTGGCGCTGTCGCCGCGCCACCGGCAGACCGCGTCCAAGGCCGCCCGCGGGATCGGCGCAGGGCCCGCGCGCAAGCCGGAGAGTGCTTCGGCGACTTCACCGGCGGCCTCGCACCGGGTCGCCAGTCCGTGACTGGTCAGGCCCAGGGTGCGTTCGCCCGGCGGGCCGATTTCGAGGACCGGAATGCCGAGCAGCGCGGCTTCGATCCCGCACGTCGAGTACGCGCTCGCCAGGACGTTCGCGCCGGCGAGGCAGCCTCGGGCTCCGACTCGGGGATCGACCACCGCGATGGGCGGCCCGGCGTCCCGCTTCACCAGAGCGGTGAAGGCGTCGGCTCCCTGCGCCGGGTGTGGAGCGATGACGAGCCCCCAGTCGCCGTCCGCCTCGGCGAGCCCGTCCAGGAGGAGGTCCGCGTGGGACTTGAGGTGATCGGGGTTGAAGGGCTGGCAGGCCCACACCGCGATCCGGGTCGGCGCGCGCCGACCCCCCGGAGCGAGCAGGTTCTCCAGGTACCGCCGTTGTGTCTGGCGGCTCAGGCTGGTGAGGACGTCGAAGCGGGGCTGCCCGAGGACGTGCACCTCGGCCTCGGGGTGGCGCGCCCACCCTCGGCCCAGGGCAAGGTCCCGCTCGCCCATGACGATGATGTCGCGGCTGTGCAGGGCCGGCCAGGCGACCGATTCCGGCGTCCACGCCCCGTGCTGGACGTGCACCGAGTTCGCTCCGTGCCGCTCAGCGGCGTGCGCGGCCAGTACGCCCAGTGGGCTGGTGTCGTTGCTCAGCAGGACGGTGTGCGGCCGGGTGGTCGACAGGATGTCGTCGAGCCAGCTCTCCGCCCGCACCACCGTCCGCCACGACGGTTGGGTGCAGCCCCCGCTGGTCTCCAAGAGAACAGACAAAAGCCTTACGAGCCGTGCAAGTTGGATGCCGTGGCCTTCCACTTGGACGACGTGCTCGTCGTCGGGGCGGTGGAGGCCCTCGGCGGTGCCGGAGACGGTGAAGAGGTCGCTCGGAGCCGCTCGCAGCTCGAAACCCATTGCCGGTCCCGAGCTGCATCGCTCGGCGGCATCAGTGGCGAGGTCGAGCAGGAGGCTCCTCTGCCCGCCTCGCGCCAGCTCGGCGAGAACGGGGGTCAGCGTGGCGGCATGGCGGGAGGTCCACGACAGCGCCAGAACGTCCTGCCGTCCGAGATCCGAGGGGAGCGGCCTCGGCTCCGTGTTCGCCGTACTCGTCCGGGCGCGGTTCCGGAGCTGGGCGGAGCGGGTCGGGTTGTGCGGTGCCGCAGCACCGAGCGCGTACGCGATGCCGGACCATGTCACGGTGTAGGCCAGGTACTCCCGCGAGCTGCTCGAACGCAGTCCCACGAGACCTTCGTAGGGGGCCAGGGTCAGGGGCCCTGGGGCGGAGGCGAACGGTGCCCAGGAGTTCAGGGCCAGGAGCTTGCGCACGATCTCGGCGACGAAGCGTCGCACGGGGACGTGCTGAACGTGGAGCCAGTCGGCTCCGCCCGGGGTGGCGGCCCACTTGGCGCTGTAGCGGTCGACGGCCTCCATGACGTCTTCAACGCCGGAGCGCAGTAACTGCTTGTCGACGGCCGTCGCATCAAGCTCCGTCGTGTGGATGTGGTCGGTTCGCGCGTGCGCCAGGGCGCCGGTTCCGACGAGAGTCCACGTCGGCTTCCCGACGTTGGAGGAGCGGACCAGGCCGAGGCCACCAGTGGTGCGGGGGCTCACACCGTGCTCCCCTCGACGAGCTGCTTGGCGGGGAGGAGGCTCAGCAGTTCCCTGGGGGACGAGACCGTCTCCGGGGCGGGAGCCGTCGGCTGCCCGTAGCCCCACCCAGCGTGCACATAAGGGACGCCGGCGCGTGCGGCCGACTCCTGGTCGACCGCCATGTCACCCACGTAGACGGCGGAAGCGGGGTCGACTCCCAGGTCGACCAGTGCCAGGAGGAGCGGGTCCGGGGCCGGCTTCGTTCGGCCCGCGCCGGCGGGCGTGCGGATGGTCGCGAAGGGACACCCGAGGCGCGCGAGGAGCGGGGCCGCCCGGTCGACGTGCTTGGACGTCACGACGCCCAGCCGCCAGTCGGCGGCCACGAAGGCGTGGAGCGTCTCGACGATGCCGGCGAACTCCTCCGCGAGGTGCGCGGTGGCCACGGACTCCGCCTCGTAGGTCCTATGGACCGCCTCGGCATCGGTCACGCCCAGGCGCTCCATGATGTCCCCGAACTCGCGACCCAGGTGGCGCTCGTAGTCACGGAACGGGAGCGCGACGCCATGGACCTCCTGGACCCTCTGCCACGCCCTCCGCATCACGGGACGCGTGTCGAGGAGGACCCCGTCGAGGTCGAGTAGAAGAGCGCGCGACCCGTGGTCGCTCGGCGCGGCCGGAGCGGGTGGCGATCCGCAAGCGGGAACGGTCATGATCGTCCTCTCGTCAGTGAGGCCGTCGCGCCTCAGAGGGGCGAGGCCGGTTCGAGTTGCAACTCGGGGTACTGGGCCGGGCCAGTCAGGCCGCGTCCGGTGGACCGTCAGCCGAAGGCGAGACAGCTCCGTTCGGCGCGGCCGGCAGGCGCGAGAGGTTGAAGCCACGCCCCTGAACCTCACCGGCGGGCACGGCGAAGAGGTCGATGCCCTCTTCGCTGGGTGCCGACGGAGCGGCCTCCCGGATGGCGAGGAACGCCTCGCCCTGCTCGCGGTGCGGCAGGAGGCGCGGCGCACGATCGATGTGTCCCTCGAAAGTCATGGTCTGCCCTCGGTCAGGTGTATTTGGAGGTGAAGACGAGCACGACGCTCACGGTGACGATCAGGGCGATCTGGGCGCTGATCTGCCGCCAGCCCCAGCCCTTCCTGTCCATCCAGCGCAGCGGACGCCTTCAAGTCGGCGCGACGGGCTCCTCGGAGATCACGAGGTGGAGAAACGCCCGGCAGCGCTCGCCCAGGTGTTTGATCACGGCGTGGTACTCGCCGTCATCGGAGCTGATGTTGTGCCGGTCGAGGACGAGCACGCCGTCGGCCAAGCCCTCTCGGAGCTGTCGCTCGGCTTCCCGCCAACCAGGTCGATCCCAAGGCGGCGTGTAGACGCCCTGGCTCGCACTGGATGCCGGGAGGTACGTCGTGGTCACAGGGACCGCCACATCGTGGAGCCGGGCGGTGATCGCGTAACCGAGCTGGTCGGCCTCAGCCTGTAGCGTCCCCCAGTCCTCGTCAGGTCGGGCCCTCGGACTCGGTACCAGGCTGTACGCCAGCACGCGCAGCGGCTGATCGGCCTGCGCGCCGACGGCCTTACGGTAGAAGTGCTGGCGCAAGCCTCGGAGTTGGCCAGCTCGGGACCGGCGCTTCACCTGGGCAGAGGTGCGAGGCCAGCTCGGGTAGTCACGGCCAGCGGTCGGCGCCCCACCGCCCGTGTGCTTCTCTCGCCCCCGATCAAAGGCGACGAGGCTCAACACGTCGGCTCCGTGCTTGGCTGCGTTGTGCGGCGACATGGGGGTGCCTCCGTGAGAGTGGGGATGACCGCGTACGTCGTCCGGCCGCCGTCCGCGACGCCCCACCGAAGCGACAAGCAGGCGACGAGGTGCAGCCCTCGACCGCCGAGGCCGGCGGCACTCGCACGCCGCCGCCTCGCCGGTGCCGTGCTGTCGTCGGTGACTCGGATTCGAAGCTCGTGCTCGTCGTGTCGCAGTCGCAGTCGGACGTCCCCGGAACCGTGAATGATCGCGTTGGACACCAACTCCGAGACGACGAGCCGGGCGTCCTCTGCCGGCGTCTCCGGCAGCGACCAGTGCTTCAACACGGTGGCCGTCGTTCGTCGCGCTTGAGCGACGTGCACATCTACCGGCTCCATGGCCATCTCGAAGACGTGAGAGGCCAACGGACACCGAGCGGTCGAGGCGCCGACGGCGTGGGCGCCACCGTCGTCGCCCCGAGGTCGGGGCGGCGTTGCTGTCCGGTGCGTGGTCATGAGCACATCGCACCGTGACTGCGCGATCCGGGACAGGGGAAACCGGAGGGGGAAATCTTTGTCAAGGGGGAAAACCAGGGGGGAGTTGAGGGGAGTATTGGCTTTCTCCCACGGATAGGGGTCAGACTCATGGCGGTGGATCCATTTGCCGAGTTGCTCCGTCACCTGCGGCGTAACGCGAATCGGACGCAGGACGAGCAGGCCGGTGCGATCAACGCCGCCTCCGGCCGGGCAACGGTAAGCCGCCGGGAGGTGAACCGGTACGAGAACGGTGCGAACGTTCCGACGGACCACACCCTGGGGAACATCGCTTTGGCCTGTGGCGTCCCGCTGGAGCCGCTGCTGCGCGAGGCGAGAGCCGCCCGCGCCAGGCGGCGAGAGAAGAACAAGGCCGAGGCGGAGGACCTGGACGACGTGAAACGCCGAACGCTGCTGGGAGGCGCAGTCATCGGTGCGGCTGCGGCTGCCGAACCGTGGGGCCGACTGGCCTATGCACTCAGCAAGGGTTCCAAGATCGACCCTGAGTCAGCGGGGGTGCTTATTGATCACGCGGCCCGGCTGCACGTGGACGAGCTGAACGAGAGCGCGCTCAGCCTGCAGTCCCGGGTCGAGGCACACTTGGACGCGATCACCGCAGCCCTTCCCCGCGCCGGAACCCACGAGCGAGCGCTGACCATCGCCGCGGGAGAGACCGCAGCTCTTGCCGGATGGGTTGCCTGGGACCTCGGCGAGCACGACAAGGCCACTTCCTATTACGGAGTGACCTCGGAGTGCGCGAAGAAGGCTGGACACCCCCCGCTGCGCGCCCTCGCTCTGGGCTACGCGAGCTACGGTGCCCCCAGCCCTGCGAAGGCGCTGGAGATGCTTTCGCAGGCAGCTCAAGATGTACGCGGACGTGGCAATGCAACCGCCGCAGCGTGGGCCCTGGGCCGGTACGCGGAGGAGGCCGCTCAGTCAGGCGATGACGCTGCCGCCCTTCGTGCTCTCGACCAGGCCAAGTTCGCCTATGACTTCGCCGACCATACGAGCGAGCAGGCGTGGGTCCGCTTCGTGACGCCGTACCGCATGGACTCCTTGACCCTCTCGGTCTACGGCGAACTCAAGCGTCAAGAGCTGACGGCCACGGCCGACTCCGCAGTCGAGCGCCTCGGCGGCGAACTACCCGAGTCCGGCGTGGTCGTCCTGGGTGACCTGGCGTCCGCCCTTCTGCGCGGCGGCGACGTAGATCGCGGGGCCTACGTAGCGCACCAGTTCGCCGCAGCGGCGGAGTCGAAGCCCAACACCATGGGCCGACAGCGGGCTCAGGCCATCGTTGCCGGGCTCCCCGACACTGAGCATGACCTGGCCAGCCACCTGCTGACGTTCGCGACGCTGTGAAGCGTCGAAGCGCACAGGCTCGGCGAGAGCAAGGCGCTGTAGTGGAGACCTCTATCCCGGGCGCGTCTCGTCGACGACCCAGGACAGGTACGCCTCCGACCCTCCGGTCACAGGCAGCGTGACCCACTGGGGGACGTCGTACGGGTGCCTCTCATGCAGCCATGCCTCTAGCGCGGGGAGGCGATCCGACGACGTCATATAGGAGATCCGCCACTCCTGAGCCGCCTCGACCTTCCCCTGCCACCAGTAGAAGGCGGTGATGGGCGCATCGATGTGGACGCCCGCCGCCAGTTTGCTCTCAACAGCGCCTCTGGCGAGGGTCTTCGCCTGCTCCTCGTCGTCACTCGTCGTCTGCGCAATCACGATCTCGGGGTCCATGCGGCTACCTCTCCAGCTCGGGTACCGCGACCCTATCCACTAGTCCGATGAAGGCGGGCGGGAGGTAGTTACCGGCAGGGCTTGGCGATTCGTTGCCCAGCAGACCGCTCGGACGATCAGTTGTTCAATGTGTCGGGATCGATCGCGTACGGGAACGCAAGCCAGTCATCCTTCATCAGCCCTCGTGCGAAACCAGCGAGCCGTAGGGAACCGGATCGCGCATCAGGCCCGGAGTAGCTGGAGTCGCCTGAAAAGGCGCCGAAGTACGAACGCAGGGATCAGGCGTCGGAGCCCGAAGCGGTAGCCAAGGGCGCGCTCCATCGTGGTGACGATGTGCTGTTGGTTCCCCACCCCGAAGCCGCCCAGGTTCATCTCGGCGGCGGCGGTGACAGGTGTGGCGTTCCAGGCATCGCTACAGGCCTGCTTGAAGGCAGCGTCGAGGTTGGTGAGGCAGTTGTCGAATACCTCACTGAGTACCGTGCTCTCCGTCGCGATCCAGGCGCGGCTCTCTGCGAGGGTCTCCTGGAGGTCGTGTCCGGTGATTGCGAGCGTGCTCAGGACCTCGGGATCGTCGCTGGTGCGGCGGCGTATCCGGTAGGGGTACTCGATACGTGCGACCAGAACCTTCACCGCGGCGGCGTAGCGGTCTCGGCGGACGGTCGCTCCAGCGCGCAGGCCGGTGAGGATGTGTCCGAGGGCTCCCGCGACGACGGAGGAGCCCAGGACGAGCGCGAGGATCGTGATCACAGATGTGGATGCCGTTTCTGGTGCGGTGAAGGGTGCCGGGCCCATCGGCGAGCCTCCTGTTGTGTCTCGGCGGTACGCAGCGGGTGGGTGCCGTGGGCGGGTTGGCCATGTGGTGCGTCTTCGGCCGGCCAGGTGCCTGAGCGGCGCCAAGCCTCTTCGTAAAGCAGATGTCGGTGAACGAGAGTGATCAGCGCTTCCAGGCCGTCCTCGGGGATCCAGCGCAGGGCCGCGTCATCGCTGGGGTACTGCAGGCACAAGTCCCTCAGCGGCGGCGGGTTGCGATGCTTGAAGGCACGGTCGGCAGAGTCGAGCGGGAAGGCGTGCACGGTGTAGTCGGGTCGGATGACGAGGCGGACACGTTCGGTGGAGTAGTTCTCGCGTTCCAGGGCGGGCAGCGGGCGCAAGGTGAGTTCGAGGAGCGCGGCTCCGCCCGGACCGACGCGGCCAGCCGCCTGCTCCACGCCGTAGACGGTCTCGGCGTGGAGCAGGTGGTCGGCGGCTGCGCCTGGGTCGGCGAGCACCGCCTTCAGCGGGTACGCCATGACCGGGCCGGTCGCGCGGGCTGCTGCCCGCGCGGGGAGACGACGGCGCGTCCGGTGGAGGTGATGCTGCCGGCAGCCAGTGCGCGCAGCGCGTCGGTAGCGTTCTGGGACTTGGCCTGTGGGAACGGGTCTCCGATCAAGGCGTGCCAGATCTCGATGGCCGCAGCGTGCTGTCCGTCCTCTTCCAGACGTCGCGCCTCGGCCGCCCGTCGGGCGGTGGCGGCCAGCGTGGTGGCGTACGTATCACGCTCGTCGATCGTCCACTCGGCGGTGAGGTCGTCAACACCGGTTGGGTCGAGCACCGGGTGGGTGACCGCCTGGGCGGCGTGAGCCAGGGTGGTGGCGAGGGCCTGGGAGTGCTCAAGCGGGCCGGTGACGGCCACGTAGGCGAAGGCCTCCCACAGCAGCCCGCAGGTGTCGTCGAGGACGGGGTTGCCCTTCTTGAACGACTTCAGCATGCGGACCTGGTGGACGAACCGTCCGCCGGTGGCCTGGTTGCGGGTGCTGATGATCCGGTTGAGCGTCCGGGTGTTGGACCACTCCCAGGTGTCGTTCTCCCTGTCAGCGATGTAGACGATCTCGCTGTCTTCAACGTCGAGCGCGGGAACCAGGTCGAAGGTGAAGTCCAGCTCGGCGAAGGTGACCTGGAGGGCGTGGGCAGGGGCGTCATCCACGTCGAAGAGGGCGTCGGGGTACTTCTCGGCGATGACCCCGCGGATGAGGCTCATCGCCTGGGCGGGGCCGCCGGGCTGACGCAGGGTCTCCTCCAGGCGCGGGTGCATCCGGATGACCATGTCGACGTCCTTGAGCGGCTTGAGCATCGTCTTGCGGGCGAAGCTGCCCTGCAGGAAGGTGGCGATGGCCAGGCCGGCGTTCACCAGGTGTTCGGTGATCTCGTTGTGCCGCTTCTGGGCGCTTTTGCGCTCGCGGCCATCGAGGTTGAGCTCCTCATCGAAGACATCGAAGGCGCCCTTGGTGCTGTCGTTCATCGTGCTGTCGTGCTCGTTTCTGCCGGCCGGGTAGATCGTGGTGCCCGGTGCCGGCTCCGGGGTCCCGTACGTGGTGGGGCGCCCGGGGTGGGTGCCTTCACTGGGGACAGACGACGTAACTCGGCGGTAGCGCGACGGGTGTGACAAGAGTTCAGTCGCAGTCGCGGCAGCGGCTGCTGGCGCCGTCGAACATGGCCGCCGGATGGACGACGAAGCAGGCCGTGCACTGGCGCTCGAACACCTTGCGGTCGCAGCCGCAGCGGTCGCAGTCGGGGCACGGGGCAGACTCGCAGCGGGCGCAGGCGCGGGCGAAGGAGGTGAAGTCCTCCCCGCAGTGTGCGCAGGTATAGCTGGCGGCCTCGGGGCCGTTGTATCGAACGGAGGGCGCGAAGGTCCTCCAGGGCGCGAGGTCGGTGACCGCGACGGCGAGGACGTAGCCGTCCATGGCCGCGGTCTGCAAGTACAGCTCCTCACCGGCGACGGCGCCGTCACGGTAGGCAAGCCGGCCACGTCCCTCGACGTGTCCCTGGCCCGACAGGGCCGTGCGCAGGACCGGGACCTGGCTCTGGTCGCTGCCGCGCCGCAGTGGGGGCAGGCCGTGGGAGGCACCGAAGGCGAGGATGCCGTCGCGATCGAGGAGCAGGATGTGACCGGGAGCTGGGAGGCGTTCGCTGGCTTTCACGCACGCCGCCATACGGGAGGCATTGCTCACCCGCCACAGTGCGACTGCGGCGTCCGCCGTGGGACCGGCGGCAGTGATATGGCGATCGGTGAGTGTGTCGGGCAGGAGGATGTCGGCGGCGAAGGCATCGCAGGCAGCATCCTCCAGGGCGGCGCCACCGTCGGGCTCGGCAAGCAGGACGTCCATCAGCTCCACCACGGTCTGCTGCAGGTGGTGGCCCAGCTCATGGAGACCGGTGAACTCGCGGCGGGCCAGGCTGGCAGAGGTGGCGACGGCGAGGACGGCGGGAGTACCGGCGAAATAGGCACCGGAGACACTGCAGCCGCCGCCAGAGCGATCGTCGGGTACGTCCCTGACCTGAAGGCCGGGCCACTGCCGCAGCTCGTCAAGGGCGCCGTCGCCCAGCCGCTGGGCAGCGCCGGGGTGGTCGCGCTGCAGGACGGTGAGCATGGCCTTGGCCTGGGTACGGGCCGCGGCGCGGCGCAGGTAGTCCATCACTCGCTCTCCGGGCCCAGGTGCACGTGGAAATAGCGGTCTACCCGAGCAGGCCAGTCCGCTTCCGCAGGGCGCTCCTGACGCGCTGCCAGTGTGAGCGTGGCAAAGAGTGCCTGTCGGCGGGCTTCCTGTTCAGCGGTTCCGGTGAGGTGGGCGAGCCGACGGATCTGTTGGCGGCGGGCGGGGCGACTCAGCTCGTGTATCAAACGGTCGGGCAACGGCGGATTGGCAGCCAGGATCGCGTCCGCAGACATGCCCAGGGTCGGTGCGAGGAGGTGAGCTTCGGGCGGGGTGAGAGGTGTCTGCGCGCGCAGCAGCGCGAGGGCGCGCGGTGGCCTGATGCTCAAGCGATGGATCAGTTCGGTGGGGCCTAGGCCGCACTGCTTCAGCAGGGCAGGCAGACCGCCGCTGCCCGAAGGCGCCCAGCGCGCCGTCGCCAGCACGTCCATGGTGTCGGCGAGGGTGGAGCGGAACTCGGCCGCCTGCGATGCGGGGCTGGGAAGGGGGCTGCCATAGCGGTACCCAGAGGCATCCGGGGCGGGTGAGCCGTCGGCTTCCAAGGGAACGGACAGCTCACTGACCTGCCGGTCCAGGACATACCACGGAAGACGCCTGCCCAGACCGCACCACAGGGCAATCGGCTGCTCCAAGGTGGAAGCCTCGGCGGGCAGCAGCACCGTGTCGGGGTCGTTGAAGCGCGTCTCCAGGGAGACGGGCAAGGCGTGCACCGTGGTGTCATCGACCGCCGCGATAGCCACAACCTCGACAACGCCTTCCCACACAGCGCGCCAGATCTGGCCCGGTCGGGGATCACCCGGCGCTGCCGCCGCCACGGTACGGACCGCATCGGGAACATGCAGCTGGGCGGCTGCAGCGCGAAGCCGCTCATATGCGCTGCTCGATGCCTGGATCATCGGGCGGCCCCCATTCCTCTCGGCGGTCTGTTCCCACTATGGACAAACGACGTCACTCGCCGAACGTCAGGGGGGTTCACTGCTGCGGCGCAGCAACGATGCGGCTACCTCTCGGGGATCACTACCCGAAGCGGTCAGAGCCAGCATGAGCTTCTCACTCAGAGCATCCATGATCGCGGACGTCTGTCGGCGCCCGAGTCCAAGCAGGACGGAGACTTCCGCCGGATCGTCCTCCAGGAACGACAGCAGTTTCCGCTCCTGCGGGGACATGTCCGCCCAGATTTCCCCGGCTATGGTCTCGGCCTCCACGGGAACGGTCCCGTGTTCCTGATCGGTGGCAGAGTCGATGAGCGCGCCATCATCCGCGTACAGCGTCGTGTACTCGGCAGGAGCGAGCAGCTCGAAGCGGGCTTCAAGAACCTTGGCCAGTTCTTCCTCCCGGACCGCTCCACCTGCTGCCTCCAGCACTCCGGTGAGTACGGCCATCAGGGCGCGCACGGTTTCCCTGGGAGTCGGCCCGGAGTGGTTCCAGGCAGTGATCCATACTCCACGCACTTCCCAGGCGGCTTTGACCAGTTCATCAAGATCGCCTTGCCAGACGGCGCCGGGTGGGTGAGAGGCCAGGGCCCATCGGGGCGAAGTACCAGCCACCGCGCGAAACCGGCTGTCCGCGCCAAGGCGCGCGGCGAAGCGCCGCCGCAGCTTCCCCCGCTCGGTACGTTTGGCTTCGTCGATCAGGAAATTCCTGATCGACGTGAAGAACATCTTCTCCAGGGAAGCGTCGTCGACCGTCTTCAGAAAGCAGGTCAGGAGGAAGTTCTCGCCCTTCCTGCTGATCATCTCGAACAGGAGCTCGTCGACGGCCTCGTCCGTCCACGCAGCATGACCTTCGGGCGGTGGGAATCCCTGGGATCTTGCCACCTGACGACCGACACGTCGGAGCAACTCAAGACCCAGATCACCAAGCTGGCCGTACTGCGCCAGCTCCTCATGCGCCCCGCCCGCCATCGACCACCTCGGCCTCACCCTGCGGACTGCGCCGTCCGCACTGGCCTCTTCCTATACACCTCCCGAGGCGCGGACGGAGGTCCGCCACGCCGTTGGCTCAGCACGAGAATGCGCGCCCGGCTGCGAACGGCGATGCGTGGCAGTTCCCCGCGGGCCATCCCCCCTGTCTCTTCATCCCAGGGACTTTTCAGGGACTTTCAGCGCTGTCCGAGGGACTTCCGAGGGACTTTTCGCGGCCTAACGCGGCAAGCCCCTGAAAGACCGGAAAGGGCCTCCGACGCAGGTCAGAGGCCCTTTCCGAGGCAAAGCCGCAGGTAGCGGCAGACGAGTCGGGCTGTACGCCGGGTTCTGTTCCGGTGGGTCCTCGCGGGCCCGCCGGCGACGGCCATCCATCTAGGACCGGCGTTGCCGCCGGTCTCGTGCGGTCTACCCGCGGACTCGGGCGGGCAGCCCTCGAACGTCCGCGCAGAGACACCGGGGTGTCTCCTTTTGACCTTGCTCCGGGTGGGGTTTACCTAGCTGCCCAGGTCGCCCTGGGCACTGGTGGTCTCTTACACCACCGTTTCACCCTTACCGGGGGCCGAAGCCTCCGGCGGTCTGCTTTCTGTGGCACTGTCCCGCGGGTCACCCCGGGTGGCCGTTAGCCATCACCCTGCCCTGTGGAGCCCGGACGTTCCTCGGGAAGTCCCGTGAGGGACTCCACGCGGCCGCCCGCCCGGCTCGTCTGCCGTGTCGTCCATGGTACCGGGCGTGCGCCGCGCCCCGGCCCCACGGTCGCCGCCGGCCCCGTGGTCTCCGCCGGTCCCACCGTCGCCGCCGGTGTCACGGTCGCCGCCGGTGTCACGGTCGTCGCTGGTCCCGTGGCCAACGTGGCCGCCGGTCCCGTGGCCGCCGTCGCCAGGACCGAGCCCGTGAGGATCAGGGCGAAGGCGGCGATGACGCCGGGTGTCAGGGGCTCGTCCAGGAAAAGGGCGCCGGCGGTGACCGCGACCGCCGGGTTGACGTACGTGATGACCGTCGCCCGGGTCGGGCCGGCCTCCTTGATCAGCTCGAGGAAGGCGACGAAGGCGACCGCCGTGCAGATCACGCCCAGGCCCCCGAGGGCGGCCAGCACCTCCGTGGAGGGAGGGCGTCCGGGCGGGACGCGAGGGCGGCGGGAGCGTAGACGACGACCCCGGGGCGCTCGTACGGGCCGTCGACCAGGCACGGGGCGAGTACGCCGTACCCTGACCGGGGGCCCTGGAGCTCGATGTGAAGGAGTACGTGTGCTTGTCCTGCTGCCGCCGTCCGAGGGGAAGGCCGCGTCCGGCCGGGGCGCCCCGCTGAAGCCGGAGTCGCTGTCCCTTCCGGGGCTGACCCCCGCCCGGGAGACCGTCCTCGGTGAGCTGGTCGAGCTGTGCGCCGGTGACGAGGAGAAGGCGCGCGAGGTGCTCGGGCTGAGCGAGGGGCTGCGCGGCGAGGTCGCCAAGAACGCGGAGCTGCGCACGGCCGGTGCGCGTCCGGCCGGGGAGATCTACACCGGTGTGCTGTACGACGCCCTGGACCTCGCCTCGCTGGACACGGCCGCCAAGCGGCGCGCCGCGCGGTCGCTGCTGGTGTTCTCGGGGCTGTGGGGCGCGGTGCGGGTGACCGACCGGATTCCTTCCTACCGTTGCTCGATGGGCGTGAAGCTCCCCGCGCTCGGGGCGCTGGGCGCGTACTGGCGGGCGCCGATGGCCGAGGTGCTGCCCGAGGCGGCCGGGGGCGGACTGGTGCTGGACCTGCGTTCGTCGGCGTACGCGGCGGCGTGGAAGCCGAAGGGCGAGGTCGCCGGGCGGACGGCGACCGTACGGGTGCTGCACGCGCCGACCCGGAAGGTGGTCAGCCACTTCAACAAGGCGACCAAGGGGCGGATCGTCCGGAGCCTGCTGGAGACCGGGAGCGCGCCCGAGGAGCCCGCCGAGCTGGTTCAGGCGCTGCGGGACCTCGGGTACGAGGTGGAGGCCCAGGCGCCCGTGAAGGCGGGGAAGCCGTGGTCGCTGGACGTGCTGGTGGCGGAGATCCACTGAGCCGGCCGGACGCTGCGTTGCACAGAACGCAACGCACATTGCACAGCATGCTCCGCGGCGGCACGATGAGGGCATGAGTTCACCGCTGCCCCCCTCCCCCGCCGCCTCGGTCCTGGACCTCGCGCCCGTCGTCCCCGTGGTGGTCGTCGACGACCTCGCTCACGCCGTACCGCTGGCCCGTGCGCTCGTCGCCGGCGGCCTGCCCGCGATCGAGGTCACGCTGCGGACGCCGGTCGCGGTCGACGCGATCCGCGCGATCGCCGGTGAGGTGCCGGGTGCGGTGGTCGGGGCCGGCACGCTCATCACGCCGGAGCAGGTCGGTGAGGTGGTGGCGGCCGGGGCGCGGTTCCTGGTCAGCCCGGGGTGGACGGACGTGCTGCTGGACGCGATGCGGGCGTCCGGGGTGCCCTTCCTGCCGGGGGTGTCGACCACGTCGGAGGTGGTGGCGCTGCTGGAGCGCGGGGTGCGGGAGATGAAGTTCTTCCCGGCCGAGGCCGCGGGCGGCACCGCCTACCTCAAGGCGCTCTCCGCCCCGCTGCCGCAGGCCCGCTTCTGCCCGACCGGCGGTATCGGGCCGGGGTCGGCGCCGGAGTACCTGGCGCTTCCCAACGTCGGCTGTGTCGGGGGCAGTTGGATGCTGCCGAAGGATGCGGTGGCCGGGCGCGACTGGGGGCGGGTGGAGCGGCTCGCCCGTGAGGCGGCGGCGCTCACCGCAGGTGGGACGTGTCGTTGAACAGGCGGACGCTCGCGCCGCCGTCCGCGTAGTACGCCACCGCCGACAGGGATGCCGCCGACAGTTCCATGCGGAACAGCGACTCGGGCGGGGCGCCCAGGGCGAGCCGTACGAACGTCTTGACCGGCGTCACGTGGGAGACCAGCAGCACCGTGCGGCCCGCGTACGCCGCGACGAGCTTGTCGCGAGTGGCGGCGACCCGGGCCCCGGTCGCCGCGAAGCTCTCGCCGCCGCCGGTCGGTTCCGCGTCGGGGGAGGACAGCCAGGCGTTCAGGTCGTCGGGGTACCGCTCCCTCACCTCGCCGAAGGTGAGCCCCTCCCACGCGCCGAAGTCGGTCTCCCGCAGGCCCTCCTCGACCGTCACCTCCAGACCGAGGCGGGCGGCGACGATGCCGGCGGTCTCCCGGGTGCGGGCCAGGGGCGAGGCGACGATCGCCTGGACCGTGCCGCGCCGGGCGAGGCTCGCGGCGACCTTCTCGGCCTGCTCCCGGCCGACGGCCGACAGGGAGGGGTCGCTGCCGCCGCTTCCGGAGAACCGCTTCTGCGGCGTCAGCGGCGTCTCCCCGTGCCGGAGCAGGACGAAGGTGGCGGG
The DNA here is from genome assembly GCF_053613315.1 of Streptomyces sp. JK94. Taxonomy (NCBI): domain Bacteria; kingdom Bacillati; phylum Actinomycetota; class Actinomycetes; order Kitasatosporales; family Streptomycetaceae; genus Streptomyces; species Streptomyces sp. JK94. Next base: position 172,351 of record NZ_JBSICH010000001.1, on the reverse strand, counting down.
GGCGCCCATGTCGGGGGGTCCCCAGCCGGGCGAGGCCACGGCCTTCGCGGCCCGTACGTCGGCCCCGGCGGCCCCCGCGACGCGCCCGGCGATGACCTCGGCGGCGGGTTCGGCGGCGGGTTCGGCCGTGGAGCCGGAGCCGAAGCCGGAGCCGGAAGGCGCGCCCTCGACGGCACCGGAACGGGCGCCGGCGCCGCTGCCCGCACCCGCACCCGCACCCGCACCCGCACCCGCACCCGCACCCGCACCCGCACCGAACGCGACGGCACCGGCGGCCGGTGCGCCCTCCCCGGCCGCGGCCCGGTCGGCCCGGTCGGCGCGGGTGTCCAGCTCCGCCGTCGACGTGGACGGCGACCACCGCTCGCCCCGCGCCCCCGCGTCCATCGCCTCGTTGGCCAGGCGGTCGGCGTGCTGGTTGCTCGCGCGGGGGATCCACTCGTACGTGACCCGCCCCGGCGGGAAGACGCGTGCCGCCTCGGCGGCCAGCGGCTTCATGTCGGGGTGCTTGATCTTCCAGCGGCCCGACATCTGCTCGACGACGAGCTTGGAGTCCATCCGGACGTGGACGGCCGCGTCCGGGTCCAGCTCCTTCGCCGCGCGCAGGCCGGCCAGCAGGCCCCGGTACTCGGCCACGTTGTTCGTGACGACACCGAGGTACTCCGCGGCCTCGGCGAGGGTCTCCCCCGACGACGCGTCCAGCACCACGGCACCGTAGCCCGCGGGCCCCGGGTTGCCCCGTGACCCGCCGTCGGCCTCGACGACGAACTCCCGCACCGGAACGGCCCCTTACAGCCCGGAGTCGGCCGTGCGCACCAGGATGCGGCGGCAGTTCTCGCAGCGTACGACCGTGTCGGGCGCCGCCGAGCGGATGTCGCTCAGCTCGGTGATCGCCAGCTCCTGGCGGCAGCCCTGGCAGCTGCGCTGGTACAGCTTGGCCGCACCGACGCCGCCCTGCTGCCCGCGCAGCTTGTCGTAGAGCTTCAGCAGGTCCTCGGGGACCGAGCCCGCGATGACCTCGCGGTCCTTGGTCACGGAGGCCGCCTCGGCGTCCAGTTCCCCGACGGCCGCGTCCCGGCGCGCCGTGGCGTCGTCGATCTTCCCCTGCACGGAGCCCACCCGCTCGGTCAGCTCGGCGACCCGCTCCTGCGCGGACTCGCGGCGCTCCATCACCTCCAGAACGACGTCCTCGAGGTCGCCCTGCCGCTTGGCGAGGGAGGTGATCTCGCGCTGGAGGTTCTCCAGGTCCTTCGGGGAGGTGACGGCGCCCGAGTCGAGGCGCTGCTGGTCGCGGACGGCGCGCTGGCGCACCTGGTCCACGTCCTGCTCGGCCTTGGTCTGCTCGCGGGCGCAGTCGCTCTCCTCGGTCTGCGCGGCCACGAGGAGGTCGCGCAGCTGGGCGTGGTCCTTGGTCAGCGACTCGATCTCGGCGTGCTCGGGCAGGGACCTGCGCTTGTGCGCGAGCTGCTGGAGTCGGACGTCGAGGTCCTGGACGTCCAGCAGTCGGATCTGGTCGGCGGGCGCGGCTTTCAGTTGGGGGCTCCCATTGCGTCGGAGGTCGGGGTGGACGCCGCGTGGGCGGTCCAGGGGTCGGTGACCGTCTTGGAGACGTGGACCCTGAGGTCCCAGCCGTTCCGGTCGGAGATCTCGTCGAGCTGGGCTGCGGCCAGCTCGCACCAGGGCCATTCGGTGGCCCAGTGCGCCGCGTCGAGCAGCGCGAGGGGACTGTGGGCGCGGGCCTCCGAGACGGGGTGGTGGCGCAGGTCCGCGGTGAGGAACGCGTCGACGCCGGCCGCCCGTACGTGCTCGAAGAGGCTGTCGCCGGAACCGCCGCTGACGGCGACCGTGCGGACGATGGCCTCCGGGTCGCCGGCGACGCGGATGCCCTGCGCGGTGGCGGGCAGCCGCTCGGCGGCGCGGGCGGCGAGTTCCCGGACGGTCAGCGGGTGCTCCGACTCGCACACCCTGCCGAGGCCCCGGCGGCCTTCGGGGTCGGCGGGGTCCGGGACCAGGGGCCCGGTGACCCGGAGGCCGAGCGCGCCGGCCAGGGCGTCGGAGACGCCGGGGTCGGCGGTGTCGGCGTTGGTGTGGGCGACGTGCAGGGCGACGTCGTTCTTGATGAGCGTGTGCACCACGCGGCCCTTGGAGGTGGAGGCGGCGACCGTCGTCGTCCCCCGCAGGAACAGCGGGTGGTGGGTGACGAGGAGGCCGGCGCCCAGCTTCACCGCCTCGTCGACGATCTCCTGGACCGGGTCGACGGCGAACAGGACCCGGGAGACTTCCTGGGCGGGGTCGCCCACGACGGTGCCGACCGCGTCCCAGGACTCGGCCCGCTCGGCGGGCCACAGATTCTCCAGCGCGGCGATGACTTCTGACAGACGGGGCACGCACGCAAGGCTACCTGGCCCTTCTGTGCCGTTGTACCCGCAGCGTGCCCCCGCGGCCGGCCCGGTCCGGCACAGCACACGAGCCGCCAGCCCCTCAGGTGAATCGTTCCTGTGCCACACGTATGTGTGACGGGGACCGCCGCCGCCCCCCGCCCGTGCGTGCGATAACTACCTTCGTCGCCGGAGGTGACCGAACGATGACAGCCTGTGCTATCGAACCTTCGGCGGGACCCGGGAGCGAGGGCCCGCCGCGGGCGGGCTGCAGCATCACCGCGGAGGGCGCCTACGCCGCGCGCCTGACCCGGAGCGGGGACTCCTGGTACCCGGAGCGCTGGACCCTGGACGGCCCCGAGCCGTACGCCGTGCCGCTGCCCGGCGACCAGCCGGAGGAGCCCGGCACCGAGGTGCAGCCGATGGGCGACGGGCGGGTCCTGGTCCACCGCGTGGCGGCCGGCCGGCACGTCTTCTCCCTCCTGTACCCGGCCGGCCCCGGCACGGGCGAGCTGCCGCTCGGCGCGGTCGAGTGCCCGGCGGAGGCCGCCGGCCTGCGGCTGCTGCCGCCGGCCCCGGGGGGCGAGCGGGCCTACGCCCTCGCCGCCGGCCCGCGCTCGACGGTGCTGTGGCAGGTCGCGGGCGGCGCCTTCGGGCCCGAGCGGGTCGCCGAGGTTCCCGGCCGCTGTTCGGGCGGGGCCTGGCTGGACCGCACGGGCCGGATACTGGCCGTGGACCGGGAAACCGGCGGGCGGACCAAGGCGGTCGTACTGGACCTGGAGCGGGGCGGCGAGGTGACGCCGCTGCTGCAGATCGCCGCGGACAGCGACGACCGGATACTGCTGGCCGACCCGGACAGCGGCCTGGCGCTGATCCGCTCGGACGCGCCCTCGCCGGGTCGGGACCGGCTGGGCTGGGGAGTGCTGGGGAGCATGCTGCCGGTGCGCTTCCCGGAGTGCCTGCGGCTGCCGGGCTGTGTCGTGACGCCGTTCGCGATCCAGCCGGGTCAGGCGCTGACGCCGGAACGCTGCGCGGTGGCGCTGCGCGTGGACGGCGCGTTCGGAAGCTGGGTCGGGGTGTGGCGGCCCGCCGAGCGGGAGGTGCGTCATCTCGCGGCACCCGCGGGATGGCTGGCGGGGGCCGGGCTGTGGACCGCGGACGGGGAGCTGCGCCTGCCGTGCGCCACCCCGCAGTCGCCGTGCGGCGTGGCACGGCTGACGGTGCCCGACGCGGGCGGCGGACGGGCGGGGGAGGCGGAGGGTTCGACTCCGAGCGAACCGGGCGAACCGGGCGCTCCCGGTGGCCCCGGTGCACCGGACGGGCCAAACGCGTCGGTCGCCCCGGCGTCCGCTCCACCGCGTCCCGTCCCGTTGCAACAGGCCCCTCTGGCACGGCGTGTAACGAAGTAGTGCCGGTTGGCGTGGCCGCCTGGATCCGGGCCGAGGTGTGCCGGTTACACTCGCCCGGCTGTAGGAAAGATCATGTTGACGGGGTGAATTCCTTCCGATGAACGACGCCAGCACGACCCAGCCCATGCAGGCCGACGGCGCCGACGTTACCGAGATCGGCACCGGCCACGGCAGGCACCGGGGAGCTGTCTCCAGTCAGGACGGTGCGGCAGTCCCGCGGGGCCGCCACCGCAAGCCGGCCGAGGAGTCCGAAACGGCCGCCTGACGGCACGGACAGCAGGCACGGCAAGCGGCTTCGGCCCCGTTCGCCCCACCCGGCGGACGGGGCCGAAGCCGTCACACGTACCGGTCGCCGTCGCATGTCCCGGTCGGCGTCACACGTACCGGCCGCCGTCACACGTACCGACGACGGCCGCCGTCACACGTACCGGACGACGGTGTCGGTGAGGGCGGGGACGCCGCTCCCCCGCTCCCGGCTCCCCTCGCGGGGGCCGGCCGGACCGGCCCTCCTGACGGCGCTCACGGCCACCCGCACGGTGCCGCCGCCGGTACGCGCTGCGGACCGCCACATGCGCACCCTCAGTGTCTCGCCCGGGTGGACGACCCCGGCGAAGCGCGCGCGGTACTCCCGCACCCGGCCCACCTCACCGTCCAGCAGCGTGTCGACGACCGCCTTGAGCGTGCCGCCGTAGGTGCACAGCCCGTGCAGGACGGGCCGGTCGAAACCGGCGCGGGCGGCGAACTCCGGGTCGGCGTGCAGGGGGTTCCAGTCGCCCGAGAGCCGGTAGAGCAGGGCCTGGTCCTCGCGTACGGGCACCTCCACCAGGTGGTCGGGGGCCGACGCGGGCGGCGGACCGGGGCGCCCGGACGGTCCCCGCTCGCCGCCCCATCCGCCTTCGCCGCGTACGAAGATCTCGGCCTCGTCGGTCCACAGCGGCCCGTCCGCGTCGGTGACGTCGGTGCGCAGGACGAGGACGGCCGCCGTCCCCTTGTCGTACGCGGCGACGACGCGCGAGGCCGCGCTCGCCCGGCCGCGCACCGGAACGGGGCGGTGCAGGCGCAGGTACTGCCCGCCGTGCAGGACCCGGGCCAGGTCGACGTCGACGCCGGGCGTGGAGAGCCCGCCGGTGACTCCCGGCGGACCGTCGCCCGCGACCGTCGCGAAGCTCGGCAGGACGTGCAGCCGGGACTCCAGGGTGTAGCGCAGTTCGCGGGGGTCGGTGGCGGGCCGTCCGGCACCGATGCCGAGGTGGTAGAGCTGGACGTCCTTGTGGTCCCACGCGATCTCGCGGACGCGGGGTGCGGCGGCGAGCGCCTCGGCTGCGTCGATGGGCATGGCTCTCCTGTCACCTCGGTCACGACGGCCACGGCGTACGGCCGCCACGACGACCACACCGGGCCACGACGCACGGCCGTCACGAAGGCCACGGCGGATCACAGTGGCTCACGACGCACGGCCGTCACGGCGGTACGGGACGCCGGCCACCATGACATGTGTCCTCCCGGACCCCGGACCCCGGACCCCGCACAACCGCATCCGCCGCCCGCACCGCCGGCTCCGCCGGCTCCGTGGCGTCGCCCGTGTGGGACGCAGTCGGCGCACGCGGGAGCCGGCCCGCGCCTACCCCCTCGCCCCGCGCTTCGCCCGCTCCCCCGCCGGCAGCCACGCCCGCATCAGCACCGCCCCGGCGACCAGCACCACCGTCGCCGTACGGAACACCAGCGCGTACCCGTCCGTCAGCGCCACCGGACCGGCGTGCTCTCCGCCGGACCGGGACGCCGCGATCGTCGACATCACGGCGAGTCCCAGTGCACCGCCCATCGTCCGGGAGGTGTTGACCAGACCGGAGACCAGCCCGGCGTCCCCCGCGTCCGCCCCCGAGACGGCGAGCGACGCCAGTGGAGTCGCCGCCAGCCCCGCGCCCAGCATCATCAGCACCCCGGGAATCATGATCGCGGTCACGTACGCCCCGTCCGCGGTCATCGTCGACTGCCAGCCGAAGCCGAGCGCCGCGACGAGCGTGCCCAGCACGGCCACGTTCCGCGCGCCGGTCGCCCGCATGAACCGCGGCGCCGCCTTCGAGCCGAGGACCACCGCCAGCGAGCTGGGTACGAGGGCGAGACCGGCCTCCAGCGGGGAGTAACCCAGCACGTTCTGCGCGTACAGCGTCATGAAGTACCACATCGAGAACATCGACGAACCGGACACCAGCATCGCCGCGTTCGCCGACGCCACCGACCGCAGCCGCAGCAGCCCCAGCGGCATCAGCGGCGCCGCGGTGCGCGCCTCGACGAGCAGGAAGAGCGCCAGCAGCGCGAGCCCGGCCGGCAGCGGCACCAGCGTCGCCGCCGCCGTCCAGCCCTCGGACTCGGTCTGCGAGATGCCGTAGGCCAGCGTGGCCAGTCCGGCGGTCACCAGGAGCGCGCCCGGCAGGTCGAGGCGCCGCCGCTCGCCGGCCCGGCTCTCGGTCAGCCACAGCACGGCGCCGGCCAGCACCACCGCGCCCACCGGCACGTTGATCAGCAGGACCCAGCGCCACGACAGCCCGTCCACCAGAACGCCGCCCACCAGGCCGCCCGCGGCGCCACCGCCCGCGCCCACGGCGGTCCAGGTCGCGATCGCCCGGGCCCGCGCCGCGCCCTCGGGCACCGCCGCGGTCAGGATGGTCAGCGTCGACGGTGCCAGCACCGCCGCCCCCAGCCCCTGCACGGCCCGCGCGGCCAGGAGCTGCCAGCCCTCCTGGGCGAGGCCGCCGCCGAGCGAGGCCAGCGTGAACAGGCCGAGCCCCACCAGGAACATCCGCTTGCGCCCGTACAGGTCGCCGGCCCGTCCGCCGAGCAGCAGGAACCCGGCGAAGCCGATGGCGTAGGCGTTGACCACCCACTGCAGCCCCTGCGGGCTCAGCCCGAGGTCGGTGCGCATCGACGGCAGGGCGACGTTGACGACGGACACGTCGAGGACGACCAGGAACTGTCCGGCGCAGGCGAGCGCGACGACCAGCCAGGTGGGCGGCGTACGGCGGGGGGATATGCGGACGGTGGCGGAGGTACCGGTGGCTTGGGGCATGGGCGTCATGGTCTCAACCCCGGAACACCCCTTGCACCGGTATTCGGTCCCGGGACCGGCCCGGGCCTTCGGACCGGCCGCCTCCGCGGAGTCGGACCAGCCGTCTCCGAGAGACCGAACCCCGCCGTCCCACGGGGCGGACCTGCCGGCCCCAACGGCCCGGACCGGCCCGTCCCCACGCGCTCGGACCTGCCGTCCCGACGCGCTCGGACCTGCCGTCCCCACGGGCTCGGACCGGCTCTCCACGAGTCCACGAGAGCGGGCCCGCACCCTCTTCCCAAGAGAAGGTCAAGAATTCGTTAGGGACTCGAAGCAACGGAATAGTTGCCCCGGCGCACGAGGTTCACACAGCACACGTCTCGCTCCGTACCGCAACCGCCCACCCGCGTTCGCCGGACCCCCGGCCTGGAGGCCCCACCCCATGTCCCACACGACGACCGACGAACCCGCCCGGAAGGCGAGCCGAGCCACCGTCCCGGTGCTCGCCTTCGCGGGCATCGTCGTCGCGGTGATGCAGACCCTGCTCGTGCCGGTCATCAAGGACCTGCCCCGGCTCCTGGACACCACGCCCGGCAACGCCACCTGGGTCCTGACCTCCACGCTCCTGTCGGGAGCCGTGGCCACGCCGATCATGGGCCGGCTGGGCGACCTGTTCGGCAAGCGCCGCATGCTGATCGCCAGCCTGTCCGTGATGGTGGTGGGCGCACTGGTCAGCGCGTTCACCGACGCCCTGCTCCCGATGATCGTCGGCCGTACCCTCCAGGGCTTCGCGATGGGCGCGATACCCCTCGGCATCGGCCTGATGCGCGACATGCTGCCCCGCGAGCGGCTGGGCTCGGCGATGGCGCTGATGAGTTCCTCGATCGGCGTCGGCGGCGGCCTGGCGCTGCCCGGCGCGGCCCTGGTCGCGCAGCACACCGACTGGCACGCCCTGTTCTACGGCGCCGCCGGCCTCGGCGTCCTCGCCATCGCCCTGACCCTCCTGGCCGTACCGGAGTCCCCGCTGCGGGCCAAGGGCTCCTTCGACCTGCCGGGCGCGCTCGGTCTGACAGCCGGCCTGGTCCTCCTCCTCCTGCCGATCACCAAGGGCAGCGACTGGGGCTGGTCCTCGCCCACCACGCTCGGCCTGTTCGCCGCCGCCGTGGCGGTCCTGCTCCTGTGGGGCCTGATGGAGCTGCGCGTCGCGGCCCCCCTGGTCGACCTGCGCACCACCGTCCGCCGCGAGGTGCTGCTCACCAACCTCGCCTCGATCATGGTCGGCGTCGCCTTCTACGTCGTCTCCCTGGTGCTGCCGCAGCTCCTCCAGCTGCCCTCCGAGACCGGTTACGGCCTCGGTCGGTCGATGGTCGTCGCCGGCCTGTGCGTGGCCCCGCTGGGCCTGACGATGATGTTCACCGCGCCGGTGTACGCCCGCCTGTCCGCCCGCTACGGCCCGCGCACGACCCTGATCATCGGCCTGCTGGTCATCGCGGTCGGCTACGGCGGCGGCCTCGGCCTGATGAGCGCCGCCTGGCAGACCGTGGTCACCTCGGTGCTGCTCGGCGCCGGCATCGGCCTCGCCTACTCCTCGCTGCCCGCGCTGATCGTCGGCGCGGTCCAGGCCTCGGAGACCGGCGCGGCCACCGGCCTCAACACGCTGATGCGGTCCATCGGTACGTCGGTGTCGAGCGCGGTCATCGGCATGGTGCTCGCCGACACGGCCCACGACGTGGGCGGTGTCGCCGTCCCCTCCATGCACGGCTTCCGCGTCTCCTTCCTGATCGCGACCGCCGCGGTCGCCGTCGGCCTGGTGCTGGCCCTCTTCCTCCCCCGCCGCCGCCCGGTGGCGACCACGCGGCTGCGCGCGAGCAGCGAGGAGGACGCCAACCTGGCCCGCGCCGAGCAGGCACTGGCCGGGGAGCTTGCGGAGGGGGGCGCACTGCGCGGTTTCCGCGGCCGGGTGCTGAGCGCCGAGGGCGTTCCCGTGGCCCGTGCCGAGGTCACGCTGATGGACCGGCACGGCCGCCGGGCGGGCGCGACCCTCTCCGGCGAGGACGGCGGGTACGCGCTGGCCGTCCCCGCCCGGGGCCCGTACGTCCTGGCCGCCCGCGCCGCGGGCCACGGCCCCCTCACGCACGCGGCCACCCACACCGGCGGCGGCCACCCGGTCGACCTGGACCTGTCCCTGCCGGGCGAGACGGTCTCCGCCTGACCCGCGCCGCCCCACTCCCGCACCCCCTGTCGCGCCGCGCGGCGGGGGTGCGGCAGCATGGGGCGCCGGCGCGTTCGTACGACCGGCACCACGCACCACCCGGCACCACGCACCCGGCCACCCGCACCGCATCCACATCCGCACCGCACCCGCACCCGCACCCGCACCCGCACCACCGAAGGGACCCCCATGTCCGCGGCCCCCGCCCCCGACGTCCTCGCCGCCTTCGAGGCCGCGAAGGGCTTCATGCCCGCGCACGAGGGCCTCGCGCTGTACGCGGCGGCCGTGGAGGCCGGCGGGCTGGGGCTGCCGCTGCTGGAGGTCGGGACGTACTGCGGGCGGTCCACCGTCCTGCTCGCCGACGCGGCCCGCCGGGCCGGGGTGACCGCCCTCACCGTCGACCACCACCGGGGCAGCGAGGAGCAACAGCCGGGCTGGGAGTACCACGACCCGGAGACGGTCGACCCGGAGCTGGGCGTGATGGACACGCTCCCCGCCTTCCGCCGCACCCTCCACCGGGCCGGTCTGGAGGAGCACGTGGTGGCCCTCGTCGGCGACTCGCCCCGGGTGGCGGCGCTCTGGAACGCCCCCCTCGGCCTGGTCTTCGTCGACGGCGGCCACACCGACGAGCACGCGAACGCCGACTACGAGGGCTGGGCGCCGCACCTGGCCGACGGCGGACTCCTGGCCATCCACGACGTCTTCCCCGAACCGGCCGACGAGTTCACCGGCCAGGCGCCGTACCGCGTCCACCTCCGGGCTCTCGCGTCCGGCGCGTTCACCGAGGTCTCGGTGACCGACTCGCTGCGCGTCCTGCGGCGAACCGGCGCGGGGATCTGAGGGCGCGGTCTAGAGTCGCTGCGTGTCGTACACAGGCCCGGACTTCGATCCTTCCCCGCCCCGCCGTTCCCCGCTGCGCCGTCCGCTGACCGTGGCGATCGCCGCACTCGTCCCCGGGGCACTGCTCGGCTGGGGGGTGTACGCGGCGGTCGGCGGCCCCGACGACGACGGGGGCGGCGTGCGGACGTCGCAGGCGCCGACCTCCGGCGCTTCGGCGTCCGCCTCCGACGGTGACGCCAAGGCACCGACGGGCTCCGCGCCCCCGCCCACCGCGAAGCAGCCGTCCGCCTCCGCCTCGAAGCCGGCGCCCGCCGGGGCGTCCGGCCCGCTCAAGGGCAAGGTCGTCGTCATCGACCCCGGGCACAACCCGGGCAACTTCCAGCACACCTCCGAGATCAACCGCAAGGTGGACGTCGGCACGCACTGGAAGGAGTGCGACACGACGGGCACCGCCACCAACGCGGGCTGGGCCGAGGCGGAGTTCACCCTGGACGTGGCGCACCGGCTGCGCGCCCTGCTGGAGGAGCAGGGCGCCACGGTGCGGCTGACGCAGGACGACGACCGCCCGTACGGGCCCTGCGTGGACGAACGGGCCCGGATCGGCAACGAGGCGAAGGCGGACGCCGCGATCTCGATCCACGCCGACGGGTCGGGCGCCGGCAACCGCGGCTTCCACGTCATCCTGCCGGGCTCGGTGCACGACGGCGAGGCCGACACCCGCGCCATCGTCGCCCCCTCCGCCGAACTCGGCGAGCGCGTGGCGGGCAGCTTCGTGCGCGCCACGGGCAGCGCGCCGTCCAACTACGTCGGGGGCGGCACCGGTCTCGTCACACGCACCGACCTGGGCGGTCTCAATCTGTCAACGGTTCCCAAGGTGTTCATCGAGTGCGGCAACATGCGCGACAGCGCGGACGCGGCGTTGCTGAACAGCGGTGCCTGGCGGCAGAAGGCGGCGCAAGGGATGTCCGAGGGAATCGTGAGTTTCCTGCGCGGGTAGCGACGAGCCCGCCGAACCCTGCGGACAGCCCCGACGCGCGGACGATAATGTCGTCCGTACGATGAGGGGCCACCCCCGCGCTTCACACCGGAACCTGTCGGCGACATCGTGACAGCGACGCCTCTACCGACGACGAGACGACCTACGAAGGACCTGAAGTGAATATCCGCTCCCTCACTCGAGGCGACGGCGTGGTGATCGGAGCAGCGGTGTTGCTGTTGATCGCGTCGTTCCTCGACATCTACTCGATCGATGGTGCTCCGGACAGCGCGGAGATCCCCAGCCTGTGGGGCAGTGGGCCGGTCGTGCTCGGTGTCGTCCTGGCGGGCATCATCGGCGCCGCGCTCGTCATCGTGGCACGCACCCTGCCGCAGCCCAGGAAGGTCGCGGGCCTCGACCTCGGCCAGTTCGGCATCGCGTTCACGGTCTTCGCCGCCTGGTGCGCGCTCGGCAACGTCTTCGACCCGGCCGGCGCGTTCGACAACGACGGCGGCATCACCGACTTCGGCGCCGGCATCGGCCTGATCCTCGCCCTCGTCGCCACGCTCGTCATGGCCGCCGCGGCCGTCGCCACCCCCCTGGTCCCGGCCCTCAAGGGAGCCCTGATCCCGGCCTCCCGTCCGGCCGCGCCGCAGCCCTACGGCGGCCAGCCCCAGGGCGGTTACGGCTACCCGGGCGCACCGCAGCAGCCGTACGGCGGCCAGCCGGGCCAGCCGGGCCAGCCGGGTCCGTCCTTCGGCGGCCAGCCGCAGCCGGGTCAGCCGCAGCCGCAGGCCCCGCAGCCGCAGCAGGCGCCGGCACAGCAGGCCGGGGACTTCTCCCCGTTCTGGTTCGCCGTGCCGGTGCCGCGTCCGCTGTACGCGGAGGACGGCTCCCCCACGCCGATCGCCGAGCTGGCGCCGGGCACCTGGTACCTGGCCGTCGAGCAGCGCGGCGCCAACCTGGTCGCCCAGACGCAGGACGGCCGCCGCGGCGTGCTGCAGGACGCCTCGGGCATCCAGCGCGGCTGACCGCGCCCGCCGAACGGCAACGGCCCCCCGCCCCCGGGAACTTCGGGGCGGGGGGCCGTCGGCGTGTGGGGCGGCCGCAGGTTTCGGACACGCATCCGGGGCCAGACGGAAGGCATGTCTCCTCGAACTCGCAGTGGCTCCAACTCCGCCGGGACGGCCGTCGCGGTGATCGCGGACATCATGGCCGTCATCCTCGGACTGTGGATCCTCATGTACCTGTTGGACGCGAACCGGGCCAACGATCTGGTGCGGTTCGTCCACGACGCGGCGAACTGGCTGGCCGGCTGGTCGCGTGACCTGTTCACCTTCGACGAGGCCTGGGCCCGCGTCGTCGCCGGCTACGGACTGGCCGCCGTCGTGTACCTCTTCGTGGGCCACGCCATCGCCAACCGCCTCCACCGGCACTGAGCCGGGGCCCGCGCCCGGCCGTGCGTCGCGTTCAGACGCAGCAGTCCGGGTCGAGGCCCCTGGGCAGGCGGTCGCCGGAGAAGACCTGGCAGGTGGCCTCGTGGCCGCCGAGCGCGGCCACGGCGAGCAGCAGGGAACCGGCCGTCCACGTGGTCAGTTCCCGCGGCCAGACCGCCTTGTCGTCGAAGACGTAGCCCGTCCAGTACAGGCCGCTGTCCGGGTCCCGCAGGTGCTGGATCGACTGGAGGACCTCCAGGGCGTGGTCGGACTCGCCCACCGCCCACAGGGCGAGCGCGAGTTCGGCCGACTCGCCCCCGGTCACCCACGGGTTGGGGACGACGCAGCGCACACCGAGGTCCGGGACCACGAAGCGGTCCCAGCTCTCCGCGATGCGGGACCTGGCCTCGGTGCCGGTCAGCGCGCCGCCCAGCACCGGGTAGTACCAGTCCATCGAGTAGCGGCCCTTGTCCAGGAACCGCTCCGGGTGGCGGCGGATGGCGTGCCGCAGCGCGCCCGCCGCCAACTCCCAGTCGGGCTGGGGCTCCTCGCGCTGCTCGGCGATGGCGAGCGCACAGCGCAGCGCGTGGTGGACGGAGGAGCTGCCGGTCAGCAGCGCGTCGGTGGTGTCCGTGCCGTCGTCGTCGCGCCGCCAGCCGATCTGTCCGCCCGGCTGCTGGAGGCCCAGTACGAACTCGACCGCCGCGTGCACGACGGGCCACATCCGGTCCAGGAACGCGTCGTCGCCGGTGGCGAGGTGGTGGTGCCAGGCGCCCACGGCGACGTAGGCGACGAAGTTGGTCTCCCGGCCTCGGTCGGTGACGTCGGCGAAGTCGCCGTCGGCGTAGGCCGCGTACCAGGAACCGTCCGGGTTCTGGTGCCGGGCCAGCCACGCGTACGCCCGCTCGGCGGCCTCGTGCTCGCCGGCCGCGTCCAGCGCCATCGCCGCCTCGACGTGGTCCCACGGGTCGAGGTGATGTCCGCGGAACCACGGGATCGCCCCGTCCGCGCGCTGCACGGCGAGGATGCCGCGGACGGTCGCGGCGGCCTCGGCGTCGGTGAGGACGCCGGGCAGGACGAGGTGCTCGGTGCGGGGTGTGCGGGGAGTCCGGGGCGACGTCACGCGGCGTCCGCCGACGGCAGGTGCGGCTTGGTCGCGTAGGCCACGAAACTCTTGCCGATCAGCGGGTTCAGCGCCTGCTCGGCGACCCGCGTCGCCAGCGGCTTCTTCATGATGTCCCAGACCAGCAGCTTGTGGTACGCCCGCACCGGCAGCGCCTTGTCGTTGTCGACGCCGAACGCGCACTTCAGCCACCAGTACGGCGAGTGCAGCGCGTGCGCGTGGTGGGTGCCGTAGGGCTTGAGTCCCGCCTCGCGGATGCGGGCGAGGAGCTGGTCCGCCCGGTAGATGCGGATGTGGCCGCCCTCGACCTCGTGGTAGGCGTCGGACAGGGTCCAGCAGACCTTCTCGGGGCCGTAGCGCGGCACGGTGACCGCGATGCGTCCGCCGGGCCTGAGGACGCGGACCATCTCGGCGAGGACGCCCTTGTCGTCGGGGATGTGCTCCATCACCTCGGAGATGATGACGACGTCGAAGGACTCGTCCGGGAAGGGCAGGGCCAGCGCGTCGCCCTCCATCGCGGTGGCGGTGGCGCCGGCCGGGGCCTCACCGGCCTCCTCCATCGCGGCGAACCACTGGGCGACCTCGCGGATCTCCTCGGCGTTCCGGTCCAGCGCGACGACCCGGGCGCCGCGCCGGTAGCACTCGAAGGCGTGCCGTCCGGCGCCGCAGCCGAGGTCCAGGACGCGGTCGCCGGGGGCGAGCGGGAACCGGGAGAAGTCGACGGTCAGCACGTGGCCCTGCTTTCGGGGTAGACGCCGGTGTCACTGGTCGGGGCCGCGGGGGCGGCCCCCGGGGCGGTCGCACGGATGCCGATGGCCTCGCGGTAGCGGGCGGCCGTGCCCTCGGCGGCGCGGGCCCAGGTGAAGTGCCGCAGCACGCGCTCGCGTCCGGCCGCGCCGAGCCGCACCCGCAGTTCACGGCTGCCGAGCAGCCGGTTCAGTCCGGCGGCCAGCGCCCCCGCGTCGCCCGGCGGCACCGCGAGGCAGGTCTCCCCGTCGCGTCCGGCGACCTCGGGGATGGCCCCGCCGGTCGTGGCCAGCAGCGGCGTGCCCGTCGCCATCGCCTCGGCGGCCGGCAGCGAGAACCCCTCGTACAACGACGGCACGCACGCGACCTGCGCCGAGCGCACGAGGTCGACCAGCTCGGCGTCCGAGATGCCCTTGACGAAGTCGACGGCGCCTTCCAGGCCGTACCGCTCGATCGCCTGGGCGACGGGGCCCTCGGCGGGGCGCTTGCCGACGACGACGAGGTGGGCCCCGGGATGCTCGGTCCGCGCCTTGGCCAGTGCCTCGACGAGGAAGACCAGGCCCTTGAGCGGCACGTCCGCGCTGGACGTGGTCACGATCCGGCCCGGCACGACGGGCACCGACGGGTCGGGCGAGAACAGGTCGGTGTCGGCGCCGATGTGGACGACGTGGATGCGGTCGTCGCGTACGCCGAGGTGGTCGATGATCTCCCGGCGGGAGGTGCCGGAGACGGTGAGCACCGAGGGCAGGCGGCGCGCGACGCGCTTCTGCATGCGGGTGAACGCGTACCAGCGGCGCACGGAGTACCGGCGCCGCCGGCCGTCGGCGGCGTCCAGTTCCAGCTGCCGGTCGACGGTGATGGGGTGGTGGATCGTGGTGACGAGCGGGGCGCCTACGTCGCCCAGCAGCCCGTAGCCGAGGGTCTGGTTGTCGTGGACGACGTCGAAGTCGCCGCGGCGGGACCGCAGGTGGCGGCGGGCGCGCAGGGAGAAGGTCAGGGGCTCGGGGAAGCCGCCGGTCCACATCGTGCCGACCTCCAGCGCGTCGACCCAGTCGCGGTACTCGTCGCGCTTGGGGGTGCGGAAGGGGTCGGGCTGGCGGTAGAGGTCGAGGCTGGGCAGCTCGGTGAGGGACAGCCGGTCCTCCGGGCCCTGGTCGAGCACGGGGTACGGCTGGGCGCCGATGACCTCGACCCGGTGGCCGAGGCGGGCCAGTTCGCGCGAGAGGTGGCGGACGTAGACGCCCTGCCCGCCGCAGAACGGGTTCCCCTTGTAGGTGAGGAGCGCGATGCGGAGCGGTCGCATGCCGTCGGCGGCGGGCTCGGGACGGGCACCCGTCCGACTGGCCTCAGCGGTCACTCCGGGCCCCCTTCTCACTGCACTGTCCCGCGACACTATGCCGGGACGTTAATCTAGAACAAGTTTCAGACTTGATCGTTCGGAGGCTCCGAATCTACCGGCAGGTAGGGGTGCTGTGACGAGTGGATCAGGTGATTCACGCCACGGCGACGGGAGAAGGTGACCGAGGTGGACACCCCGGGAAGGGAAGCCTCCGGTCCGTCCGCCGCCGTGGGCCGCTCCGCCGCCCCGACCCTCACCGAGCGGCAGCGGGCACGCCGCCGCCGCATCCTGCACGCGACCTCCCGGCTGGCCTGCCGGGGCGGCTTCGAGGCGGTGCAGATGCGCGAGGTCGCGGAGTCCTCGCAGGTGGCCCTCGGCACGCTGTACCGCTACTTCCCGTCCAAGGTGCATCTGCTGGTCGCGACCATGCAGGACCAGTTGGAGCAGCTGCACGGCACCTTGCGCAAGAGCCCGCCGGCCGGCGAGACGGCGGCGGACCGGGTGGCCGAGACCCTGATGCGGGCCTTCGGCGCCCTGCAGCGCGAACCCCGGCTGGCCGAGGCGATGGCCCGCGCCCTCACCTTCGCCGACCGCAGCGTCTCCCCGGAGGTCGACCAGGTCTCCCGGCGGACCACGGCGATCATCCTGGACGCGATGGGCGGCCTGGAGAACCCCACCGCCGAGCAGCGCTCCGCGGTCCGCGTCGTCGAGCACACCTGGCACTCGACCCTGATCGCCTGGCTCTCCGGCCGGGCGTCCCTCGCCCAGGTGAGGGTGGACATCGAGACGGTGTGCCGGCTGATCGACCTGACCGACGCCGGGGCGTCCGGGCGGGCGCCCCGGTCCGGTCCCGTCGGCTCCGGGTAAAGTGGCCGCGTCGTCATCACACCCGTACGGGGGGAAGCCGGTGCAATTCCGGCGCTGACCCGCAACCGTGAGCCGCGCGCGGAGGGCCCCCGAGGGCCGTTACGGCCGGTGAGCCGGACTGCCCCGGGCGGACGTGACCGGCTCACGTGCCCGGCACCCGCCGGCGCACGGGCACCGTCGAGGCATACGGGGCCGAGCCGCCCGGGGGTGCCCGTGCTGCCCGGCTCCGCGCAGGGAAAGGCACCCGCCGAACATGAACGTCCGCCGTCGCAGCAGCGCCGCGGCCCTGGCCGCCACAGCCGTGATCGGCGCCGCCGCCGCGCCCGCGGTCGCCGCCGGTCCGTCCCCCTCTCCCTCCGCCCCGTCCGCGACCGCGTCCTCCGGGCTGTACGGCGGCACCGACCCCCAGTACGACGGCGTCTGGCGCCAGTCCCTCGCCCTGCTCGCGCAGGACGCGGTGGGCGTGGTCCCCTCACCGAAGGCCGTGGACTGGCTCACCGGGCAGCAGTGCGACAACGGCGCCTTCGCCCCTTTCCGCGCCGACACCGCCAAGGCGTGCGACGCCGGGACCATGGTCGACACCAACAGCACGGCCGCCGCCGTCCAGGCGCTGCGGGCCACCGGCGGGCACGGGGACGCCGTCGAGGACGCCCTCTCCTGGCTGAAGTCCGTGCAGAACGAGGACGGCGGCTGGGGCTACACCCCCGGCGGTCCCAGCGACGCCAACTCCACCTCCGTCGTCATCGGCGCCCTGACCGCCACGGGCACCGAGCCCGAGGACGTCGTACGGGACGGCAGGTCCCCGTACGACGCCCTGCTGTCCTTCGCCCTGCCCTGCGCGGAGGACGAGGGGGCCGGCGCCTTCGCGTTCCAGCCCGACAAGGACGGCAAGCTGCTCGCCAACGCGGACGCGACGGCCGCCGGCGTCCTCGGCGCGCTCGGCAAGGGCCTGGTGACCGGCGCCGGCGCGAAGACCGCCGAGGCCACCTGCACCGACGCCGGGAAGCCGACCCGCGAGCAGGCCGCCGCGAACGGCGCCGCGTACCTCACCGACGCGCTCGCCGAGGACGGCCACCTCGCGTCCGCACTCGGCGGCGCCGCCGACCAGCCCGACTACGGCAACACCGCCGACGCGGTCGTCGCCCTCGCCGCGCACGGCGGCGCCGACAAGGCGGCCGGACCGCTGGCGTGGCTGGAGAAGAACGCCGCGCGGTGGGCCGAGCAGAGCGGCCCGGCCGCCTACGCCCAGCTGATCTTCGCCGCCCACGCCACGGGCACCGACCCGCGGGCCTTCGGCGGCACGGACCTGGTGGCGAAGCTGAACGCGACGGGACCCGCCCCGCAGGGCGGCCAGGCGACCGACGGCGCGACCGCGGGCGACGAGGACGGCGCGAAGGACGAGGAGAACGAGGAGAACGACGGCTCCGGCTTCGGCGTCTGGTGGTTCGTCGGCGTCTGCCTGGTCTTCGGCATCGGCATCGGGTTCCTGCTGAGCGGCCGCAACAGGAAGCGGCAGCCGTGACCCGCCGCGTCGTCCTCCTCTTCCTGGCCGCGTTCCTGCTGATCGGGAGCGCGGGCCAGGCGCAGGCCGCCGGTTACCGCTACTGGTCCTACTGGGACCGCGACGGCGACCACTGGGTCTACGCCACCCAGGGCCCGTCCCTCGTCCGCCCCGCGGACGGCGACGTCCAGGGCTTCCGCTTCGCGGTGAGCGAGAACTCGGGCGACGGGGCCCGGCCGCGCGGCACCGCGGACTTCGCGTCGATCTGCGCGAAGACGCCGGCCGCGGAGGGCGGCAAGCGCGTCGCCCTGGTCCTCGACTTCGGCACGGCGTCCGACGCCCCGTCCGGCGAGAGCCCGCCGGCCCCCCGCACGGCCTGCGCCCGGGTCTCCCCCGACGCGACGGCGGCCGACGCCCTGGCGGCCGTGGCGGACCCGCTCCGCTACGACACCAGCGCCATGCTCTGCGCCATCGCGGGCTACCCGGCGTCGGGCTGCGGTGAACAGGTCTCGCGCAAGGAGGAGCCGACGGCCACGACGGCACCGGGCGAGCAGAGCGCGCAGGGCGACGACGGCCCCTCGGTCGGCCTCTACGCGGGCGTCGCCCTGGTGGCGGCCCTCGCCGGAGCGGCGGCCTGGCAGGCGAGGCGGCGCCGGAATGCCACCGACTGACCCTCGGCCCGCACGGCCCGCGGGCGGCCGTGCCGCCGGGGCCGCGGGAGTCCCCCCGCTCGAACGGAGCCGAGAGGGGAGCCGAGCGCGGGGCCATGAGGGGAGCCGAGAGGGGAGCCGTGGACGGGGGGAGGCGGGCGCCGGGAGTCCCTCCGCCGGGAAGGGCGCCCCGCCGGCGCGCGCCGGCCGCCCCGCCCCGCGGCACCGCCCCGGGTCCCTGCACCCGGGGGCGTGGTGGCTGTGGGCGCTGGCCCTGGGCACCGCCGCCACCCGCACCACCAACCCCCTCCTCCTCACCCTCCTCATAGCCGTCTCCGCCTACGTGGTGATCACCCGCCGCCCCCACGCCCCCTGGTCCCGCTCCTACGGCGCCTTCGTCAAGCTCGCCCTCGCCGTCCTCGCCATCCGCCTCCTCTTCACCACGATCCTCGGCTCCCCCATCCCCGGCACCCACGCCCTCGTCACGCTGCCCGAAGTCCCCCTCCCCGGCTGGGCGCAGGGCATCCGCCTCGGCGGCCGGGTCACCGCCGAGGGCCTCACCTTCGCCCTGTACGACGCGATGAAACTGGCCACCCTCCTCATCTGCGTCGGTGCCGCGAACGCCCTCGCCAACCCCTCCCGCCTCCTCAAGTCCCTCCCCGGCGCCCTGTACGAGATGGGCGTGGCCGTCGTCGTCGCCCTCACCTTCGCCCCGAACCTCATCGCCGACGTCCAGCGCCTGCGTGCCGCCCGCCGTCTGCGCGGCCGTCCCGACAAGGGCGTACGGGGTCTGCTCCAGGTCGGGCTCCCGGTGCTGGAGGGCGCCCTGGAGCGTTCCGTCGCCCTCGCCGCCGCGATGGACGCCCGCGGCTACGGCCGTACCGCCCGGGTCCCCGCCCCCGTACGCCGTACCACCGCCGCCCTCAGCCTGGGCGGACTGCTCGGCGTCTGCGCGGGGACGTACGGGCTGCTGACCGCCGCGGGCGGCACGTACGGCATCCCGGTCCTCGTGGCCGGTGTCGCCGCCGCGCTCACGGGGCTGTGGCTCGGCGGTCGCCGGACGGTCCGCACCCGCTACCGTCCGGACCGTTGGGACGCCCGCGCCTGGCTGGTCACCGCCTCGGGCGTGGCGGTCGCGGCACTGCTGTTCCTGGCCGCCGCCCGCGACCCGGCGGCGCTGCACCCGGGCGTGGTCCCGCTGGTCGCGCCGTCCCTCCCCCTGTGGCCGGCGGCAGCCGTACTCGTGGGCCTGCTCCCGGCGTTCGTCACCCCCGCCCCCCACCCCGTACCCGTCAAGGAGCCGTCGTGATCCGCTTCGAGGATGTCTCCGTGACGTACGACGGAGTGGCCGAACCCACCGTCCGGGGCGTCGACTTCGAGGTCCCGGAGGGCGAACTCGTCCTGCTCGCCGGCCCGTCCGGTGTCGGCAAGTCCACGGTCCTCGGCGCGGTCAGCGGCCTCGTACCGCACTTCACCGGCGGCACGCTGAGCGGCCGGGTCACCGTGGCCGGCCGCGACACCCGCACCCACAAGCCGCGCGAACTCGCCGACGTCGTCGGCACGGTCGGCCAGGACCCGCTGTCCCACTTCGTGACGGACACCGTCGAGGACGAGCTGGCCTACGGCATGGAGTCCCTCGGCCTGGCCCCGGACGTGATGCGCCGCCGCGTGGAGGAGACCCTCGATCTGCTGGGCCTGTCCGGCCTGCGGGCGCGCCCCATCGCCACGCTCTCCGGCGGCCAGCAGCAGCGGGTCGCGATCGGCTCGGTCCTCACCCCGCACCCCGAGGTGCTGGTCCTGGACGAGCCGACCTCCGCCCTCGACCCCGCCGCCGCGGAGGAGGTCCTGGCCGTCCTCCAGCGCCTCGTCCACGACCTCGGGACGACGGTCCTGATGGCCGAGCACCGCCTGGAACGCGTCGTCCAGTACGCCGACCAGGTCGTCCTGCTCCCGTCCCCGGGCGCGGCGCCGCTCCTCGGCCCCCCGGCGGACGTGATGGCCGTGTCCCCGGTGTACCCGCCGGTGGTGGGTCTGGGCAGGCTGGCGGACTGGTCCCCGCTGCCGCTGACGATCCGCGACGCCCGCCGCCGCGCGGCCCCGCTGCGGGACCGGCTGGCCGACCGGGAGATCCCGGACCGCGCGCCGACGACCGCCACGCTCCCGCCCCTTCCCGCCCTGCGGCCCGCCTCCTCCCGTTGGTGGCGGCGCGGGAAGTCCCCGGAGACGGCCGCCGCCCCCACCCCGTACGCCGCCGAGGTCCGCTCCCTCGCCGTCCGCCGGGACCGGATCCAGGCGCTGCGCGACGTCGACCTGACCGTCTCCCCCGGCGAGACCGTCGCCCTGATGGGCCGCAACGGCGCCGGAAAGTCCACCCTGCTCTCCGCGCTCGTCGGCCTCGTCGCCCCGTCCGCGGGTTCGGTCCGCGCCGGCGACGCCGTACCGCACCGCACGGCCCCCCGCGACCTGGTGCGCCGGGTCGGCCTGGTCCCGCAGGAGCCGCGCGACCTGCTGTACGCCGACACGGTCGCCGCGGAGTGCCGGGCCGCCGACCGGGACGCGGAGGCGGCTCCCGGCACCTGCCGCGCCCTGTTGACCGAACTGCTCCCCGGCGTCACCGACGACACCCACCCCCGCGACCTCTCCGAGGGCCAGCGCCTCACCCTCGCCCTGTCCGTCGTACTCACCGCCCGCCCGCCCCTGCTCCTCCTGGACGAGCCGACGCGCGGCCTGGACTACGCGGCGAAGGCCCGGCTGGCCGGCATCCTGCGCGGGCTGGCCGCCGAGGGGCACGCGATCGTGCTGGCGACGCACGACGTGGAGCTGGCCGCCGAGCTGGCCCACCGGGTCGTGCTGCTGGCCGAGGGCGAGGTGATCGCCGACGGTCCGGCGGCGGACGTGGTGGTGGCCTCGCCGTCCTTCGCGCCGCAGGTCGCCAAGGTGCTGGCCCCGCGGAAGTGGCTGACGGTCGCGCAGGTGCGGGAGGCGCTGGCATGACCGGCCCCCGGCGTGACCGCCAGGCCCGCGCCGTCCGCCTCGGCCCCCGTTCGGTCGCCGCTCTCCTCCTGGTCAGCGCGGTGGGCGTGGCCGGCTTCGGCTGGCCCTTCCTGGCGCCGCCGGACGCCTCGCTGAACGCGCACGCCCAGGACGCGCCGTGGCTGTTCGCCGGCCTGCTGGTGCTGCTGGTGGCCGTGGTCGCGGCGACGATCTCGGAGTCGGGTCTCGGCCCCAAGGCGGTGGCGATGCTCGGCGTCCTGGCGGCGGCGGGCGCGGCGCTGCGTCCGATCGGTGCGGGGACCGCCGGCCTGGAGCCGATGTTCTTCCTCATGGTCCTCAGCGGCCGGGTCCTCGGGCCGGGCTTCGGCTTCGTCCTCGGCTCGGTCACGATGTTCGCGTCCGCGCTGCTCACGGGCGGGGTGGGCCCGTGGATGCCGTTCCAGATGCTGTCGATGGGCTGGTTCACGATGGGGGCGGGTCTGCTGCCCTTCCCCGACCGCCTGCGCGGGCGCGCGGAACTGCTCGTGCTGGCCGCGTACGGCTTCCTGGCCGCGTTCGCCTACGGCACGGTGATGAACCTGGCGGGCTGGACCTTCATGAACACGCTCGCCTCGGACATCGCCTTCGACCCGGACGCGTCGATCCCCGACAACCTGGCCCGCTTCCTCGCCTACTGCCTGGCCACGTCCCTCGGCTGGGACGGCGGGCGCGCCGCCGTGACGGTCGTACTGACCCTCGCGCTCGGCACCCCGGTCCTGAAGGCACTGCGCCGGGCCACCCGGCGGGCGGCCTTCGAAGCCGCGGGCACGTTCGGGAAGACCGACGAGGTGAGCCGCCCCTCGTGAGAGGGCTCACCCAGGGAGTGCGCGCGCCCGCAGGATTCCGTCGACGCCTTGCAGGAACGTTTCGGAGATCATTTCGGGGTCGAAGAGGCAGCCGGCCGCCATGGCACCGTCGCGGAGCATGACGAGGTGCCGGGCGTCCGGTCCGGCGGGTGCGTCGCCGATCTCCGCCAGCAGGTCCGTGACGGTGTTCAGGAACCATTGCCGGTGGGCCAGGACGGCTCGGTGGATCGGATGGGCCGGATCGGGAAATTCGGCCACCGCGTTGAGGAAGGCGCAGCCGCGGAAGCCCGGGGACCGGATGCCCTCGGTGATGGACCTGCCGACGGCCCGGACCCTGTCGACGGCCGTCCGGCCGCTGGCCCGGGCGGCGGCGACCTGTCCCCGGATCCCCTGGTCGGCCTGGTCGAGATACGCGAGGACGAGGTCTTCCTTGCCCGAGAAGTGCCGGTACAGCGTGGCCCTGGTCACCTGCGCCTCCGCGGTGATCCGGTCGATGCCGACGGAGTGGATTCCCTCCGCGTAGAAGATCCGGGTCGCTGTGCCGAGCAGCCGCGCTCGCGCTTCCGACGTGCTGCCGCCTTCTGGGCTCCTGCTCATGCCGCTCAGCCTACCAACAAGCTGAGGTAGAACGTTCGGTCTTGACAGCGGCCTCGTCGAGCCTCTTGTATCTCCCACAAGACAGAACGTTCTCCCCCGCGTCCTCCCTCATGCAGTCAGCGGACCGCAGCATGCACCGACTCCACCGTTCCGAGCCGTCACGCCACCCCTGAAAGGCACTCCCGTGGACACTCTCGTCAGCACGACGCCCCCCAGCGTTCCCGTGACCCTGCGCAAGCTGTACCTCCTGCGCTTCGCGTTCGCCGCCGTCTGGGCCGGCCTGCTGTTCTCCACCGCCGGCACACTGGGGCCGCTCAGCGCGACGCTTTTGGTCGTCTACCCCCTGTTCGACATGGCGGCCGCGATCGTCGACCTCCGGTCCGCCAGGGCGAGCGGCGGCACGGCGCCGGCCCTCTACGTGAACATCGCGATCAGCTCACTGGCAGTCGTCGGCCTGGCCGTCGCCGCCACATCCGGCATCCCGGCCGTCCTCCGGGTCTGGGGAGCCTGGGCCATCGCCTCGGGTCTCGTCCAACTCGTCGCGGGCGCCGCTCGCCGGCGACTGGGCGGCCAGTGGGCGATGATCATCAGCGGTGCCATCTCCACGCTCGCCGGCGCGTCCTTCTTCGCACAGGCCGGCAGCGAAGGCCCCACGCTGGGGAGTCTCTCCGGCTACGCCTTCCTCGGCGGCGTCTTCTTCCTGGTCTCGGCGCTCCGGCTGAACCGCGCCCGAGACGGGGCATGACCCCGCCCGCCCGGGCCCGCCGGATGGCCTCCGGGGCCCCGGGTCAGGGCACGTCCGAGAAGGCCGACGAGGTGAGCCGCCCCACGTGACCCGGGTCACCTACGAAGCCGGGCCGTAGACCGCACGACGAGCATGCGGCGCCCGCCCACCGCTGCGACCTGGCCTTTGAGAGTCGCGTCACAGAGGGGCCCGCGCCCCCACGTACGACCATCACTAGCAAAGGGGGTGATTGCGGACGGGTGTCCGTCCTGTTTCTCTGGACGGGTCGCCAGGCGCCGACGCCCTCACGGGCAGCGGCGCCGACGCATGACGCCCGCCGCGCGCCACGTGGCCGGCGTGCGCCGACGCCCCTGTCCCCGAAGAAAGGCCCTCCGTTGACCGCCGCCTGCCTCCTCCGCAGTGCCGCCACCCCGAAGAAGGCGCTCGCCGGTGCCGCCCTGGCCGCGGCCACCTGCGGCACGCTGGTCGCCGCCGCGCCCGCGCAGGCCGCGACGCCGGCCTCCTCGGCGCAGGCGACCGCGAAGAAGATGATCGGCGACTCGGCCGAGTACCGGTGCTTCGCCAGGATCGTCGACCACGAGAGCGACTGGAACGTCAGCGCCATCAACTCCTCCAGCGGCGCCTACGGCCTGGTCCAGGCCCTGCCGGGCTCGAAGATGGCCTCGGCCGGCTCCGACTGGAAGACCAACGCGGCCACCCAGATCGAGTGGGGTCTGGACTACATGAAGGACCGCTACGGCGGCGCCTGCGACGCCTGGAGCTTCTGGCAGGCCAACGGCTGGTACTGACCCGGCCCGCACCACGCTCACCACAGACCGAGGGCGGCGCCCCCCCGATCCCCGGGGCCGCCGCCCTCGTGCGTTCAGGTGCTCGCGCGTCAGCGGTCGAGGTCGAGCACGGGCAGACCGCGTCCCTCGTACGCCTTCGGCTCCACGGTCGCGACGAGAGCGTCCGCGCCCCACTCCGGCAGGTGGCGGGCGGCGTGGATCGCGGCCCCGATCCCCGGCGGCACACCGTCGCGGCTCAACCGGGCGACCGCCAGCGCGGCCGGATAGTCGAGGTCGACCGTGTGAATGACGTCAAGTTGCCCGACGTGTTCAGCGATTCCGAGAAACGCGCGGTCCGCCTCCAGGAGAGAGAGCGTCGGGGCCCACAGGCGGGTCTCCGTCTCGAAGTGGGCCCGGTGGACCAGCGCGGACACGTGCCGGTTACCCGACAGCGCCAACAGCGTGGGCGCGTCGAGGACCAGATGGTGCAGGATCACGCCGCCTCACCCTGCTGCTGGGCGAACGCCTCCCGGAGCCTGCGCCCCATCGCCGCGCTCTCCTCGTCGTCGACCTCGACCCCGAAGTGCTCGGCCAGGTACGCACGGGCCCGCTCGGCCCTCTCCTGGCGCTCCTCCTCGGTCAGCGTCGACTCCGCGAACTCCTGCACCAAGGACCGAATCGACGTCCCCCGGGCCTCAGCGATCACCGCCAGGCGGTCCCGCACCTCGGCGGGAACCCGAATCATCGCATCACTCATGCCGGGAGTATACGTCTATGTATACGCCTCCGGCGCCGCTTTGGGCCTCCCTCAGCCGGCGCCCGTGCGGAACCGGCGCCGGTACTCGGTCGGTGTCGTGTCGAGTCGGCGGCGGAACGCCCTGACGAGGGTGTCGACGGTGCCGAATCCGCACGTGGAGGCGACCCGTTCCAGGGTGGCGTCGGTGGATTCGAGCTGGTGGCGCGCCACCTCGACGCGGGCCGACTCGATGTAGGCGTGCGGGGTGGTGCCGAGTTCGGTCTTGAAGATCCGGGTGAGCTGCCGGTCGCTGACGTGGGCGCAGGCGGCGAGGTCGGCGACGGTGAGCGGTTCCGCGATGTTGCGCATGATGTGGTGGCGTAGATCCTCGATGCGCCGTGTCGTGGAGACCTGCTCCAGCGGGACGCTGAACTGACTCTGCCCGCTCGGCCGCTTCAGGTACATCACCAGCTGCCGTGCGACGCGCAGCGCGACGTCCTCGCCGAGGTCGTCGGCGATGAGGGCGAGTGAGAGGTCGAGGCAGGCGCTGATGCCGGCGCCGGTCCACACGTCGCCTTCGCGGATGAAGATCGGATCGGCGTCGACCTCGACGGCCGGATGGTCGGCGGCGAGCTGCCGCGCGGTCGACCAGTGGGTGGTGGCGCGCTTGCCGTCGAGGAGTCCGGCGGCGGCGAGGATGTGCGCCCCGACGCAGACGGACGTGACCCGCCGGGTCCGGTCCGCGAGCTGTCTCACCCGCTCCACCACCGCGGGGTCGGTGAGCGGGTGCACGCGGCGCTGGTCGTCCACCTCGACGGCGCCGGGCACGATCAGGGTGTCGATGCTCTTCGTGGGCAGCCCGGACAGTTCGTCGAAGGTGGTGTCGGGCAGGACGCGGACCCCGGCGCCGGTGGTGACCGGCGCCATGGTCTCGGCGGCGAGGACCACCTCGTAGCCCGCCGCCTCGTCCGTCTCGCGCCGGGCGAGGGAGAACACCTCCGGTGGTCCGGTGACGTCGAGCAGGTCGACGTCCTCGAAAAGGACTATGACGATCAGTCGTCTGACGGTGCTCAAGAAGGTCCCACTCCCAAGCTCGGCGACGGCCATGTCGGTTTCTGCATGTTAGACGACATTGCCGACACCCGGCGGTGAGCCATAGCGTCATGGACACAGGTCACCGCACCGGTGAACCACCTCCCCCGACAAGCACGTTAGGCGACTTCCCATGCCCAGAACGACGCTGCGCCGGCTCAACGGCTTCGACGACACCCCCGCGAAGCTCGCCGAGTCCACCCTGGTCCTCGTCGACTACCAGAACACCTACACGACCGGCGTCATGGAACTGGACGGCTGGCGGGCCGCACTCGACGCCGCCGCCCAACTGCTGGCACGGGCCCGCCAGGAGGGCACGAAGGTCATCCACGTCGTCAACGACGGCGGCGAGGGCACCCCGTACGACATCCGCGCCGAGATCGGCGCCATCCACCCGAGTGTCGCACCGGTCGACGGCGAGCCCGTCGTCGTCAAGAAGGTGCCGAACGCGTTCGTCGACACGGACCTGGCCGAGCACGTCGACGCCGCGGGCAACAGCGACCTCGTCATCGCCGGGTTCATGACGCACATGTGCGTGACCTTCACCGCCCAGGGCGCCTTCCTGCGCGGCAACCGCCCGACCGTCGTGGCCGACGCCAGCGCCACCCGCGCACTGCCGGTAGCGGGCCTCGAACTGGACGCCCACCAGGTGCACTACAGCGCCCTCGCCACCATCGCCGACCTCTACGGGGTCGTCGTCCCGTCCCAGAAGGAGATCTCCTGATGAAGCTGCTCCGCCCGGCCGTGGCCCTCGCCACCGCCGCCGTCCTCTCGGCCACCGTCGCCGGGTGCGGCGGGAGTTCCGAGGCCGCCACCTCCGAGGACAAGCCGTCGGCCGCCGCCACCGCCCAGAAGAACGTCGCGAAGGACACGACGACTCTGCGCAAGCTCAACGGTCTCGGCGAGACCCCGGCCACGCTCTCCGACGCCACCCTCATCCTGGTCGACTACCAGAACACCTACACCGAGGGCGTGATGGAGCTCGACGGGTGGAAGCCGGCGGTGGACAACGCCGAAGCCCTGCTGAAGCGGGCCCGCGAGGCGGGCACGCCGGTCATCCACATCGTCGACAAGGGCTACGACCTGAAGTCGAAGGCAGGCCAGATCATTCCGGCGCTCAAGCCGGCCAAGGGCGAGCCCGTCGTCGAGAAGAGCGTCCCCAACGCCTTCCACGGCACCGATCTCGCCGAGCAGGTCAAGAAGGCCGGGAACAAGAACGTCATCGTCGCCGGGTTCATGACCAACATGTGCACCCTGTTCACCGCCCAGGGCGCGTTCCTCAACGGCAACGCGCCGACCGTCGTCGCCGACGCCTCGGCGACCCGGCCGCTGCCCCTGAAGGGCAACCCGAACGGCATTCCCGCGCAGCAGGTCCACGAGGCCGCCCTCGCCACGGTCCAGGACCTCTACGGAGTCGTGGTCCCGTCGCAGAAGTCCCTGACCTGAGACCGGCGGGCCCCCACCCCGCCGACCCCACCCCACACTGAACTCCCCCCACCCTGATCTCCCCCCACGCTGTTCCCCCCCACATCGCCAAAAGGCACTTCCGCTCACCAGAGAAAGCAGACAACGGGGCATGGCAACACGTAGAGGTTTTCTGGGTACCGCGTCGGCCGTCGGGGCGGCGACTCTCTTCACCGGCCAGTCGGCCTCCACCGCCTCGGCGGCGACCGCGGGGATCACCGCGACCGACGAGAAGGCGGCACGCGACGCGATACGCGCGGTCAACACCAGAATGCGCGCGAACTACGCGACCCTCAAGAGCGAACTGACGACGCAGCTCAGTCCGGTCATCGTCGTCTCGAACAACGCGGTCGGCGGACGCTTCACCCTCATCAACGGCGGCAAGCAGGTCGAGACCGTCGACCCGGTCCCGGAGTACTTCGAACTGGCCAAGTCGATCGCCCACGTCCCCCTGGGCCTGTTCTCGGTACTCGCCGCCTACCTCAGCGACCAGGTCCCCAACATCCCCAACGCGGACCGCATCGACCCGCACGACCTCGACATGGTCGTCACCAAGGCACCGGGCGACAAGGGCTGGATCACCCCGCTGAACGCCTTCAAGACCACGCTCCAGACGGCGCACACCAAGCTCGGCACCGCGAACCTCCCCCTGGACCTGGAGAATTCCTGCGACAAGATCCTGAGCGAGGCCGTCAAGTTCATCGACGCCTCCGTCACCGCCCAGTCGTTCGACATGGTGTCGTTCAACCGTTTCGCCGCCACCGTCTACCCGTCCATCCGCGTCAACATGACCTTCGCCGCCACCGCGCAGATCACCGGCATCGAAGGGCTCATGAAGCGCTGGCGCACGCTGATCGGCGAGAAGGCGTGGAGCGACCTCTACGTCACGGTGCTGTCGATCTGGACCACGGCCGAGCTGAACCAGGCGTCCATCATCATCCGCCGCACCATGAACCAGGCGAAGGTGGACACCCACCTGATCGACCTGCCGACCGTCGAGACCCCCTCGGACCCGATCTTCGTGGCCCTGGACAACCTGGCGCGCATCGTCCAGGACAACGTCGCCGCCGAGATGGTCTTCAACACCGACCTCAAGGTCGCCGACGCCCTCAAGGGCAAGGAGGACCTGCTCTCCGACGAGATCCTCCAGCAGATCGGCGGAACGGCGCCCACCGCCAGGACCGCCGCCTTCGGCACGACGGCGACGGCGACGGCCGGCGCCTGCCCGATCACCGGGCACACCGCAGCGGTGTGATCACCGGGCATCCCCCGCTTCCGGGGCGGGGGATGCCCCTCCGGGCCGCTCGGCGGCGTCCTCGCACTCGAACCACACCGTCTTGCCGTCCCCGGGCCCGGGCCCCACGCCCCACTTGCCCGCCACCGCGTCCAGCAGCACCAGCCCCCGCCCGCCTTCGGCGTCGTCACGCACCTCGCCGGCCAGGACGGGGAGCCGAGGGCAGCCGTCCGCCACCTCCACCCGGACCCCGCCCCCTCCGGCCTGCCGCAGCAACAGCAGCGTGCAGCGGCGGTCCGGGACGTGCCGTACGACGTTGGCGAGCAGCTCGGTGACGCCGAGTTCGACGGCGTCGGCCAGCTCGGCGAGGTCCCACTCGCGCAGGTACGAGCGGACGATCCGCCGGACGTGCCGCGCCGAGTGGGCGCCGGCGGTGAAGCTCATCCGGTACTGATCCGGGCGGTGGCCCACGAGGACCGAGGGAAAGTATTCGTTCACGGCACGAGCCTGACGTCGGACGACTACCGTGGGCTACCGAACGGATACAACCGGTCCCTCGGTGGACCGAGTTGGCGCGAGAGGGGCTCTCCGCATGACCCACGTCAACGTCCTCGACCCGGGCGCCTCGCCGCTCGACTACTACGGCTTCGAGCTGCGCCGCCATCGGGAAGCGGCCGGGCTGACACAGCGCCAGCTCGGCGACATCGTCAACTACACCGGCTCGCTGGTCGGCCAGATCGAGACGGCGCGGAAGCTGCCGACGCAGGAGTTCAGCGAACGCGTCGACGCGGCGCTGGGGACGGGCGGGTTGCTGTCCCGGCTGGTCGCGCTGGTGATGCGCAGCCAGCAACCGGCATGGTTCCAACAAGTGGCCGAGTTGGAGGTGCGGGCCACTGAGATCTACTCGTTCGATACGCACATGATCCATGGCCTCCTGCAGACCACGGCGTACGCGCGTGCCGTCCTGGGGGCGCTGGACCAGAGCAGACTCGACGACCGCACCGCCGTCCGAGTCGCGCGCCAGAAGATCTTCGAGAAGGAGAAGGTGCCGATCTTCTGGGCTGTGCTCAGCGAGTCCGCGCTGTACCAGGAGATGGGCGACCGGAGGACCATGCGGGAGCAACTCGCCCACTTGTTGGCCTTTGAGGACAACCCGCGGATCAACATTCAGATCCTGCCCTTCTCGGCAGGAGCGCACGCGGGGCTGCAAGGCTCGTTCGACGTCTACCGCTTCGCGGGCGACCCGCCCATCATCTACACCGAGGGCTACGGCAGCGGGCACCCGACCGCCAATCCGGACACCGTCGTGGACTGCTCACTCCGATACGATCATCTCCAGGCATCCGCACTCTCCCTCAGAGATTCGGCGGAGCTGATCCGGCGCTTGATGGAGGAACGCTATGGAGAGCAACACGCATCTGACGGGGGCCCAGTGGCGTAAGTCCAGCTATAGCGGCGACCAAGGCGGCCAGTGCGTCGAGTGCGCGCCGCTCGGCCCGCTGGCGTGGCGCAAGTCCTCGTACAGCGGCGACCAGGGCGGCAACTGCCTCGAAGTCGCCGAACTCCCCCGTCACGCCACCGTCGCCGTCCGCGACTCCAAGACCCCGGCGGGACCGGTCCTCACCCTCGCCCCCGCCACCTTCGCCGCCTTCGTCGGCTGGGCCTCCGCCGGGACGCGATGACCGCGCCGCCGGCGCTGCCACTCAGGCTTCCCCCTCGACGGCGGGACGCGGTCCTACCAGCACTGGAAGTGCTTCGAGCGGACCGTCACCGCGCACGGTGACCTGATCACCGAGCTGTCCCACCGGCACAACATGCGCAAGGCGCTCATCCAGACCACCGCCTACTGGGAGATGCGGCACATCGACCCGGCCGACGAGGCGGCCTGGGCAGCGGTCATCTCGGCCTCCGTCACGACCAGGCAGTACATCAGGGACACCTCCACGGGCATCGCCAAGCAGCGGGCCGTCACCCTGATCGGGGCGTGGAACCACGCGCTCGACAAGGGCTACGGGTCGGGCCGGCCGCGCCGGGACCTGTCCGTCGACGAGGACAAGTACAACGCGTGGAAGCAGGCGTACGACAGCGAGACGTACGCCCTCACCAGCGTCGCCCTGATCCACCGCTGGGACATCGACGGCAAGCCGGGCGGTGACGACGACTCACCGGCCCTGCGCCAGCCCACCCTGGCTACACGGACCAGGAGATCCACGAGGTCCTGCGCCGGTACCAGGGCCCAGGTGACGTCGCGTACGAGGAAGCCAAGAAGAGAATGGGGCTCTACTACGTGATGGAGAAGTACAACTCCATCTCCCGCAACCTCTGACAGGAGTACGGCACATGTCAGGCGACGAGCCCTACGCCGAGCACGATGGTGCCCTCCTGCTCCTGCTGATCCTGGCCGGTCTCGTCACCGTGGTGTGGCTCACGGTCCGTGTGATCACCGGCCTGGTCCGCGCCCGGCGGAACGGCACGGCGCTCCTCGGTCCGGCGACCGTGCTGGCCTGGGACGCGACGGTCGGGATGTACACCTGGGGGCTGCTCCACCTGTTCCTCCTCGACGGCCACGCCCAGTCCCGGGCCTGCGAGCAGGTCGTCGAAGGCAGGATCACCGGCTACGAACCGACCTTCGTACCACTGCACTTCGGCTGCCGGACCGGTGACGGGCGGGTGGTCGAGGCGGTCATCCCGTCCTACCTCAACCCCGCGACCGTACTGCTCGGAATCTGCGCTCTCGTCCTGACCCGGCTCGTCATCGCACAGCACAAGATGGGCACCCACACGTGACCACCCCTCTCTCCCGCCACCACGTACTACGCCGTGCCGCCTTCCTGGCCGCGGCACCGTTGTCGGTACTCAACTGCTCTCCTCTCCCGCCCTGGCGCGGCCCGAGGGCCCGGAGCCCGAGAAGCTCCGCGAGTCGGTGCGCAAGGCGCGGGAGCGCGACAAGCGCGTCCTGAGCGGCGTCCCGTCGCGCAACGGATGGGAGATGGAGAAGACCGCGGACGATCACGGGCACATCTACACCAGACCGGTACCGGGCATTCCGGTCGACGGCGTCCAGGTCCGCATGGGCGACGTCGAAACCGTGCTGGTCCACGTGATCCGCCGCTTCCCCTACGAGATCGACGAACTGCGCCGGGACGACGTGACCGGCTGGCGCCACCCCTCGAAGGTGCGCAAGGGCATGGCCGAGTCGAACCAGGCGTCCGGCACGGCGGTGCAGGTCCGGCCCGGCTCCTACCCGTCCGGAGTGCGAGGCGGCTACTTCCCCCAGCAGTCGGCGGTGGTCCGGGACATCCTCGCCGAGTGCGAGGGCGTGGTTCGCTGGGGCGGCGACGACAAGCACCCGGACGAAGCGGGGGGCGTACGACCTTCGCGCTCGGCCTCGCCTTCGGGCTGGCCGCGTGCCTGGTGCTGGTCCGGGAGCGGCGGCTCGTCCTCGCCGCCGGGTACGCGGCCCTGGCCACCATGGCGTCACCGGTGGCCGGGTTGTTCCTGGCCGTCGTCGGGGGCGGATACGTCCTCGCGCGCGAGCGGGGGCGCGCCCTGGTGCTGCTGGTACCGCCCGCCGCGGTCGTCGGGGTGACCACACTGCTGTTCCCCTTCAAGGGAGAGCAGCTGATGCCGGCGGCCCGCATGTGGCCGCCGGTCGTGCTCGGCCTGGCCGTCGCCGCCCTGGCCCCGCACGGCTGGCGGGTCGCCCGGTGGAGCGGGGCCGTGTACGCGACCGGGACCGTGCTGGCGTACCTCGTGGCCTCCCCCGTCGGCACCAACGTCGAGCGCTTCGCGGAGTACTGCGCACCCCCCGTGCTGCTCGCGGCCCTGCTCACCGCGCCCCCGCCGCGGCGCCTCGCACGCGGTCTGCTGATCGTCGCCCTCGTCTTCTCCGTCGGGTGGATGGGCAAGAAGACCGCCGACGACCTGAAGGAGTACACCGTGGTGCCCGCCTGGGCCGCCCGGACGGACGGTGTCGTACGGGCCCTCGACGGACTCGGCGCCGACCGCACCCGGGTGGAGGTCGTGCCCGCCCGCGACCACCGCGAGGCCTCCGGTCTCGCCCCGCACGTCAACATGGCGCGCGGCTGGAACCGGCAGCTCGACATGGAGCGCGCCCGCCTCTTCTACGACGGCAGCTTCTCGCCGGCCGCCTACCGGGCGTGGCTGGACCGCTGGGCGGTCGGCTTCGTCGTGCTCCCACTGGGCAAGCCGGACGGGTTCGCCGAACAGGAGGCGCGGCTCGTGCGGGACGGCGCCCTGCGTCCCGACTGGCTGGAGCCCGTCTGGGAGGACGGGCACTGGCGGATATACCGGGTGCGCAACGCCGTACCACTGGTCTCCGCGCCCGGGTCGGTCGTGACGACCACCAGCGCCGACCTGGTGCTCCGCGTGGACCGGCCCGGCCCGGTGACCGTGCGGGTCGCCTGGTCGCCCTGGCTGCGTTCCGACGGCGGGTGCCTCGCCCGGGACGGCGAGTTCACCCGCCTGACCGTCGGGGCGCCCGGCGAGTACCGGCTCAGCTCCCGGTACGGTCCTTCGCCGGGGCCGGGGGGTCGCTGCTGACCCCTTCGGCGGGCCGGCCGGTGTCCTCGGCGGGCGCAGGGGCGGGGGCAGACGAACGGGCAGGGGCGGGAGCGGGCGCAGGAGCGGGGACGGGCGCAGGAGCAGGGGCGGGGGCCGGGACGGCCTTCGCGGACGGGGCGGGCTCCTCGGCCGCGGCCACCGTGACCACCCGGGCCCTCGGACCCTGGAACAGGTACGTCAGGCCGAAGCCGGCGGCGACCACCACCGCACCGCCCACCGCGTCCAGCAGCCAGTGGTTGCCGGTCGCCACGATCGCCGCGACGGTGAACAGGGGATGGAGGAGGCCGAGGGCCTTCATCCACAGCTTCGGGGCGATGAGCGCGATCGCCACACCGCACCACAGCGACCACCCGAAGTGCAGGGACGGCATCGCCGCGTACTGGTTGGTGAGGTGGGTCAGCGTGCCGTAGTCCGGCTTGGAGAAGTCCTGCACACCGTGCACCGTGTCGATGATCCCGAGCCCCGGCATCAGCCGCGGCGGCGCCAGCGGGTACAGCCAGAAGCCGACCAGGGCCAGCAGCGTGGCGAAGCCGAGGGACGCCCGTGCCCAGCGGTAGTCGACCGGGCGGCGCCAGTACAGGACCCCGAGGACGGCCAGCGGGACGACGAAGTGGAACGACGTGTAGTAGAAGTCGAAGAAGTCCCGCAGCCAGCCGGCCTTCACCACGGCGTGGTTGATCGCGTGCTCGACGTCGATGTGCAGGAAGCGCTCCATGTCCAGGATCTGCCGGCCGTGCTCCTCGGCCCGCGCCCGGCCCGCCGAGTTGCTGCCGCCGGTCGCCGCGAGGCGGACCTTGGAGTAGGCGGCGTAGGTGACCCGGATGAGCAGGAGTTCCAGGAGGAGGTTGGGGCGGGTGAGGACCCGGCGCAGGAACGGCAGCAGCGGGACGTGCCGGAAGCGGGCCGGGACCGGCGGCGCGTAGCTCGCGGGGACCGGCGCGTCGAAGTACGGCGACGTGCGGGACAGGAACGGCACGGCGACGGCGGCGGCCAGCGCCGCGAGCAGGACGACGTTGTCGCGCAGCGGGTACAGGGCCGCCATGTTCGGCAGCATCATCTTCGCCGGCAGCGTCATCACCAGGACGACGGCGACCGGCCAGACGTACCGGTCGGAGGCGCGCTTGCCGACCCTGCCCGCCACCGCGAGCAGCACCCACAGGAGCTGGTGCTGCCAGGTGGCCGGGGACACGGCGACGGCCGCGCAGCCCGTGACGGCGACCGCGAGGAGCAGCTGGCCCTCGCGCGCGTAGCGCACGGCGCGGCGCAGGGCGAGGACGGCGACGGCCGCGCCGAGCAGGAGGAAGAGGGCGATCTCCAGCGGGCCGGAGAGCCCGAGGCGCAGCAGCGCGCCGTGCAGCGACTGGTTGGCGAGGTCGTCGGCCGCGCCGCCGAGGCCCACGCCGGCCATGTGGTGGACCCAGTAGGTGTGGGAGTCCTGCGCCATCGCGGCCCAGGCGACGGCCGTGCAGGCCAGGAAGGTGACCCCGGTGGACACGGCGGCCCGTCTGCGGTCCGTGAACCACAGCAGGGGGACGAAGAGGAGCACGGTCGGCTGGAACGCGGCGGCCACGCCGATCAGCACACCGCCCGCCCGGCCGGCGTGCGGGCCGCGTACGGCGAAGCAGCCCAGCAGCACGAGCAGGACCGGGATGATGCTGGTCTGGCCGAGCCACAGCGTGTTGCGCACCGGCAGGGAGAGCATCAGCAGACTGACGGCGACCGGCGCCGCCAGCAGCGCCGTACGGCGGCCCACCGGCTTCGGCAGGGCGCGGGCGGCGACCAGGCCGAGGGCCACCACCAGCGCCAGTGAGCCGAAGGTCCAGCCCCAGCCGAGAGCCTGCTCGGCGGCGCGGGTGAACGGTTTGAGGACCAGCCCGACGAAGGGCGTGCCGGTGAACCGGGTGGACTCGTACAGCGAGCCCTCCACGTGCAGGACCCCGTACGGTCCGACCCAGGTCTCCAGGTCCGTCAGCCGCTCGCCCCGCGGGGTGCCGAGGACCGCGGCCAGCTGTCGTACGGCGAGGACGGCGGCGATCAGCCACAGCCCGAGGCGCGCGGCCCGCAGCCCCGCTCTCGTCGCCTCGACGGCCGGGGCTCCGAAAGCCTCCGCCGGTCGCCCACTGTGCTCCGCATTCGCCACGCCTCGTCGGCCTCCCGCCCCGTTCGCACCGCGCCGGTGTACGCGGTGTGTTGTCCTTGCGAACCCTATGAGGCTCGCACCGCCCCCGGAGGAAGACGCAGGCAACCCCCGCCCCACCTGACCGCCGCCCGCTCTTCGGCCCCGCTTTCTCTGCGGTCCTCCGGCCGTTCGTCCGGCCGTTCATCCGGGCGGCGACCTGCGACGGCCTGTGGCGGCCCCCCGGACGCGCCCTGGGGCAGGTCCTGTGGAGGGTCCCGTGGAGGGTCCTGTGGAAGCGACAAGGATCACAGGTCATGCGGGAGAAGAGCGCGCCCCGGCGCACGGATGTGCCTGCGTGCACGCCTTTTCGATGCAGTGTGCAATGAAAAGCGTACCGGGCGTAAACGGCACATCAACGCCTATGGTCGCTTTTCAGCCCGTGGCCGAGTGCCGCGGGTTCTTTCCGGCCCGGCGACAGCGCCGCCGTGCGGGTCCTGGCATCCCCGTCCCCGTCGAAAGTAGGCGAGCGAAGTCTTGTCGGCTGCCCCCGTCGCCGCTCATCCGTCCCGCACGAACCCGCCGCCGGCACCGCCCCCGGCCCCTTCGTCCGGGTCCGGCTCCGCGTCCGGGCCCGGGTCCAATGCCACCGTGACCGACCCCGCGCTCGTCAGGCGCGCCGTGAAGGCGGCGGCGCTCGGTAACGCGATGGAGTGGTTCGACTTCGGCGTCTACAGCTACATCGCCGTGACACTCGGCAAGGTCTTCTTCCCGTCGGGCAGCCCGACCGCCCAGCTCCTCGCCACGTTCGGCGCCTTCGCGGCGGCGTTCCTGGTCCGGCCGCTCGGCGGCCTGGTCTTCGGCCCGCTCGGTGACCGGGTGGGGCGGCAGAAGATACTCGCCCTCACGATGATCATGATGGCCGCGGGCACGTTCGCCATCGGACTGATTCCCTCGTACGCGACGATCGGCGTCTGGGCACCGGTGCTGCTGCTGGTCGCGCGGCTGGTGCAGGGGTTCTCCACCGGGGGCGAGTACGCGGGCGCGTCCACCTTCATCGCCGAGTACGCGCCGGACAAGCGGCGCGGATTCCTGGGGAGCTGGCTGGAGTTCGGCACGCTGGCCGGGTACATCGGCGGTGCGGGGCTGGTGACGCTGATGACGGCCCTGCTGTCCGACGGCGACCTGCTGTCGTGGGGCTGGCGCGTCCCGTTCCTGATCGCGGGGCCGATGGGCATCGTCGGGCTGTACCTGCGGATGCGGCTGGAGGAGACGCCGGCGTTCACGGCCGAGGCGGGAAAGGCGGAGGCGGACCGGCCCAAGGTGCCGCTGCGGGAGATGGTCACCGGCCAGTGGAAGGCCCTGCTCCTCTGCGTCGGCCTGGTGCTGGTCTTCAACGTCACCGACTACATGCTGCTGTCGTACATGCCCAGCTACCTGACGAGCGAGCTGGAGTACGACGAGACGCACGGACTGCTGGTCGTGCTGGCCGTGATGGTGCTGATGATGGCCGTCCAGCCGTTCGCCGGCGCGCTGACCGACCGGGTCGGGCGGCGGCCGGTGATCGCCGCGGGCTGCGCGGGCTTCCTGTTCCTGTCCGTCCCGGCGCTGCTGCTGATCCGCGACGGCAGCCTGCTCGCGGTGGGGCTCGGCATGGCCGCGCTGGGCCTGCTGCTGGTCTGCTTCACGGCGTCGATGCCGTCCGCGCTGCCGGCGCTGTTCCCGACGCGGGTGCGGTACGGGTCGCTGTCGATCGGCTTCAACGTGTCCGTGTCCCTGTTCGGCGGGACGACGCCGCTGGTGGTGACGGCGCTCATCGGGGCGACGGGCGACATGATGATGCCCGCCTACTACATGATGGCCGCGGCCGTGGTCGGCGGCGTGGCGGTGTGGTTCATGTCGGAGTCGGCCGGGCGCCCGCTGCCCGGTTCGGCCCCGGCGGTCGAGGGGCGCCGGCCGGAGGCCGCCGGCTGAAGGACGCCGACTGGAGGGCGCCGGTCGGGGGAAACGCCCGAAAGACGCCGGTCGAGAGGCGCTACCCGGAAAGCACCGGTCGAGGGCGCGATCCCGCCGCCGGAGCCTGCCCCGAGCCCGGCCCAGACCGCGCGCGGTCTACGCCTCGTGGTAGAAGCCGACGTTGACACTGCGCGGCTCCGCGCGGTCCTGGACGACGATCTCGCCGCTGCCGCCCCTCGGCAGCCACACGGTGTCGCCGTAGCCCACGGCCTGCGCGTACCCGCCGACGGTGAGCCGGACCTCCGAGGAGGGGTCCTGCTGCGAACCCCGCAGCCAGGTCAGCTGCCACGTGCCGTCGGCACCGCACCGGAACTCCAGGTGCACCCGGGAGACGAACAGCCAGTCGTCCGGCGTCGAGAGCCGGCACGCGGACTTGTCCCGGCCCACCCGCAGCACCGCGCCCGGCTCGCTGGGCGCCTCGGCCATCTGCATACCGGCCGTGGCACCCGCGTCCGCCGCGGTGACGGCGGCCATGGTGAGTTCGAGCACGTGCGCTCCTTCGCAGACCTCAAGACGTCCGTACGTCCGTCCTTGGCGTGTCGCCGCCGCATGATAAATCGTCCGGTGGTGCGGTGTCCGGCACTAAGCGAAGCCGAGCCCGGGGAGGGCCGGCCGGCGGATCGGCGACGCGGACGCGCGCACCGGGCCCGCCGGTTGCCCGACGCACGGGCAGCCCTCTCCCGAGCGCGGTCGACAGCACCTGCGACGGACCGCGCGGTGGGGCAAGCGGACGACGGCCCGCGAGGGCTTCTCCGTACTGCCCCCGGCCGTGTTCACGCCGCCGCCCGGCCCCCCGCCGGGTCTGAGGCCCTACGACGTCGAAGAGGCCGTACGGCAGGGGCGGGAGCGCCGGGCGGAGCGGTGACGCCCGCGCGTCACACGTGCATCAGGCGGTCCGCCAGCTCGCGGTAGTCCCGCAGGGCGAGGCGGAGCTGTTCGGTGTCGGTGCTCGTCGCGTGGTCGTCCCCGCCGGCGTCGTGCCAGGAGGTGCGCAGGGTCCGGCGGCGGTGCGTGACGGCCTCCGTGAAGCGGGCGGTGATCTCCTCCAGGACGCGGTCGGCCTCCTCCACGGAGGCGCGCGGCGCGTCGACGAAGCCGGCCACCGCGTGCTGGAGACGCTGCCCGAACTTGTCCAGTTCGTCGTGCGGGAGAAGCGCGCCGCCCTCGTGCGCGGACCGGGCGGCGGTGCCCTCCGGGCCGTCGGGCCGCAGACCCGGGGTGGTCTCGTCGCGGGTGCCCGCTCCGCGGTCGGCGCGGGCCCCGGGAACCGGGGTCGCCCCACGCGGCGGGGTGCTGGTGCCCAGGGCCGTCCCGCCCCGCGCGTCACCGGTCCGCCCGTCTCGCTCGACGGGTATGCCGTCGGTCCGGCCGTCACGCTCGCCGGGGATGCCGTCGTGCCGGGTCACATCGGACATGTTTCTCAGCTCTCCTTCGGCTGGCGCTTGCTGAACGACCAGGAGTGGTGCGCGCGGGTGGCCGGCGCGCGGCCGTCGTCATCGGCTCCGGCGCGCTGCCGGCCGCCGTCGTGGCGGGAGGACGAGTGGACCAGGTCCTCGAACAGCGCGCGGGCCGCGACCATGGACTCGCGCATCTCCTCCGTACCCGCGCCGCTGTCCTGCGCGCCGTCCACCCGCGCGTGCGTCACACGGTGCACGCGCCGGTAGCCGTCGACATGGTGGGCGTGGTGCACGGACAGCGCCGCGAGCTGCTCCTCGTACTGCCCGCCGTCCGGGAAGCCCCGGGCGCCGGCCACCTCTGCGAGCAGCTGGTCCGCCTCGGCGACCGCCTCGCGCGGGGAGTCGACGAAGCGCTCCTGGGCCGCGGTCCAGCGCGCCTCGAAACGCTCGCGCTCGGCGGGCTCCAGCGGCCTCTCGTGCAGCGAACCGTGCCGTTCCACACGCTCGGCGAGCTCGCGCTCGGCGGCCTTGGTGTCACCGTCGTGCCGGGCCACGGCCCGGTCGTACTCGGGCCCGAAGCGCCGCTTCAGGCTTCCGCCGTGCTGGGGGCCCCGTGCGCGCAGGGCCAGTACGGCCGCGACGACGAGCACGGCCGCCACGATCACGATCAAAGCGATGATCACGCCTGTGGACATGAGTGCCTTCCGGGTTCTCGGCCCTTACCGGCTCTCCGAACGGGCCGGTTCGCTGTTCGTGTTGCCTTCAACTGCCCGCTCAAACAGCGCACGGGAGGCGCCGGCGGCGCGTCGGTGGGAAAATACGCTTGCGCCGCGGGCCGGTCCCGCCCCGACCATGCCGGTCATGACCTGGACCGTCGCCGCCGAACCGTTCGGCTCCCCCGTGGCCGCCGCCCTGTGGCGGGCCTACTACACGGAGGTCAGCGACCGCTGGTACCTGCTGCACGAGGGGCGGCCCACCGACCCCGTCGGGCTGGAGCGGGAGATCGCCGCGCACTCCGGCACCGCCCGCCCGCGCGGGCGGGCGTACGGTCGGCTCAGCCGGCCTCCGCGGTCGGGCGCCGGTCGTGCGGGCGCTCGCGTTCCGAGCCGCAGAGTTCGCCGGTCAGCTCCTTCACCAGGTGCACCAGGTCGGTCGGGCGGTCCGGGCCCCACCAGTCGCCGAGCAGTTCGGCCAGGGAATCCTCCCGGGCCCGCGCCAACCGCTCCGCGACCTCGCGCCCCCGGTCGGTGAGGACCAGGTCGGGGCCCACCCGGGCGGCCAGGTGCCGCTCCTCCACCTGGCGGGCGGCGGCCATGACGGCGGCCAGGGGGACGGGGCTGCGCTCGGCGAGGAGGGCCGGCTCGACCCGGCCGTACCTCCTGACCCGCAGCAGCATCCAGCTCGACGCCGGCAGCAGGTCGTACCCCGCCCGGCTGGTGATCCCGCGGTAGATCTCCCGGCGGCCCTCCCGGGTGCCGAGCACCGACAGCGCACGGCACACCTCGTCGTGCGAGGAGCGTTCCACCGGGTTGCTGGCGAGGGTCTGCGTGCCGTCCGGTGCCGTGACCGAGCCGCGCAGCCGGTCCTCCTTCAGGAACCAGGCCAGTACGAAGCCGAGCAGGGCGACGGGGGCGGCGTACAGGAAGACGTCGGTAATGGCGGTGGCGTAGGCCTGCAGCGCCTCGGGGCGCAGCGCCGGGGGCAGGGCGCCGATGCCGCGCGGGTCGGCCTTCAGGCCGTCCACGGTGACGCCGGGCGGGAGCACGGTGCCCCGGAAGGCGCCCGTCAGCTCGCTGCCGAGGCGGGACGCGAAGATCGTGCCGAAGACCGCGACGCCGAAGGACGCGCCGATGGAGCGGAAGAAGGTCGCACCGGAGGTGGCGACGCCCAGGTCCTCGTACGGCACGGCGTTCTGCACGATGAGGACGAGGACCTGCATCACCAGACCGAGCCCCAGGCCGAAGACGAGGAAGTAGGCGCTCATCTCGGCGGTCGCGCTGTTCTCGTCGAGCTGGTGCAGCAGGAGCAGGCCGAGGGCGGTGACGGCGGTGCCCGCGACCGGGAACACCTTCCAGCGGCCGGTGCGGCTGACGATCTGCCCGGACACGGTGGAGGACAGCAGCAGGCCGATCACCATCGGCAGCATGTGCACACCGGACATGGTCGGGGTGACACCCTGCACCACCTGGAGGAACGTCGGCAGATAGGTCATCGCCCCGAACATCGCGAAACCGACGACGAAACTGATGACGGCGGAGAGCGTGAAGGTGCGGACGCGGAAGAGCTTGAGGGGCAGGACCGGCTCGGCCGCCCTGCGCTCCACGGCCACGAAGGCGGCGGTCAGGACGGCTCCCAGCACCGCCAGGCCGATGATCTGCGGCGACGCCCAGGCCCAGGTCGTGCCGCCGAGCGAGGCCACCAGCACCAGGCAGGTGGCGACGGAGGCGATGAGGAGGGTGC
Organism: Streptomyces sp. JK94; assembly: GCF_053613315.1. Lineage (NCBI taxonomy): Bacteria > Bacillati > Actinomycetota > Actinomycetes > Kitasatosporales > Streptomycetaceae > Streptomyces > Streptomyces sp. JK94. The sequence goes on along the minus strand of NZ_JBSICH010000001.1, from coordinate 130,783 downwards.
CGAGGTAGTCGATGACGTGCCGGGTGGTACGGCGCGGGATGTGCAGGACCGCAGCGATCACGGCGAGCGCGACGAGGCCGACGGGCAGGTTGATGTAGAAGACCCAGCGCCAGCTCAGGTGCTCGGTGAAGACCCCGCCGAGCAGCGGCCCGAGGACACTGGTCGCGCCGAACACCGCGCCGAACAGCCCCTGGTAGCGGCCGCGTTCACGAGGGGAGACCAGGTCGCCGACGATCGCCATCGACAGCACCATCAGTCCGCCGCCGCCCAGCCCCTGCAGGGCCCGGAACGCGATCAGCTCCGGCATGCTCTGCGCGACGCCGCACAGCGCGGACCCGACCAGGAAGATCACGATCGCCGCCTGGAACAGCTTCTTCCGCCCGTACTGGTCGCCGAGTTTGCCCCACAGCGGCGTCGCGGCGGTCGCGGCCAGCAGGTACGCGGTGACCACCCAGGACAGATGCTCCAGTCCGCCCAGGTCGCTGACGATGGTGGGCAGGGCCGTCGACACGATGGTCTGGTCGAGGGCGGCGAGCAGCATGCCGAGGAGCAGGGCTCCGATCGAGACGAGAACACCGCTGGAGACCTGCTCCCGCCCCTCCCCCTGCTCCCCGGGCCGCACCGGGTCCGTCACCTCGCGCACATCTCCGGCCATGAAGACCTCCAGAAACATCTCGCTGTGTCCCGGTGTCCCGGTGTTTCACGGGAGCCGGCACGCACCTTCCCTCCTGGTCGGTGTGACCGGCCTGGGTCGGATCAGTCCTGCGGAATCCAGTATTCCGGGGGGCGTGCGCGCGGGCACGCGGAGAAGATCTGCATAATCTCTGGAGTTCGCGAGGGGAGTCGCGAGGGGAGGGACGAACGCGTGGAACAGCAGAAAGAGCCGCCGCAGGGGCCGCGGGAGCCGGCCACGGGCCACTCGTGCCCGGAGTGCGGAACGCCCAGGAAGGCGGACAACACACCTTCCTGCGCCTGTGGATCGCGGGCGTCCGACGCCCTGCGCGAAGCACGCACGGCCCAGGCGGCCGCCGCGGAGGACTTCGACCCACTGCGCATACGGCCGTACGTGGAGCTGAACGGCCCCGGGGGGACGCCGGACACCGGGGGGACGCCGGACGCCGGGGGCGGTAGGTCTGGGGCCGGAGAGCCGGGGACTGGATCGGCGCCGGCTGGAGCGCCTGGGGCTGGAGCGCCCGGGACGGGAGAGTCCGGGGCCGCAGAACCCGTGGGCGGAGGTCACGCGACCGAAGGTCCGGCAGCCGCCGGAGGACCCGTGGGCGGAGGACCCGTGGGCGGAGGCCCCGTGGGCGGAGGACCCGGGGGCGGAGGTCACGCGGCCGAAGGTCCCGTAGCCGCCGGAGGACCCGTGGGCGGAGGCCCCGGGGCGGAGCGCCCCTCGTCACAGGCCGGGGCGGCCGCACCGGCGACGCCCCCGAACGGGACGCGGACCGCCGGGATGGAGACACCCGCGTCCGCGCCCCCTCCGCCCGGCGCGCCCGCCGCCCCGGCACCGGCGTCCGCGGCACGCCCCGTTCCGCCCGGCACGGCGCCCTCGCCGGACCCGGACGCCACCATGACGCTGCGCGCCGTCGGCGCCGGACCACCCGGCGCGGGCACGGACGCGACCTCCGTACTGCCCACCCCGCTGGCGCCCTCGGCCGATGTGCCCAGCGCACACGACCTGCGCCTGTTCGAGCCCTCGGCCACCAGGGCCGTCCCGCCCGCCGCCCTCTCCGGACCGGCGGGACGCGGTACACGGGGCGGCACAGGTAACTCCGGCGGCACAGGCGGACCCGGAGGGCGTCCGCCGCGCAGGCCGCGTCGGGGCGTAGTGCTCAGTGCCGTCGGAGCGGTCGTGGTCGTGGTGGGAGCCGCCGGGTTCGCGAGCGGGCTGTTCTCGTACGAGACGCCCTCGCGGGACGGGGCGCTGCTCGACGAAGTCCGGGCCAGTGTGCCGGCCCCGTCGGCCAGCGAGGCGTCCACGGCCTCCGAGCCCAGCCCCACGGCCACCCCGCAGGCGTCCGCGTCCGCGTCCCCGTCCCCCTCCGCCTCCGCGTCCCCCGGCGCAAGCCCGTCGGCGTCGCCGTCCCCGTCGGCATCGAGTGCCTCCCCCACGCCGTCCCGGTCGGCCGAGCCGACGCAGACCACGGCGACGACCACGCCGGCCGCCGACCCGGCACAGGAGCCCGAGGACGACGGCCGGGACCGCGACCGCGGCTCCACGCTGGACCGCGGCGACAGCGGCCCCGAGGTCGCCGAACTCCAGCAGCGCCTGACCCAGGTGTATCTCTACACGGGCGAGATCAACGGCACCTACACCCAGCAGGTCGAGGACTCGGTCCGCACCTACCAGTGGTCGCGCGGCATCCGTTCCGACCAGCTCGGCGTCTACGGCAACAGCACCCGGCGCCAACTGGAGTCGGAGACGCGGGAGCCGTAGCCACCGGCCACGCGGAAGGCACGGGAGCCGTGGTCACCGGCCACGCGAAGAATGAGGAGCCGTGGCCGCCGGCCACACGAGAAAAAGCAGGGGCCGTAGCCACCGGCCGCACACATAGAAACAGGACGGGAGCCGGAGCCCCCTGTCCCGTGAAAGCGCAGGCAGCGGCCACGAAGCCGTAACCGCCGCCGCACCGGGACCGCGGGGACGCCCGCGGCAGGCGACGTCGGACGGCGGTAGACGGCGTCAGCCGACGTGCAGCCGCAGCGCCCCGCCCGCGCCGGCCTCCACCCGCACCCGTGTCAGGTCCTCCACCACCACGTCCGGCCCGTGGAGACCGGCGCGCGGGCCGACCCCGACGACCCGCATCCCGGCGGCGCGGGCGGCGGCGATGCCGGCGCCGGAGTCCTCGAAGGCGATGCAGTCCGCGGGGTCGACGCCCAGTTCGGCGGCGCCCTTGAGGAAGCCCTCGGGGTCGGGCTTGCTGGCGCCGACCGACTCCGCGGTGACCCGGACGTCCGGCCGTGCGAGCCCGGCGGCGGCCATCCGCGCCGTGGACAGCGGCACGTCCGCCGAGGTCACCAGGGCGTGCGGCAGCCCGTGCAGCGAGGCGAGGAACTCCGCCGCGCCGGGGATCGCGACGACGCCCTCGGTGTCGGCGGTCTCCTCGGCGAGCATGCGCGCGTTGTCGGCGTGATTCTGCTCCATGGGCCGGTCCGGCAGCAGCAGCGCCATCGAGGCGTAGCCCTGCCGGCCGTGCACGACCTTCATGACCTCGTCGCCGTCCAGTCCGTGCCGGTCGGCCCAGCGCCGCCAGACGCGCTCCACGGCGGCGTCCGAGTTGACGAGGGTGCCGTCCATGTCCAGGAGCAGGGCACGTGCGGTGAGAACGGTGGTGGCGGTGGCCGACATCGGCAGACTCCAAGGCGCGCGGGAGGAAACAAGGTGGCCCCGCCCGCCGGTCAGGGAGAACAGGCGGGAACCACTTTGTTCATCCACGGTACAAAACGGAGCGGGCATCGCGCCACCGCCCCGCCCGAACGTTCACCCACCGTTCGCCGCGCACGCCACCCGCCCCGCACGCCGGCCCGCGGGCCGGCGCTCAGCCGGTGACGGCCTCCCACAGGCTCCACACGCCGAGACCCAGCATGAGCAGCGCCGCGAACTTCGTGATCAGCGCCAGCGGCACCCGCTTCATCAGGGCCTTTCCGCCGACGATGCCGAGCCCGGCCACCGCCCACAGCGCGAGCACGGCGCCGAGGCCGACGGAGAGCGGGTCGTCGTAGCGGGCCGCGAGGTTCGCCGTCATGATCTGCGTGAGGTCACCGAACTCGGCGACCAGGATGAGCATGAAGCCCGCCCCGGAGACCTTCCAGAAGGACTGGTCCTCCGGCTTGCGGATCTCCTCGTCCTCGTCGCCCTTCTTCATCAGCAGCACGGCGGCGCCGCCGAGGAACAGCACTCCGGTCAGGGCGTGCACGATCTGCTGCGGCAGCAGGGTCAGCACACTGCCGGCCGCCACCGCGAGCACGACGTGCAGCGCGAACGCGGCGGCCACGCCGGCGAAGACGTACGAGGCCCGGTAGCGGGTGCCCAGGACGAGGCCGGCGAGCGCGGTCTTGTCCGGCAGTTCGGCGAGGAAGACGACGCCGAACACGACGGCCGTCACGGTCAGGCTGATCAAGAGGTCCTCTATCGGTCGGGGCCGCCCCGCCGAGAGTGCTGGTCCTGCGCTGCGGACACCTCGGCACGGCAGCACACGGTCGCCCCCGCCGTACGGCACGGGCGTGCACTGCTTGCCGAAGGTCTCGCTGGCCGGCCCCGCGTGCGAGGCCTGCCTCCGGGCGCCGGCTCAGACGAGCTGAGCAGTATGTCGACGGTCCGGCGAAGAGCTACTCCCCTTCTGCGCCGTCCATAGTACGCGACCCCGCGGACGGGGCCGAGGGGCGAAGGTCCCGGGGCGCTCCGTCACGAGTCGCGTCACATCCGTAGACGTGCCATGCACACGTCATTAACTTCTTACCGACCGCACACCTGTGCGCCATGCGGCGTCGCGAGCATTCCCCTGCCCGCGTCCCAAAACCCTCAGGACTCAAGGGAGTTCGCATGCCGAAGTTCTACGCGCGTCGACGGCTCGGTTTCCTCGCCGCGTTCACCGGACTCATAGCCTCCGCCGGGCTCCTCAACGGCCCGGCCGCCTCCGCCGCCCTCCCCACCCCGGTCAGCGCCGCCACCGCCCGCGGCTACCTCGCCTCCCTCACCGTCAAGGCCGAGAGCCGCACCGGGTACAACCGCGATCTCTTCCCGCACTGGATCACGCAGTCCGGCACCTGCAACACCCGCGAGACCGTCCTCAAGCGCGACGGCTCGGGCGTCGTCACCGACTCCTCCTGCGCCTCCACCAGCGGCAGTTGGTACTCCCCCTACGACGGTGCCACCTGGTCCGCCGCCTCGGACGTCGACATCGACCACCTCGTCCCGCTCGCCGAGGCCTGGGACTCGGGTGCCGGCTCCTGGACCACCTCCCGGCGCCAGTCCTTCGCCAACGACCTGACCCGCCCCCAGCTCCTCGCGGTCACCGACAACGTCAACCAGGCCAAGGGCGACCAGGACCCGGCCACCTGGATGCCCTCGCGCACGGCCTACCGCTGCACATACGTCCGTGCCTGGGTACAGGTGAAGTACTACTACGACCTCTCGGTCGACAGCGCCGAGAAGTCCGCCCTGCAGAGCCAGCTCGCGAACTGCTGACGCCCCGTCCACCACGCGATCGGCGCGGAGCCTCCCCCTCGGCCTCCGTCGTTCCGTACCGTTCGGGGCGACGGAGGAGAGGACCACCATGGCCGGACTGTGCCTGGGACCACTGCTGAGGTACACCGACGGTTCGTGCGCGACCGTCTGGGTCGAGACGAACCAGCCCTGCACCGCCGAGGTCCGCTGCGCCGACGGCGCCCGGGGCACGGCCCGCACCTTCCGCATCGCCGGCCACCACTACGCCCTGGTCCCGGTGAGCGGCCTGACACCGGGCACGGCGACGGAGTACGAGGTGTTCCTCGACGACACGCGCGTGTGGCCGCTGCCCGACTCGGACTTCCCGCCCTCGGTGATCGCCACGTCACCGGTGGACCGGGGCCTGCGCGTCACCTTCGGCTCCTGCCGCTGGGCCGCGCCCCCGGCCGGCGAGAAGGACCCGGTGGGCCCGGACGCGCTCGACACCCTGTCCGCCCGCATCGCCGCCGACCCGCAGGGCGCGCGGCCCGACGTCCTGCTGCTGCTCGGCGACCAGGTCTACGCCGACGAGGTCTCCGACGCCACGCGCCAGTGGATCGCCGCCCGCCGCAGCCTTGAGGAGCCTCCGGGCGACCAGATCGCGGACTACGAGGAGTACACCCGCCTCTACTACGAGTCCTGGCTCGACCCCGCGGTGCGCTGGCTGCTGTCCACCGTGCCCAGCTGCATGATCTTCGACGACCACGACGTCATCGACGACTGGAACACCTCCGCCGCCTGGCTCGACGACATGCGGGCCACGGACTGGTGGCGCGACCGGCTGCTGAGCGGGCTGATGTCCTACTGGGTGTACCAGCAGCTCGGCAACCTGTCCCCCGACGAACTGGCCGCCGACCCCCTCTACGCGGCCGTCCGCGAGAGCCCCGACGGCACCGACGCCCTGCGCGAGTTCGCCGCGCGGGCCGACGCCGAACCGACCACCGTCCGCTGGAGCTACCGGCGCGACTTCGGCCGCGTCCGGCTGGTGATGGTGGACTCCCGCGCGGCCCGCGTCCTGGAGGAGGACAACCGCACGATGCTCGACCCGGGCGAGGCCGCCTGGCTGCGCGAGCAGGTCATGGACGAACGGGACTCCTACGACCATCTCCTCATCGGCACCTCCCTGCCCTGGCTGCTCCCCCACCTGGTGCACGACGTGGAGGCCTGGAACGCGGCGATGTGCGGCGGCGAACGGGGTGCGCGCTGGGCCCGGCGCGGCGAGAAGATCAGGCGCGGGGCCGACCTGGAGCACTGGTCGGCCTTCCCGTCCTCCTTCGACGCCCTCGCGGACCTGCTCGCCGAGGTGGGCACGGGGCCGGGGGCGCCCGCGACCGTGAGCGTACTGTCGGGCGACGTGCACCACGCCTACGTGGCCGAGCCGTCCTGGCCGGGGCGCACGCCCGACGCCCGGGTGGTGCAGCTGACCTGCTCCCCCGTGCACAACTCGGTGCCGCTCTCGATCCGCCTCGGCTTCCGCTTCGGCTGGAGCGCCCCGGCACGTGCCCTCGGCCGGCGCATCGCCCGCCACGGACGCTGCGCGCCGCCCGCGGTCGGCTGGCGCAAGACCGGCGGCCCCTGGTTCGGCAACCAGATCATGACGCTGACGCTGCGGGCGCGCTCGGCCCGGCTGCGGCTGGAACAGGCCCGGACGGAAGGCGGCGGGACGACCGGACTGCGGGTGATCACGGAGCGGGAGCTGACGTAGGCGCCGACGCGGGGCGGGGGCGGGGTGAGCGGGCGCGGGGTGGGGGCAGAGACGGGCAGGCGCGCGGCAAGCAGGGGCGGGAGCCGGTCGGGGAGGCGGGGGCGGAGACGGGCAGGCGCGCGGCGGGCAGGGGCGGGAGCCGGTCGGGGCGGCGCCGGGTAGGAAACAAGTCATGCCGGCAGGCCCCGCCTCATGCGTGGGAGCGCTCCCACCTGTGGTACCGACCACCACGGGGGCCTGACTGCACGTCACGCCATGGCCTAATGTTGAACTTGCAAGTACTCATTAGGCTCACCTAACGTGGGCAGCCCACTCGGTTCCGTCCCCCACCGGCCTCCCCAACGCCGGCCCGACCGAAGGAGCACCCCCCACATGTCCGGACGCCTCGACAGCGCCCAGCCCTATGCCCTCGGCCTGTTCCGCATAGTCGTCGGCCTGCTCTTCGCCTGCCACGGCGCCGCCTCCCTCTTCGGCGTGCTCGGCGGTGCGTCCGGCACCGGCGGCACGATCGACGCCGGCACCTGGCCGGGCTGGTACGCGGCCGTCATCCAGCTGGTCGGCGGCGGTCTCGTACTGCTCGGCCTCGGCACCCGCGCCGCCGCGATCGTCTCCTCGGGTTCCATGGCCTACGCCTACTTCAAGGTCCACCAGCCGGGCGCCCTGTGGCCGATGGAGAACGGCGGCGAGGCCTCGGCCATGTTCTGCTGGGCCTTCCTGCTGCTGGCCTTCACCGGCTCCGGCGCCTTCGGCCTGGACCGGCTGCTCGCCCGGCGCGCGTCCGGGCAGGGGCAGACCGCCACCGAACGCCAGACACCGGTCGCGGTCTGAACCGTCCCCCGGAGCCGCGCCCCGGTCGCGGTCTGATCCGACCCCCGGCCGGGACCCGATCCGAACCGGAGCGCGTCCCAACCGGAGCGCGTCCCAGCCGGGGCCCGACCGTTCGAGTACCTCCCCGAGCGGCGCCCTGCGGAGCGTTCACCCGGGAGGCGGACTCCCTCCCGGGTGAACACCTCGTGGCGAGGACCCGAGCCCCCTGTGAACCGTCTGTCACACGCCCGGCGTACGCTGTATGGCTGTCATCGGTCGCTCCTGCCGTCCCCGCGTCTCGCGGCATGGCCCGGCCCACGGGGGATCAACGGGAGTTGTGGTGGTCGAGAGTCTCGGAAGTATCGGTTCGCTGGTCAGCAGCCCATGGATCTATGCGCTGGTGGCCGTCTCCGTACTCCTCGACATCTTTCTGCCGGTCCTGCCGAGCGGTGTCCTGGTGATCGCGGCGGCCGCGGGGTCGGGCGCGGCGGCCGCGGGGCGGGTCCCGCAGGACGTCCCCGACATCCTGGTCCTGACGCTGTGCGCGGCGACCGCCTCGGTCCTCGGCGACCTGGCGGTCTACCGCCTCGCCTGGCGGGGCGGTCCGCGCCTGGACCGCGCGATCGCCCGTTCCCGCCGGCTGGCCTCGGCGCAGGAACGTCTCGGCGGGGCGCTCGCCCGCGGGGGCGGCGCCCTTGTCGTACTGGCCCGGTTCGCCCCGGCCGGGCGCTCGGTGGTCTCGCTCGTCGCCGGCACCGCCCACCGCAGGATCCGCGAGTTCCTTCCCTGGTCGGCCCTCGCCGGACTGGCCTGGGCCGCCTACAGTGTCGCCCTCGGCTACTTCGGCGGCCAGTGGCTGGGCGCGACCTGGCTGGCGGCGGGGGTGTCGCTGGCCGCCCTCTTCGGCGCGGGGGCGGGGGCCGCGTACCTGATGCGCCGCCAGCCTCGGACCACGAAGGCCTCGTAGCGGGCGGGCTGAGCGCTCGGCCTGTCGAGGCCCTCCCGTGCCCGCCGTGCCCGCCGTGCCCGCGGGTCCTCACGGCCCGGCGTCGGCGGGGTCGGCCCGGCGTCCGGCGCGCCCCCACCGCGGCCGGCGCACCCCCGGCGCCCGGCGAGCCCGCAGCGTCCGGCGCACCGCAGCATCCACCGGCGGCGCCTGCCGACTCCCGGCCGCCCGCTGGTGCACAGCCGCGTGGGACGCACCTGAGGTCAGGCACGTGTGGTCACCGCACGCAGAGGGTCACGCGCGTGGGAACGGGGTGTCACGAAGCCCGCCGGGCGCCGGCGGCTCCCCTCACCTCCAGGCCGTCCAGCAGTGCGGCCGTGGCCGCGGTGACGGCCTCCACCGCCTGCTCGAAGACCTCCCGGTTGTGCGCGGCCGGCGCACGGAACCCGGAGACCTTGCGCACGTACTGCAGGGCGGCGGCCCTGATCTCGTCCTCGGTGGCCTCCTCGGCCAGCACGGGCGGGCGCAGTGTCCTGATGCTGCGGCACATGACGTCAGTCTCCCTTGTCCAGGTCCACCCGCCAGTCGTTCGATCTGATCCGGTGGCCCTTCGGATACTCGAAGTCGGCCTGTCCGAGCAGGGTGAAGCCGGCCCTGCGGCAGACCGCGTTGGAGGCGGCGTGGCCGACGCCCGGGAACGCGTGCAGATACCGGTGCGGGCCGGCCGCACGAGCGACGTCCACCACCGCGCGGGCCGCCCTCGCGGCCAGCCCGCGCCTCCGGGACTCCGGCAGCATCGCCCATCCGGCCTCCCAGACCTCCGCGCCCCGCCAGACCCGCCGCCGGTGTCCGATCGACCCGACGGTCTCGCCGCCGTCCACCCGTGCCACCCGGTACATCCGCCCCGCCCGCAACTCGGTGTACCTCCGGTGCCGGCCGAGGAGCCGCTCCTCGCTCTCCGGTCCGCCCAGGTGCGCCGTCATCTCCGGGCTGTTCGTCCTGCGCAACAGCCACAGGTCCCCCTCCGCCCAGGGGACCAGGCACACCCGCTCCGCGTTGCTCCCGGTCCGCCCGTCCACGCCGTCCATGCTCTTCACGGTAGGTCAGGGGTCTGACAGTCGGCGTCGTTCACGGAGGCCACCCTTTCGTGTGAACCACTGACGGAACGCGCGCCCCGAAATCGAACAGGCGTATCATTAGAGCGTGGCTACGACCTATGACTTCCCCAGTGACCTCCTCGCCGGTCAGGAGGAACTGCATCAGGTCAGGGCCGAGCTGTCGGCCCTGCTGAAGAGGCTTCCCTGGTCCGTCGAGCCACTCGACGGTTTCAGCGACGACAACGGCTGGCGCAAGGTCGAGCGCCCGGCTTCCCCCGGCTGGTCGGCGGACGAGCAGGCCGAGATGGAGAAGCTCCGGCGGCGCGAGCGTGAACTCGCCGTGTTCGTCAGCACCCACCGCTACTGGTCGCAGATCACCGGCCCCGACCGGGTGGACGCCCGCTCGGAGCTGAAGCGCGCGCACGAGATCCCACCCCGGCAGACCCCGGCCGCGGACGCCTGAGGCATCGGCCCGGGAGGGCCGGGCGGGGGCACGCGAAAGGCCCCCGGAAGCTCTCCGGAGGCCTTCTCACCGACGGCACCAGCGTCGGTCCCGGTGGGCGCGGACGGTTTCGAACCGCCGACATCCTGCTTGTAAGGCAGGCGCTCTACCCCTGAGCTACGCACCCAGGACGAGTCGACAGCCTACATGGCCCGGGGCACTGCCCCGCAAACACGTCGGCCCCGGTTCCGGCCCCCGGTTGCCCGTCCGGGGGTTAACCCCACCCTCGATCCGGTAGTGGCCCGGATCCCCGCGCGAGCCCGTGCTCCGTACGGTCGAAGAGCCTCGTCGAGAAGGGCCCCTCGCTCCGCAAGGGCCTTCGGCGCGGCGCCCGCGCCGTCCGTCCCAGGGGGAGATCATCATGGCCGCCCGTACCGTTCCTGCTCGCGCGTTCGCCGTCCTCGGTGCCGTCGCCGTTCTCGTCACGGGACTCGGCGCGTGCGCCTCCGCCGGCGACGACGAGGACCCCGAACACCGGTCCTTCCCCCTCCAGGGCCGCACGCTCACCGTCGACGCGGACGACTCCGCCCTGGAGATCGTCGCCTCGGACGACCACGCGGTGGGGAAGATCCGGGTCACCCGGTGGTTCTCCGGGTCGGTCGCCGTCGGTTCGGACCCCGAGGTGACCTGGACCATGGACGACGACCGGCTGGTGCTGCGGATGCACTGTTCCGGCGTGGTCGCCGACTGCGCGGCCGAACACCGCGTCGAGGTGCCGCGCGGCATCGCCGTCAAGGTGAAGACCGACGACGGCAGCGTGCGGGCGCGGGGCCTGCGGCAAGCACTGGACGTGCGTACGGCGGACGGGTCCGTACGCGTCAGCGACTCCACCGGGCCGCTGGAGATGCACAGCGACGACGGATCGCTGCGGGCGGACGTCTCCTCCCGCCGGGTGAACGCGTCCACCAAGGACGGCTCGGTCCGCCTCGGCCTGGAGGTCGTCCCCGACCGGGTGGAGACCCGAAGCGACGACGGTTCCGTGACCGTCGCCCTGCCCCCGGCCACGTACAAGGTGTCCGCCGAGAGCGACGACGGATCGGTCGACGTGTGCGTGCCCCGGGACGACGCCAGCTCCCACGTGGTGACCGCGCGGACCCAGGACGGCAAAGTCACGGTCCGAACCGCGAACTGACCGGCCCGTGTGTTCGTCCCTACCGGGTGGGAGAATGGACCCGGGCAGGACGGACGACACGGGAGAGGGATGTGACGGCGACACCATCGCAGCCGTACTCGCCGATGGTGCCGCGCGCCCAGCGCCCGCCGCACCACTCCCACCGACGCCGTACATCCGCCCCTCCACACCGTGCGCCGGGCGCCGTCCGTGACGCGCTCACCCTCGTGGGGCTGCCGCTCCTCGCGGCGCTCGCGCTGCCCGCCGCGTTCGCCGGGGGCGGCACCCGGCGGTGGTTCGGCGGACGGGCCGAGAACCAGCGGGCCGAGGCACAGGCCGCGAAGGACGACGCGGCGGCCGCCTTCTACGAGCTGGACACCGCGCAGCGGGACCTGCGGATCTCGATAGAGACGATCGCGGCCGTCGACGCCTCCCCCGCCGCCCGACGGGCGGTCACCGACTTCGAGGCACTCGGCCGTCGCATCGACGAGGTCAGCCACCAGTACATCAACGCCGTCGACGCCCATGACCTGGACCGCGACGACCTGGAGGCGTCCACCGCCTCCCGCGCCCGCGGCGAACTGACCGCCGCGAAGGAAGAGCTCGGCCGGGTCAAGCAGGAACTGGACCGCTACGCCGACAGCCTCGGCCCCCTGCTCGGCAAGGCCGAGACCCAACTGGCCCGGCTGGCACCCGCCGTGGAACGCGCCCGGCAGGTCCTGCTCGCCGCCTCCAACGCCCTGGACGCCGCCCGGGGCTCGGGCCTGAGCGCGGACGACCTCGCCGCCCGCCTCGCCGCCCTCGGCCCGGAACTGACCCGGCTGAACCAGGGCGCCGGACAGCACGGCGTGCCCCAGACCCTCGAACGGGCCGAACGGGTCACCCGAGAGGCGGAATCCGTCCGTGCCGAGGCCGAACGGCTGCCCGAACGCGCTGCCGAGATCGACCGCCGGCTGGTCTCCCTGCGCACCCGCGCGCAAGCCCTGACCACCCGGACCGAGCAGGTCGAGCCGGTGTTGAGCGAGCTGCGGCGCAGATTCACCGCCGCCTGCTGGCAGGACCTCCAGCACGTGCCGGACCAGGCCGTCGAGTCGGTCCGGCAGGCCGAGCAGAAACTGGCCGAGGCCCGGACCGCCCGCGACGAACAGCGCTGGCCCGACGCCACCGCCCGGCTCTCCACCGTACGGGCACTGCTGAACTCCACCGACGAGGCCGTCTCCGCCGCCGGCGACCGGCTGCGGCAGCTGAACGCGGTGCAGAAGGACCCCGAGCAGGAGATCGAACGCACCCGCTTCGCGATCCGCGACGCCCAGCGCCTGGCCATGGCGGGCCGCAACACCCCCGATCCCCGGCACGCGCGCCCGCTGGACGACGCCGTGGCCCGGCTGGAACGGGCGATCACCACACTGGAGGGCCGCCACCCCGACTACTGGCACTTCCTGACGGAGACCGAAGCGGTCCGGCAGACGGTGGCCGGCGTGGTCACCCGGATCCGGGAGGAACGCGGGGCCGGTCACTGACCACCCGGCGGCTGCCGATGACCGGGGTCCGCAACTGCCGGTTCCCCTCACCACGGCCCGCTGCCTGGTGGGGCCGGTTAATCTGTGCGCATGCCTCGTTACGAGTACCGCTGCCGGAGCTGCGGCGACACCTTCGAACTGAGCCGTCCCATGGCCGAGTCCTCCGCCCCCGCCGCCTGCCCGGCGGGCCACGCCGACACGGTGAAGCTGCTGTCGACGGTCGCGGTCGGCGGCTCGGCCTCCGGGCCCGCGCCCGCCCCTGCGCCGTCGAGCGGCGGAGGCGGCTGCTGCGGCGGAGGCTGTTGCGGCTGATCCCGCCCCGCGGACGAAGGCGACGGGGCCCCGGCACCGGTCCGAAGGCGCCGCACCGCTCAGCGTTGCTCAGCTGCCCAGGTAGCGCAGCACCGCCAGCACTCTGCGTGAATACCCCTCCCCTCCGGCCAGCTCCAGCTTGTCGAAGATCGCGTTGGTGTGTTTCTCCACCGCGCTCTGCGAAATGTGCAGTCGCCGCGCGATCGCCGCGTTGGTGTGCCCCTGCGCCATCTCGGCCAGCACGTCCCGTTCCCGCACGGTGAGCCGGGCGAGCAGATCGGTGTGGGTCGTACGGCCGAGCAGCTGACGGACGACCTCCGGATCGAAGGCGGCCCGTCCGGCGGCCACCCGCTCCAGTGCGTCCAGGAACTCGTCGATCTGGACCACCCGGTCCTTGAGCAGATAACCCACTCCTTCCGTCTCACCGGTCAGCAGTTCCGTCGCGTACCGCTTCTCGACGTATTGCGAGAGCACCAGCACCCCGACCGCCGGCCAGCGCTCGCGTATCTGCAGGGCCGCGCGCAGTCCCTCGTCCGTGTGCGTGGGCGGCATCCTGACATCGGCGACGACCACGTCCGGCGGGTCCTCGGTGACCGCCCGCAGCAGCAACTCGGCGTTGCCGACGGCCGCGAGCACCTCGTGTCCTTCCTCCGTCAACAGCCGCACGAGTCCCTCCCGCAGCAGGGTCGAGTCCTCGGCCAGGATCACCCGCACGGCAGTTCCGCGGCCACGAGGGTCGGCCCGCCCGGTGGGCTGACCACGCTGAGGCTGCCGTCCAGGGCGGCCACCCGCCGGGCGAGTCCGAACAGCCCGCTGCCGGTGGCGTTCGCCCCGCCGCAGCCGTCGTCCTGGACGCTCACGTACATCCGTTTCTCCTCCGCTCTGACGGCGACGCTTATCCGCGTCGGCGCCGCGTGCTTGACCGCGTTCGTGACGGCTTCGCAGACGACGAAGTACGCGACGGTGGCCACGGCCTGCCCGGGCTCTTCGTCCACGTCGTACTCCACTCCCACCGGCACGGACGCCCGCTCGGCGACCGTCTCCAGGGCCGCGCGCAGCCCCGCCTCGTCCAACGTGGTCGGATAGATCCGCCAGGCCACCTCGCGCAGCTCGTCCAGGGCACGGCGGCTCTCGTCGTGCGCCTGGCCGAGCAGCCGGTCGCGCCGGCCGGCGTCCTGGCTGCGGCGGGCGCGGCCGAGGAGCATACCGAGGGCGACGAGACGCTGCTGCACACCGTCGTGCAGGTCCCGCTCGATACGGCGCCGCTCGTCGTTGACCGCGTCGACCACGGCGGCCCGGCTGGCGGACAGCTCGGCGATCCGCCGCTCCAGCTCCTCCTGGTGGCGCGGCCCGAGGAAGTGCCGCGCCAGCTGCCCCTCGAGTCCCACCACACCGAATATTCCCTGCACGGCGAGGAACACGAGGAAGAAGCCGCCGAGACTGCCGAGGACCAGCGAACCGGGGTCGCGTATGCCGTCCAGCAGGAGCCAGCCGTACAGCCCGAAGGAGCCGTATCCGAGGCCGATCGCGGCCGTGAGCATCACCACGCCGCCCAGAGCGCCGAGAGCCCAGTGGCAGGCCATGTACCGCAGCGCCCGCACCTCCTCGTACACGGGCGTGACCCGGAGGTCCAGCCACATCCCCAACCGGGCCCGCTCGAGCTCCGCCAGTGCCCGGGCGCCCGCGAGGACCGGGCGCAGTACGGCACGACGTCCGGCCGGCCAGGCCGCCACCGGCAGCAGGGCCGCTCCGGCCAGAAGGGCGAAGAGCAGCTCGACGGCGGCCGCGGCGGTGCCCATGATCAGGCCCACCCCGCACCGCCCCACTCGTCGCGCCATGACTCGCATGATCGCGAGGCTAGCCGGGTGCGAGGGCGGCGCACACTGCGGAAAACCGCAATTCCCGCCTGCGGTACACCGCAGGCGATCTTGCGGACTTCCTCAGGCTCCCTTCAGCTGCGATTTTCTAGCGTGGTCGTCATGACAGCCATCGCAGTGCAGACGGCCGCGGGCAGCGGTGCGGCACCGGAGTGGATCAACGAGCTCATGGACAAGCTCGGCGCACCGGGCGCCGGTCTCGCCATCGCTCTGGAAAATCTCTTCCCTCCCCTGCCGAGCGAAGTGATCCTGCCGCTCGCCGGCTTCGCGGCCGGCTCCGGCCGGATGAACCTGATCGCCGTCCTGCTGTGGACGACCGCGGGTTCGGTGATCGGCGCGCTCGCGCTGTACGGGGTCGGCGCGATGCTCGGCCGGGACCGCACGGTGGCGATAGCGGAGAAACTGCCGCTGGTGAAGGTGTCGGACATAGAGAAGACGGAGGCGTGGTTCCTGAAACACGGGACCAAGGCCGTGTTCTTCGGCCGGATGATTCCGGTCTTCCGCAGTCTGATCTCCGTGCCGGCCGGGGTGGAGCGGATGCGGCTGCCCGTCTTCCTCGCCCTGACCACGCTGGGCAGCGCGATCTGGAACACCGTGTTCGTGCTCGCGGGCTACACCCTGGGGGACAACTGGTCCCGGGTGTCGGGCATCGCCTCCACCTACTCGAAGGTGATCCTCGCGATCGCGGCCCTGGCCCTGCTGGTCTTCATCGGCAGGCGTCTGCTGCGGCCGGGAGCCGGCAGCCGAAGGCGTGGCGGCCGCGGACGCGAGCGAGCACGGGACAACAGAGCACAGGACAACGGAGAGGACATACGGCCTCCGGCCGACGACGACCGCCCCGGCACCGGGGACGGCGCCGGGGAGCCGGACGGCGGGATCAGCGAGCCGGGCTCGACGCGCGCAGGAACTCCCGAAGGATCCGCTCACCGGCCAGCACACCGCGCTCGGGCAAGGCGCTGATCGCCGGGGCCGTCCAGTCGGAGTCGGCCAGCTCCCCGTGGCCGGGGCGCCAGCCCCGGTCGGCGACGAGCAGCAGGTCGGCGTCGAGGAGGGAGTCGCCGGCGGCGAGGGTGAGGTCGGCGCCGGTGCGACGGGCGACCTCGCGCACGGCGGCGCTCTTGGTGAGCGGTTTCGGAACGGCGTAGATCTTGCGGCCCTGGAGGGACACCGTCCAGCCGCGGTTCTCGGCCCACACGGCGAGTTCCTTCACCCACTCCTCGGGCAGCAGTTCACGCTCGACGACGAGATAGGCGAAAAGATCCTCGGCGATCCGGTGCTTGCGCACCCACAGCGGGTCCGCGGTGCTCATCAGGTGGTCGCGGACCTCGGCCAGCGAGGCGCATTCGTCGGCCAGCCGAGCGGTCACCCGCGCGTGCCAGTCGGGGTCGGAGACGCCGTCCACCAGCAGATGCCCGCCGTTGGCGCAGATCGCGTACGTCGACGGAGGGCCGGGGAGGTTGATGCGCTGGTACTGCGCGCGGGTCCGGGTGGTGGTCGGCACGAAGACCGCCGTGTCACCGAGGTCGGCCAGCAGTTGGGCTGCCGTCTCCGTCATGTACGACAGGGGCTTGCTCTCGTAGACCTCCACGCACAGCAGCCGCGGCGCCCGCAGGTCGGGCATGGTCAGTCCCAGGGCGGCGGCGGAGTAGATGAGCGTGCGGTCGAGGTCGCTCGCGACGAGCACCGGCATCAGAGCGCCACCGCCCTGCCGTCGGCGCCCGTGGCGCCCCGCGTGTACCGGGGGTGGATCAGCCCCACACAGGTGTAGGGGAGGCCGGCGACCTCCTCGACGGGTACGCCCCGTTGTTCGGCCAGCAGGCGCACGTGGTCCAGGTCGGCGCCCGCGCCGGCTCGCGCGAGTACCTTCCACGGCACGCGGCGCAGCATCACGCGGGTGGTCTCGCCGACGCCGGGCTTGACGAGGTTGACGTCGTGGATGCCGTACTCCTCACTGATGCGCTCGACGGCGGCCCAGCCCTCCCAGGTGGGGGCGCGGTCGGCGGAGAGGAGGTCCTTGACCTGGGCGTCGACCGTGTCGGTGATGTCCGGGAAGCGTGCGGAGACGGCGTCGAGGAAGGCCGTCGACAGGTCGGCGCCGGCGAGTTCGCGGTAGAACTTCGCACCGTGGAAGTCGTGCGCGCCGACCAGGTCGGCGCGGAGCACGGTGCGCGACACCAGACCGGAGACGGTGGAGTTGAGGCACGCGGACGGGATGAGGAAGTCGTCGCGGGTGCCGTAGGTGCGTACGCAGGAACCGGGGTCGGCCAGCACGGCGATCTCGGGGTGGAAGCCGGTGATGCCGTCGGACACCTCGAAGTCGCGCAGGGCGGCGGCGAGTTCGCGGGTGATGGCGCCCTTGCCGGTCCAGCCGTCGACGAAGACGACATCGGCGGGGTCGTGACGGCCGGCCAGCCAGCGCAGGGCGTTGGCGTCGATGCCGCGGCCACGGACGATCGACACGGCGTAGTGAGGGAGATCGAGACCATGACGGAACTGCGCCCAACGGCGCATCAGGACCCCGACGGGCGTGCCCGCGCGGGCGAGGGAGACCAGCACGGGGCGGGGCGACCGTTCGGTGAGCACGATCTCGGTGACGGCTCCGACGGCGCGGGCGAGCCGGGCGGCGGACGTCGCCAGCGCGGCGTGGAACAGCTCCTGGTACTGCTCGCTGGGCTGGTACTCCACGGGCAGCGATTCCGCGTAGTGCGCGCCGCCGCTCTGGATCGCCTCCTCGCGCTCCTCGGTCGGCGCCTCCAGCGTCACGCCCGAGAGATCCTGGAGCAGCCACCCGACCTCGTCGGGCGCGTACGAGGAGAAGTCGGGGCCGCGCAGGGGCTCGGGCAGCATGGAGGGCCTTTCGGGGGCGTGCGGGGACCGCGGGAGGTACGACGGGACGACCGCGAGCAGGACGTGCGGGACGTGACCGGCGAGCCGGGCCAGCAGTCCGTCGGGCGCGTGCAACGCGGGTGTGTCGGCGGTCGAGTCGACGACCGCGACCACGGCGTCGAAGCCGGCGCCCGCGACGTTGTAGGCGTAGCGCTCTCCGGGGCCGTCGGCCGGGTCGTCGTGGGCGGGGAAGACCAGGCGGGTGCGTATCGCGTAGCCGGGGTCGTCGACCGCGAGGACGGGAGAGCGGGTGGTGGTGGAGTAGCGCACGTCGGCGCCGAGGGTCTGTTCCAGCGCGTGGGCCAGGCGCAGCGGGGCGTACATCAGCTCCTCGAAGCCGAGGACGAGCACGCGGCGGGCCCCCGTGGGAAGCGCCTCGGCGATCCGCCCGGCCATGCCGGGGAGGGCGCTCTCCAGCCGGTCCCGCTGGGCGGCCGTGAACCCGTGCCGTCCCCCGTCGGGGACTCCCTCGGGCCAGCACAGGTCGACACGCCCGACCCCACCTCCGCTTCCGCTTCCGCCTCCGGCACCCGCACCCGCACCCGCACCCGCACCCGCACCAGCACCAGCACCAGCACCAGCACCAGCACCAGCCTCGGCACGCGCACCGGTGTCGGCGGCCGGGCGTTCCCCGCCCGGCCGCCCGGCGGGGGGCGTTTCGTGGAGCGCGACCAGTTCCTGTCCCTTCTCGAGTACGCCGTCCGGCAGCCGGACCGTGCCCGAGGCAGCCGTCACCAGGTCCACGCGGGCGCCGATCTCGCGGGCGAAGTGCTCCAGCCGGCCGGCGTCGGCGGGCGAGCGCATGTCGACCAGGGCCACCACGACGTACCGCCCGCGGGGATAGCGCTCGTGCAGGGCACGCACGGTGTTGAGCACCGTGTTCCCGGTGGAGAACTCGTCGTCGACGAGGACCAGCGGCCCGTCGCCGGCCAGCAGCGCCGGGTCCTCGGGCAGCAGGAGGTGCGAGGTCGCGTGCGAGTGGGACTCCTCGAAGCCGCCCGCCCGGGCGACGCCGGTGACCGGGCGGCGGGTGGAGTGCAGGTACGGGGCGGGACCGAGGCCGTCGGCGACCGAGTGGCCGAGGCCGGTGGCGGTCTCCGCGTAGCCGAGGACGACCGCGTTACCGGCGGCCTCGGCACCGAGCAGGTCACGGACGCGCCGGCCGAGGGCGACGCCGTGGCCGTACACCACGGAGGGCGTCTGCGGGACGTGCTTGCCGAGCACGTTCGAGACGAGCAGGTGCGCCCGCCTGGGGTTGCGGCGCAGGGCGAGTCCCAGCAGACCGGTCAGCGCGTCGTCGCCGGCGAGTTCGACGCCGAGCCGCTCGGCGACCCAGCTCCCGGACCACACGTCGGCCCGCCCTTCGGCGCGCGCCCTCTCCGTCATGTACTCGTGCCTCCCGTTGTGCACCGCGGCATCGATGCTTGCGTCGGTCATGGATTCCTTGCGTTCATTCGGACAGGCCGGCGGCGAGCAGTTCCACGAAGCCGATGTCCTCGTTCGCCACCCCGAAGACCTCGGCGCGCAGCAGCGTGCGTTCGGCCCAGGCGCGGTGGGGCTTCACCTCGTTCATCTTGTTCGTGTAGGCCGACCGCAGGACACCCCCGCCGCAGCGTTCGGACCGCAGGATGTCCTGGGCGTCGCTGAACTCCTCGTGGCTGACGACGGACAACGCGTGCACGGGGAGCACGTGCGAGGGGTGGATGCAGGTCTTGCCCAGCAGGCCGTTGGCGCGGTCCAGCGAGATCTCCCGCAGCAGGCCGTCCATGGAGTGTTCGATGAGCTTCTGCCGCAGTGCGACGGCCTGTCCTTCCAGGAAGGGGCTCTGCCGCAGTTGCGGTTTGAACATCCTCTCCTGGACGCGGAAGTACTCCCACACCGGCCCGGTCACCGTGAACCCGGTGCCGTCGGCCCGGGCCAGCATGTTCACCACGTCGGCGATCACGGAGGCGACGATCTGGACGTCGTACGCCGTCATGTCGGGGCCCCTGCGCAGCCCGTAGGAGGAGCAGAAGTCGGTCACGCCGAGACGCAGGGCGAGTACACGGTCGCGGTACTTGTCGACTGCGCGGAAGATGCCCTCCAGGGTCTGTACCCGGGACTCGCGGTACAGCAGGTCGGGCGACTCCAGCACGGGCATGGCGAAGAGCCTGTGGCCGGTGGCGGCCTCGGCGGCGGAGAGCGCCTCCAGGAAGGGGATGCCGCGTTCCTCGGTGAACTTCGGCAGCACGAATCCGGACAGCAGCCGCACCGCGGGGCCGAGGCGCCGGACGAGGTCGGGCATCTGCTCGGGGGTGCGGACCCGGATGAACAGGAGGGGGATCTCGACATCGTCGGGGACGTCGCCCGCTCGGGCGGAGCCGAGGGTTCGGGTGCGTTCCGCCAGGTCCCCGAGCTGGCGGACGAGGTTCTCCTCGCCGGCCGGTACGTCGGCGTCGCCGATCGAGTCCTCCAGGCACAGCACCATCGACGTCACACCGCACGCGCCCTGCTTGAGGACGTCGTCGGCCAGTGCGGGCCGGGTGGCCGGGCTGTAGAGCGTGGCGCCCAGGGCCGCGGCCAGCAGCCGGGCCGGGGAGTCCGCCGTGAAGGCGCAAGGCTCCTGGTGGAAGAGGCGCTTCCGCACTTCGGGGGCAATCTGCCCGAAATGACGCATGAGTACTCCCCCGCTAGTGTCTGGGCGACCTGCGAACTGTCCGAAGGTGGCCGGTAATAGTACGTACGTATTCATGTCGGAGGTTCCCACCAGGCATGAATTCCAAGTAACCCGGTCGTGTCGAGGGCGGCGGCCCGAAGGGAGGCGACACGACCCGAGTACCCGCCCCCGCATTGTCGTGACCAGGACCGAGAAGGCAGGATGACGGCATGACGCACGCGATGCTGAAGGGGTCGAACGTCCCGCTGCAAGCCACCACGGTACGCGCCGTGCTGCGCTGGACTCCCGGGCAGGGGGTCCCCGACGTCGATGCCTCCGCCTTGTTGCTGGGGCCGGACGACCGCGTGCGTTCCGACGAGGACTTCGTCTTCTACAACCAGCCCCGGCATCCCTCGGGCCAGGTCTGGCGGCTCGGCAAGAAGCGGGTCGCCAAGGACCTGACCGACACGATCCAGACAGACCTGACCGGGGTCGAGGCCGCCGTGGGCCGGATCCTGCTGGTCGCTTCCGCGGACGGCGTCTCCTTCGACCGGGTCCGGTCACTGCGCATCCTGCTGCACGACGCCACGGCCGCCGACGCGGAACCGCTGGCGTACTTCGACGTCAAGCCGGAGACGGGCCAGGAGACGGCGCTGATCTGCGGTGAGCTGTACCGGCGCGGGGAAGGGTGGAAGTTCCGGGCGCTGGGGGAGGGCTACTCGAACGGGCTCAAGGGCCTGGCGACCGACTTCGGCATCTCGGTGGACGAGTCGGAGGGAGCGGACGACCCCATGTCCGCACCCCGGCCCTCGTCGCCGCCGCACGCCTCCGCCCAGCCCACTCCCCCGCCGTCCGCACCCGCCCAGTCCGCACCCGCCCAGCCCGCGCCCCTCCCGCCGACGGTCGGTCCGGACGAGCCGACGACCGTGCAGCCCCTCCCGGAGCTCTCGCCTCCGCTGCCGCCTGAGCAGCCCGCGGGGGTACCGGCCCAGCCCACGTACGGCTATCCGCAACAGCCGCCGGCGGCCCAGCCGGCCTACGGGTTTCCGCAGCCCACCGGCCGGCCGGTGTACGGGTATCCGCAGGCGCCCGCCGCGTCGGGAGCCGTCGGCGCGCAGTCCGGTTACGGCTATCCGTCGCCGGTCAACGGGGCGCCCGACCCGGACTTCCGGCTGCCGCCGCAGGGGCCGCAGTTCGTCGGGCGGTAGGCGGCGCGGCGGTACGGCCGGGCGTCAGCGCTCGGCCTTGCTCTTGTGCCCCCGGCCCCATTGCAGGCCCCACCCGTACAACCGGTCCAGCTCGCCCTGAAAGCCGTACACGAACTTCACCTCGCGGCGGACGAGGATCTCGCCCTTCACGTTCTCGAGCATCACCACGGCGCAGGACCGGGCCTGCGGGTGCCGCTCGTCGAGGCCTATCTCGATGCGCGGGCCGTTGCTCGGGTAGAGCGTGACGATGGCGTGCGTCCGGTCGAAGGCGGGGGTCTGGTCGTAGATGTAGGCGAAGAGCAGGAGGCGCTTGATGGCGTCCTTGTGGTCGAGATTGACGTAGATCGTCTCGCCGGAGGCCGAGCCGAAGCGGTCGTCGCCGCTGAGCTTGACGTACGGCGGGGCGTTGACGTCGCCCAGGAAGCCGCCGAGCGGCTGGACGACCCCGCGGGTGCCGTCCTGGAGCTCGTAGAGGCAGCCGAGGTCGAGGTCGACGTTGACCATGCTCTGGCTGTGGCCGATGACCTCGGGGGGTTTGAGCGCCTTGAGGGGGTGCCGCAGCAGACTCTCGCGCTGCGCCCCCATGATGTCCGAGGTCCGCATCCGCCAGGTGAGGTTGATACGGAGGTGGCCGGTGGCCGCCCCCTGCTTGTCCAGGGAGACCTGGGCGTGCCGTTTGGTCAGCTGGATGGAGTTGGTCGCCGCGCCGCCCGAGTCGAAATCGCTCTCGCGACCGCGCCACAGACCGTCCAAGAAGCCCATTCCCGCCCCCATCTCCATTCGGCCGTCGAACGCCGGCCCAGACCACTGACGCGGACCGCCGACGGGGCGGCCCCGAGGAGTCGTCCTCGTCGGCCGCCCCGCACAGAGCGTTCCTCGTCCGGGCCGTGTTCACACCAGGGAAGCAGGCGCACCGGGGGCGAACCCGGCCCCGAAAAGGCCGGGTTTCACACCCCGGAGGAGACCTCCGCCTTCTCCTTGCCGGCGTCTCCCCCGGCCTCGGCGAGCCGCTTGTTGCGGCGCACGGAGGACCAGAAGGAGGCGCCGATCAGGACCACGCCGATGAGGCCGGTGACGATCTCGTTGATCTCGTACCGGATGGTGATCAGGAGGATGGCGGCGAGGGCGCCGATGGCGTAGTGCGCGCCGTGCTCCAGGTAGACGTAGTCGTCGAGGGTGCCCTGGCGGACCAGGTAGACGGTCAGCGACCGGACGTACATGGCGCCGATGCCCAGGCCCAGGGCCATCAGCACGATGTCGTTGGTGATGGCGAAGGCGCCGATGACGCCGTCGAAGGAGAAGGACGCGTCCAGGACCTCCAGGTAGAGGAACATGAAGAACGCCGCCTTGCCGGCCATCTGGACCGCCGACTTGGGCTTGCCCGCCCGCGCGGCCTCCTCCTCGGCCTCGTGCTCGCGCTCCTCGTCCTCTTCGAGCTTGTTCTCGAAGAAGCCGGAGAGACCGCCGACGATCATGTAGGTGATCAGGCCCCCGATACCGGCGAGCAGCACCGTCTCGGTCTTGTCCGCGTGCCCGGCGTGCAGGTGCGCCTGGGCGCCGAAGGCGACGGCGGAGAGGAGCAGCACGATCAGGGCGACGCAGACCGACAGCATGTCGACCTTGCCGAGCTTGGACAGCGGCCGCTCCAGCCAGCCGAGCCACTTGATGTCGCGGTCCTCGAAGATGAAGTCGAGGAAGATCATGAGCAGGAACATGCCGCCGAAGGCGGCGATCGACGGGTGGGCGTCCGTCACCAGCTCCTGGTAGCGGTCCTTGTCGGTGAGCGCGAGGTCGACGGCCTCGATCGGACCGAGCTGCGCGCTGATCGCCACGATCACGACCGGGAAGACCAGGCGCATACCGAAGACGGCGATCAGGATGCCGATGGTGAGGAAGATCTTCTGCCAGAAGGCATTCATCTTCTTCAGGATCCCGGCGTTGACCACTGCGTTGTCGAAGGACAGCGAGATCTCCAGGATGGACAGGATCGCCACGATGCCGAAGGCGGTCCACCCCCCGTAGAAGACCGCGGCCACCAGGCCGAGCGCGGTGACCGCGAACGACCACCCGAAGGTTTTCAAAACCACTGGCTACCCAATCGTGTGTGTACGGGGCTCCCCCGCGCCGTACGCGGCTTTACGAAACGTTGACTCCGAAGTCTAGAGCGATGCCTCGGAGCCCCGACGCGTACCCCTGCCCCACAGCACGGAACTTCCACTCGCCCTGGTAGCGGTAGAGCTCACCGAAGATCATCGCGGTCTCCGTGGAGGCGTCCTCACTCAGGTCGTAGCGGGCGAGTTCCTGGCCGTCGGCCTGGTTGACGACCCGGATGAAGGCGTTGCTGACCTGGCCGAAGGTCTGGCCGCGCTCGTCGGCCATGTGGATCGAGACCGGGAAGACGATCTTGTCGCACTGAGCCGGCACCGCGGAGAGGTCGACCAGCACCGACTCGTCGTCGCCGTCGCCCTCGCCGGTCAGGTTGTCACCGGTGTGCTCGACGGAGCCGTCCGGGCTCTTGAGCTGGTTGTAGAAGACGAACCACTCGTCGCCGAGCACCCGGCCGCTGCTGCACACCAGTGCGCTGGCATCGAGGTCGAAGGGTGCTCCGGTGGTGGAACGCGCGTCCCAGCCCAGTCCGACCAGTACCTGTGTGAGGTTCGGTGCGGCCTTGGACAGGGAGACGTTGCCTCCCTTGGCAAGCGTGACGCCCATGTTGCTGTCCCTCCCCGGGTGGTGTTCCTGGTTTTCCTGCGCGTCCGGCGCCGCACGTGAACCGTGCGGCGCCGGACGGTCGAGGCTGTCGCCTCGGCGGTTCAGGTGGTTCAGACGTTGACGCCGAAGTCCTGCGCGATGCCGCGCAGGCCCGAGGCGTAGCCCTGGCCGATGGCGCGGAACTTCCACTCCGCACCGTGCCGGTACAGCTCGCCGAAGACCATCGCGGTCTCCGTGGAGGCGTCCTCACTCAGGTCGTAGCGGGCGATCTCGGCGCCGCCGGCCTGGTTGACGACGCGGATGAACGCGTTGCGCACCTGGCCGAAGGACTGCTGGCGGTTCTCGGCGTCGTAGATCGAGACCGGGAAGGTGATCTTCTCGACGTCGGCGGGGACGGCGGCCAGGTCGATCTTGATCTGCTCGTCGTCGCCCTCGCCCTCACCGGTGAGGTTGTCCCCGGTGTGCTCGACCGATCCGTCCGGGCTCTTCAGGTTGTTGAAGAAGATGAAGTGCGCGTCGCTGGCGACCTTGCCGCCGCTGTTCAGCAGCAGCGCGCTGGCGTCGAGGTCGAAGTCGGTACCGGTCGTGGTGCGGATGTCCCACCCCAGACCGACGATGACCGCGGTGAGGCCGGGGGCCTCCTTGGTCAGCGAAACGTTGCCGCCCTTGCTGAGGCTGACTCCCACGAGTCCTCCATTGGTGTCCAGGGGCGGAGAGCCCCGTAGTGCGTGGATATCGGATCAACGATTCGATCCTAGTGACGGGTTCCCGCCCACCGCAGGCCCTGGGACCGACGAATCACTCGGTGTCGGTCACAGGGTGTCGAGCGCCTTCACGTACTCGGTCAGGTCGCGGGCGTCGGGCAGGCCGTTGACCACGGTCCAGCGGACGACGCCCTCCCGGTCGATGATGAAGGTGCCGCGGACGGCGCACCCCTTGTCCTCGTCGAAGACGCCGTACGCGCGCGAGACGTTGCCGTGCGGCCAGAAGTCGGACAGCAGCGGGTACTCCAGGCCCTCCTGCTCGGAGAAGACGCGCAGGGTGTGGATGGAGTCGTTGGACACGGCGAGCACCTGGGTGTCGCGGTCGGAGAACTGCGGCAGGTTGTCGCGTACCTCGCACAGCTCGCCGGTGCACACGCCGGTGAAGGCGAACGGATAGAAGAGGAGCACGACGTTCTGGTGACCGCGGAAGTCGGACAGCCGGACGGTCGCGCCGTGGTTGTCCTTCAGCTCGAAGCCGGGGGCCTTGTCGCCGACCTGGATCGTCATGACCTGTTCGTCCCTTCAGGGGGTGGTTCGCTGGAAACACCCTACGCAGGGGTCATCACGGACCCGCGGACGGGCCGACGGCGGTCGGCCCGTCCGGAGTCGGGTGGTACGGAGCCTGGCCGGCTACCGCTTGGACTTGGCGGCCTTGGGCGTCGCCAGCCGGCTGCCGCTCCAGTCCTTGCCGACGCTGACGCTCTTGGACGCCGTCAGTCCGGCCGTCGTCGCGGCTTCCGAGATGTCACTGGCCTCGACGTATCCCGAACGGCCGGTCTTCGGCGTCAGGAGGAGGATCGACCCGCCCTCTTCGATGTACGTGGTGGCATCCACCAGCGCATCCGTCAGGTCGCCGTCGTCGTCACGGAACCACAGCACGACGGCATCGGCCACGTCCTCGTAGTCCTCGTCCACCAGCTCGCCCTCGACGGCGCCCTCAATGGCCTCGCGGAGCTCCTGGTCGACGTCGTCGTCGTAGCCGATCTCCTGGACCACCTGCCCGGGCTGGAACCCCAGCCTGGCGGCAGGGTTCGTCCGCTCCTCCGCGTGGTCCGCGGTCGCGCTCACGGGTTGCCTCCTGATCATGTCTTGGTGAATGTCTCAGCCACGCGCGTGCGCGAAGCATTGGCCGTAGTCCACACGGGCGGGACGGATCGCGCAAGTACCCGGCGACTGGGACCGCCGAAACGGTGACGATCCCGGCCGTGTCGCCGCAACTCCAGCCATGCCGTCCAGACCAGAGGTGACGTACACCACACCTATCTGCCCCGTTTGCGTATTTGGGAACCATGCGTGGGTACGAGACTCGAATGAACGTGCCCCCGATCCCCATGGGGGAACCGGTTACCCCACGGTACAGATGACGTTTGCCCCGACGAGGTACACGATGGGGGATCGGCGGGGAATCGGCTCAGACACCCGGCAAAGTGGCCCTCCTACAGCGAAGGAACAGCGTGGCTTCCGCATCCGATCGCAGTGATCGCAGCCCGATCATCATCGGCGGTCTTCCGAGTCAGGTCCCCGACTTCGACCCCGAGGAGACCCAGGAGTGGCTCGACTCCCTCGACGCCGCCGTCGACGAGCGCGGCCGGGAAAGGGCCCGCTACCTCATGCTGCGGCTGATCGAGCGGGCCCGCGAGAAGCGCGTGGCCGTGCCCGAGATGCGCAGCACGGACTACGTCAACACCATCCCCACCAAGAGCGAGCCGTTCTTCCCCGGCAACGAGGAGATCGAGCGCAGGATCCTCAACGCCACCCGCTGGAACGCGGCGGTCATGGTCTCGCGTGCGCAGCGGCCCGGTATCGGCGTCGGCGGCCACATCGCGACCTTCGCCTCCTCCGCCTCCCTGTACGACGTGGGCTTCAACCACTTCTTCCGCGGCAAGGACGAGGGCGACGGCGGTGACCAGGTCTTCTTCCAGGGCCACGCCTCACCGGGCATCTACGCGCGCGCGTACCTGCTCGACCGGCTCGGCGAGGAGCACCTGGACGGCTTCCGGCAGGAGAAGTCGAAGGCGCCCCACGCCCTGTCGTCGTATCCGCACCCGCGGTCGATGCCGGACTTCTGGGAGTTCCCGACGGTCTCGATGGGCCTCGGCCCGATCGGGGCGATCTACCAGGCGCGGATGAACCGCTACATGCACGCGCGCGGGATCGCGGACACCTCGCGCTCGCACGTGTGGGCCTACCTCGGCGACGGCGAGATGGACGAGCCGGAGTCGCTGGGCCAGCTCTCCATCGCCGCCCGCGAGGGCCTGGACAACCTGACCTTCGTGGTCAACTGCAACCTGCAGCGCCTGGACGGCCCGGTGCGCGGCAACGGGAAGATCATCCAGGAGCTGGAGTCGGTCTTCCGGGGTGCCGGCTGGAACGTCGTCAAACTGGTGTGGGACCGCACGTGGGACCCGCTGCTCGCGCAGGACCGGGACGGCGTGCTGGTCAACCGGATGAACACCACGCCGGACGGGCAGTTCCAGACGTACGCCACCGAGTCCGGCGCGTACATCCGTGACCACTTCTTCGGCGACGACCACCGGCTGCGCGCGATGGTCGAGAACATGACCGACGACCAGATCCTGCACCTGGGGCGCGGCGGCCACGACCACCGGAAGATCTACGCGGCGTACAAGGCGGCCCTGGAGCACAAGGGCCAGCCGACGGTCATCCTCGCCAAGACGATCAAGGGCTGGACGCTGGGCCCGAACTTCGAGGGCCGCAACGCCACGCACCAGATGAAGAAGCTGACGGTCGACGACCTCAAGCGCTTCCGCGACCGGCTGCACCTGCCGATCTCCGACAAGGAGCTGGAGTCCGGCCCGCCGCCGTACTACCACCCCGGCCGGGACTCGGAGGAGATCCAGTACATGCACGACCGCCGGCTGGGGCTCGGCGGCTACGTGCCGACCCGGGTGGTGCGGTCGAAGCCGCTCGCCCTGCCGGACGACAAGACGTACGCGACCGTGAAGAAGGGGTCCGGCCAGCAATCCATCGCGACGACGATGGCATTCGTACGGCTGCTGAAGGACCTCATGCGGGACAAGGAGATCGGCAAGCGATTCGTGCTGATCGCGCCGGACGAGTACCGCACGTTCGGCATGGACTCGTTCTTCCCGAGTGCGAAGATCTACAACCCGCTCGGACAGCAGTACGAGTCCGTGGACCGAGACCTTCTGCTCGCCTACAAGGAGGCGCCGACCGGGCAGATGCTGCACGACGGCATCTCGGAGGCCGGCTGCACGGCCTCGCTGATCGCGGCCGGCTCGGCGTACGCCACGCACGGCGAACCGCTCGTCCCGGTCTACGTCTTCTACTCGATGTTCGGTTTCCAGCGCACCGGCGACCAGTTCTGGCAGATGGGCGACCAGTTGTCGCGCGGCTTCGTGCTGGGCGCGACCGCGGGCCGTACGACCCTGACCGGTGAGGGGCTCCAGCACGCGGACGGCCACTCGCAGCTGCTGGCCTCGACGAACCCGGCGTGCGTGGCGTACGACCCCGCCTTCGGTTTCGAGATCGCGCACATCGTCCAGGACGGCCTGCGCCGGATGTACGGCGCGGACGAGCGGCACCCGCACGGCGAGGACGTCTTCTACTACCTCACCGTCTACAACGAGCCGATCCGGCACCCGGCCGAGCCCGAGAACGTGGACGTCGAGGGCATCCTCAAGGGCATCCACCGCTTCAGCGAGGGCACGGGCGGTTCGATCCCGGCCCAGATCATGGCGTCCGGCGTCGCGGTGCCGTGGGCGGTGGAGGCGCAGCGCATCCTCGCCGAGGAGTGGGACGTGCGCGCCGACGTGTGGTCGGCGACCTCCTGGAACGAACTGCGGCGCGACGCGGTGGCCTGCGAGGAGCACAACCTGCTGCATCCCGAGGAGGAGCAGCGGGTGCCGTACGTGACGCGCAAGCTGGCCGGTGCGCAGGGGCCGTTCGTGGCGGTGTCCGACTGGATGCGGGCGGTTCCGGACCAGATCGCGCGCTGGGTGCCGGGGACGTACCAGTCCCTGGGCGCGGACGGATGGGGCTTCGCGGACACACGCGGTGCTGCGCGGCGGTTCTTCCACATCGACGCGGAGTCGATCGTGGTGGGCGTGCTGAGCGAACTGGCACGGGAGGGGAAGGTCGACCGGTCGGTGCTGAAGCAGGCGGTGGACCGGTACCGGCTGCTCGACGTGACGGCGGCCGACCCGGGGGTCGCCGGCGGGGACGCGTAGCGCGCACGCGGTCGGGTGAGGGGCGGTGCGGCCCGCGGGCCGCGCCGCCCCCGTTTTTCATCTCACTGGCTCCGCCGCGCTCTCCGGCGCACGCGTTCCCTACGATGCAGGGATGAACGCGGGCATCGGGAAAGAGACGGCACAGGCACGCTGGGAGCGGCACTCCCAGCGGCCGCTCCTGGCGCTGGCCGTGGTGTTCGCCGTCGCGTACGCGGTGCCGATCGTGAACAGCTCCGCGAGCGGTTCCCTGTCCCGCGCGTGCGCGGTGGCCGAGTGGACCGTCTGGGGAGCGTTCGCGGTGGACTACCTGGTACGCCTGAAGCTCACCGACGACCGCGGGCGCTTCCTCCGTACGCACTGGCTGGACCTCTGCGCGGTGGCGCTTCCGCTGCTCCAGCCGCTGCGCCTGCTGCGGCTGGTCTCGACGCTGATGCTGGTGGGCCGGCGGGCGCGGATGGCCTCGCAGATCCGGCTGACGACCTACGTCGTCGGGTCGGTGGTGGGGCTGTTGATGTTCGGCTCGCTGGCGGTGCTGTCCGTGGAGCGGGACGCGCCGGCCGGGAACATCCGGACGCTGGGCGACGCGGTGTGGTGGTCGTTCACGACGATGACGACCGTGGGGTACGGGGACCACTCGCCGACCACCGGATGGGGGCGGGTGCTGGCCGTGGGGCTGATGCTGTCCGGCATCGCCCTGCTGGGTGTGGTGACCGCCAACATCGCGGCGTGGTTCATCGCCCGGTTCGACAAGGACGACGTGGAGGAACGGCGGCAGACCGAGGCGATCCGGATGCTGACGGAGGAGGTGCGGGCCCTGCGGCGGCAGGTGGCCGATCTGGGCGGGGCTCCGGCGCCGTCCCCAGCCCCGGCACCGTCGTCCCCAGCCCCGGAACAGGCCCCAGCCCCGGAACAGGCCCGGTAGCAGACCGGGGTCCAGCCTCCCCGCACCGGCTGTCGCACCGGAGGCGGCCTCCGCCGAGCAGGCGACGAGGCGGATCGGTCCGCGCCGGGTCAGCGGGCGCCGGGTCAGTGGATGCCGGGTCAGCGAGCGCTAAGCCAGTGGGCGCCGGGTCAGCGGGTGGTGGCCGGCATGGCCGGGCCCCCGGCCGTGCCGGGGGCCCCCGCCGTTCCTCGTCCCGCGCGCCGGTCAGAGCAGGCCGTGGCCCGGGGCCGCCCCGGCGAGCCAGATGACCGCCAGGAACGTGTCGATGGCGCCCAGGGCGAGGGCGACCACCGCCGGTACCGGGCGGGGGCCCGACCAGCTGCGGCCCATGGCGAACCATCCGCAGACGATCGCGGCGGGACCGAGGAGGATCCCCAGCGTGAAGAATCCCGCGACCGCGCAGACGACTCCGACGATGCCGAGCGTCGCGCGATCCGGCCCGGTCCGTGACCACGTCCGGCCATGTGAGCGGGGGTTCCCGCGCGTTCCCTGTCCGAAGCCCGCCATCATCAACTCCCTCAACTCCTCGTGGAGTTCGGGTACCCCCGTGCGGCGTCGTATGCCTGCCGCCGACGTACTGCCTGCGCGCTGCCCCCCTCCGGCAGCGCGCCGCAGCCTCTCCCCCTCCGTGCCCTGCGGAGGACTTGACCCACTGTGACCTGCGAGGCCCCTCGGACGGGAGGGTTCACCGGCCCTGCCACCCGGATGGGCGAACCGGGCCGCAGGAGGACGGAGAGCGAGCCGCGGGGCCCGCCGCTCCGTCAGATGTGGCCGACGCCCGCGCCCGCCTCCGCGTTCACGCCGCGCTTGGTGAGGAACGCGACCAGCACGGCGACGGCCGCCACGCCGGCGGCGACGAGCGACGCCAGGCTCATGCCGGACATGAAGGTGTCGTGCGCGACCTCCGTGACCTTGGCGGCCAGCGGCTCCGGCATGCCCTCGGTCACCGGCGCCACGCCGACCTGGACCGCCTCGGACGCCTGGTCCAGCTGTTGTGGCGCCAGCTTCGGAAGGCCGGCGTCCGCCCAGTTGCCCGCCAGGTCGTTGTCGACCTTGGAGGCCATCACGGCACCCAGCACGGCCGTGCCGAGGCTGCCGCCGATCTGCATCGCCGCCTGCTGGAGACCGCCGGCGACACCCGACAGCTCCATCGGCGCGTTGCCGACGATGACCTCGGTGGCGCCGACCATGACGGGCGCGAGGCCGAGGCCCAGCAGGGCGAACCAGAGCGACATGATGCCGCTGCCGGTGTCCGTCTCCAGCGTGGACATGCCGTACATGGCGAGCGCGGTGCAGGCCATGCCGCCCGCGAGCGGCAGGCGCGGGCCGACCTTGGTGATCAGCACGCCCGCGAGCGGCGAGCCGACGATCATCATGCCGGTGAGCGGCAGCAGGTGCAGGCCGGCGTCGATCGGGCTCATGCCGTGCACGTTCTGCAGGTAGAACGTCACGAAGAACAGGCCGCCCATGAACGCGATCGCCATCATGACCATGAGGACGACACCCGCCGACAGGGGGACGGAACGGAACAGGCCCAGCGGGATCAGCGGTTCCGCGACCTTGGTCTCCCAGAAGGCGAACAGCCCGAAGCCGACCACGGACACGACGAGGAACAGCCACGTCATGCCGTCCCCCCAGCCCCACTCGGGGGCCTTGATGAGCGCCCAGACCAGGCAGAACATCGCGGCGGAGAGCAGCGCGATACCCAGGACGTCGAAGGAGCGCGGGGCGTTCTCCGCGCGGTGGTCCAGCAGGATCATGACGCCGAGGACCACGGCGAGGACGCCGACCGGCACGTTGATGAAGAACACGGACTGCCAGTTGACGTGCTCGACCAGGACGCCGCCGAGGATCGGCCCGCCCGCGGTGGAGGCGCCGATGACCATGCCCCAGATGCCGATGGCCATGTTGAGCTTCTCGGCCGGGAAGGTCGCCCGGAGCAGGCCGAGCGCGGCCGGCATCAGCAGGGCGCCGAACACGCCCTGGAGCACGCGGAACGCGACGACCAGCGGGATGGTGTCGGACAGGCCGATGGCACCGGAGGCGGCGGCGAAACCGACCACGCCGATGAGGAAGGTCTGCCGGTGTCCGAAGCGGTCACCGAGCTTGCCCGCGGTGATCAGGGAGACCGCGAGGGCGAGGAAGTAGGCGTTGGTGATCCACTGGACGTCGGCGAAGCTGGCCTTCAGGTCGACCTGGATGGCCGGGTTGGCGATGGCGACGATGGTGCCGTCGAGGGCCACCATCATGACCCCTACGGCGACGGTGACGAGGGTGAGCCACGGGTGGCCGCGCAGCCCGCCGGCCGGGGCCCGGCCCGACGGGCCGGACGACGCCCCGCCGTCCTCCGGTCCCGCCTTGTCGATGGTGGTCTGACTAGTCATACATTCGAGGCTAGTGACAGCCACTGACAGTTGACAAACCATTTCACTAGTCGGTAACTGACATGACATCCCCCGGTAGCCCGAACTGCGAGAACGACGGCGCGGCAGCAGGCCGGAGCCGACCCGAGGAGCGAACCTCTTGAACATGGCGGACACAGCCACATCTCCGGGCCTGCGCGAGCGCAAGAAGCAGCGCACCCGGGACACCCTGCTGCGATCCGCCCTGGAGCTGTTCACCGAGCGGGGGTACGAGGAGACCACCGTCGACGACATCGCCGAGGCGGCCGACGTCTCACAGCGCACCTTCTTCCGCTACTTCGCGAGCAAGGAGGAGGCGGCCTTCTTCGTGTCGCGGCTCGCGGAATCGCACTTCGTCGGGGCCGTGCGCCGCCGCCCGCCCGGCGAGGCCCCGCTGGACGCCCTGCGCCAGGCGCTCGGGGAGAGCTGGGACACCATCGGCGAGGCGGTCGGACAACTGGTACCACTCGACCTGCACATGCGCTTCTACCGGGTGATCGAGTCGACCCCCGCGCTGCTCGCCGCCCATCTGCGGCGTGCGGCGGAGCTGGAGGAGGAGATCGCCCGCGTCATCGCCGACCGCGAGGGCCTCGACATGGAGACGGACCCGCGCCCCCGCGTGGTCGTGGCCGTCTTCGGTGCGGTGATGCGGGTGACGGAACGGATCTGGTCGGCGCGGGACGACGCCAGTCTCACGGCGCTGCGCGAGCTGACCGCCGCCTATCTCGACCAGGTGGAACCCGCGCTCACCGGCGACTGGCGGAGCACTCCCGGGGCCGGACGGATGCCT
The DNA here is from genome assembly GCF_053613315.1 of Streptomyces sp. JK94. NCBI lineage: Bacteria > Bacillati > Actinomycetota > Actinomycetes > Kitasatosporales > Streptomycetaceae > Streptomyces > Streptomyces sp. JK94. The sequence continues at coordinate 97,146 of NZ_JBSICH010000001.1, read as the reverse complement.
GCAACCCCATAGCACGCGATCGAAACGTGATCCGTGTCACTCGATTCACGCGAGACCGTCCCGTTCTCCTAGTGTGTCCTCCCAGTGACTTCCTTCGACACCTCTCCGCAGCTGAACGTCTGGCGGGCCCTGCTCGCCCTGGCCGTGGTGTTCGTGATGCTGGCGACCACCGGCTGGACCGCCCTGCACCACCAGCGGGAGCCCACGGCCCTCGAAGCGTCGGTCGCAGCCTGGGAGCGGGGCCGGATCGACGGGCGCCGGCTGCCCGACACACAGGCGTCCCCCGCACGGCTGGCCCGCTTCTTCGCCTCGCTCACGCAGGGGCAGCGCGCCGGACTCGCCCGCCGCTACTCCCTCGCCGTCGGCAACATGAACGGCGCCCCCGTCGAGCTGCGCTACCTCGCCAACCGCGCGGCGCTGCGCACGGCACGCGCCGCGGAGCGCCTGCGCATGCACGACCAGCGCCTGTCGCCGTCCGGGCAGCGCGAGGCCGGGCGGCGCGCGCAGCACTACGCGTCGCTGCTGCGCCGCGACCGCCACGTACTCGCCTTCGATCCGGCGGGCTCGGGCAAGGTCGCCGAGGTCCTCGGGGATCTGCGCCGCGCCGAGCGTGTGTCCGTCGTCGTGCCGGGTGTGGACACCGAACTGCTCACCTTCCAGCGCACCCGCCGCGCGTACTCCGCGCCCGTCGGGATGGCCAGGTCGCTCCACACGGCCGAGCGCGCCCTCGCCCCGGGCACCCGTACGGCCGTGATCGCCTGGGCCGACTACACCGCCCCGAACGGCCTCGGCATGGAGGCGGCCACGGCGGCCCGCGCCGGGCAGGGGGCCGTCCGCTTGAACGCGCTGCTGCGGGCGCTGCCCGGCCGGTCCCCCGTCTCGCTGTTCTGCCACAGCTACGGCTCGGTGGTGTGCGGGCTCGCCGCCGGCACGCTCCCCCGCCGGGTGACCGACATAGCGGTGGCCGGCAGCCCCGGCATGCGCGTCGAGAAGGCCGCCCACCTGCGCACCTCGGCCCGGGTGTGGGCGATGCGGGACGCCGAGGACTGGATCCAGGACGTGCCGTACATGGAGGTCGGCGGCCTCGGACACGGCGCCGACCCGGTGTCCGCGGCGTTCGGGGCGCGGGTGCTGTCCGCGCGGGGCGCCCAGGGGCACGGCGGCTACTTCGTGCCGGGCACGGAGAGCCTGCGGAACTTCGCGGGGATCGGCGTTGGCGCATACCCCGCGGTCACCTGCGCCGACGGGAACGACACGTGCCGGGCGGATTTGTCCGCAGCGGCGGCGGCCTGACGCGCGTAGAGGTGCGGATACTCCGGTTTGCACAGGGAGGGGACGGAAGGGCTCGTGCCGCATACGATGAGCCGCATGGGTGACGTACTGGCCGGATTTCATGCCGCCTGGGAGTTCGACTCCGACTCCGTGCTCATCCGCTACGAACGGGGGATTCGAACACCCAAGCTGTTCCAGGCCCTGGGGGAACGCCGTGTCCCGCTGGAGGCGATCGCCGGGGTGACGCTCACACCCGGCAGGCGGGGCACCGTCGTACTGCGCGTCGAGCCGCGCCCGGGCGCCGATCCTGTGATGGAGGCGGCGGCCGGACAGCTGAAGGAGGGCGGCGACCCCTACCGGCTGGTCCTGCCGGCCGAGCGGGAGGCGCTCGCGGAGTACTACGCCGACGAGCTGCGCGGACTGCTGACCGGGTCCGGCAGGACCGAGCGCCACCTGGTCGCCGCGCCCGAGGCACCGCTGCAGTTCAAGGCGTACGACGGGAAGGCGTCCTTCGACGGCACGTCGGTGTCCTTCCGGTGGTCCTGGACGGGCGCTTCCTCGGCGAAGTGGAAGGCCGGCGACCAGAGCTTCCCGGTCGCCGACCTGGGCGGGGTGGAGTGGCGGTCCCCCGAGGCGTTCGAGGGGTACCTGCGGCTGCTGCCGCGGGACGCCGCACCGGTCGCCCCGCAGGCCGACCAGGACCCCGCGTCGGTCGTGTTCGGGCTCGGGTACGGACCGGTGCACGAGTCGCTGCCGTTCGCCGCCGCGGTGCTCGCGGCGGTGCGGGAACGGGGCGCGGGCGCCCCGGTGCCGGTTCCGGTGCCGGCGCCGCGGCGGGATCCGGCGGACATCGCGGAGCGGATACGGCATCTGGGGGAGCTGCACCAGGCGGGGCTGGTGACGGACGAGGAGTTCTCCTCGAAGAAGGCGGAGCTGCTGGCGCAGCTCTAGCCTCTGCCGGGTGCCGGACCCTTCCGGCACCCGGTCGTGGTGGGTCGCCCCTCCGGTTCCCCGCGCCCCCTCCGGGGCGCTCCCCTACTCCCGTCCGGCGGACGTGAACGACATGTCCGCGTAGCGGTCTCCCGCCACCTTGCGGGCGATCGGGTCCAGCACGGACAGCTCGTCGTCCGTCAGGACGATCCGGGCCGCCGCCGTGTTCTCCTCCACCCGGGAGGGCTTGCGGGTGCCCGGGATCGGGATCACCGGGAGGCCGTGGACCCGGGCGCGCTGCTGGACCCAGGCCAGCGCGACCTGGCCGAGGGTCGCGCCGTGGGCCTCGGCGACCGTGCGGACCGGGTCGAGGAGGGCCGCGTTGGCCGCCGCGTTGTCGCCGGTGAAGCGGGGCTGCCGGCGGCGGAAGTCGTCGGCCGTGAGGTCGCGGTCCGCGTGGACGAAGGAGCCGGTGAGGAAGCCCCGGCCGAGCGGCGAGTACGGCACGAGGGCCACGCCCAGGTCGCGGGCGGCCGGCACCACGCCCGCCTCGATGTCCCTGCTGAACAGCGACCACTCCGACTGCACGGCGGCGATCGGATGCACCGCCTGCGCGGTCCGCAGCTCCTCCCCCGTCACCTCGCTCAGTCCGAGGTGCTTGACCTTGCCCTCGCGGACGAGGTCGGCCATGACGGCGACGGTCTCCTCCATCGGCACGCGCACGTCGCGCCGGTGCAGGTAGTAGAGGTCGATCACGTCGACGTCCAGGCGGCGCAGGCTCGCCTCGACCGCCCGGCGGATGTACGGCGGGTCGTTGCGGATGATCCGCTTCGTCGGGTCGTCCGGCGGGATGGACAGGGCGAACTTGGTCGCGATGACGACCTCGTCGCGGTGGGCCCGGAAGAACGGCGACAGGAACCGCTCGTTGTCGCCCGCCCCGTACGCGTCCGCCGTGTCGTAGAGCGTGACGCCCAGCTCCAGCGCCCGTTCCAGGGTCGCCCGCGAGGCGTCGGCGTCCACGGGACCGTAGGCGAAGCTCATGCCCATGCAGCCCAGGCCCTGCACGCCCACCTCGGGGCCGGTGTCGCCGAGCCGCACGGCCGGAATCCTGCTGTCGGTCATCGGGTCGTCTCCTCTTCACGGGCGCGTCCGGCGTCCCCGTAGAAACCGATCTTCCGGTCGAGCACGGCGAGGGTGTCCTGCAGCTCGGCGATGCGCGTCAGCACGTCGCGGCGCGTGGACTCCAGGAGTTCGCGCCGGTCGGGGTAGGTGCCCTCACCCGCGCGCACCAGCTCCGCGTACCGGACCATGTCGGCGACCGGCATGCCGGTCATGCGCAGCTTGCCGACGAAGTCGAGCCAGTCCAGGTCGCGGTTGCTGTAGCGGCGCTGGCCGGTGTGCGAGCGGTCGATGTGGGAGGTCAGCCCGATCCGCTCGTACCAGCGCAGGGTGTGGGCCGTCAGCCCGGAGAAGGCGGCGACCTCGCTGATGGTGTAGTGGTCCTGCCCGTCGGGGCGCGGGTGGCGCCGGGGCGGGGCGGAGCAGATGTCCGTTCTGGTGGCGTTCGGCGCGAGGGTCCCGGCCGTGGTCTGCATCACCGTCATGGGTTCCACGCTATGACCTTGGAGTGCACTCCAGGCAAGGGGCCCCGGTGAGACGGGGCGGCGGGGCGGGGGCGGCGGGAAATCCACAGGACATCGGGTGGCAGGGGTCAGTAGCGTGCGGGCATGAGCCTCGTACGCCGTGCCGTGGCCGCCGATGCGGCGGAGGTGCTCCGCCTGCGCCAGGTGATGCTCGACGCGATGGGCCGCACGCCCCCCTCCACCGACTGGCACGCCGGCTCCCTGCCGGCGCTGCGGGCGCGGCTGGCCGACCCGGACGGGGAGTTCGCGGCGTTCGTCGTCGAGCACCCGGAGCGGCCCGACGCGCTGGCGGCACTGGTGGTGGGGTCGCTGGAGTACCGGATCGGGCGGGCCGGCAATCCGCGGGGGCTGACCGGATACGTCTTCAGCGTCGCGACGGACCCCGCCGCCCGGCGTCGCGGTTACGCCCGCGCCTGCATGGCGGAGCTGCTGGAATGGTTCCGCGAGCGGGACGCCGGACACGTCATGCTCAACGCCTCGCCGGAGGCCGAGCCGCTGTACGCGTCCCTGGGGTTCACCCGGGACACGGACCCCTCCATGCGGCTGCACCTGTGACCCGCTTAGGCTCACGGGCATGTCCTTGAAGAGCCTCGCGTCGATCGAGAACTGGCCGGTCCCCACGGCGGCGGCGGGCGTCGTACGCGCCGACGGCACGATCCCGGTAACCCACGGCCCCGTCGGGCACCGCTTCCCCCTCGCCTCGGTCACCAAGCCGCTCGCGGCGTACGCGGCCCTCGTCGCCTACGAGGAGGGCGCCGTCGAGCTGGACGAGCCCGCCGGTCCGCCCGGGTCGACGGTCCGCCACCTGCTCGCGCACACCTCCGGGCTGGCCTTCGACGAGCACCGGGTGACCGCCCCGCCCGGGGAACGGCGGCTGTACTCCAACGCCGGTTTCGAGCAGCTCGGCGACCACATCGCGAAGGCGGCGGAGATGCCGTTCGCCGAGTACGCGCGGCAGGCGGTGCTGGAGCCGCTGGGCATGACGTCCACCACCCTGGAGGGCTCCCCGGCGAAGGACGGCGTCTCCACGGTGGACGACCTGCTCCGCTTCGCCGCCGAGGTCCAGGCGCCGCGCCTCCTGGACCCGCGCACCGTCGCCGAGGCGATGACGGTCCAGTACCCGGGCACGAAGGGCGTGCTGCCGGGCTACGGCCACCAGAACCCCAACGACTGGGGGCTCGGCTTCGAGATCCGCGACGGGAAGTCCCCCCACTGGACGGGTTCGGGCTCCTCGCCCCGCACCTTCGGCCACTTCGGCCAGTCGGGCACCTTCCTGTGGATCGACCCGGACGCGTCGCTCGCCTGCGTCGCACTGACGGATCGCGCGTTCGGCCCGTGGGCGGTCGAGGCCTGGCCGGTCCTCACGGACGCGGTGCTGGCGGAGCTGCGCGGCTGAGGCACTCGAACCACACCCTCTTCCCCCGCCCGTCGCCGTACGGCGTGACGCCCCACCGATCACTCACCGCAGTCACGATCACCAGGCCGCGCCCGCCCTCGCCCAGTACGTCGGCGGGCCCCGGAACCGGAAGCTCCCGGCAACCGTCGGCCACCTCCACACGCACCCCACCGGGCCGGATCAGGAAGCAGACGCGACACCGACGGCCCGGCACATGCCGTACGACGTCGGCGACCAGCTCCGTGAGCGCCAGTCCGGACGCACCCGCGTGATGGAGGAACGCTATGCGGCCCCGCACAGCGCTGAGCAATGTTGAGTGGCGCAAGTCCAGCTACAGCGGAAGCAACGGCGGCGAGTGCGTCGAGGTCGCCGATGACCACCCCACCGGCTCCGTCCCCGTGCGGGACAGCAAGAACGCGGCCGGGCCGGTCGTCACCGTCGGCGCACCAGCCTGGCAGGCGTTCGTCAACGGCCTGCGGTAGCCCGAAGCCCCCGGCTGCCGACGATACCGAGAGGCATGTTCCGGACAACCTCCGCCCGTCGACTCCGCCGACCGGGACGGCCTCTTCCGGGGCGTCACCACCCCGCCATCTCCCACAGCAGCACCTCGGCCCGCGTCACCGCCACCGCGTCCATCGCCTCGGCGTCCGTGACGCGGGCCGCGTCGCCCGCCCCCAGCGTCTCCCCGCCCAGCGTCACCTCGCCGCGCACCACGTGCGCGTACACGCACGCGCCGTCCGGCACCGCCGTCCGCTCCCCCGCTGCCAGGCGGCGTACGTGGAGCATGGCGCCCGCCTCCGGGACGGCGTACGGGGTGGAGTCGGCGATGCCGCGGACGATCTCGTAGGCGGGGTCGCCGCCGGGGGTGAGCGGGGCCAGCCACATCTGCACGAAGGTCAGCGGGGTGGTGCCGTCGTTGCGCTCGACGTGGCGGACGCCGGCCGCCGCGCTGAGGCGCTGGACGTCACCGGCCCGCACGACCGTCTCGTGGCCCGCGGTGTCGCGGTGGGTCAGCTCGCCCTCCACCACCCACGTGACGATCTCGGTGTGGCTGTGGGGATGCTCGTCGAACCCGGCGCCGGGGGCGAGGCGCTCCTCGTTGCAGGCGATCAGCGCTCCGAAGCGGAGATGGCCGGGGTCGTAGTGGGGGCCGAAGGAGAAGGCGTGCCGCGTCTCGATCCCGGCCGCCGGGTCACCGCCCTGGTAGCGCTCGTCGGCGCGCCGTACGTCCATCACGCCGTCCACCGTAGCCCCGGCGCACGACACCCCGGACGGCGGCCGAGTCGTCGGGCACCGCCCCGGCGATACTCGCCCGGGTCCCGATAAGGCAGTCTTGTCCCCGTGCCCGAACCCGAAACCAGCAAGCCAGAGCCCGCGGCGCGCGCCGTCCACCCGCACACCGCGACCCTCAAGCGGCTGGAGCAGTCCTCCGGATCGCTCGCCGCGCAGGCCATCGCGCGGATGGACGAGACACTGCCGTGGTACCGGGCCATGCCGCCGGAGAACCGCTCCTGGATCGGGCTGGTGGCCCAGGCGGGCATCGCCGCGTTCACCGAGTGGTTCCGGCGTCCGGACGCTCCCCAGGCCATCTCCACCGACGTCTTCGGCACCGCGCCGCGCGAGCTGACCCGGGCGATCACGCTGCGGCAGACCGTGGAGATGGTGCGGACGACCATCGAGGTGATGGAGTCCGCGATCGACGAGGTGGCCGCGCCCGGTGACGAGTCGGTGCTGCGCGAGGCGCTGCTCGTGTACGCCCGGGAGATCGCCTTCGCGACCGCCCAGGTCTACGCCCAGGCCGCCGAGGCACGCGGTGCCTGGGACGCGCGGCTGGAGTCGCTGGTGGTCAACGCGGTGCTGAGCGGTGAGGCCGACGAGGGGGCGGTGTCGCGGGCCGCCGCCCTCGGGTGGAGCTCCCCCGAGCACGTCTGCGTCGTGCTCGGCACCGCCCCCGACGGCGACTCCGAGCTGACCGTGGAGGCCATCCGGCGCGCGGCCCGGTACGCCAAGCTCCAGGTGCTGACCGGGGTGCTCGGGGAGCGGCTGGTGGTGATCGCGGGCGGCAGCGACAACCCGCTGGCCGTGGCGAAGTCGCTGATCGGCCCGTTCGCGCAGGGTCCGGTGGTGGCCGGCCCGGTGGTGCCGGACCTGCTGGCCGCGACCCGGTCCGCGCAGGCCGCCGCGGCCGGGCTCAAGGCGTGCTCCGCCTGGCAGGACGCGCCGCGTCCGGTGCTGGCCGACGATCTGCTGCCGGAGCGCGCGATCGCCTCGGACCCGTCGGCCCGCGAGCAGTTGGTGGAGGAGATCTACAGACCGCTGGAGGAGGCCGGTGCAGCCTTGCTCGAGACGCTCAGCGTCTATCTCGAACAGGCGAGCAGTCTCGAAGGCGCCGCCCGGATGCTCTTCGTTCACCCGAACACCGTGCGCTACCGGCTCCGACGTGTGACTGACGTCACCGGATGGTCACCCTCTGATGTACGGTCTGCGTTCACACTGCGGATCGCGCTCATCCTGGGGCGTCTGGCCGATGGAGATCCGCAATTCTAAGCTTTTGTCGGGGGTCCACAAAACCCCCTCCTGTTCTTCGTCCCTGTCCCCACGGGCGGCCGTGACCGTCCTCAAGAGAGAGTGTGAGAGTGCTCGTACTCGTCGCTCCCGGCCAGGGCGCCCAGACGCCCGGCTTCCTGACTGACTGGCTCGCCCTTCCCGGCGCCGCGGACCGCGTCGCCGCCTGGTCCGAGGCCATCGGACTCGATCTCGCCCACTACGGCACCAAGGCCGACGCGGACGAGATCCGAGACACGTCCGTCGCCCAGCCGCTGCTCGTCGCCGCCGGGCTCCTCTCGGCCGCGGCACTCGGTGACATCTCCGAGATCGCGCCGGGCGCGGTCGCGGGCCACAGCGTCGGCGAGATCACCGCCGCCGCCTTCGCCGGCGTCCTCGACGACACGGCCGCACTGACCCTGGTACGCCGTCGGGGCCTGGCGATGGCCGAGGCCGCCGCGGTCACCGAGACCGGCATGTCGGCGCTGCTCGGCGGCGACCCCGAGGTGAGCGTCGCGCACCTGGAGAAGCTCGGCCTGACCCCGGCGAACATGAACGGCGCGGGGCAGATCGTGGCGGCCGGCACCATGGAGCAGCTGGCCGCGCTCAGCGAGGACAAGCCCGAGGGCGTGCGCAAGGTCGTCGCGCTGAAGGTGGCCGGCGCGTTCCACACGCGCCACATGGCGCCCGCGGTGGACGCGCTCGCCGAGGCCGCGAAGACGCTGACGCCGGCCGACCCCCGGGTGACGTACGTCTCCAACAAGGACGGGCGGGCCGTCGCCTCCGGTGCCGAGGTGCTGGAGCGCCTGGTCGGCCAGGTCGCCAACCCGGTCCGCTGGGACCGGTGCATGGAGACGTTCGGGGAACTCGGCGTCACCGCGCTGATCGAGGTGTGCCCGGGCGGCACGCTGACCGGGCTGGCCAAGCGCGCGCTGCCGGGCGTGAGGACGCTGGCCCTGAAGTCCCCCGCCGACCTCGACGCGGCCCGCGAGCTCGTCGCCGAGCACGGCCAGCAGGCCTGACAAGGAGCGCGAGAGCATGTCGAAGATCAAGCCCAGCAGGGGCGCCCCGTACGCGCGCATCCTCGGCGTCGGCGGTTACCGCCCGACCCGGGTCGTGCCGAACGAGGTGATCCTCGAGACGATCGACTCGTCCGACGAGTGGATCCGCTCGCGCTCCGGCATCGAGACGCGGCACTGGGCGTCGCCCGAGGAGACCGTCGCGGCGATGTCGGTCGAGGCCTCCGGCAAGGCCATCGCCGACGCCGGGATCGACGCCGGGCAGATCGGCGCCGTGGTCGTCTCGACCGTGTCGCACTTCAGCCAGACCCCGGCCGTCGCCACCGAGATCGCGGACAAGCTGGGCACGGACAGGGCCGCCGCCTTCGACATCTCGGCGGGCTGCGCGGGCTTCGGCTACGGTCTGACCCTCGCCAAGGGCATGGTCGTCGAGGGCTCGGCGGAGTACGTCCTGGTCATCGGCGTGGAACGGCTCTCCGACCTGACCGACCTGGAGGACCGGGCCACGGCCTTCCTGTTCGGCGACGGCGCCGGCGCCGTCGTGGTCGGCCCGTCCCGGGAGCCGGCGATCGGCCCGACCGTCTGGGGCTCGGAGGGCGACAAGTCCGAGACCATCAAGCAGACGGTGCCGTGGGACAGGTTCCACGTCGGCGACGTCTCCGAGCTGCCCCTCGACAGGGAGGGCAACATCAAGTTTCCTGCGATCACGCAGGAGGGCCAGGCGGTGTTCCGCTGGGCCGTGTTCGAGATGGCGAAGGTCGCCCAGCAGGCGCTGGACGCGGCCGGGATCACCCCGGACGACCTGGACGTCTTCATCCCGCACCAGGCCAATGTGCGGATCATCGACTCGATGGTGAAGACACTGAAGCTGCCGGAGCACGTCATGGTCGCCCGTGACATCCGCACCACCGGCAACACCTCGGCCGCCTCGATTCCGCTCGCGATGGAGCGGCTCCTGGCGACCGGCGAGGCGAAGAGCGGCGACACCGCGCTCGTCATCGGCTTCGGGGCGGGTCTCGTCTACGCCGCGACGGTCGTTACCCTCCCCTAGGCACTCCGTGCCGGATCATCCGGTCCGGGACGGAGAAAAGCACCACCTGCCGCTGTCGCGGCGGGCCGCCACACCCTCTGGAAACTACGAAGGAGCGCCATCATGGCCGCCACTCAGGAAGAGATCGTCGCCGGTCTCGCCGAGATCGTGAACGAGATCGCGGGCATCCCGGTTGAGGACGTCCAGCTGGACAAGTCCTTCACCGACGACCTGGACGTCGACTCGCTGTCCATGGTCGAGGTCGTCGTCGCCGCCGAGGAGCGCTTCGACGTCAAGATCCCGGACGAGGACGTCAAGAACCTCAAGACGGTCGGCGACGCGACGAAGTACATCCTCGACCACCAGGCCTGATCCACCGATACTCGGGCGAAGCCCGAGTATCCGGGCAGACTGCCCCGCCACCCGGCGGTGGCGCCGTACGAATCCGTATCCCGTTGGAGAAAGAATTCCCGTGAGCTCGACCAATCGCACCGTGGTCGTCACCGGTATCGGCGCAACCACACCGCTGGGTGGCGACGCAGCCTCTACCTGGGAGGGTCTGGTCGCCGGCAGGTCCGGCGTCAAGCCCCTGGAACAGGAGTGGGCCGCCGACCAGGCGGTCCGCATCGCCGCGCCGGTCGCCGTGGACCCCTCCGAGGTCATCCCGCGGCCGCAGGCCCGCCGACTGGACCGCTCGGCGCAGTTCGCGCTGATCGCGGCGCAGGAGGCCTGGAAGGACGCCGGCTTCACCGGCAAGGCCGGCGAGGCGGGTGACGGCGGCAGCATCGACCCCGACCGGCTCGGCGCGGTCATCGCCTCCGGCATCGGTGGCGTGACGACCCTGCTCGACCAGTACGACGTGCTCAAGGAGAAGGGCGTCCGCCGCGTCTCCCCGCACACCGTCCCCATGCTGATGCCCAACGGCCCGTCGGCCAACGTGGGTCTGGCCGTGGGCGCCCGGGCGGGCGTGCACACGCCGGTCTCCGCCTGCGCGTCGGGCGCCGAGGCCATCGGCTACGCCATCGAGATGATCCGCACCGGCCGCGCCGACGTCGTCGTCGCGGGTGGCACGGAGGCGGCGATCCACCCGCTGCCCATCGCCGCGTTCGGCAACATGATGGCGATGTCCAAGAACAACGACGACCCGCAGGGCGCCTCGCGCCCCTTCGACACGGGCCGTGACGGCTTCGTCCTCGGCGAGGGCGCCGGCGTCCTGGTCCTGGAGTCCGCCGAGCACGCCGCCGCGCGCGGCGCCCGCGTCTACGCGGAGGCCGTCGGCCAGGGCGTCTCCGCCGACAGCCACGACATCGTGCAGCCGGAGCCGGAGGGCCGCGGCATCTCGCACGCCCTGCAGAACCTGCTGGACCGCACCGACCTGAACCCGGCCGAGATCGTGCACGTCAACGCGCACGCCACCTCGACGCCGGCCGGTGACATCGCCGAGCTGAAGGCGCTGCGCAAGGTCCTCGGCGACGACGTGGACCACATGGCGGTCTCCGGCACCAAGTCGATGACCGGTCACCTCCTCGGCGGCGCGGGCGGCGTCGAGTCCGTCGCGACGGTCCTGGCGCTGTACCACCGGGTGGCGCCGCCGACCATCAACGTGGAGAACCTCGACCCCGAGGCCGAGGCCGCGGCGGACATCGTCCGCGGTGAGGCCCGCAAGCTGCCGGTCGAGGGCCGGATCGCCGCGCTCAACGACTCGTTCGGCTTCGGCGGGCACAACGTGGTGCTGGCCTTCCGCTCGGTCTGAGCCGCACGCCCGCGCGGGGAAGGGCCCCCACCGGCCGGTGGGGGCCCTTCCCCGCGTACGGCGGTGACGGCGGCGGGGTCACACCACCTGGTGCAGCCAGCGGACCGGGGCGCCCTCGCCGGCGTAGCGGAAGGGTTCCAGTTCGTCGTCCCAGGGTTTGCCGAGGAGTCCGGCGACGTCGGACTCCAGGTCGGTCTCGCCGCGCCGGGCGCGGGCCAGGGCGGCGCGCAGCCGGTCCTCGGGGATGAGGATGTCGCCGTGGATGCCGGTGACGGCGTGGAAGATGCCGAGGTCGGGGGTGCAGCTGTAGCGCTCGCCCTCGGCGTTCGCGCACGGTTCGGCGGTGACCTCGAAGCGCAGCAGCTGCCAGCCGCGCAGCGCGGAGGCGAGCTTGGAGGCGGTACCGGCCTGGCCCTGCCAGGAGAACTCCGAGCGCCAGGTGCCGGGCGCGGCGGGCTGCCGGATCCAGTCCAGGCTGACGCGCGTGCCGAGCACCCCGGCGACGGCCCACTCGACGTGCGGGCACAGCGCGCGCGGCGCGGAGTGCACGTACAGAACTCCACGTGTCGTCACCGGAACCTCCGGGCTGAGCGGGACATCTCGGAACGGGCGGAACGGCCGCGGCCGGGCCGGCCACGTTGAGGGCGAGGCTACCGTGCGCCGGGGCGGGGAGTGTGACGTACCGTCGGTCCCGCCGCCGACAAACCTCCGGCATTCACCCGGCAGGACGCCTGTGCGGGTGTGAGCCGTCGCACGGCCGCGTCCGGGAACCCTGACGGCGGTGTCGTGGGTTGAGGACACTGGAGGCACGAGGCGAGGGGTGGAAGCCACATGGCTCAGGGAACGGAGCGGGGGACGCGGCGTGCCCGTCGCCGTCCGCGTACCGCACTCGCCGTCCTGACCGCCGCCCTCCTGGGCGTGACCGGCTGCGACGCCGTGGGCGGCGACTCCCCCGGCCCGTCCGCGGCGGCGTCGGAGCGGGCCGCGCCCACCCCCCTGTGGGACACGAGCCCGGAGTCGGTCGCCGCGGTGGGCGACTCCATCACCCGCGGCTTCGACGCCTGCACGGTCCTGTCCGACTGCCCCGAGGTGTCGTGGGCGACCGGCGCCAGCGCCGAGGTCGACAGTCTCGCCGTACGGCTGCTGGGGAGGACCGGGGCGGCCGAGCGGAGCTGGAACTACGCGGTCACCGGGTCCCGGATGGCGGACCTGGCCGGGCAGGTGACGCGGGCGGCGGCGCGGAAGCCGGAGCTGGTCGCGGTGATGGCCGGGGCGAACGACGCCTGCCGGGAGACGACCTCGGCGATGACCCCGGTGGCCGACTTCCGGGACCGGTTCGAGGAGGCCATGGCCACCCTGCGCGAGAAGCTGCCCACGGCGCAGGTGTACGTGGCGAGCATCCCGGACCTGAAGCGGTTGTGGTCCGAGGGGCGCACCAACCCGCTGGGCAAGCAGGTGTGGAAGCTGGGCATCTGCCCGTCGATGCTGGGGGACGCGGATGCCCTGGACGCGGCGGCGACGCAGCGGCGCAACACCGTGCGGGACCGGGTGGAGGCCTACAACGGCGTCCTGCGGGAGGTGTGCGCCAAGGACCGGCGGTGCCGCACCGACGGCGGCGCGGTGCACGCGTTCCGTTTCGGCACCGGCCAGCTGAGCCGCTGGGACTGGTTCCACCCGAGCGTGGACGGACAGGCCCGGCTGGCGGAGATCGCTTACCGCGCCGTGACCGCGAAGAAGCCCTGAACCCGGCCTCACCTGCGCGTGTCCTAGAGTTCCGCACATGAACGAACTCTTCGGCACACTTTCCGACGGCACTCCCGTCCACCGCTGGACGCTGGAGCGGGCCGGCGTCCGGGTACGGGTCCTGTCGTACGGCGGGATCGTGCAGACGGCCGAGGTCCCGGACCGGGACGGTGCGGCCGCCGACGTGGTGCTGGGGTTCGGGGACCTGGACGGCTACCTGACGCATCCGGGGCCCTATCTGGGCGCGCTCGTCGGACGGTACGCCAACCGGATCGCGGGCGGGCGTTTCACGCTGGACGGGCGGACGTACGCGCTGGCGCGCAACAACGGGCCGAACTCGCTGCACGGCGGCGAGCGGGGCTTCGACCGGCACGTGTGGGACGTGGAGCCGGTCGGGGACGGCGGGTACGGCGTGCGGCTCAGCCGGGTCAGCCCGGACGGCGAGGAGGGCTTCCCGGGCCGGCTGGAGATGTCGGTGACGTACACGCTGGAGGAGTCGGGCGCGCTGCGGATCGGGTACGAGGCGGTCACGGACGCGCCGACCGTGCTGAACCCCACGAACCACAGCTACTTCAACCTGGGCGGGGCGGACTCGGGGCACGCGGGCGGGCACGAGCTGCGGCTCGCCGCCTCCCGTTTCACGCCGGTCGACGCCGATCTGATCCCGACGGGCCCGCCGGAGGACGTGACGGACACGCGCTTCGACTTCCGGCGGGCACGCAAGGTCGGTTCGGGCTACGACCACAACTTCGTCCTGGACAAGGGGGTGACCGACACCGCCGTGGAGGTCGCCGAGCTGTACGACCCGGCGTCGGGGCGGGTGCTCACGGTGGCGACGACCGAGCCCGGCCTCCAGCTCTACACCGCCGACCACCTGGACGAGCCGTTCGCCCCCGGTGACGGGATCGCGCTGGAGACGCAGCACTTCCCCGACTCCCCGAACCGGCCGGACTTCCCGGGCACCGTGCTGCGGCCGGGCGAGGTGTTCCGCTCGGAGACGGTCTACGGCTTCTCGGTGCGGTAGCCGGCGCCCGCGCGCCGCGGCGGCGGACGCGACGAGCCCCGGCCAGGCCGTCAGGTCCCGGGCCGGGGCTGTTCGCGGGGGCACGCCGTCGGGGGCGTCCCGGTTCAGACGGTAATCGTCGCGGTGATCCGGCGGTCGGTGATCGAGCGTCCGATCCGGAGTTCGTACGAACCCTTCACACACGCCCACGCGCCGGTCGCCTCGTCCCAGAACTCGAAGGCCCGGCGCGGCAGCTCGACGGTGACCTCGACGCGCTCGCCGGGCGCGGCCTCGGCCCCGGCGAAACCGGCCAGCCGGCGCGCGGGGCGGGTGGTGTCGCGCGTGGTGGGGGCGAGGTAGAGCTGGACGACCTCGCGGCCGGGGCGGTCGCCGGTGTTGCGGAGGCGGACCGTGACGGCGGTGCCGTCGACGTCGGCCGACTCGTAGGTCCAGTCGGTGTAGCCGAGGCCGTGGCCGAAGGGGTAGGCCGGGGTGCGGCCCGCTCTGTCCCAGGCGCGGTAGCCGATGAACAGGTCCTCCTCGTAGGCGAGTGCGCCGTCGGTGGGGGTGACCCGGGTGACCGGGGCGTCGGCCAGGGCGCCCCAGGTGGTGGGCAGCCGGCCGCCGGGTTCGTGGGTGCCGGTCAGGACGTCCGCGAGGGCCGCGCCGCCCTCCTGGCCGGGGAACCAGCTCAGCAGCACGGCGGCGACGTCCTCGCGCCAGGGCAGTTCCACCGGGGAGCCGGAGTTCACGACCACGACGGTGTTCGGGTTGGCGGCGGCGACCGCGCGGACCAGGTCGTCCTGGCGGCCGGGGAGCCTGAGGTCGGTGCGGTCGAAGCCCTCGGACTCGACCCGGTCGGTGGTGGCGACGACGAGGACGGCGGTGTCGGCGGCGCGTGCGGCCCGGACCGCCTCGGCGATCATCTCGTCCGGGTCGCGCCGCGGCTCGGCGTGGGCGAGGGCGAAGGTGACGACCTTCGTCCCGGCGTCCTCGGCGAGGTCGACGACGTGGGTCAGGGAGACGCCGACCGGTTCGCCGGCGGTGAGTTCCACCTCGGCGCGGGGTTCGGGGGCGCCGAAGAAGGACAGGAAGGGGTCGTCCTCGGCGGGGCGCTGGACGTCGTCGTAGTGCGTGGTGCCGGCGACGGTGAGGGTGAAGGCTCCCTTCCCCTTGATGCCGAAGGTGTGCGGGCCGCTCTCGCGCGGGGTGAAGGTGCCGGCCAGCTCGACGGTGCGCAGCGTGTCGTGGGTGACGCCCTCGGGGAGGTCGGAGCCCATCCACTGGAGGTGGCCGCTCGGGGCGGATGCGGTGCCGAGAACCCGGCCGTCGGCGTCGCGGCAGACGGCGCGCAGCTCGAACCCCCGGCCGGCGGCGGCGAGTTCGGTGTTCGGGTCGGCGCCGACGGTGTAGCTGAGGCTGCCCTCGGGGAGGGCGGCGGTGAGGCCGTCGAGCGGGGAGACGACGTGCGCGGGGAAGACGGTGGCGGAGCCGCCGCCGAGGATCCGGGCGTCGCGGGCGGCGGCGCCGATCAGGGCGACCGTGCCGGGCCTCAGGGGCAGTGCGCGGCCCTGGTCGCCGAGCGGTTCGTTGCGGACGAGGACGAAGGAGCGGCGGGCGGTCTCGCGCGCGAGTGCCCGGCCGTCGACGGTCGCGGGCAGGTCGGTGACGGCGGGCTCGGCGCCCTCCAGGACGCCGACGCGGGCGGCGAGCCGCAGCACGTTGCGCACCGCCGCGTCGACCTCGCCCTCCCGCACCTCGCCGGCCCGGACGGCCCGCGCGAGCGCCTCGCCGTACACGGTCCGCGGGCCGGGCATCGCCACGTCCAGGCCGCCGCGGAGGGCGCCGGTGGTGGAGCGGGCGGCCGTCCAGTCGGAGACGTTGAAGCCGTCGAAGCCCCACTCGCCGCGCAGGACCTCCTCGACCAGGTGGCGGTGCTCGGTCATCGTCGGGCCGTTGACCGCGTTGTAGGCGGTCATGATCCCCCAGGGGCGGGCGTCGACGACGATGGCCTCGAAGGGCGCCAGGTACAGCTCGCGCAGGGCGCGTTCGGAGACCAGGTTGTTCACGGTGAAGCGGTCGGTCTCGGCGTCGTTGGCGACGAGGTGCTTCACGGTGGTGCCGACGCCGCCGGACTGGACACCGGTCACGTAGCCGGTGCCGATCCGCCCGGTGAGGTAGGGGTCCTCGCTGTACGCCTCGAAGTGCCGGCCGCCGAGCGGGGAGCGGTGCAGGTTGACCGTGGGGGCCAGCAGGACGTGGACACCCTTGCGGCGGGCCTCCTGGGCGAGCAGCACGCCGGCCCGGTGGGCGAGGGCGGGGTCCCAGGAAGCGGCGAGCGCGGTCGGCGAGGGCAGGGCGACGGACGGGTCGTCGGCGGTCCAGCGGACGCCGCGCACACCGACCGGGCCGTCGGACATCACCAGGGGCGCCAGGCCGATCTCCGGCAGGGCGGGCAGGGACCACATGTCCTGTCCGGACAGCAGCCGGGCCTTCGCGTCCAGGTCGAGCCGGGCGAGAGCCGCCTCGACGGCCGCCTCGCGAGCCTCGTCCCGAGCGGTCTGCGACGACGGTGACGGCTGCGACGGCTGCGTCCTCGGGGCTCCCCGTGTCCCCCGCGCCCCCGCGGGTGCCTCGTCCCGTGCCCCTGCCTGTGCTCCTGCGTCCGCCATCGCGGGACCTCCTCGTCGAGAGCCGTGGGACCTCTGCCTCCCCATCCTGCCCCACCCCCTGGCGAGCGGTGGGTTTCGTCGTCTTCCGCCCGCCGGCCGCCGGGCGGGTCCGCGCCGTAGCGCGCGTCCCTTCCGTCACGCGATACTGCCGCCGTCCGGCAGCGCACCCCACGGCGACGGAAGGACCTGGACTCCCTTGACACACATACGCGTTCGGATCGGCGTACTCGGACTGGCCCTGGCGGCGGGGCTCGCGAGCCCCGTGACCGCCACGGCGGCTCCCCCGGCCACCACCGCACCGACCGTCGAGGAGCGCCGGCTCGACGGGGAGGTGCCGCGGGAGATCCTGCGGCGCTCCGGATTCGCCGCGGTGGCACCGGCGTTCGCCCGCGGGCTCGGGGCGGCGGACTCCTACCGCGAGGCCCGCCGGGTCGTCGCACGCGAGGGCTCGGCGTTGTGGCGGCGGGCCGTGGACCGGGCGCAGGGGCGCGGGCCGGCCCGCGGCGACCTGAGCCGGGACGACGACCGGCCGCTGTACTGGGCACGGCTCGGCATGACGCGGGAACTGCGCACCTGGGAGCCGGCGTTCAGGCTGCCGGAAGGGCAGCGGGCCGGGCTGCTGGCGGAGCTGGAGCGGGCCTCGCGCGGGCAGGACGACCTCCGGCTCCCCCGGGGCAAGCACGGCGAGGGCGTCAAGCGGGTCCTGCTCACCGGGTTCGACCCCTTCACCCTGGACCGCGACATCCGGATCTCCAACCCGTCCGGTGCCGCCGCGCTCGCCCTGGACGGCACGGTGATCGACACGCCGGACGGGCCCGCGCGCGTGGAGACGGCCGTGTTCCCGGTGCGCTGGCAGGACTTCGCCCAGGGGGTGGTGGAACGGGCGCTGCGGCCGCACCTGCCGGGGGTGGACCTGTTCACGACCGTGAGCCAGGGGCGGGTCGGGCGCTTCGACGTGGAGCGGACCAACGGGGCCTGGCGGGGCGGCTTCCCGGACAACGCCGGTGTCTCCCGCACGGAGACGGTGCCCGTCGCCGACCCGGCCTCGCAGCCGCAGTGGACGACGACCACGCTGCCGTACGAGGCGATCACGGCCGCGGACACCGGGCGCTTCCCCGTGTACGACAACACGAGTGTGACCGAGATACCGGCGGGGGGCACCGAGGCGGTCGTCCGGCCGCTGGGGCCCACGCCCGGTTCGACGGCCCGCGCCGGGGGCGGTGGCGACTACCTGTCCAACGAGATCGCCTACCGGGCGACCCTGCTGCGGGACCGGCTCGGACTGCACGGCACGCTGCCGGGCGGGCACGTCCACACTCCGGTGCTGCAGTTCGGGGCCGGGAACACCGATCCGGCGACCGGGGCGGTCACCGACCCCGCGTTCGTGCGGAACCGGCTGGACATCGTGGCGCAGGTGCGGGCGATCGTGTCCGCGGCGGTCAGTGCGCCGGAGCGGGACCGGAGCTGACCTCCGGGTCCGCGCGGCCGTCGTCGGACCGACCGTCGTCGGACCGGTCGCCGTCGGACCGGTCGCCGTCGGACCGGTCGCCGTCGGACCGGTCGCCGTCGCCGGTCTCCTCGCCCAGCAGCTCGCGGGCGAGGAGGGTGGCGCCGGCGACCGCGCCCGGCATCAGGAACACCGCGACGAACGGCACCAGGAAGGACACGCCGAGCGGGGTGCCGAAGCCCCAGACCAGCATCTTGCGGGAGCGCAGGAGGGCGAGGCGGTCGCGCAGTCCGACGCCGCGGCGCTGGAGGGCGACGGAGGCCAGCTCCTCGGTGAGGAAGAAGCCGGTGACGAAGAACCCGGCCACCGGGACCACCGTCTGGCCGACGACCGGGAGGAAGCCGAGGGCGAAGAGCAGCACGCCCCAGACGGCGGCGCGGGCGAGGATGCGGAGGCTGTCGCGGCCCGAGATCCACAGCTCGCGCAGGAGCGGCAGACCGGACTCGGGAGCGGTGCCGTCCGGGGACACGTCGCGGTCGACCCGTTCGGAGAGGCTCTCGTAGAAGGGCTGGCCGACCAGCAGCGTGACGGCGGTGAAGGTGAGGACGGCCAGCAGCAGCGCGAGCGCGAACAGGACGGCGGTGAGGAAGCCGCGGAAGAGGCCGGCCCAGGGGCTCGACCAGTCGTCGGCGAAGGGCGTCGCCCAGGCGACGAAGTCGCTGCCCCACAGCGCCAGCCCGACCAGCGCCGCCGCGTACAGGACCAGCGTGATCAGACCCGGCAGGAGCCCGAAGCCGTAGCTCCTGCCGTGCCGGGCCACCCAGCGCTGGCCCTTCAGCAGATGACCGAATCCCGCCCCAAGATCGCGCATGGGCGAAACCCTACCGGTCGCCGCCGGCACGTCCTCGCGGCGATTGAGTCGAACCCGCGCATCCCGCCGTACCGATCGGCGAACGGCCCGGAAGGTTCCGGCGATCGGGTGAGGAGAAGCGGATGACGCAGGAGATCCACGGCACCGTCGCCGACGGTTTCGAGGCGGTGCGTGAGGAGTTCGCGGCGGTCGTGGCCGCGGAACCGCCGGACCACGAGTCCCAGCTGTGCGCCTACGTGCACGGCCGCAGGGTCGTCGATCTGTGGACCGGCGACGGCGCCGACGCCTGCTCGCTGTACGGGGTGCACTCCGCGACCAAGGGCGCGGCCCTGCTGGTGGTGGCGCTGCTGGTCCAGGAGGGCACCCTGGAGCTGGACCGCAGGGTGACCTACTACTGGCCGGAGTTCGCGGCCGAGGGCAAGGGCGGGCTGACCCTGCGCGAGCTGCTCGCGCACCGTGCGGGCGTGATCGGCACGGACACCGGGTTCACCACCGCCGAACTGGCCGACGACCGGGTGGTCGCCGAGCGCCTCGCCGACCAGCGGCCGTACTGGCGTCCGGGCACGGCCTTCGGGTACCACGCACTCGTCCTCGGCGCCCTCGCGGGCGAGGTGGTGCGCCGGGCCACCGGCCGCACCCTCCAGGAGGTCTACGAGGAGCGGGTCCGTTCCCCGCACCGCCTCGACGTGCACCTGGGCCTGCCCGCCCCGCTCGACCACCGCTTCCGCCCCGTGCGCCCGATGGTCCGCACCCCGGTGCAGCGGGTGGCCCCGGTCTCGCCCCCGGACGGCCCGCACTCGCTCGCCGCGATCGCCTTCAACCGCAACGCGGCCCGGCCCACCGACCTGGCGACGCTGCCCAACGAGCCGGCCGTGCGCTCCCGGGGTCCCGCCTCGGTGGGCGGCGTGGCCTCGGCGCGCGGGCTGGCCGGGCTGTACGCGGCGGCGATCGGGGAACGGGAGGGCAGGGCGCCCCTGCTGAAGCCGGACACGGTGGCGGAGTTCGGGCAGTTCCACTCGGTGGGCTACGACCTGGTCGTCCGGACGCACCGGTCGTACGGTCTCGGCTTCCAGGCGACGGCGGACACCTGGCACCCGTTCCTGGGCGCCGGGGCTCTCGGGCACAGCGGCGCGGGCGGCTGCCAGGCCTTCGCGGACCCGTTCAGCGGTCTGGCGTACGGCTACACCAGGCGCCGTTGCGCCTACCCGGGCGGGGCGGCCCCGGAGAACCAGCGGCTGGTGGCGGCGGTGCACGCGTCCGCCCTCGGCAGCTGAGCGTCCCGGCGGGCCGGAGGCCGCACCCCTGGACGCGGGATGCGGCCTCCGGCCCGTGGTGCGTGACGGTGCCGGTCAGGCGAGCGTCACGGTGATGTCGCCGCGGGCCGCCTTCGAGTAGGGGCAGACCTGGTGGGCCTTCTCCACCAGCGACCGCGCGGTGGCGGCGTCCACGGCCGGGATCGCGGCGGAGATCTCGACGACGAGGCCGAACCCGTCGTCGTTCCTGCCGATCCCGACCTTCGCGGTGACGGTCGAACCGGTGACGTCGGCGCCCTCCTGGCGGGCGACGACGGCGAGCGCGCCCTGGAAGCAGGCGCTGTAGCCGGCGGCGAAGAGCTGCTCCGGGTTGGTGCCGGCGCCGCTGCCGCCCATCTCCTCGGGCGGGTTCACGACCACGTCGAGCTTGCCGTCGTCGGTGGCGACCCGGCCGTCGCGGCCGTTCTCGGCGGTGGCCACGGCGGTGTAGAGGACCTCGGACTGCTGAATCGGCATTGCGGTTGTCTTCCTCCTCGGTCCGCCGTGACTCGCGCCCACGATCACGACGGATTTCGGAAAGACGCTACCGCATGCCGGAAGCACAGTGAAGGCCGCTCTCCCGTACGCGGGGGTCAGAGCTTGACGATCATCTTGCCGGTGTTGTCGCCGCGCAGGACACCGAGGAAGGCCTCCAGGTTGTTCTCGATGCCCTCGACGACCGTCTCGCGGTACTTCAGCTCACCGGAGCGGACCCAGGGGCCGACCTCCTGGACGAACTGCGGCTGGAGGTCGTAGTGGTCGCCGACCAGGAAGCCCTCGATCCGGCCGCGGGTCTGGATCAGGCGGGCCAGGTTCTTCGGGCCGGGGGCGGGCTCGGTGTTGTTGTAGACGGAGATCGCGCCGCAGATCGCGATGCGGCCGTCCCGGTTCAGCGAGCCGATGGCGGCTTCCAGGTGGTCGCCGCCCACGTTGTCGAAGTAGACGTCGACGCCGTCCGGGGCGGCGGCGCGCAGCTGCTCGCTCACCGGGCCCTCCTTGTAGTTGAAGGCGGCGTCGAAGCCGTACTCGTCGACGAGCAGCTTGACCTTCTCGTCCGAGCCGGCCGAGCCGATGACCCGGGAGGCGCCCTTCAGCTTCGCGATCTGGCCGACCTGGCTGCCGACGGCACCCGCGGCGCCCGAGACGAAGACGGAGTCGCCCTCCTTGAAGGCGGCGGTGCGCAGCAGGCCGGCGTAGGCGGTGAGGCCCGTCATGCCGAGGACGCCGAGGTACGCCGACAGCGGCGCCGCCTCCGGGTCCACCTTGACGGCGCTCTTCGCGTCCACGGCCGCGTACTCCCGCCAGCCGAGGAAGTGCAGGACGTGGTCGCCGACGGCGACGCCCTCGGCGCGGGAGGCGACGACCTCGCCGACCGCGCCGCCCTGCATGGGCTCGCCCAGCTCGTAGGGGGCGACGTAGGACTTGGCGGAGCTCATGCGGCCGCGCATGTAGGGGTCGACGGAGACGAAGAGGTTGCGCACCAGCACCTGGCCCTCGCCGGGGGTGGGGAGGTCGGCCTCGACGAGGGAGAAGTCCTCGGGCTTGGGCCAGCCGACCGGGCGGCTGTCCAGGTGCCATGCACGGTTGACGGTGGGGAGAGCGGGGGAGTCGGTCATGAGGAGCCTTTCCGGCGCGTGTGCGGATACGTCGATGTCTTCGATGATGCCTTCGATGTTTCAGCCTCTGAAACAACCATGCGACTGAACATTTCAGCTTGTCAAACAAATGGGTACCCTGGTTTCCATGGCCACACCACGCGACACCACCCGCCGACCCGACGCGCTCACCCTTGAGGTCGTCGAACTGATCGGCGAGGTCGTCGCCCGGTTCCACGCCGACTACGAGGAGGCGGCAGCGGAACGCTCCCTGACCGGGGCGCAGGCCAAGCTGCTGAGCCTGCTGTCGCTGGAGCCGCTGCCGATGCGGAAGCTGGCGCAGAAGCTGAAGTGCGAGCCGTCGAACGTCACGGGCATCGTGGACCGGCTGGAGGCGCGGGGCCTGGTCGAACGGCGGCCCGACCCCGCCGACCGGCGCGTGAAGGTCGCGGCGGCGACGGAGGAGGGCCGGCGGGTGGCGCGGGGTCTGCGGGAGTCACTGCGGTTCGCGCGGGAACCGCTGGCGGGACTGTCGGAGCAGGAACGGGTCGCCCTGCGGGACGCGCTGCGGAGGATGCTCGGGGCGGACTCGGCGGAGGGCTGACCCTCACCGCATGTCGAACCCTCACCGCATGTCGAACTCGTACTGCAGCTCGTAGAGGTGCCCTGCCTTCACCATGACCGTCACCTCGACCGGAATGCCTCCGTCACCGTGGACGACCCGGAGGGTGCGCAGGACCGGCGTACTACTGGTGAGGCGGAGGGCCCGGTACTGCTCCTGGGTCGGAATCCGCGCGGAGACCCGGTCAGCTTTCGTCCGTCAAGTCCTGACGGAATGGGGTCACACCGATCGACCGGACGACGTAACGCTCTGCGTCTCGGAGTTGGCCACCAACGCGCTCCTGCACGGAGCGCCGCCCGGCCGGGAGTACCGCGTGAGTCTCGCGCTCGACGGCTCGGTGATCCGCCTCGCCGTGCGGGACAGCGGTGACCGACATCTGAGCATCGACGCGCCTCAGGCCGACGTGGAGGCGTGCTCCGGACGCGGTCTGCGCCTGGCCCGGGAGGTTGGTGACGACATGGGGGTCACGCAGGACGTCGTCGGCAAGAGCGTCCGGGTGGTCTTCACAACCGTGTCGCCGAGCGAGTGCGCCGGGGACGCCGCCTGCCGACGCGCGGACCGGCCTACGTGCACTTCCGCGGTCATAGTGCCGTCCGCACGACAGGGCCTCGTCCAGCACCTCGGGGCACCCCCTCGCCACAGTCTCCAACGCCTCCTCGCGGGTGTGGGGGGACAGCGCCCGGCGGAGCAGTGATCTCGCCTCGGGGAAACGGCCGCAAGTGGACGCGGAACGCCTACGTGCACCACCACAGGAAGCGGTCGCACGTCTGGGTCGGGGTGGGGTCCGGTGATGCCGACGGGGTGGGCGCCGTGGCCGGAGGCGGGTCGTCCGGGGGCGTCGACGGGGGGTCCGGAGACGGGTCCCCGGCCGGCTCCGACGCCGAGGGCGCGGACGGGCCGCCGGTTCCGTCCGGCGCCTGCGGGCTCTCCGCCCCGGTGGACGCCGACTCCGACGCCGAGGACGAGGTCGACGCGGAGGACGAGGACGACGCGGAGGACGAGGACGACGGCGAGGCGGAGGCCGAGGAGGAGGAAGAGGCCGAGGTCTCGGCGGACGGGGTGTCCGAGGGTGCGGTCGTCCTCGACGTCCCGTCGACCGGTACGGCCGACGTCTCCCCCGCCTCCCGCGTCACCCCGCCGTCCGTCGTCCCGCCCCCGGCCGCCGCCGGCTTCGCCGCGGAGCCCTGGGCGTCCAGGCCGAGTTCCGCCAGGCTCAGTCCGCCGGCCGCCAGGACGAAGCCCGCGGCGACGAACAGGGTCCGGCGGCGGCGCCGGCGGTGCGCGGCGGCCTTGCGGTCGCGGCGGCCGGCCCCGCCGCCGCGGGTGTGGCCGCCGGACTCACCGGCCGCGTCCACCTCGCCCGCCTCGTCGGCCTCGTCGGCGGTTCGCGGCGCGGGCCCTGCGCGCTCGGGCACGGGGGCCTCGGCCGGACACGGTTCGTGGGCGGGGGTGCCGCAGCCCGGGCAGGCGAGGGCGCCGTTGAGGTGCCGTCGGCACGGGTGGCAGTAGTCCATGACGCGGGAAGGTTAAGTTCCGCAACTGCCGTGTTCCCAGAGGCGGCTGTGGAGGTTGTGTGGGAAAGCGGCCGGAACCGCCCCGCGCCGGTTTTCGACACTGCCGAAACCGTTATACGTCCGACCCATTGACACCCCCGCCGCCACCTCCTTACTGTCACGCCAGCATTTCGAACGAGTGACGAAATATCGAACACAGCGAAGGGCAACCGCCGTGCGCATCACCGGAATCAGCACACACGTGGTCGGGACGCCGTGGCGCAACCTGACCTACGTCCAGGTGCACACCGACGAGGGAATCACCGGAGTCGGCGAGACCCGGATGCTGGGGCACACCGACGCCCTCCTCGGCTACCTGAAGGAGGCCGAGGCCAACCACATTCTCGGATCCGACCCGTTCGCTGTCGAGGACCTGGTCCGCCGCATGAAGTACGGCGACTACGGCCGCGCCGGCGAGATCGTCATGTCCGGCATCGCCGTCGTGGAGACGGCGTGCTGGGACATCAAGGGCAAGGCGCTCGGCGTCCCGGTCTGGCAGCTCCTCGGCGGCAAGGTCACCGACAAGGTGAAGGCGTACGCCAACGGGTGGTACACGACGGAGCGGACCCCGGAGGCGTACCACAAGGCCGCGCAGGGGGTCATGGAGCGCGGCTACCAGGCGCTGAAGATCGACCCGTTCGGCACCGGACACTTCGAACTCGACCACGAGCAGACCCTGTACGCCGTCTCGCTGATCGAGGCCGTGCGGGACGCCATCGGGCCGGACGCGGAGCTGATGCTGGAGATGCACGGCCGGTTCTCGCCCTCCACCGCCGTGCGGCTCGCGCACGAACTCGCGCCCTTCAAGCCGGCCTGGCTGGAGGAGCCGGTCCCGCCGGAGAACCTCAAGGCGCTGCGGAAGGTCGCCGACAAGGTCGACATCCCGGTCGCCACCGGTGAGCGCATCCACGACCGGATCGAGTTCCGCGAGCTGTTCGAGGACCAGTCCGTGGACATCATCCAGCCCGACGTCGGCCACATCGGCGGCATCTGGGAGACCCGCAAGCTCGCCGCCACCGCCGAGACCCACTACACGCTGGTGGCCCCGCACAACGTGGGCGGGCCGGTGCTGACCGCCGCCAGCCTCCAGGTCGGTTTCACCGCGCCGAACTTCAAGATCCTGGAGCACTTCAACGACTTCGCCGACGCGGAGATCAAGAAGGTGGTGAAGGGCGCGCCGGTGGTGGACCCGGAGGACGGGTGCTTCCACCTGTCCGACGCCCCCGGTCTCGGCGTCGAGCTGGACACCGACGCGGCGGCCGAGTTCCCGCAGCAGCAGGCCCGGTTCGACCTGTGGGCCGAGGGATGGGAGCAGCGCAAGCCCAAGGGGACCGGGGCATGAGCAGCGCGGTCGTCATCGACGCGCCGGGCGAGCACCGGCTCGTGCCGCACGAGCCGCGCGAGCCCGGTCCCGGCGAGGCGCTGGTCCGGGTGCACGCGGCCGGGATCTGCGGCAGCGACCGCGAGGTCTACCAGGGCAACCGGCCCGAGGGGTACGTGCGTTACCCGCTCACGCCCGGACACGAGTGGTCCGGGACCGTGGAGCGGGTGGGCGCCGGGGTGCCCGCCGCCCTGGCCGGGTGCGGGGTCGTCGGCGAGGGGTTCCGCAACTGCCAGGTCTGCGACCGCTGCCACGCGGGCGAGACGACGCTGTGCACGGCGGGGTACGAGGAGACGGGCTTCACCCGGCCGGGGGCGATGGCGCCCACGCTGACCCTGCCGGCCCGGCTCCTGCACGTCCTGCCGGACGACGCCGACCTCACCGCCGCCGCCCTGCTGGAGCCCGCCGCCTGCATCGCCGCCGCCGCGCTCAAGGCGAACGCCCGCCCCGGCGAGCGGGTGGCCGTCGTCGGCACCGGGACGCTCGGCATGTTCGCCGTGCAGTTCCTGCGCGCCGCGTCGCCGGGCGAGCTGCTGGTCGTCGGTACGCGCGCGGACCGGGAGGCGCTGTCGCGGCAGTACGGCGCGACCGACTTCCGGACCAAGGACCAGCCCCTGGCCGACGACTTCGACGTCGTCATCGAGACCGCCGGGTCCACCGACGCCGCCCGGACGGCCGCCGCGCTGCTCCGCAGGGGCGGGCGCCTGGTCCTGACCGGCATCCCGGCACCCGGCGCCGACGGGCTCGACCCCACCGACCTGGTGGTACGCCAGCTGGAGGTGCACACCGTCTTCGGGGCGCCGCCGGACGCCTGGGCGCACACGGTGCGGGTCTTCGCGGCCGGTCTGCTCGACCCGCGGCCCCTGGTGACGCACGAGCTGCCGCTCGACGGATTCGCCGAGGCCATCGAGCTGGTGGGCTCCGGCGACCCGAAGGTCGGCAAGGTGCTGCTCCGCCCCTGACACCGCCCCGAGCCGTACGCCGGTACGGGGGCGACCTGACGGCCTCCGTACCGGCGTACCCCCCTCCGCACGGGCTTCTCCTCCCCAAAGCCGCGAACCCCGTCCGAAATACCGAACATTAAGGACAGCTTGTGACCGACGCTTCCGCCCAGGCCGCCGCACGCAGGCCCGGCGAGCAGGCGCTCGCCGCGCTCGGCCTGGCCGCGCCCGCCCTCGACCCCGCCGACGCCTCGCCGCACTCCTTTCCGGGCGGTGGCCGCTGGCGCACCGAGATCCCCTCCTGCGAGGGGCCGGAGGCGCTGGGGGTGGTCCTGAAGGAGTCCTCACGGCTGGACGTGCCGATCCACCGGATCAGCCAGGGCAGCGGCGTGTGGATGCTGACCGACGCCGAGATCACCGAGATGGTCGAGGCGACCGCCGAACGCGACATCGAACTCTGCCTGTTCACCGGGCCCCGCGGCACCTGGGACATCGGCGGCTCCACCCGGACCGACTCGGGCGGCGCGGGCCTGCGCGCCCGCGGCCACGACGCGGTCGCCGGATGCGTCGAGGACGCCGTGCGCGCCACCGAGCTGGGCGTGAAGTGCCTGCTGGTCGCCGACGAGGGCGTGCTGTGGACGCTGCACCGGGCGCGCGCGGCCGGCCTCGTCCCGGCCGACACCACGCTCAAGCTGTCGGCGCTGGTGGGGCCGGTCAACCCGGCCTCGTACGCGGTGTACGAGCGGCTCGGCGCCGACTCCATCAACGTGCCCAGCGACCTGACGCCGGACCACCTTACGGAGATCCGGCGGGTTTCGGCCGCGCCCATGGACATGTACATCGAGGCTCCCGACGACCTCGGCGGCTACGTACGGATGTACGAGGTCGCCGAGCTGATCCGGCGCGGTGCTCCGCTGTACCTGAAGTTCGGCCTCTCCAAGACGCCCGGGATCTACCCGTACGGACACCACCTGCGGGAACTGACGCTGGCCGGCGCCAAGGAGCGGGTGCGCCGCGGCCGGCTCGCGCTGGATCTGCTCGCGCGGCACGGGGCGGACGGGGACATGGCTCCGCTCGGCTCGCGGGAGCCGGGCACGCTCCACCGGTTCGACATCTCGTCATAACGTTCCGGAAAATCTCTTCACAAAAGAAGACACGCCCGCGCACAATCCCACACACCTGCTCTCGGTCGATCCACCTCAGCACTCCCCGCGTGCCGGCACCACCCGACCGAACCCTGCACCGACATCAAGGATGATGACCATGCGCAACCGCAGAGCCGCACTCGCCGCGATGGCCTCCGCCGCCTCCCTCGCCCTCACGCTGACCGCCTGCGGCCAGAGCGGCGAGGGCGGCAGCGAGGAGGACGGGAGCGGTGCCGGAGGCGGCACGATCGGCATCGCGATGCCGACCAAGTCGTCCGAGCGCTGGATCGCCGACGGCGCCAACGTCGAGAAGGAACTGAAGGCCAAGGGGTACGAGACCAAGCTCGTCTACGGCGAGGACGACCCGGACCAGCAGGTCTCGCAGATCGAGAACATGATCACGCAGGGTGTGGACGCCCTGATCGTCGCGGCGATCGACAACAAGTCGCTCAACAACGTGCTCCAGCAGGCCAAGGAGGCCGACATCCCGGTCATCTCCTACGACCGGCTGATCCTCGGCACGGAGAACGTCGACTACTACGCCTCGTTCGACAACGAGAAGGTCGGCGAGCTGCAGGGCGGCTACATCGTCGACAAGCTCGGGCTGGAGGAGGGCGAGAAGGGCCCCTTCAACATCGAGCTGTTCGCCGGCTCCAACGACGACAACAACACCAAGTACTTCTTCCAGGGCGCGATGAACGTCCTCAAGCCCTACCTGGACGAGGGCGAGCTGGTCGTCCGGTCCAAGCAGACCGCCCTCAACCAGGTCACCACCCTGCGCTGGGACGGCGGCACCGCGCAGAAGCGCATGGACGACCTGCTCACCTCCAGCTACCGCAGCGACCGGGTCGACGCGGTGCTCTCGCCGTACGACGGCATCTCCATCGGCATCCTGTCCGCCCTGAAGTCGGACGGCTACGGCTCCGGGTCCAAGCCGATGCCGGTCGTCACGGGCCAGGACGCCGAGGTCGCCTCGGTGAAGTCGATCATCGCGGGCGAGCAGACGCAGACCGTCTACAAGGACCTGCGCCAGCTCGCCAAGGTCGCCTCGAACATGGTCGACGCGGTCCTGAACGACAAGAAGCCCGAGACCAACGACACCACGTCCTACGACAACGGTGCCAAGGTCGTCCCCGCCTACCTGCTCCAGCCGGTCAGCGTCGACAAGGCCAACTACGAGAAGGTCCTCGTCGAGGGCGGCTACTACAGCGCGGACGACCTCAAGTAACCGGGCGAGAACAAGGATTGGAAGGCACGACCATGGCGGGACCCGTCCTGGAGATGCGCTCGATCGTCAAGACCTTTCCCGGTGTCAAAGCGCTGTCGGACGTCACGCTGACCGTCCGCCAGGGCGAGGTCCACGCCATCTGCGGAGAGAACGGCGCCGGCAAGTCGACCCTGATGAAGGTGCTCTCCGGTGTCCATCCGCACGGCAGCTACGAGGGGGACGTCCTCTTCGACGGCGAGACCTGCCGCTTCAAGGACATCCGGGCGAGCGAGCAGCACGGCATCGTGATCATCCACCAGGAGCTGGCGCTGGTGCCGTACCTGTCCATCGCGGAGAACATCTTCCTCGGCAACGAGCACGCCAAGCGCGGACTGATCAACTGGAACGACACCCTCAGGCACGCCACCGAACTACTGCGCCGGGTCGGTCTCGACGAGCACCCGGAGACCCGGGTCGCCGACATCGGCGTGGGCAAGCAGCAGCTGGTGGAGATCGCCAAGGCGCTGTCGAAGAAGGTGAAGCTGCTCATCCTCGACGAGCCGACGGCGGCGCTCAACGACGAGGACAGCGGCAAACTCCTCGACCTGCTCCTCCAGCTGAAGGAGCAGGGCATGACGTCGATCATCATCTCGCACAAGCTGAACGAGATCCGCCGGGTCGCCGACTCGGTCACCATCATCCGCGACGGGCAGTCCATCGAGACCCTCGACGTGAGCGCGGCGGAGACGACCGAGGACCGGATCATCAGCGGAATGGTCGGCCGCGACCTGGAGAACCGCTTCCCGGAGCGGACCCCGCACCAGCCCGAGGAGGGCGCGGCACCCGCCCTGGAGATCCGCAACTGGACCGTGCACCACCCCATCGACCAGCAGCGCAAGGTCGTCGACGACGTGTCGGTCCAGGTGCGGCGCGGCGAGATCGTCGGCATCGCCGGGCTGATGGGCGCCGGGCGCACCGAGCTGGCGATGAGCGTCTTCGGCCGCACCTACGGCCGGTACGCGGGCGGCACCGTCCTCAGGGACGGCACCGAGATCCGCACGAAGACCGTCCCGGAAGCGGTGAAGCACGGCATCGCGTACGTCACCGAGGACCGCAAGCACTACGGCCTCAACCTCATCGACACCATCAACCGGAACATCTCGCTGACCGCGCTGGGCAAGGTCGCCAAGCGGGGTGTGGTCGACGAGCACGGGGAACGGCAGGTCGCCGAGGGCTTCCGCACGTCGATGAACATCAAGGCGCCGAGCGTCTTCGAACCGGTGGGCAAGCTG
This sequence comes from Streptomyces sp. JK94, assembly GCF_053613315.1. Classification (NCBI taxonomy): domain Bacteria; kingdom Bacillati; phylum Actinomycetota; class Actinomycetes; order Kitasatosporales; family Streptomycetaceae; genus Streptomyces; species Streptomyces sp. JK94. The sequence continues at coordinate 66,795 of NZ_JBSICH010000001.1, read as the reverse complement.
TCCGGGGGCAACCAGCAGAAGGTCGTCCTCAGCAAGTGGATCTTCGCGGGTCCCGAGGTGCTGATCCTGGACGAGCCCACGCGCGGCATCGACGTGGGCGCCAAGTACGAGATCTACACGGTCATCGACCAGCTGGCCGCCCAGGGCAAGGCGGTCGTCTTCATCTCCTCCGAACTGCCGGAGCTGCTCGGCATGTGCGACCGCATCTACACGATGGCCGCGGGCCGGCTCACCGGGGAGTTCTCGCGGGCCGAGGCTTCGCAGGAAGCGCTGATGCGTCAGATGACGAAGGACAAAGAGGTATCCCGATGAGCACGGACCTGACCGCCAAGAGCCCGGCCCCCGCGCCGTCCGGCCGGGGCGGGGGCACCGCGGGCGACGGCCTGCTGCGGCTGGTGCTGGACGGCATGCGCCGGAACATGCGGCAGTACGGCATGCTGATCGCCCTCGGCCTGATCGTGGCGCTGTTCGCGGTCTGGTCGGACGGCGACCTGCTGCTGCCGCGCAACGTCTCCAACCTGGTGCTGCAGAACAGCTACATCCTGATCCTCGCGATCGGCATGATGCTCGTCATCATCGCGGGCCACATCGATCTGTCGGTCGGCTCGCTGACCGCGTTCATCGGCGCGATGGCCGCCGTCCTGATGGTCGAGAACGACCTCGCCTGGCCCATCGCGGTGGTGCTGTGCCTGGCCATCGGCGCCGCCGCGGGCGCGATGCAGGGGTTCTTCATCGCCTATCTCGGCATACCGTCCTTCATCGTGACCCTGGCGGGCATGCTGCTCTTCCGCGGTCTGACGGAGATCTTCCTGGAGGGCCAGACCCTCGGCCCGTTCCCGAAGGACCTGCAGAAGATCGCCAACGGCTTCCTGCCCGAGGTCGGCCCGGACACCAACTACCACAACCTCACCCTGCTGCTGGGCTTCGCCCTGATCGCGTTCGTGGTGTACCAGGAGGTCCGCGACCGCAAGCGGCAGCAGGAGTTCGCGCTCGACGTCCTGCCGGCCAGGCTCTTCCTGCTCAAGCTGGTCGCGCTGGTCTCCGCCGTCCTCGTCGTCACGCTGCTGCTGGCCAGCTACAAGGGCGCTCCGATCGTGCTGCTCATCCTCGGCGCGCTGGTCGTCGGCTTCGGCTACCTGATGCGCAACGCGATCATCGGCCGTCACATCTACGCCATCGGCGGCAACCTGCCCGCGGCCAAGCTGTCGGGCGTGAAGGACAAGAAGGTCACCTTCCTGGTCTTCCTGAACATGGGCATGCTCGCGGCCCTGGCGGGCCTGGTCTTCGCCGCCCGCTTCAACGCGGCCTCTCCCAAGGCCGGCCTCAACTTCGAGCTGGAGGCCATCGCCGCCTCGTTCATCGGCGGCGCGTCGATGAGCGGCGGCGTCGGCACGGTCCTCGGCGCGATCATCGGCGGTCTGGTCCTGGGCGTGCTGAACAACGGCATGAACCTCGTCGGCATCGGCACCGACTGGCAGCAGGTCATCAAGGGCGCGGTGCTGCTGGCGGCCGTCGGGTTCGACGTGTGGAACAAGCGCAGGGTCGGTTCGTAGGTCCCCCCGGGCCCCGCCGACCGAGGCGGGGCCCGCTTCTTTCCCGGAAGTACAGGAGCCGCACATGGAACTGAGCAGACGCACGGTCATCGCATCGGCGGCCGCCGCCGGCCTCGCCGCCTCCGCGGCCGGTGGCACGGCCCACGCCACGGGAGGCAGGAAGCCGGTGAAGGAGCCGTTCGGCACGCTCGCCGACGGCACGAAGGTGTACCGCTGGTCGCTGGAGAACGGCGGCACGCGCATGAAGGTGCTGTCCTACGGCGGAGTCGTCCAGTCCCTGGAGCTCCCCGACCGGCGGGGCCGCTACGAGAACGTCTCGCTGGGCTTCGACGGCCTCGACGACTACGTGGCCTCCAGCCCCTACTTCGGCGCCCTGATCGGCCGCTACGGCAACCGCATCGACGAGGGCCGCTTCACCCTGGACGGCACGGCGTACCAGCTCTCCGTCAACGACGGCGCGCACTCGCTGCACGGCGGCGCCCAGGGCTTCGACAAGCGGGTGTGGGACGTCGAGCCGTTCGCCCAGGGCCCGGACGTCGGCCTGGTGCTCCACCACGTCAGCGCCGACGGCGAGATGGGCTACCCGGGCACGCTCAGGGCGAAGGTGACGTACACGCTCACCCGGCGCGGCGAGTGGCGCATCGACTACGAGGCCACCACCGACAGGGCCACCGTCGTCAACCTCACCAGCCACGTCTACTGGAACCTGGCGGGCGAGGGCAGCGGCACGATCGAGGACCACGAGCTGTCGATCGCCGCGTCCCGCTACACCCCCACCGACGCGGGCCTGATCCCGACGGGCGAGCTGGCGAAGGTGTCGGGCACGCCCTTCGACTTCCGCCGGGCCAAGCCCGTCGGCCGGGACATCCGGGACGCCCATCCGCAGCTGGTCACCGCCAAGGGCTTCGACCACAACTGGGTCCTCGACAAGGGCCTCACCGACCGCCCGGAGCACGTCGCCACCCTGCGCGACCGCGCCTCCGGCCGCACCCTGCGCATCGCCACCGACCAGCCGGGCCTGCAGTTCTACTCCGGCAACTTCCTCGACGGCACCCTGACCGGCACCGGCGGCTCCCTCTACCGCCAGGGCGACGCCCTGTGCCTGGAGACGCAGCACTTCCCGGACTCGCCGAACCAGCCGTCGTTCCCCTCGACGGTGCTGCGGCCCGGCCGGACGTACCGGACGACGACGGTGCACTCGTTCGACGCGTGAGGACCCGCGGGACCCGTGCCGGCCCGGCGGACCCGCCGGACCCAGAGGACCCAGAGGACCCAGAGGACCCGTGAGGGCCTGACCGCCCCGCGGAGGACACACTTCCTTCACAGCCGTTGAACGGCGCCGCGTTCCGCTCCGTATGTATCCGTATGCAATGGCGGCCCGCGCTCCCCGCGCGGGCCCCCACAGACGGAGGTCCACTTGTCCGGGAACGTCACCTCGCTGTTCCGCAGCACCGCGGCGCACAGCCCGTCGATGGCGGCGCTGGCGCGGGAGAGCGGCGGGGCGGGCGCCGGACCGGTGGACTTCTGCATCCCCTGCAACCCGTACTTCCCCACCCCGGCGATGTTCGACGAGATGGCCGGCCGGCTGCGCGACATCATCACGTACTACCCGAGCAGCGCCGACACCATCACCGCCGAGCTGTGCAGCCTGCTGCAACTGCCGCCGCAGTGCGTGGCGATGGGCAACGGCTCCACGGAGCTGATCACCTGGATCGACCACCTGCTGGTCCGCGAGTCCCTCGCCGTCCCCGTCCCCACCTTCGGCCGCTGGACCGACCAGCCGATGGAGACCGGCAAGCGGGTCGACATGTTCCCGCTCCAGGAGTCCGGCGGCTTCGCCCTCGACCTCGCGCGGTACGCCGAGTTCGTCCGGGCCAGAGGGACCCGGGCGGTGGTGCTCTGCAACCCCAACAACCCCGACGGGGGCTATCTGCACAAGCAGGCGCTCGTGCAGTTCATGGACGCGATGGCCGACCGGGACCTGGTCGTCGTCGACGAGTCCTTCCTGGAGTTCGCCGACGCGGAGGCGGAGCCCAGCGTGGTGCAGGAGGCGATGCTGCGGCCCAACGTCGTCGTCCTGCGCAGCCTCGGCAAGAACTTCGGCCTGCACGGCATCCGCTTCGGCTACCTGGTCGCCAACCCGGCGCTCGCGGGCCGGGTGCGCGCCATGCTCCCCAAGTGGAACCTCAACTCCTTCGCCGAGCACGTGGTTTTCATGCTGCGCGACCACGGCACCGAGTACGCGCAGAGCCTGCACCAGGTCCGCCGCGACCGCCTGGAGATGGCCGGCCAGCTGTCCGCGCTGCCGGGTCTGACCGTCTACCCCTCGCAGGGCAACTTCCTCTTCGTACGCCTGCCCGTGGGCGCCGAGGGCACCGTCGTCCGGGACCGGATGCTCACCGAGCACCGGGTCCTGGTCCGCGAATGCGGCAACAAGATCGGTTCGTCCAGCCGCTTCCTGCGTCTCGTGGTGCGCCCCCAGTCCGACGTGCGTCGCCTGGTGTCCGGCCTGGAGGAGGTGCTCTACGGGTCCAGGAGGGGGGCCGCCGTGCCCGAGCCCTCCGCCGGGACCGGCTACGGCTCGGGCACGGCGGTGGTGGACCGCCTGATGAGCCAGACCGACGGCGCGGGCCTGCGGGCGCTCACCGACCGGAGTGCCGGTGCCGGCGTCCCGGGGCCCGCCGCCGCTCCGGCCGCGGGCACGGGCACACCGCTCCCGGCCGCGGTGCCCGTCGCCCCGGCGGCGGCCGCCGTCGGTCCGATGCCGGTGCCCGCGGTCGCACCGCAGGTCCCGCAGCAGCTGCTCCCGCCACCGGCGCCGGTCCCCCAGCCGGCGCCGTACCCCGGGCCGGTGCCGGCCCCCCACCCGGCACCGGCCCCCCAGCCCATGCCCGCGCCGGCCCCCGCCGCCCCCGCGGCGCAGTACCCGGCGCCTCCCGGCCCCACCCCGCCCGGCGTCCCCGCCCGCGGCGGCCTGACGGCCGCCCAGGTCAGGGGCACCAACGGGCTGGAGTCGGTCCCGGCGACGGGCTGGCCGGGGCCCCAGGAGTGGCCGAACGCGGCGGACATGGGCCGGACCGGGTGAGGACCGGGGCCGCGCGTCCTACACCGGGTTCAGCCGCCACTGCTGGCAGGTGTTGTTCAGCCACGTCCACTGCCGTACGTCGGCGGAGTCGGCGGTGGAACAGTTCGCCACGTCGGCGACCTTGCCCGTGGCCCGGTTGACGATACGGACGTGGCCGCCGTCGGTGGCCAGGAACCGGAACCGCTGGCAGGTGTTGTCCAGCCAGGACCACTGGCGCAGGCCGGCGCCGTCCGCGCTGGAGCAGTCGGCGGTGTCCAGCACCTTGCCGGTGGCCACGTTCAGCAGCCGGTGCGTGTCGTCGCCGAGATCCTGCAACCGCCATCGCTGGTGGGAGCCGCCGTTGCAGGTGTACTGCGCCGCGTTCGCCCCGTCGGCCGTCGAGCCCCCGGTCACCTCCAGGCACTTTCCGCTGTTGCGGTTGGTCAGGGTGTAGGTGGCCCGGACCGCGGAGGGCTCGCCGGAGGGTCCCGCCGCGCTCGCCCCGAGCCGTACCGGTGTGCCGAGGTTCGGCGTGCCGTCGGAGTTCCAGGTGAACTTCTGCGCCCGGGTGGTCCGTCCGTTGTCGCAGCCGTCCGAGGCCGCGTCGTTGGCGTGGTAGACGATCCAGCTCTCGGTCCCGTCCGGCGAGGTGAAGAAGCCGTTGTGGCCGGGCCCGTAGACGCCGTTGCCGTCGCTGCGCTGGAACAGGGGCGTCGGCTTCTTCGTCCAGGAGGACGCGGACGTCGGATCGGATCCGGTCAGCTCCAGCTGCCCCAGCTTGTAGTCCGGGGTCCAGCAGCCGCTGGCGGAGTAGACCAGGAAGGTCCGCCCGCCCCGCTGGAGGATCTCCGGCCCCTCGTTGACCGGGGCACCGGAGCGCTCCCAGTCGTACGTGGGCCGGGAGACGGTGGTGAAGGAGGAGGAGACGGTGTACGGGTTCGACATCCGCGCGGCGACGACGTTCTGGGTGCCGTCGTGCGTGCTGCCGAAGAGGTACAGCTGCCCGCCGACCGTCGCCACCGTGGGGTCCAGCATCCAGGCGGAGTTGAGCTGCCCTCGGTAGGTGTACGGCCCCAGGGGGTCGGACCCGGCGCTCTCCAGCACATGGCTGCGCTGGGTCGGGTTGTAGTCGGAGACGTTCTGTCCGGCGACGTAGTACAGGTACCAGCGGCCGTTCAGGTAGTGCAGTTCGGGCGCCCAGATGTTGCAGCAGCGGGACGCCGCGTCGCCCTGCCACACTTGCACGCCGGGCGCGGTGGCGAGACCGGCCAGGGTCGGGGCCCTGCGGACGGTGATGACGTCGGTCCAGCTCGTCGACACCAGGTAGTAGTGGCCGTCGTGGTACGAGATCCAGGGGTCGGCGCCCTTCACGGACGTGACGGGGTTGGCGAAGGTGGCGGCGCTCGCGGAGGACTGGCCGAGCGAGCAGGCCAGGAGCAGCGCCGCCAGCAGGGTCAGTAGGCGACGGGCCATCCGCTGCTCCAGTTCAGGAGGTTGATGCCGAGCTTGGGGGTGCCGTTGTCGTTGCCGTCGTAGTAGTGGTAGACGATCAGGTCGCCGTCGACGTCGTTCATGATCGACTGCCCGCCGGGGCCGATGACGCTGCCGTGCGACTCCAGGACGGGCGTACCGCCGTTGTTGGTCATCGCCACCCCGTTCCTGTCGCGGTACGGCCCGGTGACGCTGGTGGCGCGGCCGACCTTGACCTTGTACGTGGAGCTGGTGCCGGCGCAGCAGGTGTCGTACGAGGCGAAGAGGTAGTAGTACCCGTTCCGCTTGACGATGTACGGGGCCTCGACGGCCTTGGTGCCGGTCGGGCGGGAGGCGAGCGAGTAGCGCCGGGTGTTGGTGGAGAGCTGCTTCCCGGTCGACGGGTCGATCTGGATCATCTTGATCCCGGTCCACCAGCTGCCGAAGGAGAGCCACCACGTGCCGTCGCCGTCGACGAAGAGGTTCGGGTCGATGGCGTTGTAGTCGCTGGAGGAGCCGGAGGTGTAGACGGTCCCGTAGTCGGTCCAGCTGCCGGGCAGGCCGGTGGTCGAGCCCGCCAGTCCGATGGCGGAGGTGTTCGAACCGAACGACGAGACCGAGTAGTACATCAGGTACTTGCCGCCGTGGTACGAGATGTCCGGCGCCCACGCCTCCGGGACGGAGGAGTACCGCGACCACCAGCTCGGACGGGAGGAGAAGGCGGCGGCGCCCGCGCTGAAGGCGGTGCGGTCGGAGGACGCCTTGCTGGCGATGCCGCCGCCGGTGGCGTACAGCAGGTACTGCCCCGACGAGGTGCGGATCATCGTCGGGTCGTGCGTGACGACGGAGCCGGTGACCCGGCCCGGGTTGGGGTACGCCGACGCCGTGGTCGGGAGGAGGGCCAGCAGGGCGGCGGCGGGGAGGGCGAGGAAAGCGGTTCTCTTGCGGCTCATGGGGAACGCTCCTTCGTGTTCGTCATCTCGAACATCGATCGCCTTTTCGGACGGGAACGTAGAATCGAACCCCTTGCGCGTCAATGGCCCGCGCAGCGATGGCAACCAACGTCCGGAAAACACCGCGTGCCGCGGGTGACACACCGGTGAATTCGGGACGGACGACCCTCGTCCCCCGTCGGCCGCCCCCGCCCGCGCCCTCGCCCCCGGGCACCAAGGCCGCTCCGCGCTCGCCCCGCACACATCACCGCAGGACGGGCACAGGGCGCACTTCGGCCATTTAACGCATCGCCGGTTCCTTGTGGAGAATGGCCCGGCAGCGCAGCAAGAAGCACGGCAACAGGAGAGGCTCCCTTGGAGCTCAGCAGGCTCGGCAGACGAGCGTTCAGCGCCCTCGCGGGCACCACCGTCCTCGGTCTCGCACTCGGCGGCAGTGTGAGCGGCCGGGCGCTGCCCGCCTCCGGCGCCTCCGGCCCCGTGCCCACCGGGCCGCCGCCCGGCCCGCCCGGCGCCGACGGCCTGCGCCACCGGGTCGCCCTGGACCGGTACAGCCTCCTGGTCGACGGCAGGCGCCTGTCCCTGTGGTCCGGCGAACTGCACCCCTTCCGGCTGCCGAGCCCGTCCCTGTGGCGGGACGTCCTGCAGAAGATGCGGGCCCACGGGTACAACGCGGTCGGTGTCCGCCTCGCCTGGAACCAGCACTCCCCCGCCCCCGGCGAGTACGACTTCACCGGCGTGCGCGACCTGGACCTGTTCCTGCGCACGGCCGCCGAGACGCGCCTGTACGTCGTCCTCCACCCCGGCCCGCGCATCGGCGCGGACGTGGACGCGGGCGGCCTGCCCGGCTGGCTGACGGCGACCGCCGGCCGGGCCGGGACCACCGACCCCGCGTACCTGCGCCACGCCGACGAGTGGCTGCGCCGCGTCAACGCCGTCGCCGCCCGGCACCAGTACACCCGCGGCACCGGCACCGTCCTGCTCTACCGGGTGGACGCCCCGCGGCGCGCCCACCTGTCCCGCCTGCACGACAGGCTCCGCGCCGACGGCATCGAGGTGCCCCTCCTGCACCCCGGCACCCCGGCCCCCTGGGCGGAGGCGGAGCACACCCGCGACGCCGCCGAGGCACGGCGCGTGCACCTGGCCCACCTCGCGCGGGGGGTCACCCTGCACACCGTCCGCACCGCGTTCGGCGGCACCTCCTGGGGCTGGCTGGCCGCCCCCTCCGCGCCCGCGCCCGCGTACGACCCCACCGCGGCGATCGACGCGGCGCGCCGGCCGACGGACCGGCTCGCCCCGCTCCACCAGCTCGGGCACCTCCTGCGCCACGTCCCCGACTTCACCCGGCTCGACGAGGCCCCCGAGGTCAGGGCCGCCGACGCCCGCATCCGGGTGCGGCACCTGGCCAACCCGGACACCGGCGCCCACGCGTACGTCCTGCGCAACGACTCCGCCACCGACGTCACGTCGACGCTGCCGATGGGCGGGGCCGACGTGGAGGTCACCGTCCCCGCCCGCGACGCCGGGCTGTACGCCACCGGGCTCCACCTCGGCTCGGGCCGGAAGCTGGCCCGGGCCACCGTGCAGCCCATGACGTCCCTGAGCGTCGGGCGGCTGGACGTCGCCGCCTTCGTGGGCCGGGCCGGGGAGATGGCGCACCTGGTGCTGGACTGCCCGCACGAGCCGTGGCCGACGCGGCTCGACGAGGAGGCGGCCTGGGCGTACGACCACGGCGAACTGCACGTGACGGTGCCCCTCGGCGAGAACCGGCTGACCCGGGTCCGGATCCGCAGCGGCGAGTCCGACCGCACCACGCTGCTGCTCCTCGCCGACGAGGCCGCCTCCCTGCGGCTGTGGCCGTACGAGACCCCGTCGGGCCACGTCCTCGTGCACGGCCCGGCGCTGCTGCGCGACGTCGCCCTGGACGGTGCCACGATCCGGCTGACCGGTGACACCGTCGAGGAGTGCGGTCTCGAGGTGTGGGCGCCCCGCGGCATCACCGACGTGACCTGGAACGGCGAGCCGGTACGGACGTCGGTCAGCCGCGCCCACAGCCTGCTGGCCACCCGGCGGCTGCCGGGCGTGCCCGAACCGGTGCCGCCCGCGCTCGACGGATGGCGGCACCGCGCGGAGAACCCCGAGTCCGCGCCGGACTACGACGACTCGGGCTGGAGGGCGGCCGACCTGCGGACGTCGCACAGCACGACTCCCGTGCCCGACGGGCAGCCCGTGCTCTTCGCCGACGACTACGGCTACCACTACGGGGACGTCTGGTACCGCGGCCGGCTCACCGGTGCCGCGGGCCTGGAATCGCTGTCCCTCGCCTACAGCACGGGTGCGCGGGGCCTGCTGATGGCCTGGCTGGACGGCGAACCGCTGGGCACCCACCGCATGAGCGGGGACGGGGACGGCACGGGCACGTGGACCGCCACGGCGGACTTCCGGCTGCCGGCGGCACCGCGGGAGGGCCCCGGCGCCGGTGACTCCCCCGTCCTGGCCGTCCTGGTCCGGCGTACCCAGCACGGCCAGGACGACCACCGCGCGGCCCGCGGGCTGGTGTCGGCCGCCTTCGCGGGGGCGTCGCCGAAGGTGCGGTGGCGGATCCGGGGCGCCGTCGCGCCCGACCCCGTGCGCGGGCCGCTCAACAACGGCGGGCTGTACGGGGAGCGGCACGGCTGGCACCTGCCCGGGTACGACGACGGCCGCTGGGAGGCGGTGTCCTTCCCCCGGGAGGGCTCCCGGGGCTCCCGCGAGGACCGGCGCCAGGGCGTGACCTGGTACCGGACGACCTTCCGGCTGGACGTCCCGCCGGAGGTCGACGCCTCGGTCGGACTGGTCCTCGACGACGCCCCGGGCGGTGACCACCGCGCCCAGGTCTTCCTGAACGGCTGGAACCTCGGTGAGTACGTGGCCGACCGCACGGGCGCGCCGCAGACCTTCGTCCTGCCGAACGGCATCCTGCGCACCCGCGCCGCCGCCAACACCCTCGCCCTCGCGGTCCTGTCCGGCGGCGAGGCCCCCGCGGGGCCGGGGGCGGTACGGCTGGAGCTGCTGGGCAGCGCGGCCGGAGGAGTGCCGGTGGAACCGGTCGCCTCCCCCGGCCGACGCTGACCCCGGCCCCGGACCGGGCGGACTCCGGACCTCGCCGGCCCCGGCCGCCTCAGCGCAGCCGGATCACGTTCCAGGACAGCGGCTCCAGGGAGGCGGACAGCCTGCCGTCCGCCAGGGCCGTGCCCCCGGCCGGGTGCGGGGCGACCCGCTCGGGCTCGGCCAGCGTGTTGCGGGCGTCGGGGTCGGCGTCCGCGAGGGCGCTGTGCTCGACGACCTCGGTCAGGTCCAGGCCGCTCAGGGCGACGTCCAGCGGCAGGGCCTCGGTACGGGAGCGGTTGACGGCGAAGACGGTGACCGAGCCGTCCTCGGCGCGCACCGCGGTGGCGTGCAGCAGGTCGGCCTCCCCGTACCTCTTCGTCTCGTACGTCGGTGAGTCGACCCGCACGTCGAGGACCTCGCCGCGGCCGTACCGCGAGGCCTGGGCGAAGGGGAAGAACGTCGTCTGGCGCCAGGCCGGGCCGCCCGGCTCGGTCATGATCGGGGCGATGACGTTGACGAGCTGGGCGAGGCAGGCGACGGTGACCCGGTCGGCGTGCCGGAGCAGGGCGATGAGCAGCGAGCCGAAGACGACCGCGTCGGTGACGCTGTAGTTGTCCTCCAGCAGGCGGGGGGCCTCGGGCCAGTCCAGGGCGCTCACTTCCGCCTGGGTCTTGGCCATGTACCAGACGTTCCACTCGTCGAAGGAGAGGTTGATCCTCTTCTTGGACTTGAGGCGGGCGCCGACGTGGTCGCAGGTGGCGACGACGTTCTCGATGAACGACTCCATGTCCACGGCGGAGGCGAGGAAGGAGTCGACGTCGCCGTCGAAGGGCTCGTAGTAGGCGTGCAGGGAGATGTGGTCGACCAGGTCGTACGTCTCCTGCAGGACCGTCGCCTCCCAGGCGGCGAAGGTCTCCATGGACTGGCCCGAGGAGCCGCAGGCGACGAGTTCGACGCCGGGGTCGATCTGGCGCATGGCGCGGGCGGTCTCGGCGGCGAGGCGCCCGTACTCCTCGGCGGTCTTGTGGCCGGTCTGCCAGGGGCCGTCCATCTCGTTGCCGAGGCACCACAGCCGGATGCCGAAGGGGTCCTTGTCGCCGTGCTCGGCCCGCAGGTCGGACAGGGCCGTGCCGGCGGGGTGGTTGGCGTACTCCTGGAGTTCGAGGGCCTCGGCGACGCCCCGGGTGCCGAGGTTGACCGCCATCATCGGCTCCGCCTGGGGGCCGATCTTCTTCAGGAACGCGATGTACTCGGACAGGCCGAAGCGGTTGGTCTCCGTGGAGCGCCAGGCCAGGTCGAGGCGGCGGGGGCGGTCGTCCACCGGGCCGACCGAGTCCTCCCACTTGTAACCGGAGACGAAGTTGCCGCCGGGGTAGCGGATGGCGGTGACGCCGAGTTCGCGGACGAGGTCCAGCACGTCCTGGCGCAGGCCCGCCTCGTCGGCGGTGGGGTGCCCGGGTTCGTGGATGCCGGTGTACACGCAGCGGCCGAGGTGTTCCACGAACGAGCCGAAGAGGCGGGGGTTGACTTCGCCGACGGTGAAGGCGGGGTCGAGGGTGAAGCGGGCGGTACGCATCTTTTCCTTTCGAGGGACTCTTCGGGGGCTCTACTGGCCGGCGAGGCCCGTGTGGGCGACGCCCGCCACGATCTGGCGCTGGAAGAAGACGAAGACGACGATCAGCGGCAGGCCCGCCATGAGGCCGCCGGCCATCAGCTGGGCCCACTGGATGCCGTAGGAGTTCATGACGGTCGCGATGCCGTTCGGCATGGTCATCAGGTCGGGGTTGTTGGTGACCATGTAGGGCCACAGGAAGTTGTTCCAGGAGCTGATGAAGGTGAAGATGCCGACCGCCGCGAGCGAGGGGCGCGAGAGCGGCACGATGATCGTGAAGAAGACGCGCCAGCGCCCGGCGCCGTCGATGAAGGCGGCCTCCTCCAGTTCGCGCGGGACGCCCTGGAAGAACTTGTAGAGGATGAAGACCATGGCGGCCGGCGCGCACTGCGGCAGGATCATGCCCCAGTAGGTGTCGACCATCCCCATCTGCTGGACCGTGGTGAACAGGGGGACGCCCAGGACGGCCGGGGAGACCATGAGGCCCGCCATCACCACGCCCATGAGCACGCCCTTGCCCCGGAACTCGGTGCGGGCGAAGCCGTATCCGGCCAGCGCGCTCACCAGGAGCACGATCGCCGTCACGCAGACGGAGACGACGAGGGAGTTCACGAACCAGTTGGTGATGTTGCCGGTCTCGAACAGGGCCGTCCACGCCTGGCCCGTCCAGTCCTCGGGCAGCCAGTGCGTCGGTACCTCGACGGCCTCGGTCTCCGACTTCAGCGAGGTGAACAGCGCCCACACGAGCGGGGAGAGGAACACCGCGGAGACGGCCGTGGCGAGGAGGGTGAGGACGATCTGGCTCGGCGTCCAGGGGCGGCGCGGGTCCTTGCGTACCTGTACGGCGGTGGTCATCGGCCGCCCTCCTCACGGTTGCGCAGCAGCCACATCCGCGCGAGGGCGACGGCCGCGATGAGCACGAAGAAGATGATGGAGATCGCGGAGGCGTAGCCCACGCGGTAGCTGGTGAAGCCCTGTTCGAGGGTGTACTGCACGAAGGTGCGGGTCGACTCCTCCGGGCCCGGCCCGAAGTCCTGCATCACGACGGCCTGGTCGAAGACCTGGAGCGAGGCTAGGATTTGGAGGGCGACGACCAGCCCGGTGATGTTGCGCAGCATCGGCAGCGTGATGTGGACGACGCGGTGCCGGGCGCCCGCTCCGTCGAGCTTGGCGGCCTCGTAGAGGTGGGCGGGGATGCCCTGGAGCGCGGCGAGGTAGAGCAGGAAGCTGAAGCCGACCGTCCACCACAAGGTGCAGATGACGACGGCGAGCATGGCGTACGACTTGTCGGTCAGCCACGCCGTGTCGAGGCCGAGGACGTGGTTGACCATGCCCGTGCCGGGGTTGAAGAGCCACTGCCAGAGGTTGGCGGCGACGGTGGACGGCAGCAGGAACGGCAGGAAGAAGCAGAGCCGCCACAGCCACTTGCCGCGCTCGATGTGGTGGGCCAGCATCGCGAGCAGGAGGGCGAGGACGGTGATGCAGGGCACCACCAGCAGCGTGAACCAGGCGCTGTGGCCGAGGGCGTCCCACATCAGCGGATCGTTCAGGGCTTCGCGGTAGTTGTCCAGGCCGACGAAGCGCGAGGTGTCGCCGGAGATGTTGGCGTCGGTGAAGCTGAGCCAGAGGCCGCGCAGCAGCGGCCAGACCACGAAGAGGACGAACAGCACGAGGAAGGGGGCGACGAACCAGCCCCCGTGCTGGAAGCCCTGCTTGCGGCGGACGGTCGCGCTCGCGGCGGCGGTCTTCGCGCGGGCCGGGCGGACGACGGTCTCGGCGCTGGTCGTCGTCATGCGACGGCACCTCCCTCGGCGGCGGTCTTCCCGTCCATCGGGTTCTTCGCGGCGAGGAGCTGGGCGAGCGTGCTCTTCATCCGGCGGGCCGCGGCGTCGGGCTTGGCGGAACCCAGCGTGGCGGAGACCACGATCGGGCCGACGCGCTGGGCGAGGATGCCGGTGGACCCGGCGAACCACACCTTGGGCTCGGTGGCCTGGTGGTCCATGGCCGAGACGTACTCGCTCTGGGGTTTCAGCTCCTTGTACGCGGCCGTGGACAGGGTGGGCGTGTGGGCGGGGATGTGGCCGCCGGCCGCCCACTGCCGCGCGTGCTGGACGACGTAGGCGGCGAGGCGGTGGGCGCCCTCGTTGGCGGCGCCGCCCCGGTCCGCCTGGTGGGGCAGGACGAAGGCGTGCGACTCGGCGTGGGTGGCCTGCCTGCCGAAGACGGGCGGCAGCGGCGTCGCCCCGTAGTCGATGCCCGCGCCGTCGAAGACCGGCACGGACCAGTTGCCCTCCCAGACGAAGGGGCCGCCGTTGACGAACTGCTCGGCGCCCGCGCCGCCCGCGAAGCCGGGGTCGGCGTACCCCTCGGTGATGTGGCGGCGCAGGAACTCCAGGACCTGGGTGGCCTTGTCGGTGTCGAAGGTGACCCGGGTGTTGTCGGCGCTGAACCAGGTGCCCCCGAGCTGGGTGTAGAAGGCCACGAAGAACCACCACTGGAAGTTCTGGTCGTTGACCCACAGCCCGATGGTCTGGACTCCCTTCCGGGAGGCGCCCTTGGCCTCCTTGAGCACGTCGAACCACTCGTCGGCCGACGTCACCGGGACCATCCGGCCGTCCGCGTCGAGCAGGCCCGCCTTCTTCAGCACGTCCCGGCGGTAGAAGCAGAGCTGGACGTGGATGTCGAGGGGGAGGGCGTAGAGCTTGCCGTCGATGACGGCGCGCTTCCACAGCGCGGGGTTGAAGTCCTGTTCGCGCACGCCGTACTTGGCGAGGAGGCCGACGTCCCAGGGGTCCAGGAGGCGGCCGGGCGAGAAGCCGGTGACCCGGCCCAGGTGCATGACGCCGAGGTCCGGCGCCCGGTTGCCCGCCGCGGCCATGGCGAGCTTGGTGTAGAAGGGGCTGCCCCACTGGAGGGTGGAGTCCTTCACGTCGATGCCGGGGTTGTCCTGACGGAAGGACTCCAGCATCGTGATCATGTTGTAGCCGTCGCCGCCGCTGAAGAGGTTCCAGTAGCGCACCCGGGTGTCCGCTCCGGAGGCGAGTGCGTCGGCTCCGGTACCGAGCGCCGCGAAGCCGAAGCTCCCGGCGACCGTCAGCCCGCCCATCGCGGCGAGCAGTTGCCTGCGGTCGAGGCCAGGTCGTCCCATGCCCTGCCCTATCTGCTCAGGGATATCCGCTCACACTTGTTCGAGATATCGAATATCGCTCGTAACTTCGAACGGGACCGTAGGTGTGAAGCGCGGGCGCGTCAATGGTTCGGGCAAGAACTCGGGCCGGGACTTTTCGCGCGCCTCCCCGCTCCACGCATCGCATGACGCGGACACATCCACCCGCGTAGGCTCGAACGGGCCTCGAGTGGAGCGGCGAGGGGGAGCGGGGGACACCATGGGGTACGCGCACGCGGCCGTGGGCCGGGCCTCGGCGCCGGGACCGTCCCGCGCGCCCCGCGCCACCCCGGCGTGACCCGGCGGGTCCGCCCGCGCCCCGGCGCCCGGGAACACCGCGGCGGGCGCCGAGGGGCCGCGCGGCACGCGGAACTGGCCCGGACGGCACCCGCCTTGGCATATTGCACTGGTGACCGAGCCACACCCAGGGGAACAGGGAGACAGCGGTGCGTACCAGGAAGGAGATGCGTCGTCTCGCTGACGCCCTCATCGACCCCATCCGGGTGCCGGTACCGGCGGACCCCGAGGTCCTGTTCGAGGCCCTCGTCGCCTCCGTCAGCGCGTGGCGGGGACGCGAGGTGATCGTCCACCGGGCGGCGTTCCCGCCGCACACCGCGAGCGGACTGTGGCTGGAGCGCGAGGACCACGACGACGTGGTGGTGGACGAACGCGCCGCCGTCTGGCACCAGATCGTCATCATGTGCCACGAGGTGTGGCACATGAGCCGCCGTCGCGCGGACCCGGACGGGGGCACCGGCGGGCAGTCCCGCCCGGTCGCCGCGCGCACCGACTTCTCGCTCGCCGAGGAGCAGGAGGCGGACCGCTTCGGCATGCTGATGGGCGGCCGGCTGCGCACCTGGCTGGAGGCCTCCACCGACTCGGTCTTCGCCGCGGAGGGCGGCGACCCCGACGACCCGCAGGACCTCGCCGGGCGCATCGGGGCCGCGCTCAACTACCGCGGGACGACGAGATGAACGCCCTCATCAACTACGGCAGCTGCGGGGCGCTGTGGCTCGGACTGCTGGTGAAGGCCCCCGACCTGCTGCGGCACCGCCGCGACCCGTACCTGCGCGCCATGTGCGCGGTGCTGGGGCTGGCCGGGCTCTGCTTCCTGCTCGGGGCGCCGCCGACGGTCGGCGCCGTCAACCGGCTGAGCGGGGTGCCGAACCTCGCCGCTCCGCTCACCTACACGGCGATCACCGGGTACTGCGCCGCCTCCCAGATCCTCGTCGTCCACTGGCGCGGCGGGCCCCACGTGCGGCGCACCGCCCGCCGCTGGACACTCGCCTACGCCGTCGTGGTCCTCGGCGTCATGGGGACCTTCGTCCTCGGCGACGCGCCCGTGGAGCGCCGCACCGACCTCGACACCTACTACGCGAGGACGCCGTTCATCGCCCAGATGATCGTCCTGTACCTGGTCGCGCACCTCACCGCGGTGACCGTGACCGCGGTGTCGGCGCTGCGCTGGACGCGCCGGGTGCGGGGCGGACTGCGGGCCGGCCTGACCCTGCTCGGCGTCGGCTCGCTGTGCGCCGCCGGCTACAGCGTGGCCAAGCTCGTCGCGGTGGGCGCCCGTTGGTCCGGGCGCGACTGGTCGGTGCTCGGCACCACCGTCTCCCCGGCCGCCGCCGGGTTCGGCGCCCTGCTGACGGTCGTCGGGGTGCTGGTCCCGCTGCTGGCGCCCCGGGCCGCCGAGTGGCAGCGTGCCAGGCGGGCGTACGCCCGGCTCGCGCCCCTGGAGCGGGCCCTGGACGACCTGCTCACCCGCCGGGCGCTGCGGCTGCCCCGGCCCCGGTTCGCCTCCCCCGCCACCCGGCTGATGTGGCGCCGGACCAGCATCCACAACGCGCTCGGCCACCTGGACGCGTACTTCGACCGGGACCTGTACGACCGGACCCACGCCGGTGTCCTGGCGGCGACGGACGCCCCGGAGCGGGCCGAGGCCGCCGCCTGGGCGGCGGTGATCGGCGACGCGGTACGGCACGAGGCGGACCGGGCGGAGCGGGACCGGCCGGCCGGCGGCGCGGGCCGGCTGCCCGGACCCGTGCCGGGCCCGGCCGCCCTCGACCGGATCGCCGACGAGCTGGCCGGCAGCGCGCCGGTGCCGCCGGCCCCCGCCGTGCCGAGCGGTACGACCACGGCGGGGACCGCGTGAACCGGACCGACGGCGAGAGGAGCGTGCCGCGATGAGCCTCGTCGTGTACCTGGCGGCGCTGGTGTTCGGGATGACCTCCGTCCTGCTCTTCCGCCGCCCGCGCACGGCCATGCGGAACCCGTTGACGCTGTCGACCTGCGCGGCGGTCGTCCTCGGCGCCCTGGTCTTCGTCTGCGCGGCCCCGGCCACCCTCGCCACCGTCAACGACCTCACCGGCATCCCCAACTTCGGTGCCCCGCTGACCTACGGCATGCTCTCCGCCTACAGCTGCGCCGTGCTCGTGCTGCTGATCAACTGGCGGGGCGGTCCCCGGACCCTGGTGCGGCGGATGGTGCTGCGCAGCATGGCCGCCTACGGGCTGCTGGTGGCCGCCATCGTCGTGCTGTTCGCGCTCGCCGACGCGCGCACCGAGCGGCTGACCGACCTCGACACGTACTACGCCGGCACCCCCTTCATGCGGGAGATGATCCTGCTCTACCTGCTCGGCCACAGCGCGGCGATGCTGGTGATGTGCGCCGTCTGCCTCAAGTGGGGCCGCGAGGTGGGCGGACTGCTGCGGACCGGGCTGCGGCTGATCCTGCTGGGCGCGCTGCTGGACGTGGTGGGGTTCCAGCTGACGAAGTACACGGCGGTCGTGGCGCGCTGGACGGGGCACGACCTCGACTTCCTGTCCACCACGGTGGCCCCGCCGATGGCCTCGCTGGCCGCGCTGCTGTGCTCGGCCGGGTTCGTGCTGCCGAGGCTGCTGCCGCCGGTGGTCGCCCACTGGCGGGGGCTGGACGACTACCGGCGGCTGGAGCCGCTGTGGTCCCTGGTCGAGCCGGTGTCCACCGCCCCCAAACCGCCGGCCGCCTGGTGGCAGCTCCCGCAGGCCCGGCTCCAGTGGCGCGAGGTGTCCATCCACGACGCCCTGCTCGCGCTGGCGCCGTACTTCGACCACCGGGTCCGTGAGCGGGTGCGGGACACCGCCCTGCGCGCGGGCCGCACCTCCCACGAGGCCCGGCTGACGGCGGAGGCGGCCATGCTCGCCGACGCCGCGCGCCGGGCCGCCGCCCGCGAGGAACCGCCCGAGGCCACCGGCTCGTACCGGCTGCACGCCACCGAGGTGTCCGGCCCGAGCGGGCTGGTGGAGCTGGCGCGGGCGCTGGAGCACCGGTCCGCCGGGGGCGGCGCCCCCGGCGGCGCGGCGCCGCCCCGCGCGAACGGACCCGTGACCGAACCCGAGGAGCCCCATGTCGCATAGAGCTGTCGTCGTCGGTGCCGGTCTGGCCGGAATGCTGGCCGCGGCCGTGCTGTCCACCGCGGGCGTGGACGAGGTGGTCGTGCTGGACCGCGACGAGCTGCCGGAGGGGCCCGAGCACCGCCGCGGGCTGCCGCAGGGCCGGCACGCGCACCTGCTGATGGCCGGTGGGCTGACCGCCATGGAGGAGCTGGTACCGGGCACCGGCCTGCGCGAGCGGCTGCTCGCCGCCGGAGCGCACGAGGTGTCCCTCAGCTCGGGCATGCTGGCCCGCACGCCCGAGGGCTGGCTGCGCAGGTGGCGGCGCGAGGGGCCCGTCATGCTCACCTGCACCCGGGCGCTGCTGGACTGGACGGTACGGTCCACGGTGCTCGCGCACTGTCCCGTCGAGGTCCGCAGGGCGGCGGTGACCGGGCTGACCGGGACCGCGGGGCGGGTGCGAGGGGTGCGGATCGCCGCGCCCGGCGGGGACACGGACCTCGACGCCGGCCTGGTCGTCGACGCGAGCGGACGCGGTACGCGGGTCGTCGCCTGGCTGGACGGGCTCGGGCTGTCCGGCGTCCGGGAGCGGACCGTGGACTCGGGCCTGGTCAACGCGTCGCGCGTCTACCGGGTGCCGGAGGGGGCGGAACGGTTCCCGCTGACGGTCGTGCAGGCCAACCCCTATGTGTCCCGGCCGGCCCGGAGCGCGATGGTGATGCCGGTCGAGGGGGGCCGCTGGCTGGTGAGCTGCGGCGGCTCACGCGGGGGTGAGCCGCCGGCGGACCCGGAGGGTTTCCTGCGGTACACGCTCGATCTGCCGGACCCGATCGTGGGGCGGCTGATCTCCGGCGCCCAGCCGCTCACCGACGTGCACCTGAGCCGGTCGACCAGCAACGTGCGGCGGTACCTGGAGAAGGCACCGCGCTGGCCGGAGGGCTTCGTCGTCCTCGGGGACGCGCTGGCCACCTTCAATCCGGCGTACGGCCAGGGCATGACGGTGGCAGCGTTCGGAGCGCGGGCCCTCGGCCGGGAACTGGAGCGGGCCGGCGGCCCCGGCGCCCCCGGACTCGCCCGGCGGGTGCTGCGGGGGGCGGCGCGACCGGTGGACGCGGCCTGGTCCCTGGCCGTGGGCCAGGACGTCCTCTACCCCGGGGTGCGCGGCGGGCGGCCGGGCGTCGCCGACCGCGTCGTGACGGCGTACACCCGGCGCATGACGAAGGCGGCCACGGGCTCCTACGCGGCGGCCTCGGCCATCTGGGACGTCACCAGCATGCGCACGCCCCCGACCCGCATGTTCCACCCCGGCGCGGTCCTGGCCGCCCTCACCGGCTCCCCGCTCCCACCCCTGACGGAGCCACCCCTGACCCCCGGCGAACGCACGGTGCTGCGGGGGCTGGACCGCACGGGGGTGTGAGCGGGTGCCGGCCGCCGAAAGCGCGGTGCTTCGGGCACCGGACCGCACGGGGCTGTGAACCGGTGCCGGCCGCCGAACACACGGTGCTCCGGGCACCGGACCGCACGGCGATGTGAACCGGCGCCGGCCGGCGGACGGACGGACCGGCCGGGGCCGGCCCCGGCGGGCTCCCCCGCGGGGCGCCCGTGCCGACGGGCCACCGGCCCGGCACGCCCGCCGCCGGCCGCTCCCGGCTCAGCCCGCGAACGCCGGCTGGGCCGTCCCCCGCCCCGCGCCCGGCACCACCAGCAGTGCGCCCGCCAGCGGATGAGGGGCCGTCAGTCCCACCCGCGCCGTGGTGACGTACAGGTCGGTCAGGCCGGGGCCGCCGAAGGCACAGGCCGTGACCCGGGGGACCGGGAGCGGGATCACCCGGTCCAGGTCGCCGGACGGCGTGTAGCGGCGTACCGCCCCGCCGTCCCACAGCGCCACCCACACACAGCCCTCGGCGTCGACGCACAGGCCGTCCGGGAAACCGGCGCCCTCCTCGATCGTGACGAACGGCCGGCGGCCCGAGACCCGGCCGTCGGGGGACGCGACGTCGAAGACGTCGACACGGCGGGTCGGGGAGTCGACGTAGTACATCAGCCGGCCGTCGGGGCTCCAGCCGGTGCCGTTGCTCACCGCCACGTCGTCCAGCACCGGCGTCACCGTGCCGTCCCCGGCGACCCGGGACAGCGTGCCGCCGCCGGGCGCCTCGTCGTACCGCATGGTGCCGGCCCACAGCGTGCCGTCGGGGGCGACTGCGGCGTCGTTGGCGCGGCAGCCGGGCACGGCCTCCCGGTGCAGCCAGCGGAAGGTGTCGTCGGGGTCGAGCAGGCCGATCCCGTCGCGCAGGTTGAGGACGAGGCCGCCGCCCGCCCGGGGCTTGACCGCGCCCACGTGCTGGTCGGTGCGGCGCAGCGTGCGCCGGCCGGTGGCCGGGTCGTAGGTGTGGACGCGGGAGCCGAGGATGTCGATCCACAGGAGGCGGCCCGTCGCCGGGTCCCAGGTGGGCCCCTCGCCGAGGGACGCCTCCGCCCGGACGGCCACCTCGCACGCCGTGCCGGCCGTCGTCATGCCGCGCTCCGGTGGCCGAGGCGCTCGGACAGGTCGGCGGCGCCCTTGACGGCGAGCTGCTCCAGTTCGCCGAGGCGCTCCTCGCTCCAGCGGATCATGGGCACGGAGATCGACAGCGCGGCGACGACCCGGCCGCTGCGGTCGCGGACCGGGGCGGCCACGCAGGACACGTCCGGGTTGGACTCGCGGCTCTCCACGGCGATGCCGCGCTCCCGGATACCGGTCAGGGCCTCGCGCAGCGCGGCCGGGTCGGTGATGCTGTTCGGCGTCATCGCGGTCAGGCCGGCGCCGTCGGGGAAGCGGGTGGCCAGCTCCGGCTCGGGGAGGGAGGCCAGCAGCATCTTGCCGACGGACGTGCAGTGCGCGGGCAGCCTGCGCCCGGCCGCCGACACCATGCGCACGGCGTGCGTGGAGTCGACCTTGGCGATGTAGATGACGTCGGTGTCCTCCAGGATCGCCACGTGCACCGTCTCGTCGCAGGTCTCGGCGACGGTCCGGGCGACCTGCTGGCCCTCGGCGGCCAGGTCGAGGTGCTCGGCGTAGCGTGCGCCGAGCTGGTACGGCCGCACACCGAGCCGGTACCGTCCGGGCTGCCCGGCCACGGGGACGATGTACTTGCGGGCGGAGAGCGTGGTGACCAGCTCGTGCACGGTGGTGCGCGGCAGCTGGAGCCGGCGCACGATGTCGGGGGCGGACAGCGTGCCGTCCCCGTCGAGGAAGAGCTCCAGTATGTCGAGAGCCCGGGTCACGGCTGGTACGAGGCGTCCCATGTCCGGCCCCCTCCCTAATGTCGTTCGAGATTTCAACAGGCGATCGGAATGGCGAACACAGGCTACTCATACTGCGTTTGCCGGGGCAATGGGCGTGCGCTCCCGCGATACGTGCCCGGTCCGTGGGCCACGATGGTCCCCATGCCCACCGGAAAGCGGCCCGTGCGCCCGTTCACCCCGCTCGACTTCCAGCTGGTCCTGCTGCGTCGCATGGCCGACCACAACCCGGGGCCGGTCGAGGACGCCCGCCGCGAGCTGGGCGCCTCGCTCGCGGACATGCGGGAGGCGAACAGGCGCTGGCAGGCGATGCTCCGCTCCCCTCGCTCCGGCTCGGCCGCCTCCCGGTACCGCTCCGTCCTCGGCGCACCGGAGTCGTCGGTGCCCCGCCGCATCGGCGACCTGGAGTGCGAGGCCCGGCAGTGGCCGCTCCCCCTCTGGCCGGACCTGCGCTTCGAGGTGCTCGTCGCCGACCGGGGCACCGTCTGGAACGAGTGGCTGGTGCGGGCCCCCGGCGCCGAGGGGCCCCGGCTGCGCACCCTGGACGACCTCACCCCCTGGTCCTGCACGGTCGACGAGGCCGCCCGCGCCTTCGCGCCCGCCCGTCCCCTCCAGGGCTCGGCGCCCACCCGGTGGGGGCTCGCCTTCACCGCCCCGGACGCGCGGGGCCGGCGGTACGAGGTCGTCGCGGAGTTCACCTGGGGGCTGCTCCAGCGGACGGCGGCCGGCGACCGCTAACGGGCCGCTTCGAGCACCGCCTCCACCACCCGCGGCAGCGACCGCTCGTGCAGCCACAGGAACAGGTTCGGCTCCACCAGCTCCAGCTCCATCACCCGCGGCCGCCCGTCCTCCCCGTCCACCAGGTCGACGCGGGCGTACAGCAGCTCGGGGGCGCCCGGAACGGCGGCCAGGGCGCTCTCGGCGACGGCGAGTTCGGCCGCGGTCGCCGTCCAGGGCTCCAGCCCCGGATGCGCCACCTTCCGCTCGTCGTACGGTGTCCCGGGCGTGAGGACGGCGCCCTTGCGGCTGGCGTGCAGCGGGCGCCCGCCGAAGAACTGCAGCGCCCGCTCCCCGGCGGTGTCGATGCCGCGCACGTACGGCTGCACCATCGCCGTGAGCCCCTCGGCGTGCATCCGCTCCACCTGCCGTACCGCGGTGGCGTGCTCGTCGGGCGTGTAGCGGGCGGCGAAGCGGGCTCCGGCGCCCGACGCGGGTTTGACGACGTACTCGTGGCCGTCGGGCAGGACGGCCGGCTCGCCGGGGGCCGCGTAGCGGGTGGGCACGGTGGGCACACCGGCCGCCGCGAGGTCGCCGAGATAGCGCTTGTCGGTGTTCCAGCGCACGACCGCCGCCGGGTTGGCCAGCCGCGTCAGCCCGCCGCACTTCTCGGCCCACGCCGTGAACTCGTCCGCCCGCCAGCTGTAGTCCCAGGTGGAGCGGATCACGGCGAGGTCGAAGGAGCCCCAGTCGACGCCGTCGTCGTCCCAGACCTCGGCGGAGGCCCTCGCCCCGGCCGCCTCCAGCGCCCGCACCAGCACCGGCAGATCGCGGTCGGCGCTGACCTGTGGTCCGGGACGGCAGGTGACGAGTGCTATGCGGGGCACGACGGGCTCCTCGGTGTACGGGTACGGGACGGCTCCGCAGGCTAACAACCCCCTCCGGCGCCGGGTCCGGCCACCGCTCCGCGCCCCGGGGCCCGGCCCCGCGGCCGGACCGTGGCGACCGTACGGTACGGACGGGACGGCGCATCACGGCGGCGGCCCCGACGCCGGTCGAGAGCGCTTCTTCCGGCAGCTGATGGAGTACGGAGGGGCCGTGGTGGCGTTCGCGCCCGCGCCGGCGCGGCTGGTACTGGTCGTGCCCGGCTCCGGGTAGGCCCCGTCAGGAACCGGTAATCGCGAGCAACGACCAAGGAGTACGACGCGTGTCCTCTCTCTTCCCGGCCCTCCTCCCGGCCGCGACCGCCGCCGCGCCCGACCGGCCGGCCCTGCGCTTCGGCGAGCGCACCCTGACGTACGCGGAGCTGGCCGCCGCGGCGGGCGGCACGGCCGGCCGGATCCGGGCCGCCGGGCGGGTCGCCGTCTGGGCGGAACCGGCGCTGGAGACCGCCGTCGCCGTGGTGGCCGCCCTGCTGGCCGGCGTCCCCGCCGTACCGCTCAACCCGAAGTCCGGCGACGGGGAACTGGCGCACATCCTGTCGGACAGTGAGCCGTCGCTCGTCCTGGCGGCCCCGGGCAGTGCCCTCCCGCCCGCGCCGGCCGGCCTGGAGCGCCTGGACGTCGACGTGCACGCCACCGGACCCGTCCCCGGGGAGCGGGCCGGCGAGGACGACCCCGCGCTCGTCGTCTACACGTCCGGCACCACCGGGCCGCCCAAGGGCGCCGTCATCCCCCGGCGCGCGCTCACGGCGACCCTGGACGCGCTCGCCGACGCGTGGGGGTGGACCGGCGACGACGTGCTGGTGCACGGGCTGCCGCTCTTCCACGTGCACGGCCTGGTGCTGGGCGTCCTCGGCCCGCTGCGGCGCGGCGGGTCCGTGCGGCACCTGGGCAGGTTTTCCCCCGGCGGCGCGGCCCGGGAGCTGAACGACGGCGCGACCATGCTGTTCGGCGTGCCCACGATGTACCACCGGATCGCCGAGGCCCTGCCCGGCGACCCGGAGCTGGCGCGGGCGCTGGCCGGGGCCCGGCTGCTGGTGTCGGGGTCGGCGGCGCTGCCCGTGCACGACCACGAGCGGATCGCCGCCGCGACCGGCCGGCGGGTGATCGAGCGCTACGGCATGACGGAGACGCTGATGAACACCAGCGTCCGGGCGGACGGCGAGCCCCGCGCCGGGACGGTGGGCGTACCGCTGCCGGGGGTGGAGCTGCGGCTGGTGGAGGACGACGGCACGCCGATCGCGCAGCCGGACGGGGAGAGCGTCGGCGAGATCCAGGTGCGCGGGGCGAACCTGTTCACCGGGTACCTCAACCGCCCCGACGCCACCGCCGCCGCCTTCACCGGGGACGGCTTCTTCCGCACCGGCGACATGGCGGTGCGCGACCCGGACGGCTACGTCCGCATCGTCGGCCGCAAGGCCACCGACCTGATCAAGAGCGGTGGCTACAAGATCGGGGCCGGTGAGATCGAGAACGTGCTGCTCGAACATCCGGGGGTGCGGGAGGCCGCCGTCACCGGCGAGCCCGACCCCGACCTCGGTGAGCGGATCGTGGCGTGGATCGTGCCCGCCGACCCCGACGCGCCGCCCGGCCTCGACGCGCTGGCCGACCACGTCGCCGCCCGGCTCGCCCCGCACAAGCGGCCCCGCGTCCTGCGGCACCTGGACACCCTCCCCCGCAACGACATGGGGAAGATCATGAAGCGGGCGCTGAGCCATGACTGACCGCCTGTCCGCGCGCGCCTTCCTCGCCCTGCTCACCGACGACTTCACCGAACTGCCCCACCCGGCGGGGCCGTGGGAGCCCGACGGCCCGCTCGGCTGGCACGGCTACGACGCCGCCCGCGCCCGCGCCGCCGAACGCACCGGCGAGGAGGAGTCCGTCGTCTGCGGGACCGGGCACGTCGAGGGCGCCCAGGCCGTGCTCCTGGCCTTCGAGTTCGGCTTCCTCGGCGGCTCTCTGGGCCGGCGGACCGGTGACCGGCTGGAGGCGGCGTACGCCTACGCGCGCGAGCACCGGCTGCCGGTGGTGCCGCTGGTCGCCACCGGTGGCAGCCGGATGCAGGAGGGGATGCTCGCGCTGACCCAGCTCCAGCGGATCGCCCGCCAGTCGGCGCTCACCCGCCGGGCCGGGCTGCCGCAGATCGCGGTGTTGCGGGACCCGGCCGCCGGGGGCGGCTGGGCGACCCTGGGCGCGGGCGCCGACGTGGTCCTCGCGCTGCCCGGCGCCCAGGTCGGCTTCGCCGGCTCCCGGGTCCGGCCGCCGGACGCCGACCCGGCGGCGTACACGGCCGAGGCGCAGGTGGCGGCGGGCAGCGCGGACGCCGTCGTACCGGCCGGGGAACTGCGCGGCACGCTGGGCCGGTGGCTGCGGCTGCTGACGGCGCCGTCCGACGGCCCGGCGCCCGTGCCGGAGCCGCTCGGCGCGCGGGACCTGCCGGAGTCCGGGTGGGACGCGGTCCGGCGGGCCCGCGCCCCCGGGCGCCCTCGCGCCGGGGCGTACCTGGACGCCTACTTCACCCACCGGGTCGCCCTCGTCGGCGACCGCTGCGGCGGCGCCGACCCCGGCGGGATGCTCTGCGGCTTCGGTGAGCACGCGGGGCGGACGGTCGCGTACGCCGCCCAGACGGGGACGGCGACCCGGCCCGCCGGGTACCGCACCGCCGCCCGGCTGATTCGCCTCGCGGACCGGCTGGGCGTCCCGGTGCTGACCCTGGTGGACACTCCGGGCGCGGCGAACGACGCGGAGGCGGAGCGGCAGGGCGTGGGTGCGGCCATCGCCGACCTGTTCGTCGCGGTGGCGTCGGTGCGCACGCCGGTCACCACGCTGGTGATCGGCGAGGGCGGCTCGGGCGGGGCGCTGGCGCTGGCCGCGCCGGGCAGCACCTGGGCGACACCGGACAGCTACTTCTCCGTCATCGCGCCGGAGTCGGCGGCGGCGATCCTGAAGCGGCCGCCCGAGGAGGTGGAGGCGACGGCGAACCACCTGCGGCTCCGGCCGCAGGACCTGGCGGAGCTGGGAGTGGTCCGAACAGACGATCAGATGTCCCCTGGAACGGGTGAGCGGCGCTCGGAAGAACGCATGTGACTGCCGGGACCAACGGTGCTCACGGTGTGCAGGCGACGTGCCGCGGACCGTAGTCACCGCACCGCCCCGTCCTCATGCGCTCACCTCGCACAGCGCACGGAGCTGCACGATCACGGACCTTCTCGCGGACATCCTCGCCGGCCTCGTCCACGTCGTCGGCCGGCCGGCCGCTCCGACGGTCCGGGAGACGCGACGGCGCCGCCACCCGGTCCCGGGGAGGCGGCGCCGTCCGCGTGCCGGCGCACGGCCGCCTCAGGCGGGTTCGGGGGTTCGGGGGTTCGGGGGTGTCGACCGCGCGTGGCGGACGGGCGCCCCGGCGGTGTCCCGCCGACGACGAGACGGGCGCACCCGGAACACGGGACGCGGCCAAGTACCGTCCGTCACAATGGTGCACCGCAGAGGTACGTACGGCACACGGGGAGCGGGCGGCGCCATGGACGGGTTGGTCGAGTTCAGAACCGAGGACGGCGCGCGGGTGGTCGTCGAGGGCGTCGAGGACGAGGACGGGGCGCGGCTGGTCTCGCGCGGCGACGAACCGGCCCGGGCGGTCCGCACGTTCGAGGACTCCCTGGACGGCGTGCGCGCCGCCGCCGCGTCCGCGCTGCGGGTCTTCCGGGACGGCTCACTCCGACCCGACTCGGTGGAACTGGAGTTCGGGGTCAAGCTGAGCGCGGAGGCCGGCGCGGTCATCGCGAAGGGGGCAGCGGAGGGCCATCTGGTGGTGAGGCTGACCTGGTCGCCCGAGCCACCGCCCGCGCGCCCGCTGGGTCCGGACGCCGCCGTCCCGTCATGAGCGGTACCGCGTGGCACGCCCGCATCGCGTGCGGCAAGGAGGTCGGCGCCGGATTCCTGGTCTCGGCCCGCCGGTTGCTCACCTGTGCCCACGTCGTCCGGTGGAGCGAGAGCGCGGCGGTCACGGTGTCCTTCCCGGGCCGCCGGGAACTGGGCGAACTGTCCGCCACGGTCGCCGTGCACGGCGGCTGGCGGGGCGGCGCCGCCGACCCCGGCGACCTGGCCGTACTGGAGCTGGACCGCGACGTGCCGCTCAGCCCCGCCGTCTTCGCCCGCCCCGGCGCGGAGCGGACCGCGCCCCTCCCCGAGCTGGTCGCCTACGGCTTCCCCAAGGGGTACGACGAAGGCATGCTCGCCTCCTACCGCGCCCTGCCCGGCCCGCTCATCTCCGACGAGTGGGTCCAACTGGAGGCGCTCACGGGTCACGGGCAGCCGCTGGCGGCCGGCTTCAGCGGCGCGGCGGCGACCCTGGCCGACGGCACGGTCGCCGGCATGGTCTCGGCGGTCGCGGGCGCCAAGGACGTACGCGTCGGCCGGATGCTGCCCGTCGAGGTCATGGCGCGCTACTGGCCGGAACTCGGCGAACTGGTGCCGACGCCCGGCCACCGGGCGGACGCGCGCCGGCGGCTGTACGCGCTGGTGCGCCGGGCCGAGGAGACCGGCCTGAGGTGCGACCCCGACCGGCTGTACGTCTCCGCCATGGACGCCTTCGCGCCGCCGCCCCCGGAAGGCGGGTTCGCCTCCCTGCGGGATGCCGCCGCCTACGTGCAGTGGGAGGTGCCGGAGCCGGGCGCCGTGGCCCGGTTCGCCGACCGGCTGGAGGCACTGCTGCACACACCGCCGCCGCGCCCCGCGACGTGGTCGCCCATCGTCGTGGAGATCGACCACAGCGGGGCCGGCGCCGACCAGGTCACCGTCGAGGTGTCCGCCTACCGGGACGGGCAGCGCCGCCCGGTGGGCACGCGCCGGCTGGCCCGGAGCGCGGTGCGGTCCTTCGTGCAGGAGCGCATCGACGAGGCGTTCACCCAGCTCGATCCCGGCGCCGAGGAACTGCTCACCTTCGTCCTGCCGCGCGCGTGGCTGAACGAGCCGGTGGCGCACTGGGCGTGCAGCGAGGACGACCCCACACCCCTCGGCTGCGCCTACCCGCTGGTGGTGACCGACCGCACCCGCCACCGCAGCGGACGCCTCCGCCACCAGCTGCGCAAGAAGTGGCGCAAGCTCGGGGTCAGTCCGGGCGCCACCCTGCACCGCGTCGACTGCGGCACCCGCGAGCGCCCGGCCGGCCTGCGCAAACGACTGCGGGACGACGTCGAGCTGGCCGGATTCGCCACCCCGCCCGCGGCGGCGCGGGAACACTTCGAGGTCGGTCTGCACGTGCCCGTCCCCGTACTGCTGTGGCCGCGCGACGGCTGCCCCGGCGCCGGACACGAGGCCCCCTGCTCCGGCACGGCCTTCCTCGACGAGCTGGCCGTGTCCGTGGCGGGCGTGCCGCCGTCCGAACTCCCCCGACTGGTCAGGGAGCTGCGCGAGACGGCGGACGCGGCCGACGACCCGGACGGGCACTGGGCGAGGGACGTCCAGCTCCTGTGGGACGACCCCCGCTGCTTCGCCGACCCCGCAGCCCTGCTGCACTCGCCCGTCGGCTGAACCGTCCGACGCCGGCCCCCCACCGCCGCACCGCCCGCCGCACCGATCGCTCGGAGTGAACCCTCATGTCCCTGTGGCCCGTCTACACCGGCGCGCCGGTCCCCCACGACGGCATCGCGAAGCTGCCCCCTCCCCCGCCCTGGCGGGCCTTCGACGGAGGTCCGGTCCTCGACCCGCCGGACGCGGACGGCGACACCCCGGCCGCCTCGCCCGACCGCGTCCACCGCGCCGCGACCTACCAGGCCACCGAGGACACGGTGCAGCTGGTCAACGCGGCCCTCTACCTGCGGCGCCCCCTGCTGGTCACCGGACCGCCCGGCACCGGGAAGTCGTCCCTCGCCTACGCGGTCGCCCGCGAACTGCGGCTCGGCCCGGTCCTCAGGTGGAACATCACCAGCCGCAGCACCCTCCACGACGGCCTCTACGCCTACGATCCGCTCTCCCGCCTCTACGCGGCACGCCAGGCGGCGAGCGGACCCGACGGCCCGGCGGTCGGTGCGGGCGTCGAGAACCACCTGCGCCTCGGTCCGCTCGGCACCGCCCTCCTCCCCTACGCCCGCCCGCGCGCCCTGCTCATCGACGAGATCGACAAGAGCGACCTCGACCTGCCGAACGACCTGCTGCACGTCCTGGAGGAGGGCCAGTACGAGATCCCCGAACTCGTACGCGCCTCCCGGGACACCCTCGGCGGGCGGGCCGAGGTGCTGATCGACGGCACCGACCAGCGGGTGCCGGTCGAGCGGGGCCGCGTCCGCTGCAAGGCCTTCCCCTTCGTCGTCCTCACCAGCAACGGCGAGCGCGAGTTCCCGCCCGCCTTCCTGCGCCGCTGCGTCTCGCTGCGCCTGCGGCAGCCGGACGACGACCACCTCACCGAGATCGTCCGCGCCCACCTGGGCCGGCCCGACGCATACGCGCAGCGGCTGATCGACCGGTTCCTGTCCCGGGTGGGCAGCGGCGAACTGGCCACGGACCAGCTCCTCAACGCGATCTACCTGGCCCGCTCCTCCGGTCTGGGCGCGGACTCGCTCGACGAGCTGGCGGAGCAGCTCATGCCCTACCTGGGCCGGTCCCCGCAGCCCGACGCGTTCTGATGCCCGCCGACCGTCCCGGCTCACCGGACCCCGTGCCCCGCCTGGCCGACCTCCTCGGCCGGGCGGCCCCGGGCGGGCGCCCGACCCCGCTGGAGCTGGCCGAACTCCTCTGGCTGGCCGGGCAGATGGAGCCCGCCGGGGAGAGGGCGCCGGGCCCGGAGGACGAGGCGGGACCTCCCGGTCCGGCCCCGCCCGCGCCCCGGGTGACGCCGGACCGGGACCGCCGGCACCCGCAGGACCGGCCGGCCCGACGCGACCGGCCGACGGACCCGCTCCCCGCGCCCCAAGCCCCCCGCACCCCGCTGCGCCTGCCCTCCCCGGCCCCCGCCCCGGGGACGTCGGCGGCCGAACCGCACCGCGCCCTGCTGGCGCCCGCCCCGCCGATGCTGCACCACCCCCTGGCCCTGCAGCGCTCCCTGCGCCCGCTGAAGCGCCGTGCCGACGCGCCGGTCGGCCACGAGGTGGACGAGTCCGCGACCGCCGACCGCATCGCCCGGCTCGGCGCCGGCCCCGAGTGGTGGCTGCCGGTGCTGCGGCCCGTACGGGAACGCTGGCTGCGGCTGAACCTGGTCTGCGACACGGGCCCCACGATGCCCGTGTGGCAGCCCCTGGTGCGCGAACTGCACGCCGCCTTCGCCCAGTCGGGCGTCTTCCGCACGGTCGCCCGGTGCCACGCGGGCCCCGACGGCACCGTCCGCGGCGACGGCGCCCACACGCCCGCGGACGGCCGTACGGTCACGCTGCTGATCAGCGACTGCATGGGACCGCAGTGGCGCGAGGGCCCGGCGGGCACCCGGTGGTTCGACACGCTGCGCCGCTGGGCGCGCCGGACACCCCTGGCCGTCCTCCAGCCGCTGCCCGAGCAGTTGTGGCGGGACACCGCGCTGCCGCCGGTCCCCGGCCGGCTGTCGGCCCCGCACCGGGCCGCACCCAGCGCCTCGCTCACCTTCACGCCGTACGACGACACCGCTCCCCGGGCACCCGAAGCGGCCGTGCACATCCCCGTGCTGGAGCCGGGGCCCGAGTGGCTGGCGAACTGGGCCGCACTGGTCGCGAGCCCGGGCGGCGCGGAGTACCCCGGCTCGGCCGCCGCGCTGCACCGCCCGCTGCCGGCCGACGCCGACGACCGCACCGATGTGGCGCGCCTGTCCGCCGAGGAGCTGGTCCTGCGCTTTCGCGCGAGCGCGTCCCCGCAGGCCTTCCGGCTGGCCGGCCACCTGGCGCTCGGACGTCCGGACCTGCCGGTGATGCGGCTGGTGCAGGCCGCCGTCGAACCGCAACCCGAGCCCCGGCACCTGGCCGAGGTGATCCTCAGCGGCCTGCTCACCACGGTCGCCGGGCCGCCCGGCTCGTACGCGTTCCGTCCCGGCGTACGCGACCTCCTCCTGCGCGGGCTGCCCCGTACGGCCCGGAACCGCACCCGCGAACTGCTGCTGCGGACCGGCGGTCTCATCGACGAGCGGGCGGGGCGGGCGCCCGGCGAGTTCCGCGCGCTGATCCCCGCGCGGGACGGCACCGAACGCGCCGACGGGAACGAGACGGTCGCGTCGATCAGCCAGGAGAGCGCCCGGCACCTGGCCGCCCGGGAGCGGCCCCCGGCACCGTCGCCCTTCCCGTCCGCACTGGGCGCGCGCTACCGGCCGGTGCGGCGGCTCGCGCCGACCGGGAGCATGTGGCTGGCCGAGGACACCGGGACGAACCGGACCGTGACGATCAGGCTGCACGGCGCGAGGACCGACGCCACGGCCCGCAGGGCGTTCCTCCGGGACGCGCGCCGTCTGACGGGGATCACCCATCCGAACGTGGTGGCCGTCCTCGACTGCGGCATCGAGGACGACGTCCCGTACGTGGTCATGGAACACCTCGACGGCATCGCCCTGAACACGCTCGCACGGTCGAACGGCCGGCGGCTGCCGACGCCGCTGACGGTGTCGGTGGGGGCGCAGCTGGCGCGGGGGCTCACCGCCCTGCACGAGGCGGGCGTCACACACGGCGGTCTGGAGGCGTCCCGGGTGGTCCTCCTGCCGGACGGCACGGCCCGGCTCAGTCTCTTCGCGCCGGGGCGCACCTCGGGCCCGGCAGGACGCGCCGAGGACCTGCGGGCCCTGTGCGACATCCTGCTGCAAATGGTGTCGGGGACCTCGCACCTGACCGTCCCGATCGACTCCCGTCGCCTGGACCGGCTCCCCGGGTCCCTGCGCATCCACTACGCGCACGCCTGCGACCAGCTGATGTCCGCCTCGTCGGCGACGCGGGCCCGGGGCCTGGAGCTGCTCGCGGACCCGCAGCTGCCCGCCCGGGCGGCCGAGGCCTACGAGCGGCGGCGGTACCTCGCCCTGGGCCCGCTGCGGGTGGACCTGCCGGGCGGCTCCCCCGGCCTGCAGCCGGAGGTCCGCGCGCTGCTCGCCATGCTGCTCCTCAAGCACGGCCGCACCGTGACGCACGAGGAGCTGCGGTGGGGGCTGTGGGACCCGGGCGACGAGCCGCGCGACCCGCGGGCCGAACTGACCCGGCTGGCGACGCGGCTGGCGGACGTCCTGGGGCCCGGCGCACTGGCGACGTCCGCCCACGGGTACGCCCTGCACACCAGCGCCGACCACGTGGACGTGGTGCACTGCGACGAGTTGGTGCGACGCGCCGACGCGGCGCGGCTGGCGGGCGCGCTCGCCGAGGCCCGCACCGGCGTCACGGCGGCGCTGGCGCTCTGGCGCGGCGCCGAGCCCCTCGCGGACGTGCCCGGGCCCGCCGCCCGGACCGCCCGCACCCGTCTCGTCCGGCTCCGCCTCGCCCTGCACACCAAGCGCGCCGAACTCGACCTCGCGCTCGGCGAGTACGACCGGGCGGCCACCGACCTGGCGGCTCTGCTGCACTCCCATCCGCACCGGGAGGACTTCCGGCGCCTGTACCTGATCGCGCTGCGCCGCCAGGGCCGGGGCGAGGAGGCACTGGAGGTGTACGAGGAGTACGAGCTGTCCGGCGGGCGGAGCCCCGCACTGGCGGCACTGGGCCGGGAACTGCGCGAGGTGCACGCCGAGCCGGCGCCCGAGACCCGCTGGTCCGAGCACGAGGACGCACGGAACACCGACGGCCCCGACGGTTCGGTGAACGCGCCGGACGAACTGCCGGAGGGCCCCTTCCCGACCGACGACGACCCGTGGGCACCGCTGCTGCGGGAGCCGGACGAGGACGCCCCGCCGGCGGGCGGGGGGCCGGCGCAGGCGCTCGTCGGCGCGTCCCACGGTGACGGGATGTGGGGAGGAAGCGCGCCGGACCGGACACCGGGCGACACCCCGGACCACGACCCGGAACAGGACCCCGGCCGTGACCGGCCGCGCGACCCCGCGGGAAGCCCGAAGGAGAACGCCGAGGACCCACCCGGCCTCGGCCACGGCCACGACCACGAGTCCGACGACGGCGACGGGGACGGGGACGGGGACGGCGGCACCGACTGCGACGTCGACACCGACTTCCGCAACTGCGCCCGCTACGCGTTCGCCGACGGCCCCCCGGGCACCGGCACCCGCTCGGCGCTGCACCGCCTGGTCACCGATCTCCTGGCGGCCAGCGGTCTGCACGGCGACGCGTACCAGCTCATCGACGACCAGGAGGGCTTCGTCGTACTGCTGGCACCGCGGGTCGAGGCCACCGGCCTGCTCCGGGCGACCGTCGAGGGACTGTCCGGAGAGCCGGTGCGCGGGGACGGCCGGCGGTTGCGGGCGGAGTTCTGGCAGGTGGAGTTCCGCCTGGACGGCGGTGCGGAGCAGGTCTTCCGTGCCGACGCCGCATCGGTCGGCGCGGCACTGGACGCCTCCGGCGCGCAGGCGATCGTCGCCCTCTCGGACTCCCTCTACTACGACGAGGTGGACGAGGAGGGGCAGGACGGCCCCGCCTTCGCCCCCGACCTGTTCCGGCCGCTGGGCGACGCCACGGGCTGGTACCACCTGGTCGAGCGGGCCGGCGCCGGATCCCGGACGACGGCACCGGGCGGGCCGGCGGCACCCGGGCCCCTTCCGTCCCGCCGCGCGGCGGCCTCGCCCGAGGAACTGATCGCCGGCGCCCGCTGCGTCCTCCTCGCCTTCGACGACGTGACGGCCCGGCTGTTCCGGCCCGCCGCGGAGCGCGAGGCGCTCCGGGACATCGCCCGGCTCCTGGTCGAGGACCGCGACCCCGAGGAGGCGCTGGCCGGGTCGCCGCTGCCCCGGGCCCTGCCGGAGGGGCGGGCCGGCACCCTCGACTTCATCCGGGCGCTCGCCGGACACCGGCTCGCCGGTGACGTGCGGCTCCGGCTCGACCGGCACGAGGCGCGGGCGGCGCGCACCGCGCGGCCCACTCCTCTCGCCGACCGGCTGATCCGGGCGCTGCACGGCCGGAAGGTGCCCACCGCCGTGGTGACCGACCGCGCTCCCGGCCCCGTCACCGCCCACCTGGCGCGGCGGGGCCTGCTGGACGCCCTGCCGGGCGGTGTCCACGGCCGCGACGCCGACCTCACCCGGCTCATGCCCGACCCGGACGTCCTGCACCGGGCTCTGGACCGGCTCGACGCGGACCCCGGCGCGTGCGTGCTGGTCGGTTCCTGTGTCGCCGAACAGTCCGCCGCCCGCGCGATCGGCCTGCCGTTCATCGGTTACTGGCACGCCGAACGGGTCCGGCGGGACCTGCGAGCGGCGGACGGCGACGCGTACCTCGTCACGGACCTCCGGCCGCTGCTCTCCGCCGCCGAGAGCCGCTGACCGCACACGCCCCATTGAGCGACCCCCCCGCACCCCCCATTCAGCGGCCCCCCGCCCGGCCCCTTCCGGAAGGCGCCCGTCCCGGCCCCCGCGCACGATGCACAGGAGGCCGGCCACCGGGCGGCCCCGCACGGTCCGCGCTCTCGGGAGGATCTGCCATGACCGCCAGTACCGCCAGTCTGGAGCAGCTGCGCCGCTGCCACTTCGCCGTCGACCTGGGCGCGGCGCGGACCCGCGTGTACGTGAAGGGTGCCGGGCTCGTCGTGGACCAGCCGTCCGCCGCCGCGGTCAACACCCGCTCCGGCGCGCTCATCGCGGTCGGTGAGTTCGCGGAGAAGATGACCGGCCGCACCCCCGGCTACATCCGCGTCGTGCGGCCCGTGTCGGGCGGCACGGTCGTCGACATCGAGATGGCCCAGCGCATGCTGCGCCACCTGCTCGGCGACAAGATCCGCCGCGCGCTGCGCCGCAAGCCCCGGCTGCGCGCCGCCGCCTGCACCCCGCACGACGCCGATCCGCTGGCCCAGCGGGCGGCGATCGAGACGCTGGTCGGGCTCGGCGCGCGCCGGGTCGAGCTCGTCGACACGCTGATCGCCGCGGCGGTCGGCTGCGGACTGCCGGTGGAGCAGCCCGAGGCGACCATGATCATGGTGTGCGGCGCGCACGCGACACAGGTCGCGGTGCTCTCCCTCGGCTCGATCGTGACCGCCGAACGCATCCCGGTCGGCGGCGAGGCGGTGGACCACGCCATCGTGCAGCTCCTGCGCCACCAGCACGAACTGGTACTGCCCAGCCAGTCCGTACGGCCGCTCCAGCTCGCCCTGTCCGGCAACGGCCTCACCTCGCAGGGACCGGCGACCACCGAGATCCACGGGCGGGACGTGGCGACCGGGCTGGCGCGCAGTGTGCGGGTCGACACCGCCACCGTGCGCAACGCCATCCAGACGCCGCTGACGGCCGTACTGGACGGGATCGGCAAGGTGCTGCGGGACTGCCCGCCGGACCTGGTCGCCGACCTCGCCGACCGCGGGATCATGATGGTCGGCGGGAGCGCGCTGCTGCCGGGCTTCGACCAGATGCTGCGCCAGGCCACCGGCATGCCGGTGCACATCGCGGAGCGGCCCGACGTGTGCGCGGTCCAGGGCCTCGGCATCATGCTGGAGGGCCAGGTCGAGCCGCTGTCGCTGAGCCGGGCGTCGTCCGACTGAGCCGCCGGCGGACGGACCGGGGAGGCCGTACGGCATGAGCGCCGAGCCCGCGCCCGGCCGACCCGCCTCCTGGAGATGGTCCTCGGGACCGGCACCGACCTCGGTCTGCGGAGCACCCTCCAGCACCTGCTCACCGAGGACACACCGGCGCCGCGCTGACGACGGTCGCCGAACGGGGATCGCCCGGGTCGGCGTCGCCGTCGCCGCGACCGCCACCGGGCCGGGCCGGGCGGCCGGGGCGAGGTACGGCTGACCGTCTCGGCCGCCCGCGGGACCGGCGAGGGCGACGACAGGGCAGGCGAGGGCGACGGCGGGACCGACGGGGGCCACCACGGGTCCTGCGAGGACGACCGCAGGGCCGACGGGAACCACCACGCCACCGGCGGGACCGGCGGGACCGGCGGCATCGGGGCCGACCGCATCGAGACGACGGTCACGTGGCGGTCCCCGCTGTGAGCGTGCGGCAGAAGCCGCTCCTGGATCGGCGCTCAGCGCCTTTACCCATCCATGGGCCGGTCACTCCCCGGACGTGGGTGTAGCCCGCCCCGCGGCGGGCAGGTGCACCGACAGCACCGTCGGACCACTACGGACCGGGACCCGTCCCGGGCCGGGCCCGGCGGTCGACGGGGGCTGCGTGACGTTGCGAACGTCTGTCAGGGAACGACGAGGACGGACAAGGCGGTGACATGAGCCCAGCGGCACCACCACGTCTGGCGGGGCAGCAGGCCACCCTGGTCATTCACGGCCAGGTGGAGACCGGCCGGGCGTTGCTCTTCCCGCGGGGGGAGCTGGTCCACGGGTGCGCGGACATCCTGGCCGAGGCCATGGCCGCCCTGCCGGCGGACATCGAGCGGGTCGAAGTGGACATGGACGGTGTGGTCTTCATGGACACGGCGGGGCTGCAGTTCCTGGACGCGCTGGGCGACCACGGCCGCCGGCGGGCGGTGCCGGTGCGGGCCACGAACTGGCACGGCCAGCCGCTGCGCATCCTGGAACTGGCCGGTCTGGATCCGGCCGATCCCGTGCGCACCACCACCCACCGGCCGGAGCCGGCGCCCGGGCGGCAGCCGGAACCCGAGCCCCACCCGGCGCCCTCGGTGGTGGCGGCGGAGCGCGCCGAGCGGCTGCACGTCCTGCAGGAGGAGGTGGAGCAACTGCGCCGGGCGATCGCCTCCCGCCCGGTCATCGACCAGGCCCGGGGAGTACTCATGGCGCTCCACGCCTGTACGTCGGACGAGGCGTGGCAGATCCTGCGGGAGGCCTCCCAGCTCTCCAACACCAAGCTGCGCGCGGTGGCCGCGGCGGTCACCGCCAGTGCGGGGAACGACGGCCCGCCTCCGCCGGCGGAGGTGCGCTCGGCCCTGCGGACGGCCCTGGGCAGACTCGGGCGCTGAGCGGGCCGCCGACCGGGGAGATCGGGCGCTGAGCGGGTGCCGTCGGCCGGAGAGGGGTACCCGGCCGGACGTCACCGGACAGCACGAGGAGGCCCCACGATGAGCGAGCAGACCCCGTCCCAGGCGGAGGGCGAGCGCGACGACGAGCGGGAGACCCCGGACCCGCCGCACACCACTCCCTCCCAGGCGGAGGGCGAGCGCGACGACGAGGACACCGCGGACCCGGCCGCGGTGGACGAGGAGAGGGGCGGGTGAACCGGCGACGCCACCGGCCGCCCCGTTCCCCCGGAGGTGACGGGGAACGGGGCGGGTATCACGCGAACCCATTTGAGTGACGCCTCACTCGGTCCGGTGAGAGCCGGGCGGCATCTGATCCGAGGGCTCCGGGGGCTCCGGGTGCTTCCTCAGCCGGAGGATGGCGGTGATCAGTCCGCCCCAGACGATGAGCATGGCAACGATCATCATGATGATGGCGCTGGTGGACATCAGCGGTCCTTCCGGTCTGCGGGCGACTCCGTGTCCAGGTCGAGGTCCTCGCCGCCGGCCGGCCACGGCATCAGGGTGAGGAGCACCCCGACCAGCAGCGCCCCGATGGCGACGCTCCAGCCTGCGGAGAGCAGGAACTCGGTCGAATAGCCCTCGTAGTTCTCATCGAACTCGGTCCGCAGGCTGTCGACCATCATCCAGCCCAGCACCAGCGGCGTGATGACACCGAGGCAGATACGCCACCAGCGGCCGAGCCGCACGGCGGAGGTGGCGTCGGCGTTCTGCTGGAGGCCGGGGAGCTGCCGCAGCACCCAGACGATCACGATCAGCGCGATCAGGGCCGCCAGTGCGATGCCGTACTGGTTGATGAAGTGGTCGGACGCGTCGAGCAGGTAGATGCCGGACTCGGTCGGGAACAGCAGGACGGAGACCAGCGCGACCAGACCGCCGACACCCAGGACCGCCGGCGTACGACGCATTCCGGTCCGGTCCTGCACGGCGGAGACGACCACCTGCACGATGGAGATCAGGGAGGACAGTCCCGCGATCACCAGGGAGCTGAAGAACAGCACGCCGAAGAGACCGCCGAGCGGCATTTCCGAGATCACCGCGGGGAAGGCGACGAATGCCAGGCCGATGCCCGCGCCGGCGACTTCCTCGACGCCGACCCCCGAGGCGGTCGCCAGAAAGCCCAGGGTCGCGAAGACCCCGATGCCCGCGAGGATCTCGAACGAGCTGTTGGCGAAGCCCGCCACCATCGCGGAGCCCGTCAGGTCGGCCCGGCGGCCCAGGTACGACGCGTACGTGACCATGATGCCGAAGCCGATGGACAGGGAGAAGAAGATCTGCCCGTAGGCGGCGACCCAGACGCTGCCGTTGCCGAGTTCCGACCAGTTCGGCGTGAAGAGGGCGTCGAGTCCGGTGGCCGCCCCGTCCAGCGTGAGCGCCCGGATCACCAGTGCGACGAACAGGACGAAGAGCAACGGAATGAAGATCTTGTTGGCGCGTTCGATGCCCCTCCTGACACCGAACGCCAGGATGCCCAGCACGACCACCCACACGGCGATGAGCGGCCAGAACACCCCGGACACATAGCCGTCCAGGAACCCCGGTGACTCCGGTGCTCGCAGGAAGTCACCGAAGAGGAACGCCTCCGGGTCGTCACCCCATTGCCGGCCGACGGAGAATCCCACGTAGCGCACGGCCCAGGCGATGATGACGGCGTAGTAGGTGGCGATCACGAAGGAGATCACGACCTGCCACCATCCGATGGCCTCTGCCGGCCGGGCCATCCTGCGCAGCGCGGCGGGGGGCGAGCGCCGGTACTTCCGCCCGATGGAGTACTCCATGATCAGCAGCGGGATGCCCGCCGTGAGGAGCGCGATGAGGTACGGCAGCAGGAAGGCGCCACCACCGTTTTCGTAGGCGATGGCGGGGAATCGCCAGATATTGCCGAGCCCGACGGCCGAACCGATGGCGGCCAGCAGGAAGCCGGTGCGGGTGGCCCATTGCTCACGTGGCTGCTCTGCCATATGCGGTCCTCGGATCTCCTCATGGCGCTGTGTGCATCGCTGACGGAACGTTAGCGCCGAGTATGCCCGACGGCGCCGTGACAGGCCCCGGCGGATGAGCCACATGGGCGGGTCACCGGCTCATCGGCCGGACGAGGGCGAGCGGGTCTCGGTCTCCGGGCCGGGCCAGCGACGAGGGGCTGTGGTCGATCGGCGGCGCGAACCGCTCGCCGTGCCACGGCAGGGCCCCCGACAGCCACTGACGCCGCCGCAGTCGGCCCCTGCCCTCACACCACCCCGAGGGCGGGGGCCTCCCCACGACCAGGAGAACCGGCATCCCGCACTACGCCTGCATCCACTGCATCCACATCTTCGGGCTCACCACCGCCGACCCGACGAGACGCTCGTGTCGGTGGCGGTGAAGTGCCAGCACGCCCCGGACTGCACCATCGTCATCCCGCCCAAGCCGAAGCCCGGCGTGGCATAGCCTGCCCGTGAAGGGAGGCACCGTGTCCGAGTGGATCGACCCGCGCTACGCGGAGCCGGTGGCGGCGTGGAAGCGCTCGCAGCAGCCCACCTCGCGTGACCCGAAGGAAGAGAGGCCGGTGCGGGGGTTCGTGACCCCGCCCAAGCCCTGGCGTCTGCACCGACTGCGGCCCCGGCCGGCGACCTCGACCGCCGGCCGCGGCCGCTTTCCGTCCTGATCAACTGCCTCTCGGGCCGGCATCGGGCCGGCTAACGATCTCTGGCGCACGCGGAGGAAGCAGAGCCCGGCTACGTTTCGGGCGGAGGCGCAGGTGAAAACGTTCCTGCGCCAAGAGGCCGTGGTGGGGCGGGTGGGACTCGAACCCATGAGAGTGACGTCTCTCAGCTACGACGATGCCTGAACAACGGACGAAGCAGCCCGTTTCCGTCCGGCTGGACCCCGCTCGCTCCGGCTCGTACGAGGAGCGGTTAGGCGTTCGCCACACCGCCCACTTGGTACGACAACTGGCTCCTGGGAGTGCGGAAGGAACCCCCAGCCGCGTTCCTGACTCCTCCTCCGAGACCTGGCGGACCACGGTCCTCGACCGGCCTCGCCGTCACGCTGCGCAGTGTTCGACTTCCATGTCGGGGCGGAGCGAGCGGCTTTGCCGGCTACGCCGGGCTCGACTGCTTCACGCACAGACAGCACATATCGGCATCGCTGTCCCTGGCGGAGAGCGGGCCAGCGAGCTACCGCTGAGCCCGGAGTCGGCCCTCTCGCCACTGGAGCGGCGACTCAATCCGGCAGGAGTTCAGGCGCCGGTGACCACGCTCGGCTCGCCCGTGGTCCACGAGGTGTGCAGCACACGGCGGTCGATGCGCCACCCGTTGTCGGTGCGGACGAATGAGTCCGTGTACGTGCCGCCGGTGTGGTAGAAGTCGGTGCCGCGGTGGTGGTGGGCGATGATCTGTGTTCGCGTGCGTACTCCGTCGTCGCTGGGCTCGATCCAGATCGCGCCCAGGAAGTGCTGGGTGGCATCGAGCCGACTCATGAGGTCGCCGATGGCACCTGCGATCTCGTTCGCGCCCCGGGCCATCACGCCCGTGAACGCCTCACCGCCCGGGATGTAGCTCTCGAAGGTGTTCTCGAGTTCCGCGGTGTCGGTGAACGCGTCCGCAAGCTGACCGAAGTCACGGCTGTCCAGTGCCTCGACATATCCAAGGATCACCGACCGGATCTCTGTCTCGTCGCGACCGTCGATCTGCTGGGCGTTCTGCGTCATTACTTTTCCCTTTACTTCCGTGGTGAATGAATCGGTCGTTGGTGGACGGGAGAAGTCAGGCCGGGAACACGCCGTTGGTGTGCTGCGTGTCGATGTACTCGACGGCCGGGCGCCGCGAGGCCGAGGTGTGTCTCGCGTGGGGGCGATGCCGGTCCGACAACCGGACCGATCCAGAACTCGGGGCGCCCGGTCCCGTAGCCGATACGCTGTCCGTGCTCGATACGACGACCGGCGCGTCCAGAGGTGCGAGCACGGCGTCGTAGAACGCCGCGCTCTTCTCCGGATCGGCGACCTGAATCTCCATGTGGTCCAGCACGTTCTCCTCCTCATGGTGGTGGTGCGGGGTGGGGGCGGAAACGATCAGTCCTGGTAGTCGAAGAAGGTCCTGATCTCCTCGAGCACCCGACCGGGTGCCTCGTGCAGGAGCCAGTGCCCCACTCCCTCGACAGGGCTGCCTGTCGCGTGCGGAGCGGCGTCCTTGAGCGCAGTGTGGAACGCATCGAAGAGCTGCGCCTGGGCGATGATGTGGACGGGCATGTCCAGGGGCTTGAGCATGAGGCGGCCGTTGTCGGCCTCGTCCTGCGGCCATGCCTGGTAGTAGCGCGACCCGTTGTGCAGCACGCCCGGCCGGCCGTAGACCCGCGCGTACTCTGCGAGGCTCTTCTCCGGGGCCGGTGCGCCGAGCAGTTGATAGAAGTACGAGAGGAACAGGCGCTCACGTCCGGCCACGAGCTGCTCGAAGAGCGGTTCCTGCTGGAAGAAGGAGAAGTGGAACGACAGCGGCTTGAGCTGGTCGAAGGTGAGTGAGCCGCCGACGAGGCCGAAGTCCATGATCATCAAACCGGCGAACTGCTCGGGCCACTGAGCCGCAAGGGCATAAGCGACGGCGCTGCCGAAGTCGTGCGCGACCAGTTGCACCCCCTCCTGGTGGCCGAGATGGAGGAGCAGGCGGTGCACGTAGCGGGCGAGCGTGGCCTTGTCGTGCGAGGGCAGCTCGCCGGTGGTGTCCCCCAGCCCCGGCAGGTCCACGGCGATGACCGTGTGGCCGGGCAGCAGGTCGGGCATGATCGCCCGATACTCGTACCAGCTCTCCGAGAAGCCGTGGAGCAGCACGATGGTGCGGGGGCCGTCGCCTCCGACGACGTAGTGCATCTGAAGGCCGTCGATGGTGGTGAAGCGGTGCTCGAAATGCTGAGCGAACTCCGGGTCATCACGGGTGGCGGCGTCGTAACCCACGCTCAACGGGGCTTCCGAAAGGGGGTGCGGGCGCGGGGACATGAGGGGTGCTCCTGAGAGTTGACAGGGGGTGCCGACCGGCGCGTTAATGTAACGAACCTTGATACAGCTTACACAGTGTCGCGTTGCTCGGAACGGCCGTCCTGCGCAGCAGAGGAAAAGTGGGCTCACGGGGACTCGACGCCGCCGACCCGAGGGGGACGGAGCGCCCCCCGGCAGCAGCGGCGAGTGGCGACGGAACGGAACGAGTGCTCCCGCACCACACCTCAGCAGCCGGCCCCACCCGTGCGTGCACCCATCCGAAACGGAGTCACATCAATGACGTCGGCATCGACATCCGCGAAACCGTCTCTCTTCACACCCGCTTCACTCGGAGACATCAGGCTGGCCAACCGTGTCGCGATGGCCCCACTGACTCGGATGCGGTCGGGCTCCTCCGGCATCCCCGGTGACCTGATGGTCGAGCACTACCGGCAGCGAGCGAGCCTCGGCCTGATCGTCACCGAGGGCGTCTACCCCAGCCGCGAGTCGCAGGCCTTCGTGGGGCAGCCGGGCATCGTCACTGACGAGCAGGTGGCCGGCTGGCGGCGGGTGGCCGAGGCGGTGCATGCTCAAGGCGGCCGCATCGTGATGCAGGTCGTGCACGCCGGTCGCGTCACCCACCCCGATGTCAACGGAGGGCGGCGCATCCTGGCTCCCAGCGCGATCGCGATCAACGGCGAGGGACACACGGAGGAGGGCAAGCAACCTTACCCGGTGCCGCAGGCCCTGACCGTCCAGGAGGCCCGAGCGGCACTTGAGGACTTCGTGACGGCCTCCCGCCGGGCGATCGAGGCCGGTTTGGACGGCGTGGAGGTCCACGCCGCCAACGGATACCTGCTGCACGAGTTCCTCTCCGCAGCGTCGAACCACCGCACCGACGAGTACGGCGGTACCCCGACGAACCGGGCCCGCTTCGTCGTCGAGGTGGTGACGGCGGTGGCGAACGCCATCGGCGCCGGGCGGGTCGGGTTGCGGATCTCACCCGAACGCAACATCAAGGACGTCCTGGAGACCGACGGGGACGACGTCCTGGCCACCTATGGCCACCTGCTCGATCAACTGCGCCCGCTGGGTCTGGCCTACCTCTCCCTCCTGCACAAGGAGCCGGGAGGAGACCTGGCCCAGCAGTTGCGCCGGCGCTTCGGTGGCAAGCTGATGGCCAACAGCGGGTCCGTCTCGATCACCACGCGCGAGGAAGCGGTGGAGCTGGTCGAGGCCGCTCACGCCGATGTCGTGGCCGTGGGCCGAGCGGCCATCGCCAACCCCGACCTGGTGGAGCGCTGGCAGGGCGAGCACCCGGAGAACGCGCCGCGCCCTGCACTCTTCTACACATCCGGCGCCGAGGGGTACACCGACTACCCGTTCCTCCAAGGCGAACAGGAGTAGGGAGCCGGGTGGGCCCGACCCCGCCGTCGTTGGGCGCGTCCCGCTTCGCCTTGCGGCCTGTCCCCGGGCGGCCACAAGGCCGCGACACGGCACCACGGCGCGGCAGGGCGGCGAGGCGGGTGGC
Source organism: Streptomyces sp. JK94 (assembly GCF_053613315.1). Lineage (NCBI taxonomy): Bacteria > Bacillati > Actinomycetota > Actinomycetes > Kitasatosporales > Streptomycetaceae > Streptomyces > Streptomyces sp. JK94. The sequence goes on along the minus strand of NZ_JBSICH010000001.1, from coordinate 23,091 downwards.
GTCGGCACACCGCTGAGGCGGGTCGCGCCGAACACCCACAGAAAAGTGTAATCAAAGCTGTTATATTTTCTCTGGGCGGCTGGTGCGCCTTCGGCGTCCTGCACTGGAGGCGGCGGGCTCCCCGCAGCCTGCAGAGCCAGCCTCAGAGCAATTCTTCAAGGAGTGGGCAATGGGACAGCTTGACGGAAAGATCGCCCTGGTCACGGGCGGCACCACTGGTATCGGCCTGGGCGCGGCCCAGCGTTTCGCACGGGAAGGCGCCACCGTCTACGTCACGGGGCGCCGCGAGTCCGAGCTCGATGCCGCCGTGGCAGCGATCGGCGCGGACGCCGTGGGCGTGCGGAGCGACGTGTCCAGGCTCGATGATCTCGACGCCCTGTTCACGACCATCAGGGAGCGCAGCGGACAGCTCGATGTGCTGTTCGCGAACGCAGGAGTGGGCGGTGTCACAGGGTTCGCAGAGGTGACGGAGGAGGAGTTCGAGCGAACGTTCGGCATCAACGTCAAGGGCATGTTCTTCACTGTGCAGAAGGCGCTCCCGCTCCTCACCGAGGGCGCCTCTGTCATCCTCACCTCCTCGACCAACGCCTCCCAGGGAATTCCAGCGATGAGCGTCTACAGCGCCACCAAGGCGGCGGCACGCAACTTCGCCCGGTCTTGGGCAGCCGAGCTGGCGGGACGCAGGATTCGGGTCAACTCGATCAGCCCCGGCCCCGTCGAGACCCCCGGTCTCCTGCGCTTCGCGGGCGACGACGCCGATGCGCAGCGCGAACTCAAGGAAAACTTCGCCAGCTCCATCCCCATGGGGCGTGTGGGGCATGTGGACGAGGTGGCCTCCGCCGCCGTCTTCCTCGCCTCCGACCAGAGCTCGTTCACCACGGGTGCCGAACTCTTCGTCGATGGCGGCCTCGCCCAGGTCTAGGAAGCAGCCGGCCCGCAGGACGTTTCGTTTCCCTCAGCGCCGCCCGGTTTTTCTGTAACTGTTAGAGTTTTAGTATCATCCGCAGCGTGCACGAGCGCCGGTCGGTACTGGCATCCGAGGGAGGCGAGCAGCGTGAGCGCGAACAGTCGTATGAGCCTGGCCGTCCACATCCTGACCTGGCTGGCGTACGACCGGCGGGGCACCGACAAAGAGGTGGCGACGTCCCAGCGCATCGCGACCAGCGTCAACACCAACCCCGTCGTCATCCGGCGCTGCCTCGGGCAGCTCAAAGATGGCGGACTGGTAGAGGTCACCCACGGACGCAACGGCGGCTGGAACCTCGCCCGCCCGGCGGAGAGGATCACTCTCCTGGACGTCTACCAGGCACTCCCCGAGGAGCCGGTCTTCGGCATGCACGCCTCGGATCCCAATGCGGAGTGCTATGTAGGTTTCGGTATCCAGCACGCGCTGGGCCAGGTGTACCAGGAGGCGACCGAGGCTCTCTGCCGGTCGCTGTCGGCCACCACCGTGGCGGACGTCCTGCGCGACACGCTCGCGTTCCACTCCGTATCAGCCGGGGCCCGCTGACCGTTCACGCGGTCGCGACACCCGGCCGCGACAGCTGTGGCCGTCGGCCCGGCGTCCGGCACCCCCTCGTGGCGTACCGATAGGGCGAGTTCGCGTGCCTCGCGATCACCCCTGGCTCGCCAGGCACCAAGGCGGCGGTCGCACGACCGCCGACGCGCTGGGCACCCAAGGGCCATACAACCGTCCACGTGGAGTTCCCGACCGGTGACGAAGGAACTCTCGCCAGTGGCGAGGCGGAGGAGCCGCCGAGGCATCTCTGCCGGCTCCCCCGTACTGCCGAGGGGGTCGTGGGCCGCCAGGCGTTCCCGGCGCGCTCAGCCTCCTCGGGGTCTCGCCCCTGGGATTCGCGGAAGCCCTCGGCCTCGATAGGGCCGGGGGCTGCGCTCCCACTCGATGTGTTCCGTCAGCGCGCGCGACACCGCCGGGCCAGACGCGCCTCCGGGAACCGCGACCACACCGATCTCCGCCACCGCACGCCGCGACGCATCCGCCCTGCGACCGGGGGTGCACGCGGGACCCCCCACGGTCGACGTCCGGTCCGCCGTCGGCCATTGATAAAATGTATCAACCTTAGTTACAATAACGGTTCCGCTTCGGCTGCACGGCCGTGCCGAGCGAGACGCGACCCCTCGCCCCTGGCGCGGGTGCCAGCTACTCGTACGTGCGGCCTCCTCCGCCTTTTCATCAACCCATCCCCCTATGAGGTGGCATGTCCGTCCACACCGGCAGCGATGCCGATACATCTCCGGCCCCGACGGAACACCGCAGGGTGCCCACCGTGACCGTGCCGCGCTTCGTCGCCCTGGCCACGGTCGCCATCCTGGCCACACAGCTCATGCTGCAACTCGACGCGCAGGTGGTGACCGTCGCACTCCCCCAGCTGCAACAGGACCTTGGCTTCTCCCCCGCCGGCCTCTCCTGGGTGCCCAACGCCTACGCGCTGGCCTTCGGCGGACTCATGCTGCTCGGCGGCAGACTCGGCGACGTTCTGGGCCGGGTCAGGGTCTTCACCATCGGAACGGTGTTGTTCGCCCTCGCGTCACTGGCCGCCGGCCTCGCCCCCGACGCGACGATCATGGTCGTCGCCCGGGTGGCGCAGGGAGTCGGAGCGGCCATCGCGGCACCGAGCATCCTGTCCCTGATCACCGCCATCGCCCGCGACGAGCACGCCCGCAGCCGGAACATGGCCCTGTTCACCGCCGCCTCAGCAGTGGGCTCGTCCTTCGGTCTGATCCTCGGTGGCGCGCTGACCGCCTTCTTCTCCTGGCGGTGGGGCCTGTTGATCAACCTGCCCATCGGCGCCGTCGTCGTTCTCGTCGTCCAATGGCTCGTCAAGGAGGACCGGCCGACCGGAGGCCGGGTGGACGTGGCGGGAGCGATCACCGCGACCCTCGGGTCGCTGGCCCTCGTCTACGGCTTCGTGCACGCCGCGGAGACGGGCTGGGCCACCGCGGGAACCGCGGTCACCTTCATCCTCGCTCTCGTCCTGCTCACCACGTTCGTCGCCGTCGAGCGGCGCGTCGGACTCCCGCTGCTCGACCTCTCCCTGGTCCGTCATCGCAAGCGCGCGACGGCACTGGGCGCGATGGGGCTCACCGTGGGGGTCCACTTCTCTCTGCTGTTCACGCTGGTGCAGTTCCACCAACGGGAATTGGGCATGAGCGCCTTGGTCGCCGGCCTGGCCTTCCTGCCCCTGACAGGAACCGTCCTGATCGTCACGCAGTTCGTGCCCGCATTCGTACGGCGGGTCGGAGCCGGTCGGTTGCTCGTCCTCGGCACGGCGCTGGTCACCGTCAGCTTCGTCTGGTTCGCCGGCCTGGACGCCTCCAGCACCTATCTCGGCGGGGTCGTGGCCCCCCTAGTGCTCCACAGCCTCGGCGTCGCCCTCGTGTTCACTCCGGGGACAATGCTGATCATGGAGGGAGTGCCCGCCCGGCACAGCGGATCGATGTCCGGGTTCCTGCAGATGGTTCAGCAGGTGGGCGGCTCCCTCGGCATCGCCGTCATCGTCGCGGTCCACACGAGCGGCGGCGAGCCCGGCGCCTTCCTCCCGGGCCTGGCGGGCGCCTTCTGGACAGCAGCCGGCCTAGGTACCGCCGCCGTGCTCGTTGCCCTCTTCGGTCTCAGCGCCCGACGCTCTCGAAGCCAGCCCGCCGGCTGACCTGACAGCGGGTGTGCTGCACTCAGGTCGGCCCACCGTCTTCGGCAGAGAGTCACCCCAGGGGGCGGGGCGGCGGCGAACGCCACCCGCTGCCCCGCCCACTGGGGTGAGCCACTGGCTTCGAAGGACGGCACTGCCGGACCGTCCCGAAACCATCAACCAGAACGACGGCCCCCGGCTGTCGGCCGTCACTGTGCGCAAGACCGCGCCGCAGCAGTTCTTGGCAGCCCTCGCCGGCCGGCACCGGGCGGATCCGTCTGCCGCCAAGCGGCTCTGCAGGGAGGGCAGGGGACGGGTCGGCAAGACGCGATGGCAGTGAACCACCCCTCGTCCGGCCCCTCACCCTCATCTGCCGGACAGTTGGCCAACGCTACGACGGGAGCACGGGCACGCGACGGCCCGAGCCTCGCACCGAAAGGAACGTCGCCTTCGGCGCGCGCACGTCCGTGTGCCCGCTGCGACAAGGTGGGAGGTGAGGGCTCCGGGCGCAGGCATGAGGGGCTCCATCAGGAGCGCTTCCGACGAGGAGTTCCCCGTGCTGTCAGAGTTCCAGGGGGTCGGCATCCTGACCAACGCCGCGTCTACTCAGTGAGTCATTCGGCTCGACTCCGCTGCCCGCCCGGAAGACTGGCAGTGGAACGCTCGGGGGCTACCTGTGCCACGCCGGTGATCGCACGGGCATCGCCCCTCGTCTTGAAGAATGCCGAGAAGTCGTCTCGATCTTGTATCCGCAGGTCTGCAGTAACAAATGAGGGCGCAGAGGATGTCAGTGAAAGCGAGATGAACGACTCTGGGGCAAGCGCATCGGCGTGCGCATCGCCCGAAAAAGGAACTGAGTCCAGCGGTCAGAACGCCGGCGACGGGTCGTCATAGACACCAGGTCCCGGCTCGCCGGCGACGGTCGGAGGCCATCGAACACGACACGCCCCGCTTCGGTCGCTGTTCCGACGCACAACACCTAGCGCTGCATGCGGACAAGGCAACGAGGTCCCGCACCTGCACGGATGCGACGCGAGGCTGTCGCGGGCGTTCGCCGCCGCGGGAAGGCCGAGCAAGGCGAGCGTTGTCCACGCGGTGCAGGATTTCCTCGTGGAGCCGACCCCGGACACCGGCTCCTGACCGGATCGGGAACCCGCGGTGGGCCGCCGACTTCATTGCCTCGAAGCACGGCGACAGTACCTGCCGCTGTCACTACGCACGGGCGTGGTCATTCCGCGAGACCGACAGCCGCGTGTCAGCTCACGGGCATGCCCTGCAGGGTCCGTCGCAGGCCGTCACCGATGCGATCCAGGGTGGCCTCGTAGGCTTCCGGCATGTCGACGTCGAGTCGATCAGCGAGCACGAAGACCCACCACAAACACTCAGCCAGCTTGTGCCGCAGTTCGGCGTCCACGTCACCGTCGATGCCCCAGGTACGCTCGGCGGCCAGCACCAGGCGCCCGATGTAGGCTGCGTCGTTCGTGAAGCCGAGCGCGAGTTCCGGCAGTGTCCAGGTCCGGCCCAGTACGCGCTGCTCGATCTGCTCGTACTGGGCTCGGACCTGCAGTGCCTTGTCCTCGGCCTCGATGAGGCCGGCCTTCTCGTCGTGTGTCGGCGTCTCGTTCATTAGGTGTCCCTCCAGGGAGATGGTCGGTGTCATTGACGACGCTAGAGGCAGATGCGGACGAATCCGGTCCTGGTTTGTCGGTGTGGTGATGCGGTCTGTCGGCAGACGGGTGACACACGTGACCGATGCGAGGGAACATGGACGGTGATCGCCTGCGGGGGCCCGGAGACCACCCCCGCTTCCCTCCCATGACGCACGTCACGGTGTGTCCGTGGGGGCCAGCTCGAATTCGGACCGGTCGGACTCGACTCCGTTGATCTGAAGGGAGATCGCGTGCCGCCCGGGGTAGTAGCGGCGTGTCGTGATCGGCCGGAACGAGTGCTCCCGCATCACCTCCGTCTGTTCGCCCGGTGCGAGGGTTCGGGTGGCGAGTTTGAAGGTCTTGCCGGTCCGGGTTCCGTTGGCCTTGCGGTGATGCACGATGTAGTCGATCGTCAGCCGCGCCGCAGCAGCACCTACGTTGCGGATCGAGGCTGTGAGCTGGACGCTCCCGCCAAGAGGGACGATGTCCCGGTCCAGTCGGGGCCCGACCACGTCCAGGACCGCGGGAGCGAAGCCGAGCAGTTCCAGTGCACCGAGGTGGCCGCGCTTGACGAGCGTGCGCAGCCCGTGCCGTACCAGGCGTTCCGTGGTGGCGTCCGGGCTGTCCAGCCAGCGGCGCGCCGTGTCGACGACGATCTCGGGGTGGTCGCGGCTGAGGTCGTTGAGGTGGTTGGCGACCGAGCGGCGTACGTATTCGCTCTCGTCCCGGTAGAGGGCGTCCAGGACGGGGACGGTCACTCCGGGACGGGTCAGGATCTGCGGCACCCGTACCGCCCAGGGCAGGTAGGGACGGGTGCCTTCGGAGGCGAGCCGGCGCACGTCGGGGTCCGCCGATCCGGTCCAGCCGCCCACGATGGTGTTGAGCGCCCGGTCTAGGTCGTGTCGCAGCAGTGTCCTGATCGCGAACTCGGAGGAGAGCCGCCCCGTGAGGTCGGCGAGGAGCGCCATGGCGTCGTCGAAGGAGGAGGACTCGTCCTCCTGGACTGCGCGGGTGGCGACCGCGCTGGTGACCGGCCAGATCAGCCATCCGGTGAACTGAGGTGCGTTGTCGCGGGCTGTCCGTACGGTCCGGGCGAGTGTGGCGTAATCGCCCGGCAGGTCCGTCAGCAGTGCGTCGCGCAGCAGGTCGGCGCGCTGTCTGAGGGGCAGCGCGCCGACCTGCCGTGCTGCCGCGTGGAGTGCCGTGAGGCCGGCGTCCGGAGCGGCGGCCCTGATGGCGTGCGTGAGGTTGTGCACGGTGTGGCGGCTGATGAGTTCGTCGGCGAACGGCATGCTGGTCTCTCCGTCATGTGACGTGGTGCAGCGCGGTGGTGAGCTGCCAGTCCACACTGTCGTGATCGATCGTTGCGTGGACGGGAGAGTCCGCCATTTCGCCGGTGATACCGGCCGCGCCGGAGCGGGCGTGCGGCAGGCTGTCGTAGGCGACGATGTCGATGACGCGTCCGTCGTCGGTCTCGACGATGCGTCGCCACAGGAAGCCCGGCTGTCGCTTCAGGTAGGCGTCGATGTCCGCGTTCGCCTTGACGAAGTCGTCGGCGGCGAGGCCCGGCGCCGGGCGCAAGGTGGTGATCTCGAGTGTCTCGGCCATGGTGTGTTCCGTTCTCGTCACGCAGTGCTGTAGGCGGCGGTCAGCGGACGAACGCCTTGGCGGACAGGCCGTTGACCGTGGTGTCGCCCTGCTGGAAGCCGACCATGGACTCGATCATGCTGTGCGGGTAGTCGAGGGTGGGTGCCGTGAGGCTGTTCAGTTCGGTGATCTGCGGGTCGGTGAGCGTGACGTCGAGCGAGGCGAGATTGGCGGCCAGCTGCTCCTGTGTCCGGGCGCCGACCAAGGTGGACGTCACCTCGGAGCGCTGCCGCACCCAGGCGAGCGCCACCGCTGCCACCGTCGTACCGAGGCCGTCGGCGATCTCCCGCAGGGCGTCGAGAAGAACGAAGGTCGGTTCGCTCAGGTAGGAGGCGGCATACGCGGTGCGCCCGGAACCGGCCACCTCGGTGGCGGCGCGCGAGTACTTGCCGGACAGGACACCACTGGCCAGCGGACTCCACGGCGTGATACCGAGTCCGAAGCGGCGGGCGGCTCCGAAGGTCTCGCCCTCGACGCTGCGGGCGAGCAGGGAGTACTCGACCTGGAGTGCGGCGACGGGCTCCCATTCCCGCAGCCGGGCGGTGGTGGCGGCCTCGGCGACCCACCAGGCGGGCGCGTTGGACAGGCCGATGGCGTGGATCTTGCCCGCGCGAACCAGATCGGTGAGGGTGGAAAGGGTCTCCTCGACGGGAGTGTGCCGGTCCCACTGGTGCATCCAGTACAGGTCGATGTAGTCGGTGTTCAACCGGCGCAGAGACGAGTCCAGTTGGGCGCGGATCGCCTTGCGGCCGGCGCCGCCGGAGTTGGGATCGTCGGCCGCCATGCTGCCGCCGAACTTCGTCGCCAGGACGACGCGGTCACGGCGGCCGGGACGCTCGGCGAAGTAGCGGCCCAGGGTCTCTTCGGAGGCGCCGCCGTTGTACATGTTGGCGGTGTCCACGAAGTTGCCGCCGGCGTCGAGGTAGTGGTCCAGCAGCCCGAACGAGGTTTCGGGGCCGGAGCCCCAGCTGCCGTCGTCGAAGTTCATGGCGCCGAAGGCGAGAGGGCTCACGCGGAGCCCGGAGCGGCCGAGGGTGCGGTACGAGGTGAGTGACATGGTGCTTCCTTCTGGGTTCTCGGAGTCGCAGAACTGCGGATGCGGACGATGGTCCGCGGTGGTGTGGACTCCACACTCGCCGACAGGGCCCCCAAGAGGGAGGTTGTGCGAGGGTGGGTGTGCCGCACCCAGGCAGACCGCCGGTGACCGTGGACGTGACGGTCCGGATCAGACGTCTGTTTCAGGGCGGTCGGGATGCGCCCAGTGCGTGTGGAAGGCGCCCTGCCGGTCGATACGCCGGTAGGTGTGAGCGCCGAAATAGTCCCGCTGGCCCTGCAGCAGCGCGGCGGGCAGCCGGTCGGCCCGCAGTGTGTCGTAGTACGACAGTGCCGCGGCGAACGCGGGAACGGGGACACCACGTCGGGCAGCGGAGGCGACGACCTCGCGCCAGGGGACCTGGGCGGCGGTGATCTCCTCGGCGAATCCGGGCTCGGCCAGCAGGCTGACGAGGTCGGGGGCGGTCTTGTGCGCCGTGCGGATGCGGTCGAGGAAGGCGGCGCGGATGATGCAGCCGCCTCGCCAGATGCCGGCCACCGCTCCGAAGTCGATGTCCCAGCCGTAGGCGAGCGCGGCCTCCCGGATCATCGTGAAGCCCTGGTCGTACGCGATGACCTTGGAGGCGTACAGCGCCTGCTCGACCTGTGACGTGAAGCGTTCTGCCTCGGAGCGACTCTTCGGTATGTGCATGCCGCCGGGCAGCGGACGGTAGGCGGTACGCAGGGCGGACTGCCCGGAGGCTGCGCGTGCGAAGGTCGCCTGAGCGATGGTGGTGACGGGGGAGGCGAGGTCGAGAGCGGTCTGTACGGTCCAGCGGCCGGTGCCCTTCTGTCCGGCGGCATCGGCGACCACGTCGACGAAGGGCCTGCCGGTGTCGGCATCCGTGTGGGAGAGCACCTCGGCGGTGATCTCGATCAGATAGGAGTTCAGTCGCCCCTCGTTCCAGGTGCGGAAGATCTCGGCGATCTCGGCCGGACTGTACTGGGCCACTTGGCGGAGCAGGTCGTAGGCTTCGGCGATGAGCTGCATGTCGGCGTACTCGATGCCGTTGTGGACCATCTTCACGAAATGACCGGCGCCGTCGGACCCGATGTGCGTGCTGCAGGCCTCCCCGTGGATATGGGCGCTGATGGTCTCGAACATGGGGCCCAGGACGGCGTAGGCCTCCTTCGAACCGCCCACCATGATGGACGGCCCGTTCAGCGCGCCCTCCTCACCGCCTGAGACACCTGCTCCGACGAAGTGGATACCGCGTGCCTGCAGAGCCGTCCCACGACGCCTGGTGTCGGCGAAGTGGGCGTTCCCACCGTCGATGATCATGTCCCCGGACTCCAGCAGCGGGGCGAATTCGTCGATGACCGCGTCCGTGGCCGCCCCCGCCTGCACCATGATCATGAGGCGGCGGGGACGCTGCAGGGCATCGACGAAATCCCGGGCGGTTTCGGCCGGCACGAAAGTGCCCTCGTGACCGAACTCTTCCATGAGGGCCTTGGTACGCGACGCGGTCCGGTTGTGGACGGCGACCGTGTAGCCGTGGCGGGCGAAGTTGCGGGCCAGATGTCGGCCCATCACCGCGAGTCCGGTGACTCCGATGTGTGCACGTGTGTTCATGATGAACTCTTTCTCTGCCACCTGTACGGCGGAAGACGGGTAAGGGCCGTGGTTGTCATGGCTGCTGTCCGCCCATGGCCGCGAGGTAGGTGAAGGCCTCGGCACTGCGACTTCCCGGGGCGGGAGCTCCGACCAGCAGGTGCTGCCCCGGGACGGCCGCCATGCCATGGACGCGGTACGAGAGCTCGATGTGTCCGGCTGCCGGGTGCGCCACCCTTCTGTACGCGTGGTCCAGGCCGATCGCTGCGCCGTTCTCCCAGCGTCTTGCGAAGTCGGCCGACTCGGCGGACAGGCCGGTGACGAGGTCCGCGATGTCGGTGTCCTGGGGCAGCCGGACGGCATTGAGGCGCAGCGTGTGCAGGGAGCCGGCGGCGGCCACAGGCCATTCGGTGAAGTAGGTCCGCGCCTCGGGGTGTGTGAAGAGGATCCGGAGCAGGTTCTGATCGGTGCCGGCCTCGTCGGCGCCGGCGAAGGGGGACAGCAGTAGTCGGGCGTGCACGTTGGCTGCCAGGAGGTCGAAGCTGGGGCTCAGTACGTAGGCCGCTGCCTGGTGAGAGGCGTCCAGGAGGTGCAGTAGTTCCGGGTGCACCTGTCCGCGGGCGGTGTCGGGACGCAGGTTCGGGTTGAGTCCGGCGAGACGGAACAGGTGGCTTCGCGCGTCGGGGGTCAGACGAAGGGTCCGGGCGAGGGATTCGGCGATCCGGGGCGAAGGGTGTCGCTCGCGGCCTTGCTCCAGTCGGCTGTAGTAGTCGGCGCTGACGTGTGCCAGGACCGCCACCTCCTGCCGGCGCAGTCCATCCACCCGGCGGCTGCGACCACCGGTGCCCAGGCCGACGTCCGCGGGAGCCAGCCGGGACCTGCGGGCCCGCAGGAACTCCCCCAGGGAGTTCTCCCGTGGCTCCCCGGTGTACCCACGGGTTCGTGCCGAGTCCGTGGGCACCATGGAGGGCACGTGCATGCGCATCCGCGCTCCTTCCCGGCTCGGCGCACCAGACGTCGGCGTGCCCGACGCGAGCCGGTCCTTCGGTGCGTTTCAGGCGTCCTGCGGGGTCTTGAGGTGGTAGCGGGTGTCGCCGGTGAAGTCGATGGTGACCTCCCGTCGGGCGAAGGACCACGTCCCCTGACGCCGTTCGAAGCGGTCGCGGTAGCGCCCGCCCGCCACCATCTGCAGGGGCAGGAGGCCGGGCACTGCCTGGAGGATGTTGTAGTACGACCGTGCTTCGGCGCTGTCGTCGTCCTCGTTCACCTCGATGAGGATGTTCGTCGTGATGTGCCGGGTGCGCAGGGTCCCGTCGTCGTGCACGACCAGCATCGAGCTGATCAGGTCCTCGATGGCCTTCCCGCCGCGGAGGCTCACCTCGCCCGACACGAACTCCGCGTTCTCGAAGAGTGCGCCGAACTCCGCGAAGTTGCCCTCGTCGACGAGGTGCGAGTAGCGGGCGATGAGGTTCTCGATCTGTCGGGCGCTGGAGATCGAGGAGGTGGAAGCAGGCATGGCAGTGGCCTTTCGACAGGGGGGTTCGCTCGCCCCGGCGGGCGAACACCCTCAGTCTGTTCGCGCGGCGACCAGCCAGGAAGGACCTGTCTTCCTGGGTGCCATACACCCATGTTCCACTCGGAATCCGCGGGTGGGCCGGCCCGCCCGCGCGTCCCCCTACAGGTCCTTGATCTGCGAGTCACCGACGGCGAGGGCCAGTTCGGGGCCGTAGGCGGAGGAAGGCGACTGGAAGCCGGGAGTGAAGGAGCCGTTCAGTACGCGGCGGGCGATCTCCACGGAGGAGAGCTGGGTGAACCGGTAGCCGGTCGGTGTGTCGATCAGGGCCCGGGTCACGCTGCCGTCCCGGCCGGTGACCTCGGCTACCACCTTGCTGCGTCCCACCTGCCGCTCCTGGGCGGTAGGGCCGTCGGGCAGCGTCGAGAGGTCCAGGTCGATGGGGAGCGGCCGGCCGACCTGCACGTACACCTCGATCGAGGGGACGCCTGTGGCGTAGTGACTGGTGATCAGGTCGCCCATGGACACGGATACGCATTCCTCCGGACCGTCGTCACCGAAGTCGAACGAGGCTGCCTTGGGCTCCGGCAGCGCGACGATGTCCCCGTCCTTGCGGACCAGCACGCCCAGGTCACCAATGCCCTCGGTGGCGCTGACGATCGACCCGCGGGAGAAGAGGTTCAGGCCCTCCGACTCCTCGGGGGTCGCGCTGAGGAGCTTGAGCGCCAGGCGCAGACTGACGGGCTCGGTGACGCGTGCCGCGACGTGGGCGGCCACGCAGTCGCTGGGCACGACGTCCCAGCCGGCGCCGGACATGACCATCACGCCGGCGGTCGCGGCCTCGGCGTGCCGGGAGCGCGCGGCGGCGAACACGTCGTACTCGGCGGTGGTGTCGAGGTAGTGCACACCTTTGTCGATGCAGGCGTCCATCAGCGGGCCCGCGGTGCGGTGGAAGGGGCCGGCCACGTTCAGGACCACGGTGATGCCGTCGAGCGCGTCGCGCACGAGTGCGGGGTCGTCGACCGTGAAAGCGCGGCTGTCGACGCCGAGTTCCTCACCGAGTGCCTTGACGCGCTCCTGGTTGCGGCCGGCCACGACGACGTCGAGTTCCGACTCCTTGGCGTGCTCCGCGACAAGCTTCCCGGTGTAACCGGTGGCTCCGTAGACCAGCAGGCGGGGGGTGGCTGACATGATGCGCTCCCATGAACAGGTAAGAAGTGGGACTGCGGGAAAGGCCGGTCCCGAGCGGTAACCCGCTCGGCGCTGTTGCCTCGCATCCAGGCTAGGAGCAGATCCGGACACGTACGGTCCTGGTCTTTCACCGGTCGCTGCTTGGGACCCGCCTGATCGTCACCACGGCTCTCCTCGTCACCGCCGCTCCGACCGTCACTTCTGCTCGTCGGCTTCCTGCCGACCCGCGCGATTGCCGCGGTACAGGACGTCGAGCCGGGCGAGGAGCGCCTCGCGAACGGTGTCGGGTGACAGCACCTCCAGCGGCGTGCGCAGGCTGAGGAGGTAACCGGCGAGCTGGTCGGGGTCGGACCCGCCGATGCTGATGACCGTCGCGTCCGGCCCGTCCGGTTCATGGGTGGCGACGATGGGTGCCACCAGGCGCCGGGCGTCGTCGTAGGACAGCGGAAGCCGGACCCGGGCGAAAAAGGGATATCCGGTGCGGGTGATGGTGTCGGAGACCAGCTGAGCGGCGTCCGGGGCGTCCAGCACCTCGACCACTTCCCCGGTGGACTCGACCTCCACGACCCGGTCCGCACGGAACGTCCGCCAGGCCGATCGTCCGACGTCGCGGGCCACGAAGTACCAGTGTGCGCCGGTGTACACGAGGCGGTGCGGATCGACGCACCGGACCGTGGTGGTGCCGTGCATGTCGCGGTAGGTGAGTGTGGTGCGCTCGGAGGCCCGGCAGACGGAGGCCAGGAGCAACAGCACGTCGGCGGACGCCCGGGGGGTCTCGCAGCGCGGGGTGTGTTCGACGGTGGCGTCGAGGCCCGCCAGCCGCCTCGCCATCCGGGTGGGGAGGATCTGCCGCAGCTTCAGCAGTGCCGACAGGGCTGCCGGGTCGGCACCCAGTGCCGACCCGTGTGCGGCTTCCCTGAGCGCCACGGCCACGGCGAAGACCTCGTCGTCGTCCAGGTTCAGCGGCGGCATGCGGTTGCCCGCACCGAAACGATAGCCGCCACCCGGCCCCGGTACGGACTCCACGCCGTAACCGAGCTCACGCAGCTTGTCGACGTCCCGGCGCACCGTGCGCTCGGTGACGTCCAGTTGCCGCGCGAGTTCCGCGTTGGACCAGGTGGGCCTCCTCGACAACAAGGACACCAACCGAAGCAGCCGAGCGGAAGTGGTGATCATGGAACGAACCTATCCGGGAGCCGCGAACGGGGCGGTTCCGCGTGGATCGGAGGTGGCGTGTAGCTCCCTCACCCCCGCGTCGCAGCCTCGGCAGGGCATCACACGATGGTCGTCGCGCCGCGCTCGGCCGGCGCCACGAGGGACGTGACCGCCGCGGCGCTCGCACTGCCGGGCTCGGGAACGCCGACCAGAAGCTGCTGTCCTGGAGCGTCGTGGACGTCGAAGGTCTGGTACGTCAGCTCGATGCGACCGACGCCGGGCAGCACGAAGACCTTGTACGCGCGGGTCATGCTCTCGACCTCGTTCTCCTGCCACAGCCCCCGGAAGTCCGGCGATTCCTGCGACATCTCCGCCACGAGGCAGCTGATGCCGGGGTCGTCGGGGAACCGTCCCGCGTGCAGCCGCAGCGCGTGCACCGTGGCGCGCGCCACGACGGGCCACTCGACGAAGACCTCTCGTGCACGGGGGTGCTGGAACAGCACCCGGACCATGTTCGAGGTGCCCTCGAAGGGTGCGAGGAGCGCGGTGGCGATGGCGTTCTTCGCGAGTACGTCGAAGGCGGGGCTCAGCACGTAGGCGGCTGCTGCGGGAAAGGCGTCCAGCAGGTGCAGCAGGGAGGGGTGAACCAGATCGCGGTCCGCGGCCGAGGTGAGTGCGGGGTGAAGGCCCGCCAGCCGGAAGAGATGGGTCCGCGCGTCCGGTGTCAGGTGCATCGCCCGGCCCACCGCGTCGACCACCTGCGGTGACGGGTGGCGCTCGCGCCCTTGTTCCAGGCGGGCGTAGTAGTCGACGCTCACGCCGGCGAGCACAGCCACCTCTTCCCGCCGCAGGCCCTTGACTCGCCGGCTGCCACCACCTGCGAGCAGACCCACGTCGGACGGTTCGGTGCGGGCACGGTTCGCGCGCAGGAAAGCGCCGAGTTCGTTCTGTGGCTGCTGCATTTTCCGACCTGTCGGTTGGGGTGGACGGGAGGGTGATGTAGGGACCGGCCGGGCGGCACGGCCCTCTCTACCGGGCTTTCCGCCCGTCCTCGAGAACGGTAGAGACAGTCCGCATCAAGTGCTCACGCACCGATTGCGGATCGTCCAGGTCTCCCCCAGCCATCGCACCATCCCGCAGAAGCACGAGCACCGCGGTGGTGTGCTCGCTGTCGGTGCAGCCCGCAGCGGTCACGAGGTTCAGGACCGTCTGCCGGAACCAGGTCCGGTGGGCCTGGACCGCCCGCCGGACCGGATGCCCGGGGTCCGGGTACTCGGCGGCGGCGTTGATGAACGGGCAGCCACGGAAGCCCGGCCCGCAGATCTCCGCCCCGATGCCCGCCATCATCATCAGCAGCAGGGCCTCGGGGTCGGTACTCGTCCGAAACGCCTCCGTCACCACCGACCTGATCTGCTGGTCGCGTTGCTCGACATGGGCGAGCACGAGATCTTCCTTGCTGGGGAAATGGCGGTAGAAGGTGACCCGGGTGACCTGGGCCTCAGCGATGATGCGGTCCACGCCGACGTGACGGATGCCGTCGGCGTAGAAGATGGCGGAGGCCGTCTCCAGGAGCCGGGCTCGGGCCGGAGACGCTGTCGCGGGGGCTTGGGGCGGGGTCATGACACCACTCTACCGGAACGACCGTTCTTCAGCAGGACGGCGAGGCGGCCACACCCTCTGCCTCTCGGGTACAGATGACTCACGGCCGGCCAACTCCTCTCGCCACGCAGCTTCCAGTGATCCAGTCGTCGATTGACGAAGACCAAAGCAAGCAGTACGGTCAGCAAAGTAGATAGAACGTTCCATCTACCCATGGAGCCCTCCGGGTCTCCTCATGCCACCAGCAGAGAAGGCACACCATGTCCCGACGTCACACCCAGCCCGTACGCCGTACCCGTCGCGCCGTACTCGCGGTCGCCGGTGCGGCAGCCCTGGCCGCCGTCGCAGTCCCCGCTCTCGCCAGCAGCCCTTCGGATGACGGGAAGACCGTCACGGCCGCAGCTGCCGCCTCGCACTCGGCGCCGAAGCCGACCGTCCTGCTCGTACACGGCGCCTGGGCCGACTCCTCCAGTTGGAGCCCGGTGATCGACCGGTTGCAGGCCCAGGGATATCCCGTACAGGCGATCGCCAACCCCCTGCGCGGGCTCGCCTCGGACGCGGCCTATGTGAAGAGCCGGATCGAAAGCATCGGGGGTCCGGTCGTCCTGGTCGGGCACTCCTACGGCGGCGCGGTCATCGGGGAGGCTGCCACGGAGGAGCCCCATGTGAAGGCACTCGTCTACGTCGCGGCCTTCACGCCGGACAAGGGCGAGTCACTCGGCGCGCTGGTCGCCAAGAATCCCGGCTCGCACGCCACACCGGACGCGCTGAACCCCGTTCCCTTCGACATGGGCAACGGCGTGAGCGGCGTGGACCTCTCCATCAAGCCCGACAAGTACCGTGACGTGTTCGCCGCGTCCCTGTCCGCACGCAAGGCCAACAGCCTCGCCGCCGTGCAACGGCCGATCAGCGCCGCGGCCCTCGAGGAGACCGCGACGAACGCCGCCTGGCGAGACATTCCCTCCTGGTACCTGGTCACGCGCCAGGACCACGCTCTGCCCCCGGCCACCCAGCGCTTCATGGCCAAGCGGGCTCACGCGCACACCACCGAGGTCAACGCGCCCCACGCCGTCATGCTGACCCGCCCGGACACCGTGACCGGTCTGATCCGGCAGGCTGCGACGGCCACCCGATGAACGGCACGGCGTTCGCACCGGCTCACCCAGCACAGACGGCATACAAGGAGACACAATGGCAGGCTCGATAGAAACAGGGAGTACGGCGCCGGAGTTCGTCCTCTCCGGAGGCGTGCTGCGCGGTGGTGGCTTCGCCCGGGGGACCTACAGGCTCGACATCGAACGCGCGCGCCCCCTGGTCCTCGCCTTCTACCCGCAGGACAACTCAGGTGTCTGCACCAAGCAGTTGTGCTCCTACTCGAGCGGGCTGGAGCAGTTCACCGAACTGGGTGCCGAGGTCTGGGCCATCAGCCCGCAGGACGTCGACAGTCACGAGGAGTTCGCCCGCACGAACAACCTCCGCATGCCCCTGCTCAGCGATCCGGACCGCACCGTGGCCAAGCTCTTCGGCGTCGCCGCCCCCGGCGTCGGCCTGAGGCGCTCGGTGTTCCTCATCGCCCCCGGAGGGCGGATCGCATGGAAGCACGCGGCGCTTGTCGGCTTGACCTGGCAGCCCCTGGAAAAGCTCACCACGGAACTCTCCCTGCTCTGAGCCTCCGGGCCGCTGCCCGGGCGCTCGCCGCCTGGGCACCCGACAGCGCCGCAGCAGCAGGCGGCGTTGCAGTGCTGGTCCTCCAGGTGGCGACGACGAGCCGAGGTCAGTGGCACAGGCAGAACAGCGAGGGGCCCGGCTGGCCAGGCGACCAGCCGGGCCTCTCGCTGCGGGGCCTGCTGCGGTGTCCGGTCACAGGCCATCCGCCATCAGGACCCGGTCCTGGTGACCTCGGCCATGGCGTCGCGAGGGCCGTGGCCACGGCCTCCAGCCCGTCACGGTAGATCTCCGTGTCTTCTCCGTGCCCGGCAGGCCGGAGGCCGCCGAGATCCAGTGGAGTGGACGCTTCGTTCCCCGAAGGCGTGAGTGACGAGGAGGCCAAGACCCTCTTCACCGGCCGGTCTTCGGGATGTACGGCAGCCAGTCGGGCAGGGAGTGGAAGCCGCCGATCAGTTCCCAGACCTGCTCGGGGGAGGCCTGGACGACGCGGCTCACGGAAGTGGAGGCCATGGCGGCTTCTTCACGTGGGGGATGCGGGGAGGGGGTACGGGGGCGGTCAGACGCCAGCGGGGAGCGGGGGCGCCGGGGTGAGCAGGCCGGCAGCGCGCAGGTCGTGCCAGAAGGCGGCGGGGATCTCCTCGCGCAGGGCGCCGAGGTCTTCGGCTGTGCGAGAGGGGCGGGTGGCGCGGGAATCGCGGCGGCTGCGGCCGGGTGGGCGAGCGCGAACTGGAGCACGGCGGCCTTGATGGACACCCCGTGCCGGTCGGTCAGTTCCCGGATGCGCCGGACGGTTTCCAGGATGTGCGCCGGGGCCTCCTGGTACTCGAAGTGGGTGCCGCCGGCCAGGACTCCGGAGCTGTAAGGGCCGCCGACGACCATGTCGACGCCCTGTTCCTGCGCCGCGGGCAGCAGCCGCTGGAGGGCCTGGCGATGGTCCAGCAGGGTGTAGCGGCCGGCCGGCAGGAAGCCGTCGGGGCGCGGCTCGTCCAAGGCGAGGGCGAGCTCGACGGGCTCAACACGGCTGACGCCCAAGCCCCAGGCCTTGATCACACCCTGATCGCGCAGCTCGTCCAGGACCCGGAAGGCACCGGTGCGGGCCGTCTCGGCCCGGGCGAGCCATCGGTCACCGTGGAAGTCCTGGGCGGTGTCGTGCACCCAGACGACGTCGAGCCGGTCGGTGTTCAGCCGCTTGAGGCTGTCCTCGATGGAGCGCTTGTTCGCGTCAGCGGTGTAGTCGTCGACCATCTTGTTGAGGCGACCGTCCACGAGTGGGACCAGAAGCCGGCGGCTGCCGGGCTGCTCAGGGCAGGATCGAGTCGACGTAACCACCGTCGACGCGCAGGGCGCCGCCGGTGGTCGCGGACGCGTAGGACGAGGAGAGATAGACGACCATGTGGGCGATCTCCTCGGGCTCGATGAGGCGCTGGATCAGGGACTGCGGGCGATGTTCGATCATGAACTCGCGCTGCGCCTCGTCCCAGGGCAGCTTGTTGCCGACCAGCTCACGGACGAAGTCCTCGACGCCACCGGTGTGCGTCGGGCCGGCAATGACGGAGTTGACGGTCACGCCCGTGCCGGCCGCCTCCTTGGCGAAGCCGCGGCTGACGGCGAGCAGCGCGGTCTTGGTCATGCCGTAGTGGATCATCTCGGCGGGGACGACCACGGCCGAGTCGCTGGCGAGGTTGAGGACGCGGCCCCAGCCCCGTTCCGTCATGCCGGGCAGATAGGCGCGGATCAGCCGGACGGCGGAGAGAACGTTCACCTCGAAGTAGCGGCGCCACTCCGCGTCGTCGATCTCCAGCGGGGCGGCAGTGCCGAAAATGCCCAGATTGTTGACCAGGATGTCGACTGTCGGAACGGCCTCCAGTACGGCCGCGGCACCCGCCTCGGTCGCCAGGTCGCCCACGGCGGCGATGACGTCGTCGTTGCCGGAGTCGGCACGCACCCGGTCCACCGCGGCCGTGACGCGCTCCGTGCCCCGGCCGTTGACGGCGACCCGGGCCCCGGCGCGGGCGAGGCCGACTGCAATGGCGTGTCCGATGCCCTGGGTGGAGCCGGTGACCAGGGCGGTGCGGCCGGAAAGGTCGATCTGCACGATGGTTCCTCCTTGTCGAGGGTGTGAGGCTGTAGGTAAATCGATACCGATGTGAGCCAAGGCCGGTGTGCGGCAGGTGCCCCGAGTACCCGCCCCTGTGATGCGAGGGGCAGGACGGGCAGTCGGGGCGGTGGTCAGTTGAGGGTGTCGGGGTCCGGGCCGGTGCGCAGACCGCGGTCCGAGCCCGCGATGGCGGACATGTCGGTGTCGCTCAGCTCGAAGCCGAAGACGTCGAGGTTCTGCCGGATGCGCTCGGGGGTGACGGACTTGGGGATCACGATGTTGCCGCTCTGCAGGTGCCAGCGCAGCACCACCTGCGCCGGGGACACGCCGTGCGACCCCGCGATCTTCACGATCGGCTCGTCCCTGAGGACGGCACCCTGGGCCAGCGGGCTCCACGCCTCGGTGGCGATGCCGTGCTCGGCGTGGAAGGCGCGCAGCTCGTCCTGCTGGAGCGCGGGGTGGAGCTCGATCTGGTTGACGGCCGGGGTGACGCCGGTGTTCTCCTGGAGCCGCCGCAGGTCGGGAACCCGGAAGTTGGAGACGCCGATGGCGCGGGCGCGTCCGCTCGCCAGGATCCCCTCCAGCACGTTGTAGGTCTCCACGTACAGGTCACGGGCCGGGGTGGGCCAGTGGATCAGGTAGAGGTCGACGTAGTCGAGGCCGAGCTTGTCCAGGGAGGCGTCGAAGGCGGCCGGGGCCTTGCCCTTGCCCTGGTCGTCGTTCCACAGCTTGGTCGTGACGAAGAGTTCCTCGCGGGGAAGGCCGGAGGCGTTGAGGGCTCTGCCGACGCCTCCCTCGTTGCCGTAGACCGCAGCGGTGTCGATACTGCGGTAACCGGCCTCGAGGGCGCTGGCGACGGCGGCGGTGGTCTCCTCGTCGGGGACCTGGAAGACGCCGAAGCCGAGCTGCGGCATGACCACACCGTTGTTGAGTGTCACGTTCGGGATGGCAGTCATGAGGGGCCTTTCGGTGGTGCTGTCGGTACTTTTCTTGCCGGTCAGTGCTGATCGACGCCGGCCGGTGCGAGCGGAGGCCGGTCAGAGGGCCTGGAGCGCGGTCCGGGCGAAGCCGTGGTTCTGCTCGGAAGCTCCGCCGCCGAGCCCGAGGGCGCCGATGAGCTGACCGTCGCGGTGGACGGGCACTCCGCCGCCGATGGACAGCAGGGGCTTGTTCATCGCGGTGGGCAGCGAGCGGAAGGGGCCGTCCGGCTTGACCGGGTCGGCGAGTTCGGCGGTCGGTGCGTTCGGTTGCAGGGCGGTGTGGGCCGTGGCGGTGCCGGTCTCGCCGGAGATGAGCACGGCGCGCCCCGCCCATGCGGACGTCGCTTGGTCCTCGTGTTCCTGAACGCGGCCCGCACGGCGACCACCACGGCGGCGCACGCACGCAGTTCCTCCACCACGGCCGGGGCCGGCCGCACCGGGGAGCCGAGCGCGGCCCGCATGTCGTCGAGGTCGTCCGCCAGGGCCGCGGCCTGCCCGGTGGTCCGGCCGACGACGAGGAGCCTGTCGCACAGCCCGGAAGCCACCAGAGTGCCCGTGACGGCCTGCCCGACCGCGCCGGGTTCCGATGGACGCCCACGGCGGGCACCCGGGCCGTCACGCGGCCACCTCGGCGATCCTGTCCCCCATGCCCTGGGCGGCCGGGTGACAGAAAATCGGTCAAGTGCCCTACGGCCGTTCTCGACGCCAGCGACCCAATCCTCTGACCGGTCGAGGGAATCCGCTAGTTCAACCTGGGTCAGTCCGGCTGCATTCCGGGCGATACGGACGCGTGTGCCGATGTGCTCGTCACTGCTGAGGGGCATACTGGTCTCCTCGTTCTGACCTCGGCAATCGGAACGCTACTCCGATCTGCGCCCCCTCGTCGCTCCCGAGTCGACGAGGGGGGCGCAGCTGCCCGCTGTCAGTGCCTCCCGCTCACCTCCGCGAGCTGGGGCGCGGCGGGTGCTTCGCCTTTCACCCGGCGGCGAACGTGATGAGCCCGGGGATCAGGGACAGGACGAGGGGGCTGATGCTGTCCGGCATCGGGGGCGGGCACGATCGTCGGCGTGCACTCGCAGGCCACGAAGTTCCTGCTTGAGCACAGCTCGACATGCACGTGTCGATGGTCGGCCGCGCCCTCGACGGCGACGTCCTCCCTCAACCCCGGCAGTTCAAGAACTGGGCACGTGTTTCAGGAGTGATCGAACAGAGTGGCTACGCTCTGCGGTGCTTCCCGGCCGAAGAAGATCTCCAGGTTCTTCGCCGAGCGGTCGGCGACGTCGCTACTACGCGGGAACAGCCGCTCTTCGTAGGCGGTGAGCGCGACCTCGACGTCAGGTTGCTCAACCAGCTTGCCCGCCAGGTCAGCGCCGTCGTACATGGCAAGGTTCGCACCCTCGCCGGCGAAGGGCGACATCAGATGCGCGGCGTCGCCGACGAGCGTCACGCCGGGCACCCTGTCCCATGTGAGGCCCACGGGCAGGGCATAGATGGGTCGGAGCCACGGTTCCGCGTCGCTCTGCGTCACGAAGGCGGTAAGCAGCGGCGACCAGCCATCGAACTCGTCGGCAAGTTGACGCAGGCCCGCGGACGGGTCGCCGAAGTCGATCGACCTCATCCACCCCTCGGGCTTGTTCAGCGCCACGTATCCGCGCACATGCCCGTCGGCGTAGCGATGGACGATGATGCCTTTGCCCGGCGCGACCGCCATCAGCGTGCCGCCGCCGATCGCGGCCACGCTCGCCCGACAGCCCTGGCCGCCCGGGGCGAGAGCGATCTCGATGAAGCAGGTTCCGCTGTAGAGAGGCTTGGCGGGGGTGAGCAACGGACGCACCTTCGACCAGGCACCGTCCGCGCCGATGACGATGTCCGCGCGCGTGGCGGAACCTTCCGCGAAGGTGAGGTCGTAGCCACCCTCCACACGGTGCCGGACCGAGGCGAGCTTGTGACCCCACCTGATCGTCCCGGGCGCCAGCGAGTCGATGAGCAGGCGTCTGAGTTCGCCACGATCCACCTCTGGACGGGCCGAACCGGGGTCCGCAGGCATGTCGAACAGAATCGTGCCGTGGCGGTCGACCACACGCTTGGCGTCCTCGCCCGGACGGACCAGAGTGAGGAACTCGTCGTACAGACCGGCTGCGCGAAGCGCGACCTGGCCGGTCTCTACGTGAATGTCGAGCAGGCCGCCCTGCGCACGGGTCGTCGCCGAAGCCTCACCCTCGTGAATCGTCGCGGCGACACCGTGAGCCTGAAGCACCCGGGCGAGCGTCAACCCGCCCAGTCCCGCTCCGACAATGACGATGGTCTTCTGCATGCTGCGCTCCTCCGTCGCGCCGACACGCGCCGGCGATGGTCAGCGCCAAAAGCGGACGGGACGTCCGATCTCGGCAAGGAGACGCTCACCGATCAGAACCATCTGCATCGATGTACGAGCGATGTCCGGCGGGTGGGCCCGCGGAACATCGTTTTTCGCGACCTTGTGACTATAACTCGGCATCAGGTGAGGCACTGGGCCTCCTGGCACCGGCACCAGGCAACAGCCCGACGCAGCCGCTACCGACGAACCCCCGACGAATCCGCCGGGTGGATGACGAAACCAGAATGGAGTACTAGTACTCCAGCAGGACTTTGCTGTCTGACCTGCGGGTTTCGCTGGGCGGCTGGAGTGTAGCGGGACTTCGATCGTGCGGGGGCGGTCTCACGGAGACCGCCCCTCGATCGTGCGACAACGCCGTAGGTAGTGACAGCGGCGGGCGACTGCTTGGCGTCGGCGGCGCCAGTTCGACCAGCTCAGCGCGTGGTGTCGTCCTCGGTGTCCGGCCAGGTGCGAGGGCCGGGCACGACAAGCTGCCAGGAGTCGCCGAACCTCCGCCACTGTGAGCTCGACTGCCCCGGCTGTCGGGGGCTGAGACTGGTGGGCTCGCATGTTGAGGTGCCGCGTATTCGTCAGCGGAGACCGATTCTCGCCCTCAGGGCGTGACAGACAGTGATCGCCGGGAAGTCTCGCCTCCGCTGGGTGCCTCGTGATCGCGATTCGCCGCTTACTCCAGGTAGAGAGCTGCCAAGCGTGGCAGGTGGCGAGTCATTTCGCTGTGGTCGTCGAAGTCGAAGTCCCAGGTGGGGTCCAGCTCCGGGTAGCGGATGGTGAATGCGTCGTCCGGGAGTTGCTTGCCGGTCGCCATGACGTGTGCGTTCCAGACGATACTCAGCGTCTCCTCGCACTCGAGGTCGATTCCGTCGGCTGCTGCAGCTCGCACGATGGGCACTTCTGCGAGGGCATCGGGGTCAGCGACTATG